>CAZKAH010000058.1:0-18837 GCA_964550715.1 uncultured Opitutaceae bacterium
CGCTGGGCCTGCAGGGCCGTGACCCCGTACACCATCCGGTGGATGCCGGCGCTGCGGATCGACCCGCAGCACATGATGCAGGGTTCCTCGCTCGTGTAGAGCGTTGCGCCCTCAAAAATGGCCAGGCCGGACTGGCGACTCGCGAGCGAGATGAGGCCGGTTTCGCCATGTTTCGTCGTGTCCCCGGTCGAGACGGTCGCGGATGAAAATTCGAGCAGGATCTTGCCGTCCTTGACGAGGATGGCGCCGTGGCCCCCATCGCCCTTGAGCGTGGAAGCGTGCGCCAGCTCGAAGGTCCGCGCAATGAACTTGCGATCGTCGGCCGTGCAGGCGGGATCGTCCGGCAGGGCGGCCACCGCCGGCGCCGCGGCCTTCGCCGCCGCGGCGATTGCCAGGCCCAGCAGGGCAACTCGCAGTCCGGAAGACAGCGCGGATTTCACGGACGGCCAGCAGCACGCGATATGCCATGCCCCGGCAAACCTTCCGAATTTCAGGTCAGGGGATCGACCGGGGTACGGACGCCGGCTCCCCGTTGATCCGCACGTTCCGGAAGACGAGATTCTCCGTTTGCCCAAGGACCAGGCGGGGATCGGTCAGCCTGACGTCGACGTTTTCCAGGGTGATGTCGCCGAGCGTGTCGCCCGGATTCCCGCGCAGGGTGCCGAAGGAGCGGAAGTCCCCGGTGACGTTCCGGATGGTCACGTGGCTGATCCGCTGGGTCGGCGGGGCGTGGCCCTCGAGGTCGAAGAACTGCCGCCAGGGCGCGATCTGTAGGAGCCGCCCGGTTCCCCCGCTGAGCTGGATCCCGTCAATCGTGATGTCCTCGTAGTCCTGGGGCGTGTCGGGGCGCAGCTTGAGGCAGAGGAGGTTGGTCCGGCCGGTGATCCGGCAGTTCCGGACGGTGACGTGGCGGACGATCGTCGCCTCGCTCCCGCAGGTGACCATGCCGTTGCCGTCGCCAAATTCACAATCCTCGATCAGGATGTTCTCGACGGGGGGGCTGTCGGCGTCGTGGTCGGCCAGCGGGCCCTTGCTGCCCTTGAGCGCGATGTTGTCGTCGTTGACCGCGATCCGGCAGTGGCGGACGGTCACGTCCCGGCAGCTATCGAGGTCCATGCCGTCGGTGCTGGGTCCCCGCACCGGGCCGGTCGTCGGGGCCGTGATGGTGAGGCCGTCGACGACGACGTCATGGCAGCGGTAAAGATGGAGGTTCCAGAAGCCCGAATTGCGCAGGGCGAGCCCGCTGATCCGGACGTCGCTGCACCGGTCGATGAACATGAGTCGGGGGCGCTCGACCTCGAGATTGGTGCACTGCGGATTTTCCTTCCGGCGTTGCCAGAAGGCCTGCCAGTAGATCTCGCCGTCGCCGTCGAGGACGCCCTTCCCGGAAATCCGCACGCGGTCCATGTTCTGGGCGTTGACGAGCGCCAGCGGCCAAGCCTCAAAGTGCCCCTCGATCCGGGTCCGCAGCTTCGGATAATCCCCGATTCGCCGCGACCCGAGCAGCACGGCGCCTTCGTCCAGATAGAGTTCCACGCCCGGCTTGAGGAAGATCGAACCGCTGAGGAACGTCCCGCTCGGCACTTCCACCACGCCGCCCCCGGCCGCGCCGGCCCGGTCGATGGCGGCCTGGATGGCGGCGGAGTTCAGGGTGATTCCCCCGGGCACGGCCCCGAAATCCGTGATGACAAAGCGGGGCAACGCGGCGGCCGGCGCGGCGGCGGTCTTGACGGCCGGAGTCCCGGCGCAGCCGGCCAGGAGCAAAGCCGCCGTCGCCAGCGCAAGGAAGGGGGAAGAACGGTGGAGGGTCATGGGTTGGGCAGTCTCAAGCGGGGTTTGGGGTCGCCAAATTGGGGCCAGGACCGGCGTCAATCGAGCCTAACATCTTGTTGCATCGATCTTGGCGTGGGCGCGTCTTGCCTAACAGTCCGCCGAACCCGTGCCGCGCGCCTTCCCATGAGAATTTCCCCCTTCCGCCCCGCCCGGGGATCCTTCGCCCTGCTCCTCGCCGCCCTCCTCGCCGGCTGCGTCGGGCCCTTCCGCTCCGCCGACAGCGGCCCGCCCGCGCCCCGGCTGGCCAGACCCGCGGCCGGCGCACCGGTGACGGTGAAGCAGGACGACGCCACGTTCACCCTCGACAACGGGATCGTCACTGCGCGCATCAGCAAGCGGACCGGCTTCCTCGAGTCCCTGGTCTACCGGGGCCTGGAGACGATGGGCCATGACCAGGGAGGAGGGGGCGGCATCTGGGAGCAAAACCCATCCGGCGCGGCCAAGGTCGGAGGCCTGACGCAGTCGCTCACGATCGACCCGTCGGCCAACGGGGGCGAACGCGCCGAGGTCTCGGTCAAAGGCGTCACCAAGGGCGACCCGAAGGCCGGGCTGTCGGGCGGCTCCCCCGGCGGGGCGCCGGGCGGCATGATCAATTGCGACCTGGAGATCCGCTATGCCCTGGGCCGCGGCGAAAGCGGGGTCTACACCTACGCGATTTTTTCCCACCCGACCGGCTACGGCCCGCTCAACGTGCCGGAGAGCCGCTTCATCACCTTCATCAGCCAGACCTTCAATTGGCTCTCGGTGGACGCCGACCGCAACATGCTGGAGTGCGCCCCGCTCGACTGGGGCAAGGGCGCGGTCGTCCACGCCAAGGAGCAGCGCATCATGAGCCAGGGCGTCTACCGGAACTCCGTGGAGCACAAGTACAGTTACAATGCCGTGCAGTACAAGGTGCCGGCCTACGGCTGGTCGAGCACCCGGGACCACGTCGGCATCTGGTTCATCAATCCCACGATCGAGTACCTCAGCGGCGGGGCCACCAAGCAGGAGCTGGACTGCCACTATGGCGACAACGGGAATCCCGACCCGATCATCCTCGATTACTGGCGCGGCACCCACTACGGCGGCGGCGCCTCCTGCAATGTCGCGGCGGGCGAGGCGTGGAGCAAGGTGGTCGGCCCGATCTATGTCTACGTCAACGCCCTCGACCAATTCCAGACTCCCAGCCAGGCCGACATCGACACCCTCGCAGCGACCGCGGGCGATCCCACCGTGCCGCCCGCCTGGCACAACAACGGCACCGCCCTTTGGCAGGACGCCCTCCGTCAGGCGAAGGTGGAAAAGGGCAAGTGGCCCTATGATTGGGTCAACGGCGTCGACTACCCGCACAAGAGCGAGCGGGGCCGGGTGACGGGGCAGCTGGTGCTCGACGATTCGCAGGCGACCACGAACGCCCTGCCCCACCTGACCGTCGGCCTGGCTTATCCCGATCTTCCCCCGCTGCCCTTCACCCCGCGCGCCTTCCCGGCGCCGCCCCCGGGCGGACCCGCGCCCGGCCAGTTTGCCGGTGCCCCCGGCGGCGGTCCCCGCCGCGGCTTTGGCGGCCGCGGCCGCTTCACCCCCCCGCCCCGGGACTGGGTGCATGACGCCAAGCACTACCAATTCTGGAATGACGGGACCGAGGATGGGAAATTCACGATCACCAATGTGCGCCCCGGCACCTACACGCTGCATGCCTTTGCGGACGGCGTCCTCGGCGAGTATGCCCAGGCGAAGATCACCGTGGCCGCGGGGCAGGACCTCGACCTCGGAAGGATCGAATGGAAACCCGTGCGCTACGGCCGGCAGGTGTGGGAGATCGGCTATCCCGACCGCACCGGCGGCAAGTTCTTCAAGGGCGACGGCGCGGACTACTGGCTGTGGGGCTGGGGCCTGCGCTATCCCCTGCTGTTCCCCAACGACATCACCTATACGATCGGGAAGAGCGACTACCATAAGGACTGGTTCTTCGAGCAGGTGCCGCATGGGGAATCGACCGCCTGGATCAATCCCGAGGCAAAGGATCCCGCCAACCAGCGCTTTGGCTGGCTCAAGACCGGGATCACAGGGGCCGACGGCAGCACGGACCCGTGGACGGTCTACGGCCGCGGCCGGGCCACGACTTGGACCATCAAGTTCAACCTCGACAAGGCCGGCCAGGGCACAGCCGCCCTGCGGATCGCGCTGGCCGGCGCCGACACCTTCCAGCTCGGCGTCGCCGTCAATGGCAGGAACGTCGGAGACATCCACCCGGTGAGCACCAATGCCCTCCGCTACAACACCGACAAGGGCGTGTGGCAGGAACAGACCCTCAAGTTTGACGCCGCGAAGCTGAAGGCGGGCGAAAACGAGCTGCAGCTTACCGTGCCCGCCGGGGACCTCACCAGCGGCGTGGTCTACGACTATCTCCGGCTCGAGCTCGACGACCAGGGCCGATTCGAGGCGCCGCCCGCGGCACCCACCAAGTCCTGAAGCCGCCCGGGCTCAGGGATTGTTGAGCCTGAGCCGGGCGTCGATGGCCTGGACGTTGTCCTCGAGGTCGAGGATCCGCTTCTCGAACGTGCCCTTGGCCTCGGCCGGCGCCAGGCCGCCCGGCGTCTCCAGTTCCGTTTCCGCCACCAGGAGCCGGCCGAGCTCGCCCAGCTGGTTCTTGAGCGGCACGCCCGCCGGGGCCCCGGTCAGGTCCTCGTCCTCGCCCAGCGTCCGGTTCTTGAGCTCCATCAGCCGCACGACATCGGCCTTGGCGTTCAGGTCCGCCCGCAGGGCCCGCACCTCCGTCCTCAGGAGTTCGACGTTCGAGTCGTTCCTCGCCCCCAGCCGGTTGAGCTTGTCGTCAAAGTTGTCCAGGACGCCGCGCATCGCCTTGATGACGTCGGCATACACCTGGAGGCTGTCTTCCTTCTGCTTCTTCGCCAGCGCGTCAAACTCCCGCTGGAGGCGGTCGGTGGTCGCCTGGAGGGCCTGCACGTCGCGGCGGTAACCCGCGTCCCGCGCGGCCTCGCGCTGCCGGAGGTCGGCGCCCTCGCGATTGAGCGCGGCGTCGTCCGGCGCCCGGGCGCAGCCGGCGAGCAGGGCGAGAACGGCCAGGGCGGAGACCGGGGATATTTTCATGGCGGGCGGGAGCAGGGGTGGAAGCAGCCGGGAGCTCAGGGAGCGGGCTCGACCGGATCGATCGAAACCCCCTCCGCCCGCAGGCGCTGCAGCTTGTAGGTGAGGGCGCGCCGGCTGATCGCCAGCTCCCGGGCGGTCTCGGTCCGGTTGTAGTTGTTCTTGCGCAGGGCCTTCAGGATGGCCTCGCGCTCGATTTGCTCCAGCTGGACGGCGTCCGCCGCCTCCTCCGGCTGGGCATTGGCCCCGGCCACGACCCGGCTGGGCAGGTGCTCGGGCAGGACCACGTCGCTGCGGGACAGGAGCGCGGCCCGCTCCATCGCGTTCCGCAGCTCGCGGACGTTCCCCGGCCAGCGGTAGCGGCGCAGGCAGGCCGTCGCGGCGGCGGAGAACCGCGCCTTCTGCTGCGAGAACTTGCCCATGAAAAAGGTCGCCAGCGGGATGATGTCCTCCGGGCGCTCCCGCAGCGGCGGGATGGGCAGCTCCATCACGTTCAGCCGGTAGAAGAGGTCCTCCCGGAACTTCCCGGCGGCGATCTGCGCCTCGAGGTCCCGGTTGGTCGCGGCCAGCACGCGCGCGTCGGTGTGCAGCGCCCGGTTCGAGCCGATCCGGCTGAAGGACCCGTCGTGGATCACCCGCAGCAGCTTCACCTGGAGGGAAAGCGGCAGCTCGCCGATCTCATCGAGGAAGATCGTCCCGCCGTTCGCCTCCTCGAAGCGGCCGATCCGCTGCTGGACGGCGCCGGTGAAGGCGCCCTTCTCGTGACCGAAGAGCTCGCTCTCCAGGAGGTTCTCCGGGATCGCCGCGCAGTTGACCTTGAGGCAGGGGCCGGCGGCGCGCGGGCTCCAGGCGTGGATCAGCTCGGCCACGACCTCCTTGCCCACCCCGCTCTCGCCCGTGATCAGGACGCGGGTGGCCGAGGGCGCGATCACCGCGGCGTCGCGGTAGACCGCCTGCATCAGCGGGCTGGCGGCGATGATGCCCGCGGGCAGCTCGCCCGCGTCCTTCGCCGCCGCGGGCCGGGCGACGCGCCGGTCCGTGGCGAACTGTACCGAGGCGATGAGCTCGTCCAGGTCGATCGGCTTGGCCAGGTAGTTGACCGCGCCATCCCGCATCGCGGCGACCGCGGTCCGGATGTCCGCGAAGGCCGTGACCAGCAGCACCGGCAGCGTCGGCTGCTCCTGGCGCACCCGCCGCAGGGTCTCGATGCCGGAGATGCCCGGCATCCGCACATCGCTGATCATCATGGCGAATTTCTTCGCCTGCAGCATCTGCAGGGCCTCCCGGCCCGATCCGGCGGTCTCGGTCCGGTAGCCCCGGGAGCGGAGAAAGGTCTCGAGCAGGCTGCGCTGCCCCGCGTCGTCGTCCACGATGAGGAGCGGGACGGATGAGGCGGCGGCCTCCTTCATGCGCGGGGGGCGGCGATCCGCAGGCGGCTGAAGCGGAACCTGGCCCCGTGCGGCTCGTTCGCGACGCAGGCCACCTCCCAGCGGTGGGCGGAGGCGATCAGCCGGACGATCGCCAGGCCGAGGCCCACGCCCTTCTGCCGCATGGTCACGTAGGGCTTGAAGATGTTCTCCCGCTCGCCTTCCGGCACCCCGGGGCCGTCGTCGCTGATCTCGAGCACGGCCTCGCGCGGGCCGACCGCGGTCGTCTCCACCCGGATCCGCCCGCCGGGCGCGACGGCCTGCGAGGCGTTCAGCAGCACGTTGAAGAGCGCCTGCCGGAGCAGCGGCTCGTCCGCCTCGATGAGGCAGGGCGCCTCCGGCTGGACGAGCTGGATGCGCTTCTCCTCGAGGTCGGGCAGCAGCGTGCGGGCGACGTCGGCCACCAGCCGCTTGACCTCGACCGGCGCCAGGTGCGCCTCGCGGGGCTTCGAGTAGTTGATGAACTCGTTCAGCTGCACCGTCACCCGGTCGGCCTCCTCGATGATCTGGGAGGCGTGGGCCTTGAGCGCGGGCGCGGTCTCCTGCATCGCTATCATCTGGGCGAAGCCGCGGATCAGGTTCAGGGGGTTGCGGGTCTCGTGGGCCAGCCCGGCCGCGGCGAAGTTCATCGCCTTGAGGTGGGTGTTCATCTCGCCCGCGCGGATGAGCCGCATCTGCAATTCGGCGTTCCGGCGGCTGTCGCGCCAGGCCATGCTCGAGATGACGGCGGCGCCCATGGCGAGGAGGCTGACCAGCGACCGCAGGAGGAGGTCGCTGCGGATCTTCAGGTTCATCTGGTCGGTCGAGACCGAGATGACCAGGCCGTGGGCGCCGTTTTGGTGGATGATCGACTGGTACTGCTCGTCGGTCATCCCCCGCGGCCGGCCCAGGGTGAAACGGGGCGGGCGCTCGTCCGTCGAGCCGGGCGGACGGGGCGGGCCAGGGGCCGCCGCGGCGGCGGGCGCGTCCGGGGGCGGGCCGTTGCCGTCCCCCCGGGGCCGCCGGCCGCCGGAGCCAAACGCCGCCCGGCGCTCGTCGTCCGACATGACGATCGCGGTCACCGGGTGGGATCCGTCCTCGGCGCCGCCGGAACCGAGATCCATGAGATTCATCATCGTCAGCGTGTGGGTGCCCCAGTGCACTCCCCCCCCGCTGATGACGTCCGGCCCGAGATTCGGGGCACGTCCGGCGCTGGCCAGGGGTTCGCCGGTGACCGAGATGATCGCGATCGACTCGAGCTCCTCCGGCTGGACCAGGTCCTGCAGCGACGGCTCCACCCGCTCCTTGGCGACAATCAGCCCGAAGCGGCGCTGCGAGCGCAGGACGACCCCCAGGGTCGAGGTGATGTCGCGGCCCCGCTTGATCAGGGCGTCCTCGGAGGCGCGCTTAAACCGGAGGTGCTCCTCCGCCTGCCAGGCGCAGACGGCGAGCCCGCCTCCGACCAGTGCGATCGGGACAATCCATCTTCGAAGTGCAGTCGGCCAGCGCATGGGAGGCAGGAGGAAGGCCGGCCGCTGCCGGGCTCATTCCTCGCGCCAAAGCTTACTTAGGGGCGAGACCATACTTGGCCAACTCGTCGTTGCCAAATGCTTTTGGGGTCAATTCCATCCGCCCCTTCTCCTCGATCGTCAGGTTCGCCATGTCGGCGGGGTCGCGGATGATGTGCGGGGTCAGGAAGATGATGAGCTCGGTCTTCGTGGTGTTGCTGGTCTTGAACTTGAAGGCATAGCCCAGGATCGGGATGTCGCCCAGGAGGGGGATCTTGTTTTCCGTCGAGGTCTTCTGCGTCTGCATCAGGCCGCCGATGACGACGGTCTGGTTGTTGGGCGTGACCACGACCGTGTCGGCCGAGATCTTGTTGATCACCGGGTAACTCACGTTGTTGGCGATCGGGACGCTCTGGGAGCTCAGGGACGAGATCTCCGGGTCCAGGATCATCTCCACATTGCCCTCCGCCGTGATGAAGGGCGTCACCTTGAGGATGATGCCGATATCCTGCTGCGTGACCGTGTTCGTCGCCACGCCCGTGAGGGCGCTGGGCGTCGAGCTCGTGATAATCGGGATCGTCTGGCCCACGAGGATCGTGGCCTGCTGGTTATTGCGGGTGAGAACCGAAGGCCGGGAGAGGACCTCCGTCTTGTTGACCGCAGCCAGCGCATGGATGGTGGCGTTTATGTCACGGCCGACCAGGCTGTAGAAGGCGCCGTTGGTGCTGGTCACGCCCGAATTTGCGGTCGTCGTGCTCCCAGGCTGCGCCAGGAGGCCGGTGCCGAGGTCCGGGACCGCGGCATTGGCCGCGCCCGCGAGGCCGAGGCCGAACTGGCTCGTGGCCGTGCCCGTGGGGTTCGTCTTGATGGAAATCGGCCCCTTGTAGGTCATCTCCGTGCCGAGATCCAATTCGTTGTTGTGGGTGACCTGCACAAAGACGCAGTCGATCAGGACCTGCGGCCGCGGCTTGTCGAGGTCGGCCACGATCGACTTGATGATCTGGAAGGTCTTGGGATCGGTGACCACGATCAGGTTGCGCGACTCCATGTCGCTGGAGATCACGGCGTCGCCCACCGTGGTCGAGTTCGTGTAGTTACGCGTGGCGCTGGCGCTGCCCGCGCCCGCGCCGCCTCCCAGACCGCCGCCGCCCAGGCCGCCACCGCCAAAGCCGCCCAGGCCTCCGAAGCCGCCGGCACCACCACCACCGCCGCCGCCCGGCCGGCCGCCACCGCCGCCACCCTGGGCCAGCGCATGGCCGGCGCCGAGGAGAAGCAGGGCCGCACCGCAGATCGGCCGAAGGCTGGAGAAGAAATTACGTGAGTTCATAGGAATAGGTTCTTGGTGATTGAAGGGTTGACGCGCCTTACCGGCCCGTCGTCGAGGAGCTGCCCAGGTTGAGCGCGGGGGCCGTGTTCGCCGACTGGGCGTTGGTCGTCGCGCGATTGTTAAGCGGGTCGGCCTGGGTCGAGGCCGAGGACCGCGAGGTGCTGCTCTGGAAGAGATTCTGCAGGATCTGCTGCACCTGCTGCACATCGGCGTTCTGCATGTTGATCGTGTAGGCCTGCTGCTTGCGGCCGGAGTCGGAATCGAGCCGGTTGATCATCTCCGCGATGTCGGGGAGCTGCTCCTTTGCGGCCGTGACCACGACCGAGTAGGTGCGCGGATCGGCGACCGCCACGACCGGAACCGTCCGGCCGCCGGACCTGCCGGTCCCGCCATTGCCGCCGCGACCACCGCCTCCGTTGCCTCCACCGCCAAAACCACCGTTGCCGCCGCGACCGCCGCCACCACCCGCAGCACCACCGAAGCCGCCACCACCGAAGCCGCCGCCGCCCAAGGCCGCCAGCAAGCCGCCGCCCCGGTTCTGGCCCCCGCCGTTGACTGCGGTCGGTGACGGCGTGCCATACAGATTCATGATCAGCGTCGCCATTTCGACCGGATCCGCGTTCTTCAGGTGGAATACCTGCGTGGTCGATATGGTATCGATCGAGCCATCCAGCTGCGACACGATCTCGACGATGTGGTGGATGTTGGTCTCCGTGTCGGTGACGATCAGGGAGTTGCTATCCTGGTTTGCCGTCAGGGTCGACGAACTGGGGATCATGGTCGCGAGGTCCTTGGCCGCCTGCGTCGCGTCGATGTGCCGCAGCGGAATGATCTGCATGACGACCTGCGCCGTCATCGGGATGTCCGCCGGGTCGTTGCCGGTGTGGATGGGGATGTTCTGGTTCTTGGCGTCGTCCTTGGCCGACACCACCAGGGTGCGACCCTCGACGCTCAGGCCGTAGCCGTTCTTGTTCAGCGCGATCCCCAGGAGCTGCACCGCCTCCGCCCGCGAGACCGGCTGGGCGCTCCACATGTCCACCGTTCCGGTGACGGGGGTCTGCAGCACCACCACGAAGCCGGCGGCCTCGCTCATGTAGTTCAGCACCGTCTCGAGCGGGGCGCCGCGAAAATTGAAACGCAGGCCCGGCTCCGCGCCGCTGCGCCCGGCCGACGGGGCGTCGGCCGCCGGCGCGGGGGAGTTGTCCTGGGCCCAGGCGGGGCTGGCCAGCGCGGCGAGGGCGAGTCCGACGGTCAGCTTGGATAGGGTGGTATTCATTGTTTCAGTAGTTTCTGTCTTTGCTCCATAAGTTGTCTGACGGGATCGGTAAGGTCGGAGGGCAGCGCCGGGGCCGGCGCCAGGTTGGGCGCGGGCGCGGCGGTCGTCTCGGCCCGGCGGGAGGCGGCGCCGACCGTCCAGGCTCCGCCCGGCGGGCGGCGCAGCTGCTGGCCGAGCGCCAGCGAGACCGGCTTGGCGTCGCGCGTCAGCTCGACGCTGGCGTCCGCGATCCGCGTGACCGTGAACTCGGCGACCTTTTCCCCCTCGCGGAAGCCCTTGCGATAGGCGCGGTCCGAGCTGTCGAAGAGGGCGACCCGGCCGCGCTCGGACTGCAGCGTCCCGACCAGCGTGATCGTGTCGACGCGGACCTGGGCCGTGCCCGGGATGTAGCCCACCCGGTCCGCGTTGAAGATGTTGTAGTTCCCGATCACCTGGAACGCGCTGAAGGTCACCGCGGGAGCGGCGGCGGGGGCGGGCGCCTGGGCGAGGCCGGCGGCGGCGAGGAAGAAGCCCGCGAACACGGCGGCGGTTAGACGGTGGCCCGCCTTCGCCCGTTGGGCTTCGGCGCGCTTCATTTCGCATTGCGAAATTCGTTTCATCGTTTGGCCTCCAGGGGGGACAGTCGCAGGCCGGTCGCAATCAGGCTGAGGGTCAGCCGCTGGCCGGATTCGTCGCGGGAGAGCAGCTCGTTGGATTCCACCCGCAGCGCGAGCGGCGAGCGCTCGACCTCAAAGAGGAACCGGCTCAGGGCCGTGAGCGTGCCGGTGGCGTCCAGCCGACATTCGAGCAGCGAGGTGTCGTCGGTGGTCGCGTGCTTCCACAGCAGCTTGACCGAGCCGAGGTCGACGCCCGTGGCGCGGCTCCACGTCTCAAAATTGCCGATGACGTCGTGTTCCGCCTGCGCCGGGTCCCGCGGGAGCGCCGCGGCCTGCATCTCCGTCCAGTGCCGCTGCAGGCCGGGACCGCGCGTGATCAGGTTGCGTCCCTCCGCCACGGAGGTCTTCAGGCGCGCGATCTCGTCCGCGTGCTCGGTCCAGAGGTCGCCCAGCGGCGAGATCACCACCGTGTTGAGGATCAGCAGGCCGAGGCCGGCCGCGGCGATCTTGATGAGCAGCAATTGGCGGTTGGGCATGTCGATCTTCATGAGCCACCTCCGGTCCAGCGAAAGGTCAGGGTAAATTGCTTCGACGGCGCCTTGCCGCTGATGTTCTCCACCTTCAGGCCCTGGACCTCCTTCAGTTTCCTCAGGTTGTCCTGCGTCCGCAGGAGCGCCTGGTCGTCCCGGGCGGTGCCGCTGACGCTGACCGTCGTGACGGCCGCCGCCTTCTGGACCGTGACCGTCCGCGCCGTCAGGCTGCCGTTTTCCGGGAAGGCCCGCGTGACCCCCGCCAGGATGCGCAGGTCGGGCAGGGAGTGGTCGTACCACGCCCGGTTGTCCCTGATCCGGTCCTCCACGGCCTTGAGGGTCGTGACCTGGCGCTGCATGCCCGCCCAGTCGGAGCGGAGCGAGACCAGCCGGATTTCCTGCCAGAGAAAGACGAGCATGGTGATCACCACCACCGCGCCGACCGCGGCCAGGGTCGTCCCCAGGCGCTTGGCATTGTAGCGCGCGACCAGCAGCTCGATCTTGCCGGGCCGCGGCGCCAGGAACTCGATCCGGGACCCGGCCGGTTCCAGCCACTGCGTCGCCACGCTCCGGGCGACGAGCGCCGGCAGGGCCTCCTCTCCCGGCCGCCCGGCATCCAGCGCCAGCCCCGCCTCGCGGGCCCAGTCGCCCAGGCGCTCCGCGAGCTGGCGGACCAGGGGCTCCTCGCCGCACAGCCGCAGCCGGCGAAGCCCGCCCCGCAGGTCGGCCGGGACCTGCTCGTAGGTGATCCGGAGCTCGCGCGCGACGGCGCCGCCGTTGACGACCTTCTCGCCCGCCTCGGATTCAATCGTGGCCTCGCAGGTGCGGAAGGCCGCCAGGCCGCCGCCCGCGGAGGCAACCAGGGCCGCCCCGTGGGCCTCGAGGGCGACCGTGATCCGGCCCTCGCCGCCCGCCCCGATCACGCCGGGCAGCGCCGCCAGGCCCAGGGAGAAGCTCACCGGCTTCAGGCCGGCCGCCTTGGCGACATGGGACAGCTGGTTCAGCTGCTCCTTGCGCACGGCCAGCTGGGAGACATAGGTGACGTCGCCCGCCCGCTGGACTGAACGCGCGATCTGGAGCTGGGCCGCGTCGCAGGGAAAGCCCTTCTCGGCCTCGAGCTGCAGGAAGCTGTCCACGTCCTCCGCCGCCAGGACCGGCAGCCGGGTATGCTGGCTCATGACCCAGTCGGCCGGCACGGCGATCACGCAGTTCCGCTCATGGATCCCCGCGGCATCGAGCTGGTTCCTGATCTCGCGGCCGATCAGGTCGGCCTCCGGATGGAGGAGGTCCAGCGCCAGCGGCGCGGCGGCGGTCTTGACGACCTCGCAGCTGCCCTTGGAGCGCGACACGAGGGCGGCGCGCAGTTGCCCGTGGGCGAGGGAAAGCCCCAGGACGGACTGTGGCGGCTTCTTCAGGGTGAGTTTCATTTTCTAAAGGGTGCCGGTGGTCTTCAGGTCCTGGCGGATCTCCGCCCCGAGGGCCCAGCCGCTGGAGCTCAGGTCCTGGCGGTAGATGATCCGGGGAATCCCGAGGCTCGTGTCGAAGACGACCTTCTCCCGGCAGTAGCCACGGCCGTAGCGGCCGACCGCCGCGATGTCGGCGGAGAACTGGTAGGACTGGTCGGTGATATAGGGCCCGGCGCGGCGGAACGAGGCCGCGCTGATGACCGAGGAAAGCCAGGCGAAGGAGGTGAGCGCGGTCGGGTTGGCCAGGCGATAGGCCACCACGGTCGGGGCGCTGTTGAGCCCGATGCCGGGGATGCAGGCGAGCACCGCCTCGCTCGCGGTGTTGACGTTGACCAGGCCCTGGACCGCCGTGCCCGTGCCGGCCGTGACCGAGGTGTGGATCAACGCGAATTCGGCGGCGGTCATCCGGCTCGTGAGATAGAAGTCCGCCACGCTCGTGAAGGTCCCCTGCCCCGTGTTCCGGACGATGGTCGCCGCCCGGCCGGCGGTGATGCCCTTGCCGGTCAGGAGGTTTGCCAGGCGCGCCCGGCCCTGGGCCGTGGTGATGTTCAGGCGCGCACCCCCGGCGAGGGTCGTGTTCGGCTGGTTGCTGAAGGCCGTGACGTATTCGAGCATCCCCGGCTGGAGCTGGCCGTCCTGGTTGTCATGGGGCGCCGTGGTGTCGCCGTCGTCCTCGTTCGGGTCGATGGCGCCGTTGCGGTTGGTGTCCTCGCCGAGGATCAGGTCCAGCGTGGCGCCATAGACGAGGCGGAGCTCATCGGTGGACTCGAAGGGGGCCGCCTTGTTGACCCGCGCCGGGTCGAGCGTCGAGTACTCGCTGGCGGTCGAGCTGCTGTTCGACTGCGAGCGGGTCCGCCAGTTCACGATCGCGGTGGCGAAATCGGCCGTCATATTCGCCAGGGGCAGGTTCTCCAGCATCGTCGCCGTCGCCGTGTTGAGGTTGAGCTTCGACGCCTCGTCGACCAGGGAAAATACGAGCTTGGTCGCGGGCGGATTGTTTGGGTCGCGGCCGATAAACCAGAACTGGGGGTTGCCGGCCGCGTCGTCCCCGACCTTCAGCGCCTCAGAGTAATAGTCCTGGGTCGGGTCGGGCACGATGCCGCTGTTGGGCACGACCCCGTCGATCGCATAGTTGTTGAGGACGTGGGCCGCATAGCGTGTGGCCCCCGCCACGGCCTGCCGGGCCTCGATCTCCGCCACGCGGTTGGCCGAGGCCTGCAGTTCCGAGTTCACCGCATCGGCGAAGTAAAGCAGGAGCGTGACCAGCCCCAGGCAGATCACCATCACGACGATCAGGACCGATCCGCGCTCGCTGGCGAGGCCGGTTTCCCGGCAGTGGGAGGGGCGCGTCATGTCAGGTGCCTCCGCTGGCCATCGCCTGGGCGGCGGTCTGGGCGCTGGTCTTGGTGGCGACCAGGACCGGCACCACGAGGGTGACGGGCGTGGCCGGTTGGGAGGCGTCGCCGGAGGCGGGCGTCAGGCTGAACCGGATCGCCGAGGGCAGCGTGGAGGTCTGCGTCGAGTCCCACGCCGTGGCCCACTGGGTGCCGTCGTAGTAGTCGAACTCGGCCGCCGCGATGCCCGTCATCAGGACCTGCTCGTCGGTCGTCGGGGTCTGCACCGGGAGCAGGTTGCGCGTCACGGCGCGGACGAGGTTCTTCGTGTTGCTGCCGTCGGTCGCTGGGGCGAGGAAGTAGGCCACGACCTGCACCTCCGAATAGGGATTCCAGCCGTTGACCTCGCCGCTCGTGGTGTAGAAGTCCGCGCTCACCCGCGCCGCAGCAAACTCCTGGGTCGGCGTGGAGGTCGGCGTGTCCTGGAACTGCCCCGAGAAGGTGCCAACCGGCGGCGTGGCCGTGGGCGATCCCGGGAGCATGATCCCGGCCAGGTCGCGCCGCACGAGGCCGAGGGCCCGCTGGAGGATCAGGTCCTGGTCGGCCTGCGCCTGGGTGTGGTTGTGCAGGCGCAGCGCGCCGAAATAGGTCCCGTTGATCGCGAGCAGGACGAACGCGCCCACCACGGAGGCGATCACGAGCTCAAGCAGCGTGAAGCCGCTTTCCGAGCGCAGGGGGGAGGCGGGCGGCGTCTTCATGGGGCCTTCGAGACCGAGGAATTGGCCGTGCCCGCCACGCCCGCGTTGGGATCGTACAGCGTGCTCAGGCTCATCACGTAGGGATGGCCCTGCGAGACGAAGGTGACCTTCACGGTCATCTGCGTCATGGTGTCCTGGGGCCACACCGCCGTGGCCATCGTCCAGGTGTAGCTCTGGCCAGCCTCCTCCTCCGTGCCATTGGCGGTGCTGGGGACCGCCTGGCCGAGGGGCACGACCGCCAGCTGCTCGTTGATGACCCGCTCGGCCACGCGCATCGCGGCGGTCTTGCGCTGGCCCATCACGGCGGAACGGCTGACAATCGACATGCCCTCGAGGGAAATCGGGATGAGAATCGCCATAAAGACCATGGCGGCCATGACCTCCACCAGGGTGAATCCCCGGGCGGCGCGGCGGGCATCAGTTGGGGCTATAGGGGAGGATTTCATATCCGAGCCGGTTGGAGTCCGGCACGAGCTCGAGCGCCGCCTCGGAGCCCTGGTGCAGCACGATCTTGAGGACGTTGGAGGGATCGAAATAGCCGTCGGGCAGGAATCGGATCACGGGCAGCCCGGGCGGGACGCCCAGCGTCTCGCTCCCGTCCTCGGACACGGGGGCGGGATTCGGGGTCACGGCCTCGAGGGTCAGCGTGGGATCGACCGTGAAGCTGGAAGCCTTGTCGTCGGTCGCGGAGCCGGACGCCTGGGTCATCAGGCCGTAGGAGGACTGCTTGGCGTTGACCCACAGCAGCACGGGCACGCCCTCGGCGATCGCCCGGCTCTGCCCGTAATGCGTGAGCGAGAGCAGCCGCCGCGCCTCCGAGTTCAGCGCCCGGCCGCGGAAGAAAGTCAGCATGTGGGGCGCGACGAACGTTGCGGCGATGCCGAGGAGGATCATGACGATGACCAGTTCGATCAGCGTGAAGGCGCGCTCGGCGGCCCGGCGGCTATTTGCCGGAGATGCCCGCATTTATGATGTCGTCGGCCGTGCCCAGCTGCTTGTCAGGCCCGCCCGAGATGATGTCGAAGCCGCTGGGATTCAGCTTGCCCGGGTATTCGTAGACGTAGGGCTGCTGCCAGGGATCGAGGGGGATGTCGCTTTCCAGGTAGGGCCCGCGCCAGCCGGACACGTCCGAGGGCTGCACGACGAGCGCCCGCAGCCCCTGCTGGGTCGAGGGATAGGAGCCGGTGTCGACCTCGTAGGCCGCGAGCGCGGTCTTGAAGGTCGAGATCTGCGTGACGGCGGCCGTCTCCCGCGCTTGCTTCTGGCGATTGCCAAACTGCGGCAGCACCAGGCCGGCCAGGATGCCGAGGATGACCAGGACGAGCATGAGTTCCACCAGCGTAAAGCCGGCCTGGGGGGATTGCGCGGAGCGCGGAGTCGAGCGATTCATGGCGAGTTGGATTATTTTATGTGATCGGTGAGGGAAAATATCGGATAGACCATGCCGATGAAGATGGTGCCGATGAAGGCCGCGATGAGGAACAGCATGATCGGCTCCGCCAGCGCGACCGCGGTCTTGAGCTCCCGGTCGACGTCGGCCTCGGTGACGACCGCGATCCGCATCAATTCCTGGTCGAGCCGGCCGCTCTCCTCCGCGACCGAGATCATCTCGATCACGGTGCTGGGGAAGAGCCGGCTGTTGCGCCCGAGGCTGGCCCCGAGCGCCCCACCCTCCTTGACCCGGTCGATCGACTCCGAAACCGCGTCGACGAGGATTTGGTTGCCGATCGAGCGGCGGGCGACGTTGAGGGCGTTGATCAGGGGCACGCCCGCGCCCAGGAGCGTGCCGAGCATCCGGGTGAACCGGGCCATGGCGAACTGCGCCATCAGGGGCCCGATGACGGGCAGCCGCAGGATGATCCCCTCCCAGGCGCGCCGGCCCTTCTCGGAGGTGAACCAGCTGCGCAGGAAAAAGAAGGCCACCGCCGCAATCACGAGAACGTAGGGGCCGAAGTCGCGCACAGCCTGGCTCGTCGTGATGATCATCTGCGTGAGGAGGGGAAGCGCCGCGCCGAAGCTCTTGAAGACGAGCTGGAAGCGCGGGATGAAGAAGACCATCAGGAAGACCATCACGCCCATCGCCAGGACGAGCAGGATGGCCGGGTAGGTCAGCGCTGCGATCGCCTTGGACCTGTTTTCCTTCTCCCGGGCCTGGAAATCGGCGATCTGCGCCAGGACCACGTCGAGGAATCCGCCCATTTCCCCGGCCTCGACCATCGCCACATAAACCCGCGGAAACGTCTCGGGGGAGCGGGCCATGGCGTTGGACATCGACATGCCGTCGATCACCAGGTCGTAGATCTCCTTCCATTTCTCCTTGGCCGCCGGGACCGTGGCCTCCTTGTAGAGGATCTGGAGCGCCCGGCTGAAGGGGACGCCGGCCGCGAGCAGGCTGGCGAGGAGCCGGGTGAAGTTCTCGAGGATCCGCGGCGTGATCTTGCCCTTGCTGGTCAGCGCCAGGCCCAGGAACTTCGGCTCCCCGCCCTTCGCCGCGCCGCTCTGGCCCGCCGCCGCCGCGCCGGTCTCGGCCAGCTTGATGGGCTGGCCGAGGTTCTCGACCATCCGCATCGCCTCCTGCCGGTTGCCGGCGTCCAGCTGGCCCTCGGTGACTGCGCCGTCGCGCTGCAGGGCCTTGTAGGTGAACTGGGGCATGGGGACGGGGGAATCCGGCTAGGCCGATTTCTCGGTCGCGTCGGGTTTCTTTGCGGCCGGCAGCTCCGGGGCGGCCTCGTGGACCGTCGTGACGCTGAGGACCTCCTCGATCGTCGTCACCCCGTCCTCGACGAGGCGGCGGCCGTCGTCCGCCAGCGTGGTCATCCCCGAGCGTTCGGCGGCCTCGCGGATCTTGTCGGTCGATGCGCTCTGGAGGATCATCTGCCGGATCTCCGCCGTCGTGTCCATCCACTCGAAGATTGCGCGGCGGCCGAAGTAGCCGGTCTGCCGGCACTCGCGGCAGCCCACCGCGCGGTAGATGGTGGCCGAGCGCGGGATGCCGACCCGGGCGCGGTAGGTCTGCGCCAGCGGCGTGTCGTCGACCACCTTGCAATGCGGGCAGAGCAGCCGCACCAGCCGCTGGGCCAGCACCGCCTCGATCGAGGAGGCGACCAGGTAGGGCTCGACGCCCATGTCCACGAGCCGGGTGATCGCGCCCGGGGCGTCGTTGGTGTGCAGCGTGGAAAAGACCAGGTGGCCGGTCAGCGATGCCTGCACCGCGATCTGGGCGGTCTCGGCGTCGCGGATCTCGCCGATCAGGATGACGTCGGGGTCGTGGCGGAGGATCGAGCGCAGGCCGCGCGCGAAGGTCAGGCCGGACTTCTCGTTCACCTGGATCTGGTTGACGCCCCGCATCTGGTACTCGATCGGGTCCTCGATCGTGATGATCTTCCGCTCCGAGTCGTTGATCTCGTGGAGGGCCGTGTAGAGGGTCGAGGTCTTGCCGCTGCCGGTCGGCCCGGTGACGAGCACGATGCCGTGGGGCAGCTGCAGCACCCGCTGGAGGCTGGCGTACTCCCGGGCGTTCATGCCCAGGTCCTTGACGCCGACCAGCTTCTTGTTCTGGCGCAGGAGGCGCATGACGACCGCCTCGCCGTGCAGCATGGGAATCACCGAGACGCGGATGTCGACCTCGTTGTCGTCGATCCGCACCTTGATGCGGCCGTCCTGCGGCAGGCGCTTCTCGGCGATGTTGAGATGGCTGAGGATCTTGACGCGGG
>CAZKAH010000059.1:0-18286 GCA_964550715.1 uncultured Opitutaceae bacterium
ATCGAGTGGGACGTGCAGACGATCGACGGCCAGGACATGGCCGCGTTCGCCAAGGCCTTCGCCAAGGCGAAGAAGGCGAAGAGCGGGAAGCCCCAGCTCATCATCGCCCACACGATCATCGCCAAGGGCATCCCCGAGGTGCAGGGCACCCAGAAGGGCCACGGCGAGGGCGGGGCGAAGTTTGCCGACTCGGCCCGGGCCGGCCTGGCCCTGCCGCAGGAGCATTTCTACGTGAGCGAGGAGGTCCGCGAGTATTTCGCGGCGCACAAGAAGACGCTTATCCGCCGCTACAAGAAATGGTACAAGGGCTACCAGGCCTGGCGCCAGGCCGCGCCCGAGCGCGCCGCCCTGCTCGATTCCGCCGCGGCGGTCCCCCACGCCGGTCACCTCCTGGAGAAGATCCCCGCCTACGCCGGCGGGGCGGAAGTGAAGAATGGCACGCGCGCCGCCGGCCGCGACATCCTGCAGCCCCTGGCCGCCGCCCTGCCGCTCCTGATCAGCGGCAGCGCCGACCTCCACGGCTCGACCTACAATTACATCGCCGCGGACAAGGATTTCGACCCGACGAACCGCGCCGGCCGCAACATTCGCTTCGGCATCCGCGAACACGCGATGGCGTCGATGTCCAACGGCGTCGCCTACGACGGGCTCTTCCGCCCCTCCTGTGCCACCTTCCTCGTTTTCGCGGATTATTCCCGGCCGCCGATGCGGCTGGCCTCCCTCTCGAAGCTGCCGGTCATCTACATCTATACCCATGATTCCGTCGGCGTGGGCGAGGACGGCCCGACCCACGAGCCGGTCGAGACCATCTCGTCGCTGCGGCTGATTCCCGGCTTCGAGGTCATCCGGCCGGCCGACTACGAGGAGAGCGCCGCCGCGTTCGCGGCGGCCCTGGAGCGCACCGACGGCCCGACGCTGCTCGCGCTCACGCGCCAGTCCGTGCCCGACCTCAGCGAGATTCCCGCCTCGATCCGCCGCGCCGGCACGCTCAAGGGCGGCTACGTGGCGGTGCAGGAGACCGCCCCCTTGACGCACATCCTTTTGGCCTCCGGCAGCGAGGTGCAGTACGCGGTGGCCGCGGCGAAGCAGCTCGGGGCCGGCACGCGCGTCGTTTCGATGCCGTCGATCGAGATCTTCAACCGGCAGCCCGCCGAGTACCGCGAGGGCATCCTGCCTGCCGCCTGCCGCAAGCGGGTCGCGATCGAGGCCGGCGTCGGCGTCCTCTGGCGCCAGTTCATCGGGCTCGAGGGCAAGGTCGTCAGCATCGAGCGGTTCGGCCTCAGCGCCCCCTCGCCCATTGTCTTCAAGGAACTCGGCATCACCACCGAGGCCCTGGTCGCCGCCGCCCGGTCGCTGTAAGCGGCCGGGTCACCGACCGGCCGGGATAAGCGCGGGTACTCTGCCTGCAGTGCCTTCGGTCATGGGGCCAACCGTGACTTCTGGCGGGTTGCCCGCCGGCCACCGACCGGCAGTCTGCTGCGACGTTCAGCAGGTTTGCCCCACCCATGAGTTTCCCTCCCGGCTTCCGCGCACCCGGATTGCGCTTTGTACTCGCCGCCAGCTTTGTCGTCCTCGGCCTTGGCTGGTCCGGGTGGCCGTGGTCACATGCCCGGCCGGCCGTCCTGGATGGGCGGGGGCGCGCCCAGGATTTTGACTCGGTCTGGACCTTTGTCCGCGACCAGGACTGCTGGCTGCCACAGGAACCCGTCGATTGGGCTGCAGCCAGGGAGTACTACCGTCCCCGGGCGGTCGCGGCGGTCGACCAGCGGCAATTTGCGGCGGTGCTGGAGGAACTGCTCGACGAACTGCACGACGGGCACACGCATCTCGACCAGAATTGGCCTGATTCCTGGTGCCTGCCGCCTGAGGACATTTGGGCGGAATGGCAGGAAGGGGCCGCGATGGTTCGGGAGGTGAGGGCGGGTAGCCGCGCGATGCGCTCGGGTGTGAGGGCCGGCGACGAGATCGTCGCCCTGAACGGGGCGCCGTTGCGCGGCCAGCTGGCGGCCCGGTTGGGCCATTGCCAAACCGGATCAAGTCCGGGCGGGGAGGAATGGGCGCTCCTTTCCCTGGTCGCCGGCCGGCACAACGAGGTGCGCCAGTTGACGCTCCGTTCACCGGACGGACGGGTGCGCACCTGTTCCATCCCAGCGGAGGCCTCGAAGCCTCAGCCTCCGCCGCCATCCCCGCCCACGTTCGAATGGCGCCGGCTGCCGGGGAATATCGGCTACATGCATTTCACGCTATTCGACGACCGCCAGCGAGTCGACGAATTCGACGCGGCCCTGGACGCATTGCGCGATACGCGGGGCCTGATCCTCGATGTCCGCTACAATTGGGGCGGGAATACCGGGGTCGCCGAGCCCATCATGGGACGGTTCATCAGCCGGAAGGAGCAGTACGCCTGGATGGCGAAACGCGACGGCGCCGGATTGAGCGAACGCTGGCCCAACACTGTCCGCGCCCGGGGTCCCTGGACGTACACCCAACCCCTGGTCGTGCTCGTCAATCACTGGAGCGAAAGCATGGCCGAAGGTGTGGCCATGGGGCTCGACGGAATGAGGCGGGCTCGGGTTGTCGGGACGCGCATGGCCGGGATGGGCGCCGGGGTCGAGCACCGCGAGCTGCCCAACAGCGGCATCGTGCTGCAGATCTCCGCCGAACCGATCTATCACGTGAATGGAGTCCCCCGGTCGGATTTCCGTGCCCCCGTCGCGGTCCAGCTCGACACCCCGGAAGCGCTCCGGGCGAAAGATCCCATCCTGGATGCAGGTATCGCGGAGCTCCAGCGCCTGGCGTCGCTCTAGCGCGTCGGGCCGCCGGCCCCGATCCAGTCGGACGGGTCCTTGAGATTCCAGCCGCCGCCGAGCGCCTTGTAGAGCTGGACGACGGAGATCAGCTCGTCCCGCCGCGTCTGCGCGAGAACGCTTTCGGCGGGGTAGAGC
The DNA here is from genome assembly GCA_964550715.1 of uncultured Opitutaceae bacterium. Taxonomy (GTDB): domain Bacteria; phylum Verrucomicrobiota; class Verrucomicrobiia; order Opitutales; family Opitutaceae; genus Palsa-1447. The sequence continues at coordinate 2,946 of CAZKAH010000059.1, forward strand.
TGCTGCTGAGTCTGGAGCAGCTCGAAATACCCGATCTGCCCCGCGCGGTAGCGTTGGTCGGCGACCGCGGCGGCCTCCTGGTAGGAGCGGACCTCGATCTCTTCCTGGGCGCGGACCTCCGCCAGCTTCTGGTGGGTGACCAGCGCGTCGGCCGCGTCGGCGAAGGCGCTCAGGGCCGCCTGCTGGTACTCCAGCTTCGCCTCCTCCCAGGCCTGCTTGGCCTGGACATATTCGCCGCGCAGGGCGCCGGCCGCGAAAACGGGGCCGGTCACTTGCGCGCCGACGGACCAGAGCGCGGCGCGACCGGAGGTCACCTGCTGCAGGTGCTGGCTGACGCCGCCCAGGATGGCGCTGAGACCGATGCGCGGAAGAAAGCTGCCGATTGTCACGCCGACCTGCGCATTGGCGGCGGCGGCGGCGTATTCGGCGGCGCGGACGTCGGGCCGGCGTTCGAGCAGGGCCGAGGGGAGGCCGGCGGGGACGCCGGGTGCGACGGTGCGGCCGGCCAGCGGCGCGCCGCGGGCGATGTCGCCGGGCGCATGGCCGAGGAGGACGCTGAGGCTGTTCTCGAGGAGCGCGATCTCGCGCTCGATCTCCGGGATCCGGGCGGCCGCGGCGGCCTGGGCCGCCTGCGCGCTGGAGGTCTCCAGCCGGGAGGCGATGCCGCCCTGCAGCCGGCGATTGAAGAGGCGGAGGGTCTGGCCGAGGGAATCGGCGGCCTGGCGGGAGATCGCCAGCTCCTCGTCGAGTTCGAGGAGCCCAAAATAGTCGGTCGCGACCCCGGCCACGAGGCTCAGCTCGACGCCGCGGCGGGCCTCGGCGCTGGCGAGGTAGCGGTCGCGGGCGGCCTCGTCGAGGCGCCGCACCCGGCCCCACAGGTCGAATTCCCAGCCGGCGGAAAGGTAGCCGTCGAAGGCTTCGCCGACCGTGCCGGTGCCGGCGGGATTGGGCCGGCCCAGCGTGGAGTTGCGGCCCCGGTCCGCGTCGGCCTGGTAGCCAACGGCGGGGAAGAGCTGGCCGCGGACTTCGTGTTCGATCGCGCGGGCCTGCTCGAGGCGGGCGGTCGCGATCCGCCCGTCGAAGCCGTCGGCCAGGGCGGTGCGCACGAGGCCGGTCAGGACGGGATCCTGATAGAGGTCCCACCAGGCGGCATCGGCCAGGGAAGGGCTGGCCGCGGCCGGCTGGCCGCGCAGCGCCGCCGGGGCCTGGGTATCCGGCCGATGGTAGTTGGGGCCGACGGCGCAGCCGCCGAGGCCGAGGGCCAGCAGGGAGGGAAGGAGGAGGCGGCGGGAGTGCATGGCCGCGATCTCAGTGGGACGGGGGAGGGGGAGCGCCCGGCGTCCCGCCCGCGGCCTTCAGCCGCTGGTCGCGCTTCTTCTCCCCGCCGGCGAGCGTTTCGACCACGTAGAAGGTCACCGGGATGAAGAAGATCGCGATCACGCTCGCGGCCATCATGCCGCCGATCACCGCCGTCCCCATGACCTTGCGCGCCACGCCGCCGGCCCCGGAGGCGAGGGCGAGGGGGACGCAGCCGAGGATGAAGGCGAACGAGGTCATGAGGATCGGCCGGAGCCGGATCCGGGCGCCCTCCAGCGCGGCCTCGACCAGCGACTGCCCGTGCTCGAAGCGCGTCCGGGCGAACTCGACGATCAGGATCGCGTTCTTGGCCGAGAGGCCGATCAGCATCACGAGCCCGATCTGGGCGTAGACGTTGGACTCGAGGCCGCGAAGCAGCAGGAAGCCGAACGCGCCGCAGACCGCGATCGGCACGCCGAGGAGGACGCTGAAGGGCAGCGACCAGCTCTCGTAGAGGGCGGCCAGGATGAGGAAGACGAAGACGAGCGAGAGCCCGAAGATGGCGAAGGGCGAGACGCCCTCCCGCGCCTTCTTCTCCTGGAAGGACATGCCGATGTAGTCGAAGCCCATCTCCTTCGGCATCGTCTGGGCGAACACCTCCTCCAGGACCTTGTTCGCCTGGTCGGAGCTGTAGCCCGGTGCGGCCGAGCCGTTGATCTGCGCGCTGCGGAAGAGGTTGTAGCGCATGGTGAACTCCGGCCCGAGCGTATGCTCGGCGGTCGTCAGGGCCGAGAGGGGGACCATGTCCCCGGTCCGGTTGCGCACGTAGTAGGAGCCGAGGTCCTCGATCCGGTTGCGGTATTCGCCTTCCGCCTCCACGTAGACCTGCCACTGCCGGCCGAAGCGGTTGAAGTAGTTCACGAAGACGCCGCCCATGTAGCACTGCAGCGTCCGGTAGACGTCGGCGAGATTGACGCCTTGCTTGAGGACCTTGTCGCGGTCCACGTGGACGAAGATCTGGGGCACCGCCGGGAGGAAGGTCGTGGACACGTTCGTCAGTTCCTTTCGCGCCCGCGCCGCCGCCATGAACTTGTTCACGTTTTCGGCCAGGAAGGCCACGTCGCGGCCGGCCCGGTCCTCAAGGACGAAGGTGAACCCGCCCGCAGTGCCGACGCCCGGGATGGAAGGGGGCGCGAACCCGAAGCTGGTCCCCTCGGGAATCTTGCCCAGCTCCGCGGCCAGGTGCGCCTTGATGGCGTCATACTTTTCCTCGGGCCTGGTCCGCTGGGACCACGGCTTGAAGGTGACGAAGAAGAAGCTGTTGTAGGAGCTGGTGACCGTGCTGAGGAGGCTGAAGCCGATGATCGAGGTGAAGTGCTCCACGCCCGGGGTGTGACGGAGGACGTCCTCGACCTTGCGGGCCGCCTCGCCCGTCCTTTGCAGCGACGCGGAAGTCGGCAGCTGGAGGCTGACGTACATGTAGCCCTGGTCCTCGTCCGGCAGGAAGGAACTGGGCACCAGCTTGCCGAGGATCGGGGTCAGCACGAAGAAACCCGCGAGGGCGAGCAGGGCAATCGCACTCTTGTGGATCAGGTGGCGGGAGAGCCCGACGTAGCCCTGATTTGTCCGCGCGAACACGCGGTTGAACCAGGCGTAGAATCCGCCGAGCGGGCCCTTTTTCTCCGTCTTCGGCCGCAGGAGCAGCGCGCAGAGGGCCGGGCTGAGGGAGAGGGCGTTGAAGGCGGAAATCGCGACCGAGATCGCGATGGTCAGCGCGAACTGCTGGTAGAGCCGGCCGGTGATGCCCGGGATGAAGGCGGTCGGCACGAAGACCGCGCCGAGGACGATCGCGATCGCCACCACCGGCGCCCCGACCTCCGACATGGCCTGCAGCGTGGCGTCGCGCGGGGACTTGCCCTCGTCGATGTGGTGTTCCACCGCCTCCACGACGACGATGGCGTCGTCCACCACGAGGCCGATGGCGAGGACCAGGCCGAAAAGGGAGAGCGTGTTGACGGAGAACCCGAAGAGGGGGAAGAGGGCGAAGGTGCCGATCAGCGACACCGGCACGGCCAGGAGGGGGATCAGCGTGGCGCGCCAGCCCTGCAGGAAGACGAAGACCACGAGGACGACGAGGGCGAGCGCCTGCCAGAGCGTCTGGGTGATCTCGTGCACCCCCTCGGACACCGATCGGGTCGTGTCGAGGGCCAGGGTGTAGTCAAGGTCGGCGGGAAAGCGCTGTTTCACCTCGTCCATGGCCTTCCGGGCCGCGGTGGCCGCGTCCAGGGCGTTGGAGCCGGGGAGCTGATAGACCGCGACGAGGGCGGAGGCCTTGCCGTCGAGGCGGCCCTGGAGGCTGTAGGTCTGGGCGCCGAGCTCGACCCGGGCGACGTCCTTCAGCCGCACCACGGAACCGTCGGGATTCTCGCGGACGACGATCAGCCCGAACTCCTCGGGAGAACTCAGTCGCCCCTGGGCGCGGACCGAGTAGGTGAACTCGTTGCCCTTGGGCGCGGGCTCGCCGCCGATCTGGCCGGCGGGATTGACGGCGTTCTGGGCCTGGATGGCCGCGACGATCTCGGCGACGGTGATGTTGAGCTTGGCAAGCTGGTCGGGCTTGACCCAGTACCGCAGGGCGTACTGGCCGGCGCCGAAGACCGTCACGCTGGCGATGCCGGGGACGCGGGTCAGCCGGTCGTTGAGGTTGATGTAGGCGTAGTTCGCGAGGAACGTGCTGTCATACGTGCCGTGGGGCGAATTCAGGGCGAAGATCAGCAGCGGCGAGAAGAGCGACTTCTGGACGGTCACGCCGTAGGTGGCGACGTCCGCGGGCAGCTGGGGGCTGGCCTGGGTCACCCGCATCTGCGTCAGGATCAGGTCCGTGTTCGGATCGGTCGCGACGTCGAAGTCCGTCGTGAGCCGGAGCGTGCCGTCGCTCGCGTTGATCGAGAACATGTAGTTCAGGTTGTCCACGCCGCTGATCTGCTGCTCGATCGGCGTGGCCACCGACTGCTCCACGGTCTGCGCGTCCGCGCCCACGTAGGTCGTCGTGATGCGCCCCTCGGGCGGGACGATCTTGGGAAACTGCGCGACGGGAAGCCCGACGAGGCAGACCAGCCCGACGATCACCGTCAGGATCGCGATGACGATCGCGACAATCGGGCGATTGATGAAGAATTTCGACATGGCGGGCGCGGGCGGCGGCCTAGGGGGCGGGCGCGGGCGCCACGGGCTGGTAGGGCTGGGGATTGACGGGAGTCCCCTCCCGGACCTTGGCGAAGCCGTCGACGATGACGCGATCCGACGGGGTCAGGCCCGACTCGATCACGGTCGAATTCCCGAGCGGGGGGCCAAGCTTGACCGACCGCAGGTGGGCCAGGTTGGACGCGTCGATCGTGGCGACCTGGTAGCCCCCCTGCAGTTCGGTGAGGGCCCGGGTGGGCACCACCAGGGCGTCCTTGAGGGTGCGAACCACCGCGCGGACCCGGCCATACTCGCCCGGCCGGAGGGCCCCGTGCGGGTTGGGGAAGGTCGCGGCGATCCTGAGCGTGCCGGTGTTGGGATCGATCTGCCGGTCGGCTGCATAGAATTGCCCCGCCTCGGGATAGACGCTCCCGTTCGAAAGGATGAGTTCCAGCTTCACGTCCGCCGGAAAGCCCGCGGCGCCGGGATGGTCGCCGAGGAAGGCCAGGTAGGACTGCTCGCTGATAGGGAAGTAGACCTTGATGGGGTCGAGGGTCGACACGGTGGTGAGGACGCCCGTTCCCGGCCCGACCAGGTCGCCCACCTGCACCTGGGTGAGGCCGGCGACGCCGTCCACCGGCGAGGCGACGCGGGTAAAGTCGAGGTTGAGCTGGGCCTGCGCGACGGCGGCCTCGCCGGCGGCGACGAGCGCCTTGCTGGCGAGGTTCGCCTGGACCGCGTCGTCCAGCTCCTGCTGGCTGATCGCCTGGTCCCTGGCGAGCGGCGTGTAGCGCTTCACGTCCTCCGCGGTCTTGCCGAGCTGGGCCTCCGCCTGGGCCAGCTGGGCCTTGGCCTGGGCCAGCGCCGCCTGGAAGGGGCGGGGATCGATCTCGAAAAGCAGGCTGCCCTGGCGAAGGGCCGTGCCCTCGCGGTAGTCCTGTTTCAGGAGGTTGCCCGTCACCTGGGCGCGGACCTGCGCGTCCACGAACCCGTACAGGCTCGCCACCCACTCCTGGGTGACCGGGACGTCGCGCTTTTCGACGGCCGCGACCGTGACATTGGGCGGCGGTGGGGCGGGGGGGGCGGCCTTATGGCAGCCCGTGGCGGTGAACAGCAGGCCGACCGTGATTCCCGGGGCCAGGAGGTGGAGCAGGCGGGCGTTCCGGGGAGGGAATTGGGTGACGGTCATAGGCGGGAAACTGCTGAGTGAGTTCCTTTTGTGGCGCGATGCAAGTAGGGCCGGGTATTACAAGGCACGCGGGTCCGTGTATGGCGGGGACAGACCCTGCTTCGGCCTTGCGTTTTTGATTAGCTGCCTAATTATATGCCTCCTTACCGTATCTTGTCCACCCTCTTCCCATGCCCTTGTTGATGCTGAAAGATCTGCCGCGCTATGAATGCCTCATCGAGGCCGCGCAGCAGTTCCCGGATCTCGATCCGTCGGCCTGCGAGGCTTACCTGCATCTGCTCCGCGCGGGCGACGACTGCTTTCATGTGACCGAGGCGAACCTGCTGAGCCAGGGGCTGTCCCCGGGGCGGTTCACCGTCCTCATGCTCCTCCTCGACAAGGCGACCAACCTTCCCGCTCCGCACACGCCGGCCGAGCTCGCGGAGCGGGCCGGCGTCACCCGTGCGACCATGACCGGGCTGATCGACACCCTGGAGCGCGACGGGCTGGTCAAGCGCGAGGCCGACACGGTCGATCGGCGGATGATGGACGTCAGCCTGACCGCGCGCGGCCAGGAGGTCCTGCACGCGGTCCTGCCGGGACATTTCCAGCGGATGGCCGCGCTGCTGAGCCCACTGCCGGAAAGCGAGCGCAAGACGCTGGTCCGGCTGCTGAATAAGGTCGTGCAGCAGGCTGCCGAGCTCCGGGCGGCACCGGCCGCCGCGGGCTGAGCCCGTCTGCCCCCGGGCCGCCGATCCACGATCCAATAAAAATGTCCGCGAATTGTCGTTTCGCTCGTTTTACTTTGCGGACCCCTTTGCTTTACTAGCCTCCCTCCTTTTTCTTCCCTTCCCGCCAACTTAGCCTCTCATGACCACGCCCATCCTCATCATCGTCGCCCTCCTGGCGCTGCTCGTCGTCCTCCTCGTCCTGGGAAAAATCCGCCGGTCGGCGTTCTTCACCCTCGGCGGCCTCATCCTGCTGGTGGGCATCCTCGTCATCGTGAAGTTGTCCCAGTTCGCCGCCATGGGGGCGATGGGATACTCCCAGCCCCCCGACACCGTGACCACCGCGCCCGCCGCGGAGACCACCTGGCAGCCCTTCCTCTCCTCGGTCGGCTCGCTCTCCGCCGTGCAGGGCGTCACCATCACGGCGCAGCTCGACGGCAATGTGGCCAAGATCACCTTTGAGGCCGGCAGCGCGGTCAAGGCCGGCGACCTCCTGCTGCAGCAGGACACCTCGGCGGAGGAAGCCCAGCTCCACTCGGCTGAGGCCGCCGCGGAACTGGCCCGGCTGAACCTCGGACGGTCCCGCCAGCTCCTGGCCGACGCCACAATCTCGCAGTCCCAGTACGACAGCGAGGACGCCGGCTCGAAGCAGGCCGAGGCGCAGGCCGCCAACATCCGGGCCGCGATCGCGAAGAAGACCATCCGGGCCCCCTTCAGCGGGCGGCTCGGCGTCCGCCTCGTCAACCTGGGCCAGACGCTCAAGGCCGGCGACGCGATCGTCTCGCTCCAGGCGCTCGACCCGATCTACGCCGACTTCTTCCTGCCGCAGCAGGACCTGGCCCGCATCGCTCAAGGCAGTCCGGTGCGGATCAGCGGTGAAGCGGTCCCGGGCGGCGAGGTCGACGGCAAGATCACGGCGATCAATCCCAGCGTGGACAGCGACACCCGCAACGTGCGCGCCGAGGCGACCATCGCCAATCCGAAGGAAGGGCTGCATCCGGGCATGTTCGTGCACGTCAACGTGCTGCTGCCGGACCGGCGGAAGGTCCTTGTGATTCCCGCGACGTCCGTCCTTTACGCGCCCTATGGCAACTCGGTTTTCGTCGTCGGCGAAACCAAGGACCCGAAGACGGGCCAGGTGGGGAAGACGGTCCGCCAGCAGTTTGTCCGGCTGGGCGAGGCCCGCGGCGACTTTGTCGCCGTGCTGGACGGCCTGAAGGCCGGGGACGAGGTGGTTTCGTCGGGCCCCTTCAAGCTTCGCAACGGCGAGGCGGTGGTCGTTAACAACGCCTCCGCGCCGCCGGCGCAGGTCGCCCCGAAGCCGGACAATTCCTGACCAGGCGCCGGGTCCTCCCGCTCCCGTCACCATGAAATTCACCGATCTCTTCATTCGCCGGCCCGTGCTGGCGATCGTGGTCAGCCTCATGATCGTCCTCGCCGGCCTCCAGGCCTGGCGTTCGATCAACATCCGGCAGTATCCGCGCAGCGAGAATTCCACCGTCGTGGTGTCGACGGTGTACGTGGGCGCCAGCGCGGAGCTGGTCCGCGGCTTCGTCACCACGCCGCTCGAGGCCTCCATCGCCTCGGCCGAGGGCATCGACTACATCGAGTCGAAGAGCCTGCAGGGCTTCTCGATCATCAGCGCCCGGCTGAAGCTGAACTACGAGCCGACCAAGGCCCTGGCGGAAATCAACGCCAAGGTGAACGAGGTGCGCAACCTGCTCCCGGTCGAGGCCGAGGTGCCCTCGATCAGCATCCAGTCGGCCGACGACCAGATCGCCGCCTGCTACATGAGCTTTTCCTCCAAGCTCCTTTCGCAGAGCGAGATCACCGATTACCTCACGCGGGTGGTGCAGCCGCGGCTGAGCGCCGTGGTGGGCGTGCAGCGTGCCGACATCCTCGGCGCCCGGACCTTCGCGATGCGCGTGTGGATGAAGCCCGACCGGATGGCCGCGCTCGGGGTCAGCCCGGCGCAGGTCCGGGCGGCGCTCGGCGCCAACAACTACCTGGCGCCGGTGGGCACGACCAAGGGCTCGATGGTGCAGGTCAACCTGACGGCCAACACCGACCTGCATTCGATCGACGACTTCAAGCAGCTCGTGGTGCGCCAGCAAAACGGCGCCATCATCCGCCTCCAGGACGTGGCGGACGTGGTGCTCGGCTCGGAGGACTACGACACCGAAGTCCGCTACACGGGGCAGACGGCCGTCTTCATCGGCATCTATCCCCTGCCCAACGCCAATACCATCGACGTCGTGGCCCGGACCCGCGCCGCCCTTGACGCGATGTCAAGGGACCTGCCGACGGGGCTGGAGGCGGGCGTGGCCTATGACGCCTCCGCCTACATCAAGGACGCGATCCACGACGTGACGCATACGCTGGTCGACACGCTGCTGATCGTCATCGTGGTCATCTTCCTTTTCCTGGGCTCGTTTCGCTCCGTCCTGGTGCCGGTGCTGGCCATTCCGGTCTCGCTGATCGGCGGCGTCTTCCTGATGCAGCTGTTCGGGTTCACCCTGAACCTGCTCACCCTGCTGGCCATCGTGCTCTCGGTGGGACTGGTGGTCGACGACGCCATCGTGGTGGTGGAGAACGTGGAACGGCACCTCCGCGAGGGGCGCACGCCCCTCGACGCCGCGCTGATCGGGGCGCGCGAGCTGATCGGGCCCATCATCGCGATGACGATCACCCTCGCGGCGGTCTACACCCCCATCGGCCTGCAGGGCGGGCTGACCGGCGCCCTCTTCCGGGAGTTTGCGCTGACCCTGGCCGGCGCGGTGACGATCTCGGGCATCGTGGCCCTGACGCTCTCGCCGATGATGGCGGCCAAGCTGCTCCGCAGCGCCGCCGAGGAGGAAAAGGGCTTCTCCGGCTGGGTGAACCACCGCTTCGACACGCTGCGGCAGGCCTATGGCCGCGCCCTGGGCTCGACGCTGCAGGTGCGGCCCGTGATCTACACGGCCTGGATCGCAATGAGCCTGCTGACCGTCCCGATGTTCATGCTCTCGCCCAAGGAGCTCGCCCCCTCGGAGGACCAGGGCGTGATCTTCGGCATCATCAATTCCTCGGCCAATGCCACGGCCGATCAGAAGAGCTTTTTCGGCCGGATGTCGGAGCGGGCCTTCCTCGACACCCCCGACCGGGCCTTCACCTTCCAGATCCTGTTCTCGCCGGTGGCCGGCGCCTCGCAGGGCGTCGACGGCTTCAGCGGCATGGTGCTCAAGCCCTGGGGCGAGCGGAAGCGCACGGTCGCCCAGATCATGCCGGAGGTGCAGGCCAAGCTCTCGCAGATCCCGGGCTTCCAGGTCTTCGCGGCCACGCCCCCGGCCCTGCCCGGCGGCAGCAACTTCCCCGTCTCCTTTGTGATCTCCGCCACGGCCGATGCGGACCAGCTGCTCGAATTCGCCCGGAAGGTGGAGGGGAAGGCCATGCAGAGCGGGGTGTTCAACTTCCTGCAGACCGACCTCAAGATCGACCAGCCGCAGTCGGAAATCGTCATCGACAAGGACAAGGCGGCCGCGCTCGGCCTCAACCTGACCCAGGTGGGCGGCGACATGGCCTCCGCGCTGGGCGGCAACTACGTCAATTTCTTCAACATCTCGGGCCGAAGCTACAAGGTGATCCCGCAGATCGAGCGGACGGGGCGGCTCAATCCCGAGCAGATCCGGGACATCTACATCACCGGGCCCAACGGCCGGCTGGTTTCCCTGGCGACGATCGCGTCGATCCAGGACAAGACCGTGCCGCGCTCCCTGAACCGCTTCCAGCAGCTCAACTCCGTCACGATCTCGGGGGCGGCCCACACCACCCTCGACCAGGCCCTCAAGGTCCTCGAGGACGCCTCGCACGAGGTCCTCCCTTCGGGCTATTCCTACGATTACACCGGCGAGTCCCGCCAGCTGCGGACCGAGGGCAACAAGTTCCTGCCCGCCTTCGCCCTCGCCATCGTCATGATCTTCCTGGCGCTGGCGGTGCAGTTCAATTCCTTCCGCGATCCGCTGGTCATCCTGGCCGGCTCGGTGCCGCTCGCGATGTTCGGCGCCCTGATCTTCACCTTCCTGAAGATCCCGAATCCCAACCTGCCGTTTTGGACCGGAGGCTGGACGACGACCATGAACATCTATGCCGAGGTCGGCCTGGTGACCCTGGTCGGCCTCGTGGCCAAGAACGGCATCCTTATCGTGGAGTTCGCCAACAAGCTCCAGGAGCAGGGCAAGTCGAAGATCGAGGCGGTGCAGGAGGCGGCCATGACCCGGCTGCGGCCGATCCTCATGACCTCGGCGGCCACGGTCGCCGGCCATTTCCCCCTCACCCTGGTGACGGGGGCGGGCGCCGCGGCCCGCAATTCGATTGGTTTGGTGCTGGTCGGCGGCATGAGCATCGGCACCATCTTCACCCTCTTCGTCGTCCCCTGCGTCTACGTGCTCCTCGCCAAGGACCACGCCAGCGACTTCAAGCGGGCGCACGCCGCCGTCGACCCGGGCCATCCGGAACCGAAGCCCGTCCAAGCCTGAACCCGCCCGCGCATGAAAAAGACATTCCTTCTCCTCCTGGCGCTCTCCCCGCTGGCGGCCCTCGCCGCCGACCCGGCCCCGGCCAGCCTGCCCGATCCCCTCGACCTCAAGGGTGCGATCCTCTACGCCCTCGACCACAACTACGCCATTCTGCAGGCGCGCGAGCAGATCCGCCAGCAGGAGGGCATCGTCGTCCAGGTGCGGGCGCCCGGGATCCCCAACGTCACCGGCACCGGCAGCTACCAGCGGAACCAGACGACGGTCTCACAGACCTTCCCGCTCTCGAACGCCCAATGGGTGGCCCAGGTCAAGGCGAGCCAGGTCCTCTTTGCCGGCGGCGGGATCCATGCGAACGTCCGCAGCGCCGAACTCGCGCGGGACGCCGCCCTCTTCGACCTGCAGGCGGCGATCAACGCCGCGCTGCTCGATGTGCGCACGCGCTTCTACAACGTGCTCCTCAACCGCGAGCGGGTGCGGGTGCAGGAGGAAAACGTCGCCCTCCTCACGCGCCAGGTGAAGGACACCCAGAACCAGGCGACCGTCGGGACCCTCTCGAAGTTCGAGGTACTCCGCGCCCGCGTCGCCCTGGCCAACGCCCAGCCGGACCTGATCACCGCGCGGAACGACTACCGCAATTCCAGCGAGCAGCTGCGCCAGTCCCTCGGCGTGCCGCGGGGCGGCCCGGAAATGCCCGGCTTGGCCGGATCCCTCGACTATGCCCCGGAGGATTTCGCGCTGGCGGCGGCGCTGGCCTCGGCCCACGACCATCGGCCGGAGCTCCTGCGCCTGGCCAAGCTGGAGGAGGCGGGCGAGCAGTCGGTCACTGGCGCCAAGTCGACCTACTACCCCAATCTCTCCGTCTACGGCGCCTATGAGCGCGTCGGCGAGGGACTGGTCCAGGGCGGAAGCTTCAATGCCAACGGCTGGCTGCTCGGCGTTCAGTCGTCCTGGGCGATCTTTGACGGCCGGGCGACGGCCGGCCGCGTCCTCCAGAGCAAGTCGCAGCTCCGGCAGACCCGGCTCAGCACCGCCCAGGAGGAACTCGCGATCGATGTCGAGGTCCGGCAGGCCCTCTCCTCCCTCCAGGAGTCCACCGAGCTCGTCAACGCCTCGCAGCAGACAGCGGACGAGGCGGCGGAGGCGCTGCGCCTGGCGAATTCCCGCTTTACGGCCGGCACCGCGACCCAGCTGGACGTCCTGACGAGCCAGGTGGCCCTCACCCAGGCCAGGACCAACCAGCTTCAGGCCAACTACACCCATCTCGTGGCCGCGGCGGCCGTGCGCAAGGCGATCGGCCTGGGCGACGCCCTCGTCGCGCCATGACCGCCGGAACAAATTAGCGGCGCAGCAGACCCATTGCGTGGAGGAAGTTCCCTCCGCGCTTCAACTTACCTTCCGTCAATCGGGGATGAAACCGTTCCGGATTTTCCTCGTCGGGCTGGCCGCCGTCTGCGCGCTGCTGGCCGCGGTGGCCGGCGTTGCCCTTTCCTCCCGCTTCCAGACCTGGGCCGTGCGGCGGGCCCTGGCCGCGCGCCCGCAATGGGGTGCCGCGGTGGGCTCGGTATCGGTCGGCTTGGGGGAGGTGGACCTCGCGGACGTGCGCCTCGCCCGTCGCGGTGCCGTGCTGGTGCTCCCGGCCCTGCGGGCGGAACTGCCGGTCCTGAGCGCCGGCCTGGGCCGTGGCCTGGTCGTGCACCGGCTGGCCGCCACCGGCTGGACGCTCGATTTGTCGCGGATGCCCTTCCGCGGCGCCGTGGCTTCCGGCGCGCTGCCGCCGTTGCGCCGCGCGAGTTTTTCCCTGCTGGCCGAGGCCCGCGCTGATGATCCGCCGGCCGCGGCGGCGCTCGAGGTCTTCGAGGGGCTCTTCCACCGGCTGCGGCTGCCGGTGAATTTCCAGCTGGACGTCCTCGACCTGCAGGGTGACGTCATCCTGCCGCCCGCGCCCGGCGGCATTCCCGTGCGGGTCCACCTCGCCCTGAGCGGCGGCGGCCTTGCGGCCGGGCGCGAGGGCGTCTTCACCTACAGCGTCCGGTCCGGCGCCCCCGGCGCCGGGATGGTGACGAACGTGGCGGGGGAGGGGACCCTGGCGGCCGCGATGGACACGCCGCGGACCTTCTCGCGGCTGGCCGTCAAACTGGACGCCTCGGCCACCGGGGGAAACATCCCGCCAGGGGCGAAGCTGACCGCGAACCTGGTCGCCGTCCGCTCCGCCACCGGCGAAGCCTATGATCTCTCCCTGGCCGGCCCGAACAAGCAGCTGGCCGCGGTGCAGGCGACGCTGGCGGATGAAACCCATGCGCTGGCGGGCTCCTGGAAACTCGACATCGGCGACGACGATCTTGCGCCGTTCGCCCTCGGCCGGGCGCTGCCGGTCTTCACCGCCGCGGGTGGCGGCAGCTTTGACACCGACGCGACCCTGGAGCGACTGCACGCCAGCGGCAGCCTCAGCGCGACCGCCGACCAGCTCGGGGTCCTGCGGCCGGGACTGGCGGCGGTCGGCGCCGTTCGGCTCACCACCGCCTTTGACATCGCCCATCGCGGTGGGGAGCTGCGCGTGGACCGCCTCTCTTTCGACCTGTCCGGCGTGAGGCCGATCGCCACCGTCAATGCTCTCCAGGCGTTCACCTTCAATGTTCCCACCGGTGAGCTCAAGGTGGCCAACCCCGCGGGGGATCTCCTGGGCATCGACCTGGCCAACGTCCCGGCCGCCTGGGCGCAGCCCTTCCTGCACGCGCTGGTGCTCACCGGAGGCGCCCTGCGCGGCCACCTGGGGATCAGCGCGCGGGCGGGCGGCCTCGGCCTGCGCTCGACCGAGCCCCTGGCCGTGACAGGCCTGTCGGCCACCCGGGCCGGGCAGCCCCTGGTGGCTGGCGTCGACGTCTCGCTGGTGCTGTCGGCGGACTACGCGCCGCAGGGCTGGGTCCTCGGGATCAAGCCGTGCACCGCGAGCCGGGCCGGGGAGCAGCTGCTCACTTTCGAGGCGAGCATCGGTCGGCTGGCGGGCGAGAATCAGCCGGTCAAGGCGACCGGCCGGATCGAGGCGGACCTGGCGGTCCTCGCCCGGGCGGGCTCGGGTCCGCGGCGGGCGCTCACCCGGGGGCAGTTCGTGAGCGATTTCACGGCGGTTCTGGGGGCCCAGCGCGGCTATCAGGCCCGGTTCACGATCTCGGACCTGGCCGTGGCGGTGCCGGCCCTGACACCCAACCCACCCGCTTCCTGGCCGGTGGTCACCGGGGAAATTCGCGCGGACGTCGATGCGGCGGGAAGGTGCGCGCTCGTCGCGCCCGTGACCTTTGTGGCGGGCGACCGTCGATCCGACCTTACCCTGGCGGGCTCGGTCGTGCCCGCCGGCGCCGGCTGGACGATCGACGGGCGCCTGACCAGCGGACTTCTCTTTGCGGACGACCTGAAACTGGTGGCGGGCGCCTTTGCCCTGGGTGAGGGCGGCACGGGTGACGGCAGCCCAGGTTCGGAGTCCGCGGCCTCAGCCGTGATCGGCGCCCCGTTCTGGGCCGGGATGGAGGGGCGCGTGGTCCTCGGGCTGAAGCGGGTCCATCTGCCGGAATCCGACTGGAGCGACGTCCGGGGCACCCTGCGGCTGGAGCCGGCGGCGCTGGGATTCAAGGATCTGGGCGCAAGCCTGGCCACGGGCGGGAACGTGACCCTCGATGGCAGCCTCCTCTTTTCCCCCGGGGCATCGCCCTACACGCTCAAGGCCGGCGTGGGGGTCGCCGATTTTGATTTCGGGGCCTTCTCCCGGGCGACTCATCCCGGCCGGGCGCCCTCGGTCGACGGGAAATTCAGGATTTCCGGCCAGGTGACCGGCGCGGGCGGGGATCTCGCCGAGATTGCGGGCGGGCTTCAGGGCGACTTCCAGCTCTCGAGCAAGACCGGCATCTTTCGGGCGCTGGAGGCGAATGTGGCGGACTCGATCAAGCAGTCGCCCGCGCTGATCTCCAAGGCGATCGACTCGGTCGGCTCGTTGTTCGGCATGAAGGCCGACAAGACGGAGGAGGCCAAGCGCCTGCTCGACAAGCAGGGGAAGCTGGTCGTCGCGCTGACCGACCGGCTGCGCGAGGTCCCCTACGACCAGATCAGCGTCGTGGCGCACCGCGGCGCCAACCTCGACCTTCGCTGCACGGAATTTGCGCTGATCGCGCCGGAGCTGCGGCTGAGCGGCACGGGCCTGGTCGCCCACTTGAAGGACGTGCCGGTCGCCGACCAGCCGCTGACCTTCGACGGGGAACTGAGCGCGCGGGGCGGCCTGGCCGCCTCCCTGGCCGCCGTCGGCCTCCTCGGCGACCAGAAGGACGACCTCGGCTACACCAAGATGAGCCAGCCCTTCCATCTCGGCGGGACCCTCAGCGACCCCGACGGGACGCAATGGGAGGAGACCCTGGTCAGGACGGCCCTGCACAAGGCCACGGGCAGCCTGCTGGACAAGCTGCTCGG
>CAZKAH010000060.1:0-18249 GCA_964550715.1 uncultured Opitutaceae bacterium
CTGGAAGGACGCGCGGGAGTTTCCGGTGGCCAGCCTGCTGCCGCCGCCGCCGAAGCCGGCCCGCCAGCCGAAGCCGAAGGCGAAAGTCCGGCCGAAGACGAAGACCGGTTCCAAGGCGAAGACCAAGGCCACGGTGAAGGCCGGCCGCAAGGCCAAGGCCAAGGCCAAGCCGAAGTCGGCCGCCCGCCGGGCTCAGAAGCCGTAGCCGAGTGTGGTCGTGAAGCGCTGGTCCGCGCGCTCATGCGGATCGAGGACGGCGTTGTTGTATTCGTACTCGAAGTGCAGGTTGAGCGAGAGGTGGTTGCTGACCTTGCCCTGCAGCGTCGCGTGGAACTTGTAGTCGTAATTCTGTGACTGGGTGTTGATCGGGGTCCCCACGGTCGCGACGACGCCGTTCCGCCCGCGCCGCTCCGGCGAATACTGGATGGCGGCGTCCTCGGCGAAAGTATAGCGGCCGTTGATCTTGTAGGTGTAGTCCTGGAAGGCGTTGCCGAGGTAGTCGGAGCCCTTCTCGACGCCGGTGGCGTCGAAATACTGGACCATGGCGCCGCCACCGACGTCCAGGGTCTGCCGTGCGTCCGTGAGGATCCTGTAGCCGAGGTCGGCGGTCTGCTCGAACTCGGTGTTGATGAGCCGGATTTTGTCCGAGCTGTAGCTGGTGAGGGCCTGGGTGAACCAGCGTTCGTCGAGGTTGTGGCGCCAGCGGAAATCGAGCTCGTCCTGGTCGGTGGTCGTCACCCGGTCGCTGCTGCCGTAGAGGTACAGCGCCTTGAGCTGCACTTCGTCCGGCCCGACGTTCCGGTCCGCCTGGGCCCGCACGACGGTCGAGACCGTGCGCACGTTCGTGAGTTCGTTGCCGTAGCCGAACTCGACCTTGCCGGTCCACCGGGTGACGACGGGCTTCAGGATATAGAGGGGGCGCGCGACCCAGGGCCAGGACGGCCAGCCCGGCCACCACCACGGGCCCCGGTTCGGCGCCACGGCGACGACCGGAGCGCGGGGCCCGGAGGTTTCCGGCACCGGCGTCGGGGGAGCGACCGGTCCGACGATCGGGGGAGTCGAGGGCTCGGGCTCCCTGGGGGGCTGCGGCGGCAGGCCGGCGAGGCTCTGGGCGGCGGACGGCGGTGGCGCCTCGACGATCGTCACCTGGTTGGCGGGCGCCACGATGTCGCCCAGCAGGTCCGAGCGAAAATAGATCTTCCCGTCCTCGCGTTTCATCACCGTGCCGGTGAGGTGGTCGCCGTTCTTCATCATCAGCTGCTGCTCGGCCAGCAGGGCGGGGACCGCGCCGGCGAGGAGCGCGGCGAAGGCCAGGGCGGCGGAAAGGGCGCGGGAGCGGATCATCCCACTATCTAACCAAATTTGGCCTTGCTGGTTCCCGCTTCCGGGGCGAAATTTTCCCCCATGAAGGGCGCGCGCGGTCTCAGGCGGGGATTCACCCTGGTGGAGGTCATGGTCCTGCTCGTGATCATCGCCTTCCTGCTGGCCATGGCGATCATGGCGTTGCAGAAGATCCGGCAGACCCGCCAGGAAAAGGCGGCCGCCCCGGCGGCCGCCGCGACCGCGCCCTGACCGGCTCTCAACGGAAGAAATTGTACTTGAGGATGACCCAGAAGGCGCGGAATCCGTCGCGCCAGCCGATCTTCTTGCCCTCCGCGTAGGTCCGGCCCGAGTAGCTGATGCCGACCTCATAGATGGGGACGCCCAGCCGCGCCAGCTTGGCCGTCATCTCGGGCTCGAAGCCGAAGCGGTTCTCCTCGATGGTGATTTTCTGCAGGACCTCCCGGCGAAAGACCTTATAGCAGGTTTCCATGTCGGTGAGGTTCAGGTTGGTCGCCATGTTCGAGAAGAGCGTCAGGCCCTTGTTGCCCACCATATGCCAGAAGTAGAGGACGCGGTGCGGCTCGCCGCCGAGGAAGCGGGAGCCAAAGACGACGTCGGCCTTGCCGGCCAGGATCGGGCCGATGAGCTTGGGATACTCCTCGGGGTCGTATTCGAGGTCCGCGTCCTGCGGGATGACGATGTCCCCGGTCGCGACGGCGAAGCCCGAGCGCAGGGCGGCGCCCTTGCCCCGATTGGACTCATGGTAGATCACCCGGTCGACCAGCGAGGCGAGCTGGGTGCGCAGCAGGTCCCGGGTGCCGTCGCGCGAGCCGTCGTCGACCACGATGATTTCACGCTCGGGACCCGGCGCGGCCCGGACCCGCTCGATCACCGTCCGGATGGTCTTGGCTTCGTTGTAGCAGGGAATGACGATGGAGAGGCGCATGGACGGGAAAAGGGATGGAGCCTGGGGGCGGACGGGTAAATCCGCAAATGTCATTCCGGCGGCTTTCGGCCCTCCCGGCGCTCCCAGGCGAAGAGGTATTGCTGCGCCAGCCCGGATTGCGCCCCGAAATGCACCCGGCCGAAATGGGCGATGGCGCCGGGGCGCCAGCCCTCGAGGCCGTAGCGGCGGGCCATGGCCTTGAGGATCCAGACGTCGACGGGGAACGACTCAAGCCGGTTGGCCCCGAAGAGCAGCACGCAGTCGGCGACCTTCCCGCCTACGCCGGGCAGGAGGCGCAGGCGTTCGCGGGCCCGCGGGTAGGCGAGGGCGCCGGTCTCCTCCAGCCAGCCCGGCTGGGCGGCCAGGAAGCGGGCCGTGGCGTGGATGTGCCGCGCGCGAAAGCCGAGCTTGCAGGCGCGCAGCTCGGCTTCGGGGATTTCCGCCAGGTCGGCCCAGGAGGGGAGGGCGCGGCCGGCGGCCGCGCCCGCGAGGAGCGGGCGGCCGTGCCGCTCGGCGAGGAGCCCGGCCATCTGCTTGATCTGGACGATCCGCTTGGTCGCACTGCAGAGGAAGCAGAGCAGGGTTTCATCGAGCGGCTGGCGCAGGATGCGGAGCCCCGGCCACGCGGCGAGGCAGCGGGCCAGGTGGGGATCGCTGCGCCAGGGCAGCAGGTCGGCCAGGTCGCGGGGATCGCGCCCGCCGTCGAGATAGTGCGCCAGCGCCGGGCCGGTTTTGCCGGCCGCCGCGTCCGGGGCGGACCACTCCAGCGTTCCCGCCGGGCCGGGCCGCAGGCGGGCCAGATGCCCGGACCAGGTCCCCTGCCATTCCCCGCCGGGCCGGCGATGCCAGCGGAAGGTCTGGCCGCCGTCGAGGATCTCCGCGAGCACCTCGGGGCCCGGGGGCGAGCGCAGCGCCAGCGGCCGCCAGGCCGACCAGCTCTCCGGGCCTATTCCGGCTTGGACCAAAGGAAGCTTTCCTGGGAGGCCAGCAGCTGCCCGTCGGCGCCGACGAGGTCGAGTTTCCAGGCCACCGGGTACATGCGCCGGCTGGGCCAGTCGGTGCCGGTCAGGCCCAGCTGGTAGACCTTGCCGCCGGCCGGCACGTCGGCGGGCAGGGTGAACACCTTCGGGTCGGGGCTGACGGGCAGGATCACCCGCACCACGAATTTGGTCCCCGGGACCAGCGGGCCGGGGTTCTTCACCCGCACCACGAAATAAAACCCGGTGCGGCTGTCGGGCCGGCTATGGACGATGGTGCGCTCGCCCATGTTCTCCCGCCCGGTGAAGTATTCGGAGATCCGCTCGACCTGGTCGGTGTCATACCAGCGCGGCCAGACCCGGACAAAGCTGACGTCGGCCCCGAGCGCGCCGCGGGCGGCGAGCAGGAAGATTCCGAGGAGGGCGGCCGCCCGGCGCAGGGGAGAGGGGGTCAAGGGGAGGACGGGGCTAGGCGGGCAACGTCACACTTTTGCCATCAGGGTTCAAGCTGCACGTGCTGGTAGCGATGGATGCCGAGCAGGGCGGGCACCCAGCCCCGTACGTAGGGCTGGATCAAATAGGTGCGGCTTCCGTGGAAGATCGGCGCGATCGGACCCGCCTCGAGCAGCCGGGCTTCCGCCGCCTGCAGCCGTTCCCGCCGTTGCCCCGGATCGAAGACGGCGTTGGAGGCCTCCTCCCGGCGGTCGTATTCCGCATCCTTCCATCCCGTCCAGTTGTTCGGGCAGTCGCTCCGATAGAGTCCGAGAAAAGTGCTGGGATCGTCGTAGTCGCCGATCCAGCGCATGAGCGTGACCTGATAGGAGAGCGAGCGTTCAGTGTCGATGTAGACCCGGTAGTCCTGGTTGGCGAGGGTCACGGTGATGCCGAGCTCGCGGTGCCACATCTGCTGGATCGCCTCCAGCACCTTGGTGTTGATGGCATCGGTGAACATCTGGATCTGCAGCGGGGGAAAGTTCTTTCCGCCGGGAAACCCGGCCGCGGCCAGCAGCCGGCGGGCCTCGGCGAAATCCGTGGGCATCCGCGTGGACGACGTGTAGCCGGCGGTATCGGGCGGGGTGAGGGCGTAGGCGGGCTGGCGGCTGCCCTGCAGCACGTCGCGGGCAATGGCGTCACGGTCGATCGCCCGCCCCAGGGCCTGCCTTACCCGCAGATCGTTCAGCGGCGGACGGGTGACATTGAAGCCCAGGTAGTACGTCTCGCTGAAGGGATCGATGCGCAGCATTTCCGGCGCGGCCGCCCGGTAGTGCGCAATGCGATCGGGCAACAGGTCAAGGGTCAGGTGTTCCTGGCCCGCGCGAAAATTGCTCTCGTCGGTCGCGATATTGTCGGTGGGAAAGAAGACGACCGCGTTCAGGGAATTGTGGGCGGTGTCCCAATATTGCGGATTCTTCACCGCGACGATCCGGGCGTTGGGGCTCCACTCCTTGAGGACGAACGGCCCGTTGCCGACGAAGTTGCCCGGACGAGTCCAGCGGGTGGCGCGGCGGTCAAAGGGGCCGAATTTCTCGATGATGCCGCGCGGGACGGGGAACCAGGCTTGGTGCGCGGCAAGGGCCGGCAGGTAGGGGCAGGGCCGCCAGAGCTCCAGTCGCAGCGTCCGGGGGTCGGGCGCGCGGATGCCCACGGCCGCGAAGTCGGCGAGCTTGCCGGTGTTGAAGGCCTCGGCGTTCCTGATCGGGTAGAGCAGGTAGGAGTACTCGCTGGCGAGGCCGGGCGAGAGCATCCGGTGGAACGAAAACACGAAATCCTCGGCGGTCAGCGGGTCCCCGTTGGACCAGCGGGCGTCCGGCCGCAGGTGAAACGTATAGACGAGCCCGTCCGCCGACACGTCCCAGCGCTCCGCCACCCCCGGGACGGGCTGGGAGGTCTTCTCGTCGATGCAGGTCAATCCCTCGAAGAGCGCGACCAGGATATTGTAGTCCGTGTACGTGACACAGATCTGCGGATCGAGATCCTGCGGCTCCGCGCCGTTGCCAAGCAGCAGGGTTCCGGTCCGACGCCCCGCCTCAGCGGGCGATTCCCGGCGCGAGCAGCCCGGACCCAGGAGGAGCGCCGCCAGCGGCGCCAGGAGAAGGACGGGGTGGAGGCGCATCAGAGCAGGGGGCGCAGCACGCGCCAGACGGTTTCGGCGACGACCGCGTCGCCCGCGGCGGTCGGGTGCATGCCATCGGCCTGGTTCAGCTCCGGTCGGCCGCCGACGCCCTCAAGGAGAAAGGGAATCAGGGCCACGTGCTCCTCCCGGGCCACGGCCGGGAAGATGGCCGCGAACGCCCGCTCATAGTCCTCGCCCAGGCTGGGCGGCATCCGCATCCCGGCGAGGACGACCCGGGCCGAGGGGTGGCTGGCATGGACGCGGCCGATGATGGCGCGAAGGTTGGCTTCGGTCACGGCGGGGTCGATCCCCCGCAGGCCGTCATTGGCGCCGAGCTCGAGCACGAGGAGGTCGACGGGCTGCTGCAGCACCCAGTCGATCCGCCGCTCGCCCCCGGCGGAGGTCTCGCCGCTGACCCCGGCATTGACCACCCGCCAGGGCAGCCCGGCGGCCGCGATCTTGCCCGCGATCAGGGCCGGATACGATTCGACCCCGGGATTTTCGAGGCCGAGGCCCGCGGTCAGGCTGTCGCCGAAGAAGACCAGGGTCCGGGGTGTCGCGGCGGTCAGCGGGGATCCGGCCAGGCCGAGCAGCAGGAGGGAGACAGGCAGGCGCACGGGACGATTATTGCCAAGAATGTGACATTGGCCAGTCTTGGTGTTTCCTTGCCTCCATGATGTTCATCCTCCGGATGGCCTGGCGGGACTCGCGGGCGTCCCGGCGCCGTCTGGCCCTCTTCTCCCTGTCGATCGTCTTCGGGATCGCCGCGCTCGTGGCCCTGGGTTCGGGCAGCGCCAGCCTGGCCCGGGCCATGCGGATCCAGGCCAAGGGCCTGCTGGGGGCCGACCTGGTCCTGACTTCCCGCCAGCCGTTCAGCGCGGGGCTGGAGCAGGCGCTCGCCGCCCTCGGGGACGCCGAGGCCCGGGACGATTCCCTCGCCTCGATGATGGTCTTTCCGGGCGCCGGCGGGGCGGCGCGCCTGGTGGAGGTGCGCGCGATGGAGGGAGGCTTTCCCTTCTACGGAGACTTCGTCACCGTGCCGGCGGACGCGGCGGACCGGCTGCGCCGCGGCGAACCCGTGGTCGTCCTCGAGGAGACCCTGGCCAACCAGTTCGGCGTGAAGCCCGGCGACACGGTCAAGCTGGGACGGAGCACCTTCACCGTGGCGGGGTCGCTGCGGAAGCTCGCCGGCGAATCGGCCGCGATCGCGACCTTCGCCCCGCGCGCCCTCGTGCCCCGCGGGGCGCTGCCCGCGACCGGCCTCCTCGGCCCGGGCAGCCTCGTGCGCCACCGGGCGACCCTGCGCCTGCCCCCCGGGACCGACGCTGACGCCGCGGCGGCGGAATTGCGGCGGGAATTTCCCGGCGAGCGTTTCTCGGCCGAGACGGCGGCCTCGCGCGAGCGCGAACTCGGCCGGGCCCTGACCAACATCTACCGTTTTCTGAACCTGGTCGGCTTCGTCGCCCTCCTGCTCGGGGCCATCGGCGTCGCGAGCGCGATCCACGTTCATGTCCGCCAGAAGCTGCCCACGGTCGCGGTCCTGCGCTGCCTGGGCGCGACCGCCGGGCAGGCCTTCGCCGTCTATCTGGCCCAGGGCGTGGGCCTCGGGCTGCTGGGAGCGTCGGCCGGCGCGTGCCTTGGGGTGACGCTGCAGCAGGCGCTCCCCGCCGTGCTGCGGGACTGGCTGCCCTTCCCGGTGGAGTTTTTCATCTCCTGGCCGGCCGTGCTCCAGGGCACGGCGGCGGGCTTCCTGATCTGCGTCCTTTTCACCCTGCTGCCCTTGCTGGAAGTGAGGCGGGTATCCCCGCTGATGGCGCTCCGGGCCTCCGCCGATCCTTCGGCCGAGCCGGGCCGGTTCGATCCCTGGCGCCTGGTCCTCGCGGGCCTGATCGCGCTGGCGGTGGCGGCCTTCGCGTATGAGCAGACCCACAGCCGGCGGCTGGGGGTCGGCTTTGCCGCGGCGCTGGCGGCCGGGCTGGGGGCCCTGGCCGGCCTCGCCCAACTCGTGGCCTGGGTCGCCCGCCGCTGCCCGCCGCGCCGGCTGTCCTATGTGGTCCGCCAGGGGATCGCCAACCTCCACCGGCCGAACAACCGGACGGTGCTCCTGCTGGTGTCGCTGGGCCTGGGGACCTTCCTCGTCCTTACGTTGTACCTCGCCCGCTCGACCCTGCTCGGGGAAATCGGGCAGGCGGGCGGCACGGGACGGCCCAACCTGCTCTTCTTCGACATCCAGGACGACCAGGTGGGCCCGCTGGACCGGATCGCGGCCGCCGCGGGCAGCCCGGTGCTCGAGCAGGCGCCGGTCGTGACGATGAAGCTGGCGTCGATCCGGGGCCGCGGGGTCGAGGGCCTCCTCAAGGATCCGGCGGTCCGCCTCCCCGGGTGGGCGCTGCGGCGGGAATACCGCTCGACCTTTCGCGCGGGCATCTCGGACACCGAGCGGATCGTCGAGGGCACCCTGGTCCCGCGCGCCGCACCGGGGCAGGTCGCCCCCATCTCCGTGGAGGAGGGCCTGGCGCGCGACCTGGGCCTGAGGCTCGGGGACGAAATGGTCTGGGACGTCCAGGGAGTGCCGGTCCGCAGCCGGGTCGCCAGCGTGCGCCGCGTGGAGTGGCGGCGCCTCGAGCCCAATTTCTTCGTCGTCTTTCCCGAGGGCGTCCTGGACGCCGCGCCGAAGTTCTACGTGGCGGCGCTGCGCGCCCCGACGCCCGCGGATTCGGCCCGGCTCCAGCGGCTGGTGGCCGCGGCCCTCCCCAACGTCACCGCGATCGACCTGTCCCTGCTCCTGCAGACCCTGGACGGCATTTTTGACAAGATCGCGTTCGCGGTCGATTTCATGGCGTTTTTCACCGTGGCGACGGGCGTCGTGGTGCTGGCGGGCGCGGTCGTCGCCGGCCGCTACCAGCGGATCCGGGAGGCCGTCCTGCTGCGGACCCTCGGCGCCACCCGGGGGCAGCTCAACCGGATCCGGCTGGTGGAATATGCCGTCCTCGGCGTCCTGGCGGCCGCGCTGGGCATCCTCCTGGCGCTCGGCGCCAACTTCCTCCTCGCGCATTATCTCTTCGCGACCGCGCCCGCGGTGCCTGCCGGCCCGCTGGCGGCCGCGCTGGTCCTGATCCCGGCGCTCACCCTCCTCACCGGCTGGCTCGCGGACCGCGGTTCCGCTTCCCTGCCGCCCCTGGAGGCACTCCGCCTCGAGAATGCCTAGCCCGGATTTTTCATGAACACGGGATGAAGATGGGCAGAATTTCCGAGTGGAAAAATCCGAAGCCGAGCGAAGGTGGGCTTTTAGCCCATCGAGCGAGGATGAGGGTTTTTCTGCCGGAAATTCTGCCCAGATTCGCCCGTGCTTCGTGAAATATCCGGGCAAGGCTCATTTCCCCTCGTCACTCCCGGACGCCTCTCTATCACTACCCTCATGAAGATCCTCGGCATCGACATCGGCGGCTCGGCGCTCAAGGGGGCGCCGGTGGACACGGAGACGGGCCAGCTCCTGGCCGAGCGCCTGCGGGTCCCCACGCCGAACCGGCTCACGCCCGCGAAGATGGCCGCGGCGGCCGCGGAAATCTCCCGTCATTTTCGGTGGCGCGGGCCGATCGGCATCGGTTTCCCGGCCGTGATCGAGCGCGGGCGGATCCTGACCGCCGCCAATATCCATCCGGCCTTCATCGGCTGCAACGGCCAGGCCCTTTTTGCCAAGGCCACCCGCTGCCGGGTCTGCCTCGTGAACGACGCCGCGGCGGCGGGCCTGGCCGAGATGCGGTTTGGGGCCGGCCGCGGTTTCCGCGGCAAGGCGCTGCTTCTCACCCTGGGCACGGGGGTCGGCTCGGTGCTCTTCAACGAGGACGTCGTGTTCCCTTGCGAGTTCGGGCACCTGCCATACAAGGGCCGGGACGCCGAGAAGCACGTGGCCGCCTCGGTCCGGAAGGCCAAGGACCTGTCCTGGTCGCAGTGGGGGGGGCGGCTCGACAAGTACCTTCGCCTCCTGGAGCAGGTCCTTTGGCCGGAACTGATCATCATCGGCGGCGGGATCAGCGCGAAGCACGCGAAATTCTTCCCCTTCCTGAAGACCCGGGCCCGCCTGAAGCCCGCCCGGATGCTCAATGCCGCCGGGATCATCGGCGCGGCGTTGCATGCCGTTGGTCCGGCGGCCCGTTAGGCCCGAAAGGGCCAATTAAACTCGTGCAACTTTCACGAAATTCCGGTGTTCTAGAGGGATGTCCGCCCCTGCTTCTACCTCGCCCCGGCCCGCTGCCGTAGTGCCCGCCCCCCGAAAATCAGGCCGCAAATGGCTGATCGTGGGGGGCATCATCGTCGTGGCCGGCATCGTCGGCGCCGCCTGGTTCAAGCGGAGCCACGCGCCGCAGGGGATCGCCGTCACCACGGAAAAAGCGGTCGTCCGCACCATCACCCAGGTCGTTACCGCCACCGGCAAGATCCAGCCGGAAATCGAGGTGAAGATCACCTCGGAGGTCTACGGCGAGATCATCGAATTGCCCTTTCGGGATGGGGCTCGGGTGAAGAAGGGGGATTTGCTGGTCAAGATTAAGCCCGATCTTTACCAGGCCGGAGTGGATGCTCAGACCGCGGCCGTCGCGGCGGCGCAGAGCTCGGCGGTGGCCAGCCAGGCAAGCCTGACGAAGGCCACCGCCGACCTGAAGCGCTACCAGGACCTCTACGACCGGAAGATCGCGTCCGACTCGGACTACACGCTCTACAAGACCAACTACAACCTGGCGAAGGCCGCCGCCATCTCGAGCCTGGCGGTGGTGCAGCAGGTGCAGGGCTCCCTCAAGCAGGCCCAGGATTCGCTGTCCAAGACGGCGATCTATTCTCCCATGGACGGAACGGTGAGTTCACGCTCCAGCGAGGTGGGCGAGCGCGTGCAGTCCGCCACCTCGTTCGCGGGCACGGAGATCATGCGCATTGCCGATCTTGGCAACATGGAGCAGCGGGTCACCGTCAACGAGAACGACATCACCAACGTCAAGGTGGGCGATCACGTCGTCATCAGCATCGATGCCTATCCGGACCGGAAGTTCCATGGCGAGGTCCGGGAGATCGGGAGCTCGGCCGCCGGAGCGGGTGCGACGGGCAGCGGGTCGGCTTCGCAGGCCGCCGCGACCTCCGGGGACGAGGTCACCAACTTCCTGGTCAAGATACGCGTGTCCGATCGCGACGTGCAGCTGCGCCCGGGCATGAGCGCGACCGCCGACATCCAGACCCAGACGGTGGAGAACGTCGTCGCCGTGCCCATCCAGAGCGTGACGGTCCGCGCCGAGGGCGGCCTGACATCCGAGGAGATGCAGCAGAAGCAGGCGAAGGAGGCCCAGGAGAAATCCGGCAACACCGCTGCGGCAGCTCCCACCCGGCAGGACGCGCGCCGCAGCCTGGACCAGCTGCAGCGGGTGGTCTTTATCAAGACCGGCGACAAGGTGAAGCTGCAGCCGGTCGAGACCGGCATCGCCGACAACACCTGGATCGAGGTGAAGAAAGGCGTGAAGAGCGGGGATGAGGTCGTGTCCGGAACCTACGCGGCCATCAGCCGCACGCTGAAGGATGGTGCCGTGGTGCGGATCGAGCAGCCGAAGAAGGAGCCGCTGCCGAACTGATCGGCCCGGCCGGCTCCGCCTCGCCATGATTTCTCCCGCCGTTCCATTCTCCGCGCCGCGCCTCGTGCGCCCGGCCGGCCCCCTGGTCATAGCGATCGAGGGCCTGGTCAAGCTGTACCGGATGGGGGCGGAGACTGTGCACGCGCTTCGCGGCGTTTCGCTCTCGATTCACCGCAACGAATACCTTGCCGTCATGGGGCCGTCGGGCTCGGGCAAGTCCACGCTGATGAACATGCTCGGCTGCCTCGATACCCCGACGAGCGGACGCTATGAGTTCACCGGCAAGAATGTTGCCACCATGAGCGACGACGAGCTCGCCGAGATCCGCAACCGCGAGATCGGGTTTGTCTTCCAGACCTTCAATCTCCTCCCGCGTTCAGACGCCCTGCGCAACGTCGAGCTGCCGCTGATCTACGGCGGGGTGCCGATGGAGGAGCGCCAGGCCCGGGCGCGCCAGGCGCTGGAAAGCGTCGGCCTCGGGGACCGCCTGCACCACCGGCCCAATGAGCTTTCCGGCGGCCAGCGCCAGCGAGTCGCCATCGCGCGCGCTCTCGTCAACCGTCCCGCGATCATACTCGCCGACGAGCCGACGGGCAACCTGGATTCCCAGACCGGCGTCGAGATCATGGCGCTCCTTGAGCAGCTCTACGACCAGGGTCAGACCATCATCGTGGTCACCCACGAGGAGGACATCGCGCGGCATGCCCGCCGCGTGGTGCGCCTGCGCGACGGCTTGATCGAAAGCGACGGCCCGGCCATCTGAGCGCCGGCCCCCGCCATGACCCGCGTCCTCTCCGAGCTCATCGAGTCCTTCCGCATCGCCTTCGCCCAGCTGCGGGCCCACAAGCTGCGCTCGCTGCTGACGGCGCTCGGCGTCATCATCGGGATCGTGGCCGTCACGCTGATGGGCACGGCCATCAACGGCATCGATATCGGCTTCCAAAACAGCCTGGCCATGCTGGGCAACGACATCCTGCGCGTGGACAAGTGGCCGTGGCTCGACCAGTCGGACTGGTGGAACTACTCGAACCGCCCGGTCATCCGGCCCGAGTCGGCCGCGCAGCTCAATCGGATCATCCAGGCCACGCCCAATTCCCTGCTGGAGGTGGCCGTGCCCGCCGCGGGCCGTTCGATGACGGTGAAGGCGGGCCCCAACCAGGTCGGCGGCGTCCAGGTGGGCGGCACGACCGACGACTATGCGCGGATCATGGTGGCCGACCTGCAATACGGCCGCCTGTTCAACTCGACCGAGTCGGAGGGCGGCCGGCCGGTGTGCGTCCTCGGCTATGATGTCGCGGAGGCCCTCTTCCCCGGACGCTCCGCGCTGGACCAGACCGTCACGCTGGCCGGCGGGCATTCCTTCCACGTCATCGGGGTGGTCGCGCGCCAGGGCGAGTTTCTCGGGCTGTTCAGCTTCGACAGCCAGGCGCTCATTCCGCTCACCGCCTTCCGGAAGTACTACGGGACGCGCCAGCGCGGCGGTGAATTGCAGGTGAAGGTGAAGGACAAGGACCGGATGGCGGAGGCCACCGACGAGCTGACCGGGGCGATGCGGCGGGTTCGCTCCCAGCTGCCCGGCGAGCGGGACAATTTCAGCATCAACCAGCAGCAGGCCTTCAAGGACCAGCTCGATCCGGTCAAGCGCGGCATCGCAATCGCAGGGCTGTTCATCACCGGGCTCGCCCTCTTTGTCGGGGCCATCGGCATCATGAACATCACCTTCGTGAGCGTGAAGGAGCGCACCAAGGAGATTGGCACGCGCAAGGCCCTTGGCGCCCGCCGTCGCACCATTCTCCTGCAGTTCCTCATCGAGGCGGTCTCGATCTGCCTGATCGGCGGACTGATCGGCCTGGCGCTCACCAGCGGGCTCTGCCTCGTGGTGGGCCGCTTCCTGCCCAATCTGCCTGTGCAGCTTTCGCCGATGCTGGTCCTGGTCGGCATGGTGGTCTCGACGCTGACCGGGATCATCGCGGGATTCGCCCCGGCCCTGGGAGCCTCGCGGCTGGATCCGGTCGAGGCGCTGCGCTACGAATAGGACCTGTCATGCCCTTTTCCGAAATCATCCGGATGGCCCTCAGTTCCCTCGGGGTGCAAAGGCTCCGCTCCTTCCTGACCATGGCCGGGATCACGATCGGCGTGTTTTCCGTCATTGGCGTCATGACGACCGTCTCCGCCCTGCGCGGGTCGATCGAGACGGGCCTCAGCTTCCTGGGCTCCGACGTCTTTCAGTTTTCCAAGTGGCCGTCCGGCATCCAGGTGACGGGCAACAATTGGGACAAGTACCGCAAGCGCCGCAACATCAGCTATGCCGAGGAGCAGCGCTACCGGGATCTGATGGAAGGCTGGGCTGATGTGATCCGGATGGCCGCCTGGAAGGGCGGCGGCACGGCGGTCTACGGCGTCCACCACACGACGCCCAACGTCCAGTATGGCGGTACGAATGAGCATTACGTCACCACGAACCAGTGGAGCATCGAGGCTGGCCGAAATTTCACCGCGGACGACGTCGAGCTGGGACGGCCGGTCGTGATCATCGGCCAGACGCTTGTGCAGCTCCTTTTCCCGTCCGAATCGCCGCTGGGCAAGACGATCAAGGTGGCCGACCACGCCTACCTCGTGATCGGCACGTTTGTCGCGAAAGGCAAGGCGTTCGGCGGCGACCCCGACCAGATCGCCGTCGTGCCGATTACCCGCTTCCTCAGCGACAACGGGGCCAATAACTATTCCCTCAACGTTGCGACCCAGGCGCCATCTCAGCTCAATTACAACGAGACGATCGACCACGCGGTGACGGCCATGCGCATCGCGCGCGGTCTGCGGCCCGGCGACGAAAACGACTTTGACCTGTACTCGAACGAATCCCTGATCGCCTCATTCGCCAAGGTGGCGGACATCGTCAGCGAAGGTGCTTTCGTGATCAGCGCGATCGCGCTCCTGGCCGCCGGCGTGGGGATCATGAACATCATGCTCGTCAGCGTCACCGAGCGCACCAAGGAGATCGGGATCCGCAAGTCAATCGGCGCGCGCAAGCAGAGCATCCTGGTTCAGTTTCTCCTCGAGTCCCTCGTGCTCTCGCTGATCGGCGGCCTCGTCGGGATCGTGCTCGGCGTGGTGACCGGCGACGGCCTGGCCCTGATGCTGCACGCAGCCATTATCTTTCCCTGGGGCTGGACGGCGGTGGCCCTGGCAGTCTGCTCGGCCATCGGCATCGGCTTCGGCCTCTATCCGGCGATCAAGGCCGCCGCGCTCGATCCGATCGACGCCCTGCGCTACGAATAGCGCGGGTCAGCCGCGCCGGATCTCCGAGCCCTGGAAGCGGACCTGGATGCGGTAGACCCGCTTGACCCGGCACTTGATCATGCCGGTCGCCAGGTCCACCTGCTCGGGGACCTCGATGCGGTGCAGGTCGACCACCGCGTGGTAGCCCCGTTCGGAAAAGACGTCGATCAGCATCGCCATGGCCTGGGGATCCTCCAGGACCGGATCCTCGCTGTTGACCAGCGCCACCCCCGAGATGGCGTGCCGCAGGACGATCGGCATCATCTTGTGCTGGATCATCTCGACCACGCGGAAGAATAGCTGGGGATGCTCGAGCTCGTAGGCGTCGAGCCGCTTCACCAGCTCCTGGCGCGCGTGGACGATGATCTCGCTGGCCACGCGGATCCCGCGCAGCCGGTCGACGGTCCGCGGATCGAGCTCGAGGGTGCTCTGGTATTCGAGCTCGCGGAGGATGTTCTGCTCGACCTCCGTGATCGGGCCCTGGGCGTTGACGAAGTGATAGTGGAAGATCTCCTTCAGCTCCTGCAGCGCGCCCCAGGTCTGCTCCTTGAAGACCCGGTACCGCCGCTGGGCCAGCCCCAGGTCGAAGTCCGTGGGCCGCTCCTCGAGGAACTCCTGCCCGCCGGTCCGCCGCACCTCCTCGTTGTGCGCCCGCACCTCCCGTCCGCGCCGGAGCTGGCGCTCGACGCTGGTCAGCTCGTCGACGAAGAGCACCATGATGTGGATCGTCGGGAGCCGGAAGTGGGCGCTGAGCGGGGTATGGTAGAACTCGCGCCGCAGGGCGTTCATCTGGTCCACCAGCAGCTTGAGGCACTCCACCTGCACCTTCGTCCGGGGAAAGCCGTCGAGGATGGCGCCGTCGCGATACTCGGGCTGCAGCAGGCGGCGGAGGAGGAGGCCGATCACCTCGCGGTCGCCCACCATGTTGCCGCCGTCCTTCAGCCGCCGCGCCTCTGGGCTGTCGAGGAGGGCGCTGATCACCACGGGCGGGCAGGTCAGGCCGCGGGTCTTCGCGATGAAGGCGGTGTTGGTGCCCTTGCCCGCGCCGGGTGCGCCGCCGAGGAGGATGATTTCCTTGGGGAAGCGCAGGGTTTCCCGGCCGCACTCCGCCTCCAGGTCCTGCCAGACCGCGCTGAAGATGATTTGGGCGTCCTTGATCTCCAGGTCGTTGAGCCGGGGCGCCGCGGCGCCCGGGGCGGGCGCAGGAGGCTTTTGGGACGACGGCTGGCTGGGGGCGGGCGGCATGGCGTCAGCAAAGCGGGAAGCGCGGCAAGCGGAAAGCCTGAAAAAAACGCGTGAGGGCCGCGTCACGGCGAGGGAACCCCGGTGAAACCGCCTTGTCATTCCCCGTGGCAATTCGCGCGGGCTTCGGTTCGCGGGATTGCCAAGTTGAAGCTGGACCTGGCGGGGCCGCGCAAGCGGCCCCGCCTTGGTTTGGGCGGGACGGGCCGAGCCCCGATGGCAACTTGCATCCTGCACGATCACGCGCAACTTTTCCCATGAGAGTTCTCATCGTCGATGACGAAGCCTCAATCCGGAAGACAACCCGGATCGCCATCGAGACCGCGGGCCATGCCGCTGCGGAGGCCCCGGGTGCGGGCCGGGCCCTGAAGGCGGCGGCCGAGGAGGACTTTGACGCGGTCTTTCTCGACCTGCGGATCGGATCCGACGACGGCCTCGAGATCCTCGACCAGCTCCTCCGGGCCCGGCCGGGCCTGCCGGTCGTCATGTTCACCGCCTACGCCAACATCGCCACCGCGGTGGAGGCGATGCGGCGGGGTGCGTTCGATTTCATCCCGAAGCCCTTCACTCCGGAGCAGGTCCGGGCCGTGCTGGCCAAGATCGGGAAGAATCGCGCCCTGGAGCGGCGGGTGCGTTCGCTGGAGAGCGAGCTGGCCGCGGAGCTGACGCCGGTCGAGGCCGATTCGGCCGAGCCGGCGGTGCAGGCGGTGCTGGCGATCGCCTACAAGGCCGCGGCCACGCCGGCGACGATCCTGCTCCTGGGTCCGAGCGGGACGGGCAAGAGCGTGCTCGCGCGGGAAATCCACAAGCGGAGCGCCCAGGGCGATGCGGCTTTCGTCACCGTGAGCTGCCCCAGCCTTTCGCGCGAGCTGCTGGAGAGCGACCTGTTCGGGCACGTCAAGGGCGCCTTCACCGGGGCCGTCGCCGACGCCGCCGGCAAGGTCGCCGCGGCCGACGGCGGCACGCTGTTCCTCGACGAGATCGGCGAGATGCCCCTGGAAATCCAGCCCAAGCTGCTCCGGCTCCTGCAGGAGCGGGAATACGAGCGGGTGGGCGAGGCGCGGCCGCGGAAGGCGAACGTCCGGCTGATCGCGGCCACGAATCGCAACCTCCTGGCCGAGGTGCGGGCCGGCCGCTTCCGCGAGGATCTCTACTACCGGCTGAACGTCATCAGCGTGGCCCTCCCCGGACTCCACCAGCGGCCCGCCGACCTGAGGCGCCTGGCCGAGATGTATGCGCGGTTCTTCGCCGCGCGCCAGGGCAAGCGGATCACGGGCTTCTCGCCCGCGGTGCTGGCCGCCTTCGACAGCTATCCGTGGCCGGGCAACCTCCGCGAGCTGTGCAACGCGGTGGAGCGCGCGGTCATCCTCACGGCCGGGGGCACGATCGAGCTGTCCGACCTGCCCGAGGCGTTCCAGGGCCGCAAGGATCTGGCGATCGCCGTGGGCGCGCGCGTGCGCCTGGAGACGATCGAGGGCGAGCACATCCGCCGGGTGCTGGCCGTGGCGCGCAATCTCGACGAGGCGGCGCGGACCCTGGGCATCGACCCGGCCACGCTCTACCGCAAGCGCCAGAAGCTGGGCCTGCTCTAGGGGGCCCTCCCTCCCATGCTCCGGACCCGCCTCTACCTCGGGCTGCTGCCGCTGCTCCTCGTGGCCGTCGGCACAGGCGCGTATGCCCTGGTGGTGTGCCGCCAGCTGGCGGGCTCGTTCCAGCGCGACCTCGTCGCCAGCTACGCGAACTCCCTGGCCGGCGAGCGGATGCGCGCGGCCGCGACCCGGATGAGCGCCGATGCCGCGGCGGTGGATGCCCGGAACCCGCTGCCCGCCCACCGGGCCCTGGCCGCGGACCAGGGGGCCTTCAGCCGGGAGCTGATGGCGCAGTCGGTCGGGGCCGCCGGCACGGCGCGCGCCCCCCTGGTGAACGAGGTTGACGCCGCCTTCCAGGCGCTGGCGGCCCTCGACCAGCAGCTCCTGGCGGGCGACGTCGACCGTTCGCTCGAGGCCCTGCGCCGGGGCGAGGACACGCGGTACCGGGTGGTGAACGCGCTCGAGGCCCTGGAGCGCCACGATCGCGCCCTGGCCGAGGCCGCGGCGGCGGGCGCCGGGAGCCTGGCGGCGAGGACGGCCCGGGTCCTGCTCGCCGCCATGGCGGCGGCCTTCGTCCTCTCGCTCGTCCTCGGCTGGGCGATGGCGGCCTCCCTCCTGCGTCCCATCCAGGCGCTGACCGCCTCGGCGGTGGCGCTGGGCGAGGGCGACCTCGGCCGGGAGGTGCCGGAGTTCTCGCGCGACGAGCTGGGCCAGCTGGGCCGCGCGTTCAACGCCATGGCGGCCAAGCTGCGGGCCTATCGCGACGCGACGACCGCCAAGGTCCTCCGCGCGCAGCGGACCATGGAGGCCGTCCTGACCTCGGCGCCCGATCCGATCTTCGTGGTGGCCCGGGACGGAACCGAGGAGGCGCGCAACCCCGCGGCCGTGCGCCTCGCGCAGTCGCCCGATTTCGGGCCGGGGCTGCCCCCGGCCCTCGCGGGCCCGCTGGAGCGGGTGCTGGCGACGGGCGAGCACTACCTGCCGTCGGACTACGCCGGCGCCCTGACCCTCCGGCTCGGCCGGGAGGACCGGCACTACCTGCCGCGCATCCTGGCGATCGGCGACCGGCTGGCGGAATTCAAGGGCGCCGCCGTCATCTTCCAGGACGTGACGAAATTCCGGCTGCTCGACGACGCCAAGAGCAACCTGGTGGGGACGGTGAGCCACG
>CAZKAH010000061.1:0-17906 GCA_964550715.1 uncultured Opitutaceae bacterium
GGCGTCGCCGGCCCGGCCGCTAGCGCCGAAAAAAGAAATACGCCGTCATGATCCCGCCGACCGCGATCACGATTCGCCGGACGGTCGCGGGGTTCGCCTTGCGGGCGAAGAAGGCGCCCCCGTAGCCGCCGGCGATCGCGCCGACCATCATCAGGAGGGCGTGCGGCCAGAAGATGATCCCCCGGCTGATGAAGACCGTCAGCGCGACCAGGTTCTGGGTGCCGGAGAGGAGCGTCTTGATCCCATTCATGGCATGGATGTCCGTCATGCCGGACAGGCTGAGCATCGCCAGCATGAGCATGCTGGCACCCCCGCCGAAATAGCCGGCATACGTGGCGATCACGAGCTGGACGGCGCAGGTGACGAGGCCGATCCGGACGGACTCCGCGCCGCCGCCCTCGCGGCGGCGCAGCCATTGGGTCAGCGAGTTGCCGCAGGCGAAGAGGAGGGTGGCGGTGAGCAGCAGCCAGGGCAGCAGCCGGTCGAAGGTGGCCTGCGGGGTCCGGACGAGGATGAGCGCGCCGACGAAGCCGCCGATGGCGGCCATGACCAGGAGCCGCGGCAGCAGCCGGCGCTCCCGCCGGATGTCGTCGCGGTACGCGCCGACGCTCGCCATCGTGCCCGGCCAGAGCGCCATCGTGCTCGTGGCGTTGGCGCAGATCGACGGCAGGCCGGAAAAGATCAGGGCGGGGAACGTGAAGAAGTTCCCGCCGCCCGCGACGGCGTTGATCAGCCCCGCGGCCACCGACGAGCCGAGGAGGAGGGGGACCTGCGGGGCGGTCATGTTCCGGGCGACGGGCGGCGCCGCGATCAGTGCCGGGTTTCGGCCGGACCGGAGCCGGCCGACGGGTCGCGCCGGTCGCCCTCGCCGAGCTTGCGGCGCAGGAGGCCGAGGGCCAGGCCGTAGGAAAGGAGGGCCAGCTCCGGGTCGTACCGGGCGCCCTCGTCGCGGAGGAAGGCGTGCGCGCCGTTGAATTCGTGCCACGTGAAGTGGGCGCCGGCGGCCGCCAGCGCCTGCTGGACCTTCAGGCGGCCCTCCGGGGGGACGTGGGGATCCTGGCGTCCCCAGATCATGAGCAGCTCGCCCCTGATCTCGCCGATGCGGTCGAGCGAGTTGTCGTTCATGCCCCGGCCCAGGCCGCGCTTGTGGATGTCGGTGGCGTAGAAGCAGACGGCGGCCTGCACTTCCGGATTCATGGCCGCGCGGAAGGCGAGGTGCCCGCCGATGCAGATGCCGACCGTCCCGAGGCGGCCGGTGCACTGGGAATGGGCGCGGAGAAAGGCGAGGACGGCGCGGGCGTCGGCGTCGTAGCCGGCCAGCTCCTTGGTCGTCTTGAGGACGTTGCCGCGGTCGGCGCCCGCCTGGTCGTAGGGCAGGACCGTCCCGGGGGGCACGAACTCGTGGTAGATCTCGGGCACCGCGACCACGAAGCCGTGGCCCGCCAGCAGCGCCGCCGTCCGCCGGATCGGCCCGGTGACCTGGAAGATCTCCGAAAAAAGGAGGAGGCCGGGATATTTTCCCGGGGCGCTCGGGCGGAAGACGTAGGTCCGCATCGGGCCGCCGGGCGTGGGGAGATCGACCTGGTCGGTGTCGATGATCGTCATGGGGTTGAAGTGATGAGTGACAAGCGGCGGCTGACAAGTAAAAGGAATCCGTGGCCGGCCGACCGAACATCCTCTGGATCGTCACCACGCAGTGGCGCGGCCAGGCCTGCGGCTACGCGGGCGATCCGAATGCCCGGACTCCGGCGCTCGACGCGTTGGCCGCGGCCGGGACCGACTATGCCCAGGCGGTGACGCCCCATCCCTTTGGGCCCTTCGCCCGGGCAGCGATGCTGACCGGGAAGCCCTCGCCCGAAAATGGCGTCGTCGACTATTTCGACCCGTTGCCGGCGGACGCCCGCACCGTGGCCGGGGACCTGGAAGCCCGGGGCTATGCGACGGCCTTCTTCGGCAAATGGCACCTCGGCCGGCGCGATCCGGCTGCGCCGCTGGTGGGCGAGGCCCACGCGCGCGCTGTGGTGCCGCCCGCGGGCCGCGGCCGCTTCGGCTTCTGGGAGGGGTTCGAGAGCGGTTTCCTGCTCAATGATCCCTGGCTGCACGGGACGCGCCTGCCGGAACCGGTCAAATTCGAGGGGTACCAGGCGGACGTCCTGGGAGAGCGCGCCGCCGCCTGGCTCCGGTCTCGCGACCCGGGCGTGCCATGGTTCTGCGTCGTCAGCCTGGAAACGCCGCATCCGCCCTACGACGCGCCCGCGGCCGGCGTCGTCCCGCGCGACCCGGGGGCCATCGTCCTCCCCGCGAATGTCCCGCGGGGGGGCGAGGCGGAGGCGACGGCGCGCCGCCACCTGGCGGGCTACTACGCCCACCTCGAGGCGACGGACCGGGCCGTGGGCCGCCTCGTTGATTCAATCCCGCCGGCCCTGGTCGTCTTCACCTCGGTGCACGGCGACATGCACGGAGCGCACGGGCTTTTCCGCAAGGGCTGGCCGCATGAGGAAAGCATCCGCGTTCCCCTGATCGTCCGGCTTCCGCCCGGCGCCCCCGTCCAGCCCCGCCGGAGCGAGAAGCTGGTTTCGCTGCTGAACCTGCCGTACTGGACATCGGCCTGGGCGGATGCGCCGGGCGCCTCGGCGCTCGGCGGCTTCGGCCCCATGGTGGCAGCGGAGAACCCGCGCTTTCAGGTGGTCTCCATGCCCTCCGTCGTCCGCCTCCCGCACCAGTGTGACCGGATCTGGCGGGGAATTCGCACCCACCGGCGCAAGCTCGTGCTTGAGGCCGACGGCTCGCCGTGGCTCCTCTTCGACCTGGACCGCGATCCGCTCGAATTGGACAACCGGGCGAACGATCCCGCGCGCGCCGGGGAAATCTCCGCCCTGCGCGAACTCCTGGTCACTGCCGGGGTCCGCGGCCGGCGCCGGTCCTAGGCGTCGACGACTTCCGGGGCCTTGGCCTTGGCCGTGAACTGCCGCCGGATCACCGCCGCGATTTCGTTCATCTTGACCGGCTTGGAGATGTAGTCGTCCATCCCGGCCGCGAGGCAGATGTCGCGATCGCCCTGCATGGCGTTGGCGGTGAGGGCGATGATCTTGGGCTGGCGCTCGCGCGGCAGCCGCTGGCGGATCTGGCGCGTGGCCTCGAGCCCGTCCATCTCGGGCATCTGGAGATCCATCAGGACGAGGTCGTAGGGATGCCCCTCGAGGGCGGAAATCGCCTCGAGGCCGTTGCCCACCGCCTCGGCGCGATAGCCCAGGCGCTCGAGGAAGCGGAGGGCGACCTTCTGGTTGACGTGATTGTCCTCGGCGATGAGGACGCTGAGGGGATACTCCTGCGCCAGGATCGGCTCGCGGAACGAGGTGGAGGCGGCCGCGGGGCCCTCGGCGGACACCGGGCCGAAGAGGGAAACCACCGCCTGCATGAACGAGGCGTTCTTGAGGGGCTTGGCCACGCTGCCGAACGGCAGGCCGTCCTTCGGGGCGGTGGGCGCGGGCTGGCCGAAGGGCACCATGACCAGCCGCGGCGCGGCCAGGCCGGCCAGCGCCTCGAGCGGCGAGGCCTCCGAGCTCTTGCCGCCGCCCACCACGAGCAGGGCGGGCTTCTCCGGCAGCGTCGCGGCGAGCTGGAGCGCCGTGTGCGTGTCGGGAGCGGCCAGGCAGCGGGCGCCC
Organism: uncultured Opitutaceae bacterium; assembly: GCA_964550715.1. Lineage (GTDB taxonomy): Bacteria > Verrucomicrobiota > Verrucomicrobiia > Opitutales > Opitutaceae > Palsa-1447. The sequence continues at coordinate 3,666 of CAZKAH010000061.1, forward strand.
CAGGCCTCGAAGAGGGCCTGGACGCGGGCGCGCGTGACCGGGTGGTGCTCGACGCAAAGGACGGTCCCCTGGCGCAGCCTGGCCGGCAGGGGGAGGAAGTATTCGACGTCGCTCCGCGCCGGAGCCGCGGCGCTCAGGATCGAGAAGATGAAGGAGGAGCCCTGGCCGGCGGCGCTTTCGACCCGGATGCCGCCGCCCATCAGCTCCGACAGGCGCATGGAGATCGCCAGCCCGAGGCCTGTGCCGCCGTACTTCCGGGTGGTGGAGGAGTCGACCTGGCTGAAAGCCTTGAAGAGGCGCGCGATGCCATCGGGGGGGATGCCGATGCCGCTGTCGCGGACCGTGAATTCGAGCGCCATGGCGTCGGCGGGCGGGGGCGGCGCGTCCGCGACGGCGGGCGCCAGGGGAATCCGGCGGACCTCCACCGAGATGCTGCCCTTGGGCGTGAACTTGACGGCGTTGTTGACCAGGTTGACGACGACCTGCCGCAGCCGCGTGACGTCGCCCATGATCCACATCGGCACGTCGGGGGCGATATAGTAGCCGATCTCCAGGCCCTTGGCGGAGGCGGTGACGACGAAGAGGTCCAGCGCCTCCTCCAGGCAGAGCGTGAGGTCGAGCGGCGTGCGCTCGATCTCCATCTTGCCGGACTCGATCTTCGAGAAGTCGAGGATGTCGTTGATGATCGTCAGGAGCGCCTCGCCGGAGGAGCGGACCGTGTTCACGAAGTCGCGCTGCTCGGCCGTCAGGGGCGTCTCCATCAGCAGGCTGGTCATGCCGATGACGCCGTTCATCGGCGTCCGGATTTCATGCGACATCGAGGCGAGGAAGTCGCTCTTGGCCTGCGAGGCCGCGTCGGCCTCGGTCTTGGCCCGGCGCAGGTGGTGCTCCGTCTCGATCCGGGCGGTGACGTCCTGGACCGTGCCGATGATGCGGGTCGGCCGGCCGGTGGCGTCGAGGTCCACGGATTTCGACCGCACGTAGACCCAGCGCCAGTCGCCCGGGCGGGAGCGGACGCGGTATTCGAGGTCGATGACCGGGGCCGTGCCGTTCAGCTGGGAGTCGAGGCAGTCGCGGTAGACCGCCATTTCCTCGGGGTGGATCAGCGACTGCCACGTCGCGAGCGTGGCGGGCATCAGGGTCGGGTCGTAGCCGAGCATGATCCAGAGTCCGGCGCCGTAGTAGACCTCGCCCGTCGGCACGTTCCACTCGAAGACGCCGATCTGCGTGGAGTCGAGGGCGAGGCGGAGGCGCTCGTCGGAGATCTTCAGGCGGGTCTCGACGCGCCGCCGTTCCTCGTTCTCGGCCCGCAGGCGCTCGTTCGAATGCTCGGCGGCGCGCTGGCCCGAGCCGGCCCGGCGCCAGAGGTGCAGGGCCCACCCCATCAGGGCGCTGATGAAGAGACCGGCGGCCAGCGCAAATTCGGGGGTCCATTGGCGGTCGATCCGCAGCTTCGCGTCCGACGGCGTGAAGCTCACCTGCAACCGCCAGTCGGGCAGGGCGTAGACATGGTTGACCTGGTACCTGGCGTTGTGCGCCGTCTGCGCGGCCTGGAGCGAATAGATCGGGGCGAAGCCGACCACGACCGAGATGCCATAGGCCGGGCCTTCCTGGCCCGCCCCCTGCGTCCGGGGCAGCTTGTTGACCGCGTAGTCGAAGAGCGTCTGGAAGATGAACTCGGAGGCCAGGAAACCCGTGACCGCATGGTTGCGCACGACGGGCGCATAGATGACGAACCCCGGGCTCTTGTTGCCGGGAATCACCGTCATGCCCGAGACCGCGGGTTCTTCGGAGGCCGCCTGCCGGCGCGCCGTCGCGATGGCCTCGGAGCGGATCTGGGCGTCGAGCCGGACCGCGGAGCCTTTCGGGAGCTTGAGTTCCGCCGCGAGATCGCGCCGCAGGCCCTTGGACGGGAAGAGCTCCTGCGTCTGCAGGTCGGGATCGACATAGGAGATCGAGACGCAGCCCATCAGCGGTGCAGGACGAACGGGATCCATCAGGATCTGCGCCTGCGCCTGCCAGAGCGCGAGATTGTCGTCCTGCGAATCGCGGGCCATGGTCTTCAGGGCGTCCTTCTGCTGCTCGACGTCCCGGATCACCTCCGCCACCACCTGGTCCATCACCACCGTGGTGTTGCCCTCGAGATAGCCGAGCTCGCGCTGGTGCAGCCGCAGCCAGAGGATGATGGTCAGCGTGAGGCAGGCCACGATGACGGGGACGGGCGCCCACGCCGGCGGGCCCCGTTCCAGCCGGCTGTTGGCCCGCCAGGCGACGACCAGCAGGGCCAGGCCGAGCACGAAGAGCCCGAGCGCCGTCAGGGGAGAAACGGCCGTGCTGGAGCCCCAGTCGTAGACGGAATCCAGGCCGTAAAAAAGGCTGATGAGCGTGGAGAAACCGATGGCCGTCAGGATCGAGCCGCCCACGGCCTCGACGAACATGCGGGGACGCTTGCCGCCGCCCGCGGCGTACCAGACGAGGATGATCGCCCCGATCGTGAGGCAGGCCGCCGTCATCGGGGAGACCCGGCTCGAGCTCCCCGCGGCGTCGAAGAGCTGGCCGTTGACGAGGAGGCTGCCCGGCCGGAGGTCGAGATTGAAGAACAGGCCTCCCAGGATCATCCCGCCAATGGCGGCGGGCACGAGGGCCAGCCATCCGGCCCACCGCCAGCCGATCTCGCGCAGCAGCAGCGCGACGCCCAGGAAAAGGAAGCAGATCGCCTCCTCGGGATGGATGGGCGCGCCGCCGGAAGCGGGCAGGATCATCAGATCGAGCTTCATCCAGCCGCACGTGCTGATCGCCGCGAGGACCGCCGCCAGCAAGAGGGAGGTCCGCTCGAGCCAGGTGCGACGAGGCAATGTCGGCAGCGACGGCATAGGGTGTGCACCCTATGCATACCGCCGCATTCCGTGGGAGCAACGCGTTTTAGACAGGGTAGTCCTACGTAGTCTGAACCGCCCGGCTGCCGGGCCCGAAATCCACCCGCCCGGACCCCCCTCCCCTTGCTAGGGGGTGGGTGGGACCGGCGCAGCGGGCGCCGGGGTGGGCGGCTGATGGGCCAGCGGCGAGGGCGCGGCGGCTTCGGGGCGATTCCCGGGGGCAAACAGGTTGCGCAGGAGATTGGTCGGCCCGGCGACAAAAACCGCCTTGAGGTTGTCGAGCGGGCCCGTGAGGCGGATCTGCGTGATCTGCGAGGGGAGAGCGAGGACGAGATTGAACGCCTGCCCCACGAAGGATTTGCTCTCCTGCAGCGGGTTGACGATGGCGTAGAAGTCGAGCGCATGGCGGTCCAGGGCGTAGCTCCCGTGCGCATCGATGCGGGAGTGGGCGCCGGTGACGGTGACCGCGGGAAAATTGAGCTGCGACCCATTGACTGTGAAATCCGCGCGCGCGGTCGTGAAGCGCAGCTCGGCGAAGGGGAAGAGCGGCGTCAGGAAGGCGAGCAGGGGCACCTTCATGAGCTCCGGACCCTGCACCAGCGCCGTCCCCTTGCCCCGGTAGCTGAAGGGGTCGGCATAGTCGCCCTCGGCGGCGACCGCGAGGTCGACGAGCCGGACCCCGGCCATGTTCTTGAGAAACTGGCTCGCGATCATCGGCTTCCGGGAGGACGCCTTGGGCGAGTAGTCTTGGACGAGCTCGATGGCGCGGGACAGGCTGCCGTCCTTGAGGTCCGCGGTGAGGGCGAGTTTCCGGGCGGTGAGCGGACCGCTGACCTGCACGCGCCCGGTGACCGCGCCGTCGGCAAAGCCGAGGGCGAGGGGCTCGACGACGAAGTCGTCGTCCTTCACCTCCGCGGTGAAGGCCGTGCGGTCCAGGGGAAAGCCATGGAAGCGGAAGGGACCGTCGGCCCGCGCCTCCAGGTGAAGCGCCCGGTGGACCTCGCCGCGTGCCCCGGGCCAGTCGAAGCGGCCGGTCACCTTCACCGCCGGCGGCTGGTCGAAGGCGAAGATGCTGAGGATCTCGGGCGGCGGCTCGGCCTCCTTCGGGTACATTTTCGCCACGGAGGAAAGGTCGAGGGTCGACACGACGTCGACGTCGAGCCGCCGCATCATGCCCGGCGGGTCTCCGGGCTTGGACGGAGGCCCCTTGGGATCGTACCAGCGGGCGAAGGTGCCGATGGCGCTGCGGCCCCCCTTGGTGATCGAGAATTCGAGGCCGTCGTCGAAATGCGGGCGGATGAAGAGCCGGCCGTAGACCCGGTCGTAGACCTCCCCCTCGTTGACCCCCATCGGGCCCGCATCGACGGACATGAAGAGGCGGGTCTCATGGTCGGTGGGCCACTGGCCGCTCCATTCCATGTTCGCCAGCGGCGGCGGGCCGGGGAACCGGAAATTGCCGAAGAGGTGCCCCCACCAGGGCTGGGTCGGAAACCACGGCAGGATGTCGAGGGGCCGGAGGCGCCCGGTCAGGAGGAAGCGGTAGCGGAGCGTGGGTACGTCCATCTCGTAGCTGCCGCGCGCGTAGTTGCCGCCGAACCGGGTGTAGAGGTCGGTCGCAAACAGACGCCGGCCGTCGAACTCGACGCGGCCGCTGAGCTCGTCGACGTTCAGGTGCTCGCGGGTTTCCAGCCGGGGCGGCGAAAAGGAGGTGTCCAGGTTGCGGACCGAGAACCGCGCGCCCGCCCGGCGAAGCTTCGTCCAGCCCGGGCCCAGCTCGGCATCGCCGTCCAGCGTCACGGGGCCGCCGGGATTCACGAAGCGCCGCAGGTCGCGGTGGACGCGCGCGCCGACGACATCGATGAGCGCCGGGGCGAGCTGGCCCGCCACCAGGACGCGGGCCGTCCGGGCGCCGAGGTCCAGGTCGGCCCGCACGGTGAGGGGGGCGTCCAGCGGCCGCGCGCGGATCTCCACGTGGACCCTGGGCCAGGGCCCGGCGGCGGCTGAAACCGACGGCGTGAGGATCACGACGCCCTGGGCCGTGACCTCGGCCGCGGAGAGGTCGAGAAACTTGAGGTCCTGGGCCGCCGGCATGCGGCCGGCGGCCGGCCACTGCGCCCGCAGCCGGGCCCGCAGCCCGCGGGCCTCCGTCGCGAGGGCTGGCAGGCTGACGCGGTCGGCCACGGCCTCGATCACCACGGGGTCCGCCGAGGGGTTGAGGAGCGGAAACTCGCTGGCGACCCGAAGGCCGCCGGCCTGGAGGCCGACGGGGGTGTCCAGGTGCAGGCCGGTCGCGACCAGCGTGGCCCGGACGAGCGCGCCGTGCGATTCCGAGGGCGTCAGCTCGAGCTGCAGGCTCGGGTGTTCCAGCACCCCCAGCAGCGAGATCGCCCCGGCGAACTGCTTGGTCACGCTGCCGTAATTCTGCGCCAGGAGCTGGCCGAGCGGCAGCCGCTTCGGCTGCCCCACCTGCAGGCCGCCGAGGTGCACGAGCCCGTGGGCCGACACCGCGAGCTCGCCGAGGCGGAAATCGAGGCTGGCCACCTCGAGCTCCGCGCCCCGCGGCAGCAGGTCGGCGTCGAGGTCGCGGATGATCTCGTCGGGGCGCCCCGACGGCGAGAACATCGCGGGCACGCGGAGGCTGGCCCCCGCCAGGCGGAGCTCGACCGGTTCAAAGCGCCGGCGCAGGAGCGCCCAGGGATCGAGCCGCGCATAGACGGCGTCGGCGGTGACGAGCGGCTCGTCGAAGCCCGGCAGCGTGACCCGCACGTTCTCGATCAGCACCCGGCCCGACGGATCGAACCGCGTGCGCCCGAAGGTGGCGTGCATCCCGGCGGCGGCGAGCCGCCGCTCCAGCGCCCGCGCGACGAAGCCGGGCACCTCGAGCTGGTTGCGCCCGGCGACGTAGAGCTGCAGCGCGAGCAGCAGCGACAGGCCGAGCCCAAGGGTCCAGAACGCCAGGGTCCGCAGGGCGTCCGCGGCCCAGCGGCCGGCGGGCCGGAGATGAGGGGGAAGCGGCATGCGGCGCTACTTGGCGGCGGCCGGGGCGGACGGAGGGGCCGGCGGGGAGGCGGGCAGGGGTCCGGGATCGCGGGCGCCATACGTCAGGGTCCAGAGGTGGGCGATCACCGGCGGCTCGAGGGCGAAGACCGCGTTGAAATCCGCCGACCCCGCGTATTGTCCGGTGCCGCTGGTGCGCTCGGTCAGGAGGAGCGTGGCGGTGCGCGACTGCGCCCCGCCGGCCCCGGCCGGAAGCGAGAGGTTGGCGTCGAGGCGGTACCGCCACGGGCGGCTCACGCCCGCCTCGTCCTTCACCGTCTCGCCGAAGCTGTCCTGGACGAACCGCGCGGCGCGCAGCGTCCCCAGGTCGTCGACCAGGTCCTTGACGGCGCCGCCCGCACCCGCGGCCGGCCAATCGAGCTCCGGCGACTTGCCCGTCAGGTCGGTGAGGTGCAGGCGGGTGATCTGCGCCCCCGCCGGCAGGAACGGCAGCTGCCGGTCGCGCCAATCCAGGGGCGAGACCGGCGTCGCGCGGAGGATGTCGGGGCTGACCTCATAGACCGCCGACTGGGTGCCCGCCAGGTTCGCGTAGGCGCGGTCGGCACCGTGCGTGGGCACGCCAATGTCCAGGATGAGGGGGGCCGCCGCCGCGCCCGGGCCGGCGGACAGGTTGAGGGTGATCACCCGCTCGGGCAGGTTGAAGCCCCAGTTTTCCATCTCGGCCGCCTGGGGGGCGTCGCTGGTGAAGGTCCGGACCGTGAGCAGCGCCAGCCGGCTGAGCAGGGCCTGGACGGCCGCGGGATCGGCCCGTTGCGGGCTGGCGCTGCCGGCGCCCCGCTGGACGATCTGCCAGCCGCTGCCGCCCCCGGCGGAGGCCTCGAGCCGCTGCAGGGTGATCTCCGGCTGGCGCGCGCTCGGCGAGGCGAGGATGACTGCCGTGACGGCCGCCGGGTCGAAGTCCAGAACGTGCGGATCGCGCAGGGAGACGAGCGCCGTGCTGAGGGTCGCCATCAGGGCGTCGGAAAGGCTGACCGTGAAGAGGGCGGGCCGTCCCTCCAGCTGGGCGAAGTAGTCGCGTCCGCCGGCCAGCGCCGGACCCGCGGGCTGGCCCACGTACAGCGTCTCATGGCGGTTGTTGCCGTCGATCGCCGCGGTCAGGAGGGGAGCCGCGGAAGGGAGCGGACCGGAAGGCGGCGCGCCGACGAAGCTTTTCACCCGCAGCGCGTCGAGCTCGTTGATCGCGAGCTCGGTCTGGTCCTTGTCCGCGCGGACATCGGGCAGCGGCGACTCGATGATCCAGCGCCCGTGGTCGGAGCGCAGGCGGACGCGGGGCCCGGGCGTGGGCGCCGAGCCGGGCGCGCCTTCGGCGGCCGCCTGGAGGGTGAGCGAGCGGGCCTCATAGACCTGGATCATGAGGATGGCGTCCGAGCGCAGCCGCTCGATCGGCTGCGACAGGCTGTCCACCAGCTCGCGGCCGACGACATGGATGCGGGTCCCGTCGGGCGAGAGGACGAACAGGCTCTGCTCGCCCCGGGCCGCGTCCGGCTTGGTGGTCGCGCCGATGCGCAGGACCGTCGTGACCGGGGCGGCGCTGCCCGTGTCGGGACCGCCGGAGTCCAGGGTCACGACCAGCCGCGGGCGGTCGAGGCCGTAGTCGGCGAGGGTCTGGCCGTTCTTCAGGACATCGTGGACGCTGAAGCTCGTGATGTTCTCCAGCTGCTGGAGGCCGGTGACGATGGCCTGGACCGCGGGCAGGTTGGCGGGCCACTCGAAGGGCTCGGTCAGGAACCAGGATTCCTCGCTTCGCTTCTCGAGGCGGAAGGGCGGGAGGGTGCCGCCGGGGAAGGCCACGGCGATCGAGCGGATGGCGGCGGTCTCCGGGCCCAGCACCTTCCGCCGGACCTCGAGGGTGGCGCGCTCGGTCCGCCAGTCGCGCTCGAAGCGGAAGATGAAGAAGAACAGGGCGGCGTTCAGGAACAGGAGGAAGAGCGTGACTTTGGTGCGCATGGGAAGCGGGAGGGAGGGGGGGCGTCAGTGGCGGCGGGTCCAGTAGACGATGAGACCCAGCAGGCCGGCGACGCCGGGCAGGGCGAAGAGCAGGCTGCGGCGGAGATTGCTCAGTTCCCGCTCGCTGAGCGAGAGCTCGAAGCGCTGGATTGGGTGGGGCGCGATCTTGAGCTGGGTGGTGCGGTCGACCATCCAGTTGACCGCGCCCATCAGGATGTCGAGGGCCCCGGCATTGGCGAAGCGGACGTTGTCGATCAGGTCGCCGGTGCCGAAAACGACGAGCCGGCCGCGGGGCACGGTGAAGAGGAGGTTGTCGCGCGGCGCGACCGGCTCGGACGCGACCGCGATCCCGAGGCGGCCGGGGGGATTCGCGTCCGGCCGGGGATGGACGTCCACGCCGGGCGTGTAGGTGGCGACGCCGGCGAAGCGGTTGTTCACCTCGCCCCAGGCGGAGGTGGAGGTGGCCGCGAGGGTCGTGACCTGGAGGCCGAGGCCGGCGGCGCGCGCCCGGTCCGGGGCGATGCTGCGCGCGGGGCCGATCCGCAGCGTGGGCGCCGGCGCGCCCAGCAGGCTCTCGGTGACCGGATGGGGGAGGAACTCGCGGAGGATCAGGTCGTCATCCTCGGTGACGTTCTCGGGGCCCTTGTCGTAGATGCGGTCGTTGTCGGCGATCACGGCCCAATCCTGCAGCAGGGACTCCAGCCCGAGGGAGGCGGGCAGCATCGTCGAGTTCGTCGGCGAGAAGAAGAGGATCAGCCGGCCGGCGCGGACCCGCAGGTACTGCCGCAGCAGCTCCGTCTCGATGGGCGCATAGGGCTTCTGGGGCGAGACCGCGACCAGGAGCGCCGCGTCCTCCGGGATCCGGCGGGTCACGGCCAGCTCGAGCGGCTTCACGTCGAAATTGCGCTGGGCCAGGTACTCGCGGGCGGCGGAAAGCCCCGTCGTCACGTTGGCGTCGTCCGGCCGCAGCTCGTCATGGCCGACGAGAAAATAGATCCTTTTCCGAACCCCGCTGGAGATCTCGAGGATGGCCGAGGTCAGCGCCTGCTCGCCCTGGAACTCCTGGCGCTCCCCGCGGGCCAGCCGGTAGAGCTCGTCGAGGCGGAGGATGGTGTGGTTGGCGTTGCAGCGCAGCAGGATCACGCCCGGTTCCTCGACCCCGAGCTGCTGGACCTCGCGATGCCGCTCGTAGACGTCGAGATAGTCGACGGTCACCGGACCCGGGCCGTCCTCCGTCGCGTAGACGTACTCGCGCAGGAGCCCGCGCAGCTCCGGGCTGGCCTCGGCCTCCTTGGTCGTGACGACGATGCTGACCGGGCTGGTGAGGTCCTTGAGGAAGGCGAGGGTCTCCGGGGAGAGGGAGAACCGTCCGCCCTGCGTCAGGTCGAGCCGGCCCCAGGGGTGGTTGCTCGCGAGGTAGTTCAGGCCGGCGAAGAGCGTGACGAAGAGCACGGCCTGGAGGACCAGGTTGGCCAGGCGGATCCAGCGCGCGGCGCGGAAGCTTTCGAATAACGACATCAGCTTTGCAACTGCTTGGCCTCGACGGCGAGGATGCTGAAGATCAGCGCGAGCACCGTCCCGCTCAGGTAGAAGAGGACCTGCCGGGCGTCGACGACCCCGCGGGTGAAGTCCTCGTAGTGCCGGAAGATCCAGGCATAGTTGACGGCACCCTGGAACGGCCGCAGCGCGCCATGGTCAAACCAGGCCTGGTTGCGCGCGAGGAAGTTGCCGCCCCAGATCAGGCCCGACAGGAGAAAGAAGCAGAGGAAGCCCGCCACGGCCTGGTTGCGCGCGAGGGCGCTCGCCAGGACGCCGACCGCGACGAAGAGGAGCCCGGAGACGGCGACAAAGAGATAGCCTCCCACGAGCGGGCCGGGATCGAGCAGCCGCGACGAGGCGCCGGCGAATTCCCGCAGGAAGCAGAAGAAGCCGCCGGTCGCGGCCCAGAGGGCGAGGTAGAGGCTGTAGGCCGCCCCGTACTTGCCGAGGACGACCTCGGGCGTCGTGACCGGCGTCGTCAGGAGGGTCTCCATCGTGCCGGTCCGGCGCTCCTCGGCCAGGCAGCGCATGGTCAGCAGGGGCACCATGAACATCACCGGCACCCAGAAGTACTCGAAAAAGGAGATGGCGGGGGACGCCTCCTGGGGCGCGTGGCTGTAGAGCTCGAGGATGTCCGTGAACATGAAGCCCATGGTCGCGAGGAACAGGGCCGCGGCGATGTAGGTGCTCGGACTCACCAGGAGCATGCGCACCTCGTGCGAGAAGATGGTCCAGAAGTGCTTCATTTCCTGTCCACGACGTCCCAGCTGCGGCGGGTGGCCGCGAGAAACACGTCCTCGAGGGTGGGGTGCGCCCGGCTGAGGGCGCGCACCCGCAGGCCGGCGGCCAGCAGCCCGCCCAGCAGCGCCTCGCCCAGGTCGCCCTCGGCGCCGGTCTTGAGCGTGGCGGTCCGGAAGCCCGCGGCGTCGGGCTCGGCCGGCGCGGAGGCGTCGATCGCCGGCGCGAAGCCGGCGAGCACCCCCGCCAGCCGCGCCGGATCGCCGGCGTACTCGAGGGCGTAGGTGCTGTGGCCGAGGATCTCGCGCCGCAGGTCCGCCGGCGTGCCCTGGGCCACGATCCGCCCCTGGTTGATGATGAGCACCCGGTCGCAGGTCATCTCGATCTCGGGGAGGATGTGGCTCGAGATGATGACCGTCATGCGGCCGCGCAGGCTGGCGATCAGGTCGCGGACGATGAGGATCTGGTGGGGGTCGAGGCCGATGGTCGGCTCGTCCATGATGATGACCGGGGGCTCGGCCAGGATGGCCTCGGCGATCCCGACCCGCTGGCGGAAGCCCTTGGAGAGCCGGCCGATGATCTTGTGCCGGATCCGCTTCAGGTCGCAGAGCTCGAGGACCTCGTCGATCCGCGGGCCCAGCTTGCGGCGGTTGACCTCCTTCAGCCGCCCGCGGAAGTAGAGGTACTCGCTGACGCGCATGTCCTCGGGCAGGGGGTTGTTCTCGGGCATGTAGCCGACCCGCCGCTTGACCTCGTCGGGCTGGGTCGTGACCGGGAAGCCGCAGACGCTCACCGAGCCCGAGGTGGCGGGCAGGTAGCCGGTGAGGATGCGCATGGTGGTGGACTTGCCCGCGCCGTTGGGGCCGAGGAGCCCGAGGATCTCGCCGCGGGCCACCGTGAAGCTGATGTCGTTGACCGCGGTCACCCCCGCATAGCCCTTGACGAGATGGGAGACGGCGATGGCGGTCGGGACGGGTTCGGGCATTGGAGCGGAAGCGGCGACGAGGTGAAACTGGGGAAGAATCGGCGGATAACCAACCCGGAACCGCCGGCTATTTCTCCAGTGTGACCTCCCCCGCGCGGAAACGTTGCGTGCCGCCCCGCTCGTCGCGCAGCAGGAGGGCGCCCTGGTCGTCGATGCCGGTCACCATGCCGGCGTGGCGCCGGCTGCCCTCGAGGACCGTGGCGCGGCGGCCGCGCAGGACGTCATAGCGGTGCCAGAGGTCGGGAAAGGCGGGCAGGTGCTCGCCGGCGGCGAAGCGCTCGTACGCCAGGAGGACGCGGCCGATGATCGCCGCCGTCAGCCGGTTCAGGTCGAGGGGGGCGCCCGCGAGCTCGCCGAGCGCCACGGCGCGTCGGGGCAGGTCGCCGGGCCAGTCGGCCGAGCTCCCGTTGACGTTGAGGCCGAGCCCGAAGACCAGGTCGCGGATCTGGTCGGCGTCGACGCGGGCCTCCGTCAGCATGCCGCCGGCCTTGCGGCCGTCGAAGACGATGTCGTTGGGCCACTTCAGGCCGGGCGCCAGGCCGGTGAAATTGGCCACGAGCTCGCAGAGGTTCACGCCCATCCAGAGGGTGAAGGTCTGCATCCGGTCGGGCGCGACGCGGGGCCGGAAGGCGAAGCTGGCATAGAGGTTGCCGGTGTCCCCGCTCTGCCAGGTCCGTCCGAAGCGTCCCCGTCCCCGGGTCTGCCGCCGCGCCAGGATGGCGAACGGCGCGGCCCGGCCCGCCCCGAGCTGCCGCGCGGCCTCGTCGTTCGTGCTGTCGACCTCATCCAGGACGACGAGGGTGAACCCGCGCGGCCGGACCTTCAGCTGCAGTTCGATCAGCGCGGCGTGCAGCCCGGCGGGCGGCGCGGCCAGCCGGTAGCCGCGGGCCCGCTGGGCCTCGAAGGCGAAGCCCTGGGCGCGCAGCTTCCGCATGTGCTGCCAGACCGCGACCCGGCTGATCCCCAGGCGGCGGGCCAGCGCGGTCCCCGAAACCCAGCCGGTCTTTTCCCCCAGCAGCTCGCGCAAGATGAGGTTTTCGGGCGTGGGCATGGTGGCGGTCCCCATCTCAGAATTGAATCCGGACCATTTCAATGCTGGGATGGCCGGATGTCGCTTGAGGAATTCCGCCATTCGGCCGCCGGCCCCGACGCCGAGCCGCCGCCCGGGCTGTCGACGGCCCTGCAGGCGCTCTGGCACGACGCCCGCGGCGACTGGGACCGGGCCCATGCCTGCGCGCAGGCGGGCCCGGGACGGGAGGGCGCCTGGGTGCACGCCTACCTCCACCGCAAGGAGGGGGACGAGAGCAATGCGGCCTACTGGTACCAGCGGGCGAACCGGCCGGCGGCGGGCGGGCCGCTGGCGGACGAGTGGGCGGCGATCGCCCGGACCCTCCTGGCCTGAGCCTACTGGCCGTTGCCGCCGCCCGCGTCGCCGGGCGACGACGCGGTCTTCACGCTCGAACCGATCGGCGCCCAGTCCGACCGGCGAATGTACGTGTCATTCGTCTGGTCGCGGATGAGCTTGGCCTCGTCCGCATCGCCGCCGGCCGCGGCCGCATTGGCGGAGGACCGGAGGCTCGAGATGTTGCTGGCCCGCTCGGCGTCGGCATACTGCTGCGCGGCGTTGGACTGGAAGAGCTGCTTGGCCATGAAGGCCGCAAAGGTCGGCATGCCGTTCGTGTCGATGATGTACTGCTTCATCGCGAGGTCGTCGCGGCCGGCCTGCGTCAGGATGTCCTTGTTCGTGAAAATGGGCGGCGTGGTGTCGTGCACGACGTACCTGGGCAGGCGGATGACGCCGTTCTTCGGCTTGTTCGGGTCCTTCGCCGCCGTCGGGTCGTCCTCGGCCTTCGGGGCCGCCGGTTTCGGGGGGGCGTACTTGGGGACGCTGTTGATCACGGCGTCATTCAGCTCGGTGGACTGGATCCGGCGCTTGTCGCCGTGGTCGTCCTCCTGGACGGTCGCCGTCGGAATGACCGGTGCCGCCGCCGAGGGGGTGAAGACGGGGACGAGCGTCGTGTCGTCGGGCTTGGGAGCGGCCGGCGCCGCCGCATTTTGGGCGGCCGCCGCGGTCGCGGCGAGGGCGAACGCGGCCGTCAGGAGGAAAAGCGAGGGACGGGGTCGGGGCATGGCGATCTTGCTTGGAAACTTGGGGTTGGCGGGGGTTCCCTACAATCCTGAACCCCGCGGGCAGGGCGGGCTGTCCCCAGCCCGCCGGCTCCGCGGGAAGGCCCGGCGGATTGAGGACAATCCGCCCTACCCGCGAACCTGCCCCGCGCCCACCACCAGGAACTTGTGGATGCAGAGCTCCGGCAGCCCCATCGGGCCGCGGGCATGCAGGCGGTCGGTGCTGATCCCGATTTCCGCGCCATACCCGAACTCGAAGCCGTCGTGGAAGCGGGTGCTCGCGTTCCAGAAGACCGCGGCGCTGTCGACCGCCGCCAGGAAATGTCGGGCCGAGGCCTCGCTGGCCGTAATGATCGCATCGCTGTGGCCGGAGCTGTCGCGGTTGATGACCGCGATGGCGGCGTCGAGTGAATCGACGAGGCGGACGGCGAGGACGAGATCCAGGAATTCGGCTTTGAAATCCTCCGGCTGGGCCGGCTGGTGGGCGACGCCGGCCTTGGCCAGGACCGCCGCGCTGGCCGCATCGCAGCGGAGCTGGACCCCGCGCGCGACGAGGGCCGCGGCGAGCCGCGGCAGGATCTTTTCCGCCACTTGGGCGTGGACCAGCAGCTGCTCGGCGGCATTGCACACGCCCGGCCGGGAAACCTTGGCGTCCAGGAGGATCTTTTCCGCCATCGCGGCGTCGGCCGCCTCATCCACGTAGACGAAGCAGACGCCGGTGTAGTGCTTGATGACGGGGATCGTGCTGTTTTCCGCCACGAAGCGGATCAGGCCCTCGCCGCCGCGCGGGATGAGGCAGTGCACGTAGGCGTCGAGCTTGAGGAGCGCGCTGAGCGCGGCCCGGTCGGTCGTGGGAATCAGCTGCACGGCGTCGACCGGCAGGCCGGCCGCGGCGACGGCCTGGCGGACGAGCCCGGCCAGCACCTGGTTCGTGTGGAAGATCTCCTTGCCGCCGCGCAGGATCGCGGCGTT
>CAZKAH010000062.1:0-17243 GCA_964550715.1 uncultured Opitutaceae bacterium
AGTACGACGACGTGCTCAACCAGCAGCGCGAGGTCGTCTACGGGATCCGCAACGCCGCGATCCACGCCGAGCGCTCGAAGGACATCATCTTCGAGCAGATCGAGGAGGAGCTGATGAACCGCCTGCGGGTCGCCGGCTTCGGGGAGAAGGGGGGCTCGAACCCGGCCGCGATCGAGAGCCTGGTCGGCTGGCTCAACGGCCATTTTCCGGTCAGCCTCCGCGCCGACGAGCTGCCGGGCGACGACCCGGAGGCGCTCTGCCGGGTCATCCTCGAGCGGGTCCGGCAGGCCTACGCGGTGAAGGAGTCCGTCGAGCAGCCCGAGGCGCTGGGCGGCCTCGAGCGGTATGTCGTGATCAACGCCATCGACCGCCACTGGCAGGAGCACCTGACGGAGATGGAGGACCTGCGCCGCTCGATCAGCCTGCGCAGCTACGGCCAGAAGGATCCCCTGGTCGAGTACAAGGCCGAGGCCTACAAGTATTTCGAGGAGCTGATGAACGGCGTGCGGGTGGAGATCTGCACGGGGCTCTTCCGCAGCGCCTCGAACCTCGAGTCGTTCGAGAACATGCTCTCGATCCTCGCGCGCAGCGCGCGCACCCAGGGGCCCGAGAACGCGCCGCCCCCGCCGGCCGCGGCCCCGGCCGGCCCCGGCGCCGCCCCGGCGCCCGCCCCCGAGGTCCAGCTGCCCAAGGTCACGCTGCGCCGCGAGGCGCCCAAGGTCGGGCGCAACGATCCCTGCCCCTGCGGCAGCGGGAAGAAGTACAAGCACTGCCACGGCGTGTGAGCGGCGGAAGGGGCCATGGCTGACGCTCCGCTTTTCGACCCGTACGCGCCGCAGCCCTCGTTCTGGCAGGACCACGGCGCCTGGCTGGCGCCCGTGGGAGTCTTCCTTTCCACCCTCATCCTGACGGTGATGGCATTCCCGCCCTATGCGGCGCCGGAATTCGCCTACGCCTTCGCCTCGCCGGCGCTCCTCTGGGCCTACACCCGCCCGCCGCTCCGGCTGTTCGCCTGGACGCTCTTCGGCGCGCAGGCGGTCGCCTGGATCATCCTCCTCGTCTGGCTGCGCCACGTCACCTGGGTCGGCCTGTTGCTCCTGGGGCCCTTCGTCGGCGCCTGGGTGGGGACCTGGTACCTCGCGGCCTGGTGGGTCATGCCGCGGCTGCCCGAGCGCCCGGCCCTGGTCCGGATGATCGTCCAGCTCGGGCTGGCCGGCGCCTGGGTCCTGGTCGAATGGACGCGGACCTGGTTCCTGACGGGCTTTTCCTGGCTGCCGCTCGCGGCCAGCCAGTGGCAGCGCACCAGCACCCTCCAGATCGCCGCCTACACGGGAGCCTACGGGGTCTCCTTCATCCTCATCGTGATGAATGTCGGCTTCGCCGCCTACGCGAACCGGCTGCTGCGCGAGAAGGAGCGGAGCCTCCTGCGGCGGCGGAGCCCGGAGTTCATGCTCGCCCTCTTCCTCCTGCTCGTCTGCCTCGCGACCCAGGTGACGGAGGTGGCCCACCGCTCCGCCTACACCGAATCGCTGGCGCGCGTCGCCTTCGTGCAGCCCGACATTCCCCAGTCGGTGAAATGGGATCCGGCCGACGCGCCGGGCATCCAGGCCACGCTGCAGCGGCTGACGCTGGAAGCGGCGGCCGACCGGCCCGACCTCATCCTCTGGCCCGAGTCCTCCACGCCGGGGCCGGTCCTGGGAGATCCCCTCATGCAGGCCTACGTCGAGTCGCTGGCCGCGAAGGCCCAGGTGCCGTTGCTCATTGGCTCGTACGCAGTGGTCCCGACGAACGCCGGGACGAAAGCCTTCGACACCACGTTCGTCGTCACCCCCCGCCTCGGCCTGCAGACCGCCTACTATGCGAAGCGGCATCTCGTTCCCTTCGGGGAGTACGTCCCCTGGCGCCCCGTCCTCGGCTGGATCTCAAAATTTGTCCCGATTCCGGGTGATTTCTCTCCCGGCACCGATGCCGCCCCGCTCCTGATTCGCCTGCCGGGCACCAGCGTGGCCTTCGGCTCCCTGATTTGCTACGAGGATGTCTTTCCGCAGCTCGCGCGCGCGAGCGTGCGCTCCGGCGCGGACGTCCTCGCCGTCGTGACCAACGACGCCTGGTACGGCGAGGAGGGCGCCGCCTACCAGCACGCCGCCCATTCGGTCCTGCGCGCCGTCGAGACCCGCCGGCCCGTCCTGCGCTCCGGCAACGCCGGCTGGTCGGGCTGGATCGACGAATTCGGCGAGATCCGCTCCACGCTCACGGACGGGGAGGGCAGCGTGTACCTGCGCGGCGTCTCCTCCGTGAACATCTCGCGCGACCGGCGCTGGGTGGGCGTCCAGACCTTCTACGTCCGGCACGGCGACTGGTTCGTCCTGGCCAGCGCGGTGCTGGCGCTTTTCAGCTACGTCCTGCTGGCGACCGGGGACCGGCCGGCGCCGACCGCCGCCAAATCCTCCCTCCGCGCATGAGCACCCGCTATCCGGCCACGGACCTGACGGCCTATGCCCGGGCGCTCCTGGCCGCCGCCGGGCTGGACGCGGACAAGGCGGCCGTGGTCGCCGCCACGCTCGTCGAGGGCGACCTGCTCGGCCACAACACCCACGGGCTCCAGCTGCTGGCCGGTTACCTGGCGGAGCTGGAGAAGGGCTCGATGGTGAAGGAGGGCGAGCCGAAGGTCCTCGCGGATTTTCCCGCCGCGGTCACCTGGGATGGCCGGCGGCTGCCCGGGCCGTGGCTGACCGTCCGCGCGCTCGAGCTGGCGGCGGCGCGCGCCCGCCAGCAGGGGACCTGCACCGTGGTCATCCGCCGCAGCCACCACATCGCCTGCCTGGCGGCCTACCTGCGGCCCGTCACGGAGCAGGGCCTGATGGTCCTGATTTCGTGCTCGGATCCGACCATGGGCGGGGTGGCGCCGCACGGCGGCAAGCGCTCCCTCTACACGCCCGATCCTCTGGCCGCCGCGTGGCCGACGGACGGCGATCCGGTCATGCTCGACATCTCGATGTCGATCGCGACCAATGGCCTGAGCAAGCGGCTGCAGGTCGAGGGCGGGAGGTTTGCAGGGCCGTGGGCGGTTGATGGCGACGGGCGGCCGACGGACAACCCCGCGGCGCTCTTCGGTGCGAACCCCGGAGCGCTGCTGCCGATCGGTGGGACGGACCACGGGCACAAGGGCTACGCCCTCGGGCTCCTGGTCGAGGCCCTGACGGGAGGGCTGGCCGGCCACGGCCGCGCCGATCCCCCGGAGGGCTGGTCGGCCAATGTCTTTGTCCAGGTGCTGGATCCGGCCCTCTTCGGCACCCGCGAGGACTTCATCCGGCAAACCTCCTGGCTGGCCGACGCCTGCCGCGGGAATCCGCCCCGCCCCGGCTTCGAGCGGGTCCGCCTCCCGGGCGAGTCCGGCCTGAGGAGGAGGCGGGAGCAGCTGGCGGCGGGCATCGAGCTCTACCCCGGGATCCTCGCGGCGCTGGCGCCGTGGGCGAAGAAATTTAGCGTTGTCGCCCCGGCTTCCTGATCCCCAATCTTATGCCCATGACCCCCAAGCTGATTCGCCGCGCCGTCGACGCGCTGGAAAACTTTGACATCGAAACGCCCTCCTGGGGCTTTGCGGACACGGGCACCCGTTTCGGCAAGTTTTTCCAGGACGCCGCCGCCATCGACCTCAACGACAAGCTGGCGGATGCCGGCCAGGTGCACCGGCTGACCGGCTGCTGCCCGACGGTGGCGGTCCACGTCCTGTGGGACTTCAAGCCGGGCGAGGACCCGAAGGCCGTCGCGCGGCTCGCCCGCCGGCACGGCGTGAAGATCGGCGCGATCAACCCGAACCTCTTCCAGGACCAGTGCTACAAGTGGGGCTCGTTCGGCAACCAGGACCCCGTGGTCCGCCGCCGCGCGCTGCGCCACTGCTACGACTCGATCGCGATCGGCAAGGCGGTCGGCAGCGAGTACCTCTCGCTTTGGTTCGCCGACGGCACGAGCTATCCCGGGCAGGAGGGGATCCGCGACCGCAAGCGCCGGTTCGAGTCCTGCCTGAAGTCCTGCCATGACCGCCTGGCTCCCGGCCAGAAGATGCTGGTCGAATACAAGCCCTTCGAGCCGGCCTTCTACGCGACAGATATCGCCGACTGGGGCATGGCCTACGTGCTTTCGAAAAAGGCCGGGCCCCGCGCCAAGGTGCTGGTCGACACGGGCCACCACTACCAGGGCCAGAACGTCGAGCAGATCGTGGCCTTCCTCCTCGATGAGGGCATGCTCGGCGGGTTCCACTTCAACGACCGCCGCTACGCCGACGACGACCTGACCCTCGGCTCGATCGATCCCTACCAGGCCTTCCGCATCTTCCACGAGATCCACTCGTTCACCGCCGACCGCGGCGAGGCGCCCGAGATCGCCTACATGATCGACCAGTCGCACAATGAGAAGCCGAAGATCGAGGCGACGATCCAGACCGTGGTGATGGCGCAGGAGCTCTTCGCCAAGGCGGCCCTGGTGGACCATGAAAGGCTGCGGCGCGCCCAGTCGAAGAACGACGTGGTCACCGCCGAGCTCGAGCTGAAGAAGGCGTTTTTCACCGACGTCGCACCGGCCCTGGCCGCGTGGCGCCGCCGGCACAAGCTGCCGGCCGACCCGCTGGCCGAGCACCGCCGCAGCGGCTACGAGCCCAAGGCCGCCGCCGAGCGCCGGGCCCGCCGCGCGGCCCTCGGAATCGTCTCAGGCGGCAGCTTCGCCTGAGCAGCCGCTGGACCGGTCTAGAGCTTGCCCGGTTTCCAGGCGAGGATCGCACCCAGCGTCGCCTTCACCGGCGGAGCGGTGGCGGGCAGCTGCTGCAGGTAGAGGAGGTAGTCGTGGACCAGCTTGTGCTGGTAGGCGTTGAGCCGGAGCGACCAGAGCGCGGCGCTGAGGAGGGCGCTCTTCACCACTTCGGGCGGCGGTTTCTCCCCGGGATGGGCCTGCTGCCTGAATTCGTCGATCTTCCCCTGATAAGGCAGGTAGGCGCCGACGACGCCGACCAGGCTATTGATCGGCGCAAATTTGCCCGAGGCGAAAAACTGGCCCCAGAGGGCGTCGAGCTGGGCGCCGTTCTCGGGCGTGGCCGAGGGCGCGGGAAAGAGCTCCCTGGCCGCCGCGGCCAGCACGATCCGGGAGTGCGTGGGCAGGTCGGCGTTCATCCCGGGCTGGCTGCGTTCCGCATAGGCGAGGACGAGGGCCAGGAGGTGTCGCGCATTGCCCTCTTCCGCCGCGACCAGCCATTGCTTGAACCAAGGGAGGAGCCACGGGTTGTCGGCCAGGACTTGGCTGTAGAATCCAAGGAGCGCTCCCATTCCCGGGACCCCCTTCTGCATGATCGCATCATTCTTGCTCACGGCCTCAAGGGCCGGCAGCGCCAGCCGCGGTTCTGGCCGCAGATAGTACTGGGCGAGCCAGTCGCTCGCATCGAATTTCTCTGGAAGTGGCAGCGGTCGGTTGGAGTCGGCGACCCGGACAACTGCGGACTTGGTCGCGCTCAGGCCGCTGATCCCGTCATGGACGGTCACCTCGCACCGGTAGTCGCCGAAGGGGTCGGCGGGTCCGGTGACAAACGCGGTGATCGCCCGGGGAAAGAGGATCTGGTGCGGCCGGACTGCGCCCTTCGGGGCGACGACGTTCCCGGCCCGCGCCTGGGTGCCGCCGTTCGGATTGTGCACCACCAGGTCATAGGTGACATCGGCGCGGCCGGCGGAATCCTGCGCATAGCGGTAGACGATGACGAGGAGGTCCATCCTCTGGCCGGGAGCAATCCCGCGGGTGTTGGCCAGGACCGGGGTAATGCCGGCCGGGGTATGGTAGTAGATTTCGGCGTGGGCGTACTGGACGGACGCCATGATGTTGAAGTCGGGCGGGAGGGGAACCGCCGCCGGTTCCGCGCGCAGGACGGGGGCGATCGCCATCGCGGCGATGGCCAGGGCCAGCGGAAGGGAGGAAAGAACGGGGCGGCGCTTCATGCCATGTAGCTGCCGCCGTTCAGGTCGAGGGTCGCGCCGGTGATGAAGCCGTCGAATTCCCCGGCAAGAAAGACGGCCGCCCGGGCCACGTCATCGGTCGTGCCCGCGCGCCCCACCGGAATGCTGGCGATGGTGGCGCGGATCGCCTCGGGCTTGGTGTGGGTCGCATGAAACTTGGAGCCGAGGATCAGGCCGGGGGCCAGGGCATTGACGCGCACGCCCTCCGGGCCGAGTTCCAGCGCGAGGGCCCGGGTGAAGGCGAGAACGGCGCCCTTCGCCGTGGAATAAGCCAGCGACCCCGGAGCTCCGCCGCGTTGGCCGGCGATCGAGGAGAGATTCACCACGCTGGCACCGCCTCCGGCCTTCGCCGCGGCCGCGAGGTGGGGCGCCGCGGCGCGTGACACCCGGCGCATGCTGCCGAGATTGAGCGACATCACCTCGGCCCAGTACGTGTCGTCCGCGTCGGCCAGCGGCACCCGGGCAACGAGCGAACCGGCATTGTTGACGAGGACGTCCAGCCCGCCGAGGAAAGCCACGGCCTCGGCCACCAGGCGGTCGCAGTCTTCCGGCTCGGTCAGGTCGGCTTGGGTGGCGGCGCAGCGGCGGCCGAGGCCCTTTGCCTCCTTGACCAGGGCCTGCGCGGCCTCGGCGCTGCTGTGGTAGTGGACAAGGAGATCGCAGCCCGCCGCCAGCAAGTGCCGGCTGATGGCAAGGCCGATCCCCTGGGCACCAGCAGTCACGAGGGCGCGTTTGCCGATCAATTTGGAAGATTGGGGCATCGGGATATCAATTTGAGCGCTGTGTAGGCCGCTGCAAGGGTCGGACACGAACCTTGTTATTATTTGAGTCGAATTGACTTATTTACCTCGATGTATCTACATGTAGATATGCCCAATATTTCGACCGCGAAGCTGTTCCGCCATGGCGGTTCGCAGGCCGTTCGCCTGCCCCGGGAGTTTCGTCTCCCCGGCACCGAGGTGAGGATTTCTCACACGCCGCAGGGTGTGCTTCTGGAGCCGCTGGATTCGGAGTTCGAACGGCGAAAACGAAAATTCTTCGCCCTCGCCGGCTCCTGTCCCGATCTGGCGGACGTGCCGCCGCATGCAACTCCGGATGTGCCGCGCGACGAATGATCTTCCTGCCCGACACCAATACGCTCTCTGCCTACATGCGCGGAGACAATCCGCGCCTCAGCGCCCGCTTGCAGTCCGCCTTTGGCGATTTGCGGCTCTCGGTCATCGTGCTGGCGGAACGGGAATTCGGTGTGACCAAGGGACCCCGGGCGGGCGCGCGCCTGCAATTGGCCGCCCTGGCCGATACTCTTCCGGTCGAGCCCTTCACGCGGGAGGATTGCACGCACTATGCTGCCATCCGCCACGATCTGGAAGGCCGCGGTCTCGGAATCGGTCCGATGGATACGCTGATTGCGGCGCAGGCATTGCGGCTGGGGGCCGCCGTCGTGACCCGAAATGTCCGTGAATTCGGCCGTGTGCCAGGTCTCACGGTTGAGAACTGGCACGAATAGCTTGCCGGCTCAGGGTGAAGGGCGGCTGAGCAGCCAGTCCACGGTGTCCCGGTCGATCGGGCGGAGGGAGACCATCTTCGGGGAGAGGGCGCGGGCGGCGGTGGCGACCTCGGCATCGTTGTTCTTCAGTCCGTGGTCCAACGCGACCTCGACGAGGCCCGAAGGCACCTTGGGTGCCGCGGCGAGCTGCCGGAGCGCCCGCAGCAAGTTGTCCCTGTCGTTGACCTGCATGAGGACGGTGACCCATTCGGTGGCGGCCAGGGCGTAGCGCGGGATAGTCAGGTTCTCGCCGCCGTAGAAGAGCGGCTCGCGGACCGCCGCGGCTGCGCCTGCCGGGCTCTGGCGGCTGACCAGGAAGGCGCGGGCGGGATCGGCGTAGGCCAGCTTCCAGTCGGGATCCCGTAGGAGCGAGACAATGACCTCGCGGCTGTCGACGATCGGGAGCAGGACAGCGTCGAATCCGATGCGATTCTGCAGCTGCCGGAATTCAGCGGGCCGGCGGACCGCCTTGAAAAACTCATCCACCAGCGCCACGTCGGTGAAGCGCGAATCGGCGTAGGGACGGAGGGTGGGGCACTGGAATTCCAGGTAGCCGCCGTCCATGCCGGTCGTGAGGATCGAGCCGGCGAAGCCGGTGGCCCGCGCGTAGTCGGCGAACCCGGCGGGAAAGGCGAGGGGCGCCTCCCGCAGGCCGAAGCTGCCCGCGGTCCTGATGAAGCGATCGAATCCCCCGGTGACGATCCAGGCGGAGAGCGCGGCCCCCGTGGCGATCAGCGCCAGCCGCGCGGGAGTGCCGCGGCGCATCCGCGGAAGACCGGGCAGCACGATGCCGAGCAGCGGGGCGCCAAAGAGCATGAGGAGGGGAATGTTCCGCACCGCCTGGGTGCTGAGGTACAGCCCGACCGCGGCGAGCAGGAGGCCGAAGAGGTCGCTTCTTTCCGCCCGGCGCGCCCGGGCGAGGCCGGCTCCGGCCACGGCCAGCCAGCAGGCCCAGAAAAGGCGAATCTGCCAGAGGTCGACCTGCGGCCGCTCGCCGGGCGGGAGGAATTCCCGGATCTGGTGATGCATGGCGCCGAAGAAGCGCCACAGCACGCCAACCTCCGTCCAGTTGTGGAGGCCAAAGGGGGAGGCGACGCTGGCCAGCAGGGTCAGGCCGAGGAGCGCCCAGAGCCCGCGCCAGCCGCGGCGGCCCGGCGGGGCGGTCGCCAGCCTCAGTCCGACGAGGAGCGGCCCAAAGGCGAAATAGCCGTGCATGTTGGCCCAGAGCGCCTCGACCGCCGCGAAGCGCCCGAGCGCCCAGGGTGAAGCAGCCCGGTCCATTTCCCAGGTCGCCAGCCAGTGGATCTGGATGGCGAGGAAGAGGTAGGAGAAGATCTCGGGCCTGGGCTCGAACCGGACCTGGCAGACCAGGATGACCGCGAGCGCAAGCCACGGCCCGATGGCTCCGATCCGGAGGATCCCGGCGGTCCTTAGCCAGACGGCCAGGATCGCGGCCCAGAGCGCGAGGAAGAGAAGGGAGACCGCGGGAATCCCGCCGAGGCCGAAGGCGGCCCGCACCACGAGCTGGAATAGCCAATACAAGTTGATGAAGCCGGGCTGCTGCAGCACCAGCCGGTCGGCGGGCTGCGCGGTCAGGGTTTGGGCGACCCGCCCGCCGAGGTAGAGATGGTACCAGATGTCGGGTCCGAACCACTCCTGGCAGAGCAGCAGGACGAGAACGACGGCGACGGCCGCCCAGGAGAGCCAGCGAAGGAAGCGCATCGGGCGGGGAGGGCGGCGGCAGACCGCGGTGCCCGGGCCCTCAGGCGCGCCCGAGCTCCCGCAGCGCATCACCAGCGGCGCTGAGGTTCTCCGGCTTCATTTCAACGTAGTTGCGCGAGAGGATGATGCCGTTGGCTCCGCCGGCAAAGACGGCGCGGACGGCCGCCTTCACGCCCTCCGGGGTGCAATGGCTGGTGCCGGCGGGCACCGGGATGTCGATGTCGATGCCCGGCCAAACCTGCACACCGGCATCGGACACGCCCTCGACCGCGCGCCGCGTCTCGCGCTCGACATAGCCGGCGGAGAAGCCGGTCGCGGCCAGCCGGTCGTAGGGGGCCTCGCTGAAGCCCATCTCCCGGCAGATGACCTCGGCGGTCAGGGCGGGCGACAGGTCGCCGAAGACTCCGCCCAGCCCGCTGCGCGCGAAAGACTGGAAGCGTTCACCCGCGCAATTGTTGTAGACGGCGGGGCGCACGAAATCGGAGAAGCGCTTGATGACCGCATAGTCCTCCTCGGCCCGCTGGAAGGGGCTGAAGGTGACGGTCTGCCAGATGTGCCAGCCCATGGGCAGAGCGGAGTTCGCCGCCTTCATCCGCCGGTGCAGTTCCGCCTGCAGCTCGTGCCGGCCGCGGACCCAGAGGTTTTCCCAGGCGACGAGCTCGGGATAGTTGAGGAGGAGGCGCCAGAAGCCGCTGAAATAGCCGTCGGTCGGCCGCCGGCCGGCCCGGCGCTCCTGCATGAATTTCTCGAGCTCAATGAAGCCCGCCTTCGTGCGGACGACGTCGATGCCGGCTTCCCGCCCCGCTTTTTGGCAAAACTCGCAGAAGCACGTGGCCTTGCCGCCGCCCGCCGCGCCGCGGGTGCCGGCGCCTTCGCCGCTCAGCACGTTGAGGAACCCGCTGCCCCTCTCCGCGCCCCACATCATCCCGCCGATATCGTACGACCGGGCATAGTCCTCGACCACCCCGCCCAGCCACGCGCGATAGTGGGGGTTGCGCTTGCACGGTCCGGCCGGATGGCCGCCCACCCGCCGGCCGTGGACGTCAATCTCATATAGCTGTTCCCAATGGGGCATGCCCTCGGGGCAGTGATTGTCCTCGAGGACGAAGGGGAAGACCTTGATGCCGTGTTTGGCGGCGGCCGGGATCACCCGGGCGAGGACGTCGATGCCGCCGAACTCCGGCGCCTTCATGTCCTCATAGGTCAGGGGCGAGTCTCCGTAATACTGCAGGTGTGGCGTCGCATAGTTGCCGCCGCGGAACCCCGGGGAGCGCTCGGGCACGCCCGCGCGGTGCTCCTCGTGGGAATACATGAAGGGAAAAAGCGCGTTGACCCCGCCGCGCTCCCGCATGTCGCCGAGGATCCGATCGAGCTCGGGTCCGGCGAGGATCGCCACCGAGATGGGCATCGCGACCATCGTCGCCTGGCGCGGGGCCGGTGCGGCGGGGGTCGTCTGGCCGGAGAGAAGCTGGGAGCCGGCCAGCGTCGTGCCGGCGCTCACTGCGGACATTTTTATGAAATCTCGTCGGTTCATGGTCTTTGGGGGTGGGAAAGGCCGAGCGAACGGAGGGCCTCGCCCGCGGCGGCCAGATTCTCCGGTTTCATCTCGAGAAAGTTTCGCGACAGGAGGACGCCCTGGCCGCCGCCCCGGAAGACCGCCTGCACGGTCTGCCGGACGCTTTCGGGCGTGCAGTGGCTGGCGCCCGCCGGCACCGGCACGTCGATGTCGATGCCGGGCCAGACCTGGGTCGCGGAGCCGGCCACCCCTTCGACCGCCCGCCGGGTCTCCCGCTCGACGTAGTCGGCGGACAGGCCTGTCGCGAAAACCCGGTCATAGGGTGCCTCCCGGTAGTTCAGCCAGCGATAGAGCACTTCCAGCATCTCGTCCGGCGGCCCGTCGCCCAAGACATTGCCGTGGACGCTGTCGACGAAGCTGCGCATGCGTTCCCCGGCGCAATTGCTGTAGAGCACGGGCCGGATGAAATCGGAAAATGCCGTCATTCCCGCATAGTCCTCCTCGGCGCGGTGGAACGGGCTGAAGGACACGTTGTGCCAGATGTGCCAGCCGACGGGCAGCGCGGGATTGACCGACTTTATCTTGCGGTAAAGTTCGGCCTGCATCTCGTGGCGGCTGCGCGCCCAGAGGTTTTCCCAGGCGAGCAATTCGGGATAGTTCAGCAGGATGCGCCAAAACGAGGTGAAATAGCCGTCGCGCGGGTGCTGACCGGCGCGGCCGGAGCGCACAAATTTCTCGATCTCGCCGAAGCCGAGGCGGGCGCGCTCGACGTCGATCCCCTGGTCGCGCCCCTTTTTCTGGCAGAATTCGCAAAAACAGGTGGCCTTGCCCGGATCGGCCGCCGCCCCGTTGTGATAGGCGCCGAGCGCATTGAACAGCCCGCCCTGCCGCTCCGATCCCCACATGATGCCGTCGATCTCGTAGGAGCGGGCATAGTCCTCCACCAGCCCGAGGAGGTATCCCCGGTAGAGGGGATTGTTGTTGCAGGGTCCCGCAGGATGGCGGTCGGTCCGCCGGCCGTGAAAATCGATCTCATACAGCTTCTCCCAGTTCGGGATATTGGGCCGCCGGTTGTCCTCGATGATCCAGGCGAAGGTCTTGATCCCGCGGGGGCGGCAGGCCGCGATGGCGAGCGCCAGGAGGTCCTTGTCGCCGAACTCGGGACCCCGCATGTCCTCATAGGTCAGGTTCGTGTCCTGGTAGTACTGCATGTGCGGGATGGCATAGTTGCCCCCGCGAAACCCAGCCGGATGGACGCCGGCTCTCTCGCCGATATGCGAATAGATGAACGGGAAGAACGCGTTCGCGCCGGTCTGGGCCTGAATCTTGTCGAGCAACCGGCCCAAATCCGGCCGGGCCAGGGGTTCCGCCGCAGTGGCGATCCCGATGGTCGCGGGACCTTGCGCCGGCGGTGGCGGCGGCGCCGCCTGACCCCGGAGGGATTTTGCCCCGGCCAGCGCGGCGCCGGCGCCAGCCGCCGTCAGCTTGACGAAGTCGCGTCGGTTCATCGTGGGCGCAGGGGAGAGTCTGGGCCCGGATCGGGCGGGGTGGTCATGCCAGGGGGGTACAAGGTCGCGCCCCCGGTGGCCCGGTGTCACGACAAAAGCCTTGGCCTTTGCCTGTCCCGGGACTTCGCTGGAGGCGCTGCCATGAATGACGCACCTGACCCCCTGGTGGCTGCGGCGTTTGAGAAGATAAATCTCAAGGATGCGCGCCGGCATGCCTTCCTGTGCGTCGGCCCCGACTGCTGCGCCACCGAGCAGGGGCTGGCGACCTGGGAGGTGCTGAAGCGCCGGATCGCCGACGCGGGCCTCCCCGCGCTGCGGACCAAGGCCGCCTGCTTCCGGATCTGCCGCGGCGGGCCGTGGCTGGTCGTCTATCCCGAGGGAGTCTGGTATGGCGGCGTGACCCCCGAACGCTGCGAGCGCATCGTGGCCGAGCACCTGGCCGGCGGCCGGCCCGTGGCGGAGTGGGTGGCGCAGTCCCGGCCGCTGACGGAGGCAGTCTCATGAAGGCCGGTCCCCAGGCGCCGGGCGGCTATTCCCGCCGCGATTTTCTCAAGCTCACGGCGGCGGCCGGGCTGGCGACGGCGGCCGCGCCCCGCCTGCGGGCGGCGGTGCCGATCCGTCCCTTCGAGGTTTCCGCCAGCCTCTACGCCTGGGACCTGCATGACGAGGGCGTCGAGCGGATCCTCGACAACCTGCAGGGGATGGCGGCGGTCAACTCCGTCTACCTGATCGGCGTGATGCATCCCGAGCGCCGCCCGCTGGGTGGCGGCTCCTTCCCGCACAACCCGGTCCGCCCGACCTGGACGGCGGAGGATGCGCGCTGCTACTGGCATCCCGACCCCGCGCGGTACGGGCGCATCAAGCCGCGCCTGTCAGACCACGCCTGGCTCAGCCAGACCGACTGGGTCCGGACCCTGGTCGACGCGGCGCGGCGGCGCGGGCTGAAGGTCGGCGTCGAGAATTCCCACGCCCTGGTGGACAAGGCCCGGGCCGAGGGCGAGTTCGCGGATTGCGTCGGGCGCGACATTCACGGCGGGATCATCAACGTCCGGCCCTGGCTGCGGCCTCTCTGTCCCAACCATCCCGACGTGCGCGCCTACGCCACGGCGCTGTACTCGGAGCTGGTCGCCAGCTACGGCATCGACTACGCGATGTCCGCCATTGTCTCGTTCGAGCAGGGCGGCCCCGACCGCGGCTCCTGCTTCTGCGCCTCGTGCCACCGGGCGGCCCGCGAGCAGGGCTTCGACCTGGCCGCGGCCCAGCGGGCGCTGCTGGCCGATCCCGCCGCGGAGCCGGCCCGGGCGGAGTGGGAGGCTTTCCGGGTCGAATCGACGGCGCGGTTTTACCAGGCGATCCACGCGGCCATCCACGCGCTCAAGCCGGACATCGACCTGCGCTACAACCGGCACATGAGCGGCGATGCGGCCGCGTGGGGGATCAAGCTCAGCGCGCTGCAGCCCCAGCTGGATTCCATCCGCTATCAGGACTACAGCGAGCAGACTGGCGATCCCGCGCTGATGCCGGGCAAGCGGCGCGCCTTCCTGGCCGCCCGGGCCGAGCTCGGCCCGCAGTATCCGCTCCTTGGCGCGATTGGCGTCCGGCTGCGCGCAACCCCCAACCTGATCCGGGAGGGCGTCCGGATCGCGGTTGAGACGAAGATGACCGGCATCACGCTCGGCCACTACGACGGGGCGACCTTCCCCATGCTCCGCGCCGTGCGAGCGGGACTGGGCGACGCGGGCATCACGGTCTGACGGCCTGTCCTCGGCTTTACAGACGGCCGCACCTGTTCCACATTGGGCGGGTGACCCCCCCCCTCGCATGCGTCGCGGCGGCCTTCCTCGCCGCCGGGTTCCTGCCGGCCCGCGCCTGGGCCGATCCGGGCGATGTTCCCGCCAAGGTCGTGTTCAAGGTCGCCCCGGACTATCCCGCCCGGGAATACACCAATGGTATCACCGCGGGGGACGTCCGCATGCTGCTTCGGATCGACCCGGTGGGCCGGCTGGACGACGCGCTGGTGACGGCCTATTCGCTCCCGGGCTTCGCCGACGAGGCGCTGCTGGCGGTGAAGAAGTGGAAATTCCAGCCAAGCCGCGTCGACGGCGACCCGGCCTACGCCACGCTCGAGGTGCAGTTCCTCTTCAACGTCAACCAGCGGCTGGCGACCGCGCATATCGGCCCGCAGGAGGAGCCCTATTTCGAGACGGGAAAGGACCAGTTCCAGTACCAGGCGGTCCCGGTGGCGGACCTGGATCACGTCCCTTCTCCGGTGCACCGGGTGGCCCCGACCTATCCACAGGACTGGGCGGCGCGCGGCCTGACGGGCAGCGTGGTCGTGGAATTCTACATCGATGAGACGGGCCGGGTGCGGATGCCCGCGGTCGTTTCCGCCGATCATCCGGAGCTGGGGTGGATCGCGCTGCCCGCGATCGGAAAGTGGCGGTTCGATCCGCCCACCCGCAGGGGGAAGCCGGTCCTCGTCAAGGCGCAGCAGGACTTCCAGTTCTAGGCTTTCTCGGGCGTCCGCCCGGCCGGGCCTCGGTGCCGGGCACGTGCCGGAGCCCCCAGTCGACCAGCGCGGAAAGCAGAGGCTGCAGGTCCCGGCCCTTCGGGGTCAGGGTGTAGGCGTGCCGGGGCGGATTTGATTGATAGGGTTCCCGGGTGACCAGGCCGGCCCTTTCCAGCCGGTCCAGGCGGTCGGCCAGGAGATTGGTGGGAATGCCCTCGGGCGAGGCCAGGAATTCCCCATAGCGCTGCTTGCCCCAGAAGAGATCGCGGACGACGAGCATCGTCCAGCGGTCGCCGAGGAGATCGAGCGCGGCGCCGATGGGGCAGGGCGAGCGCAGGGCGGGAGCGGCGGCGCGGCGGAGGCGGGGCATGGCCGTAGGGAAACTTTATACTTGCAAAGTGCAAGCGACAACGCACGGTCGAGTGACTTGCGAAATTAAAGTTACTAAATCCGATGAAACCCTCCCTCCGACCGCTCCTCGTCCCGCTGGCCCTCTGGGGCCTTGCCGCCGGCCTCGCCGGCTCCGTCCATCTGCTGGCCCATCTGCCGCCTTTCGCGGCTCCGATCCTCATCACCGGGCTCACGATTTTCCTGGCCCGGGCGGCTGTCCGACGCCCCGCGATGCGGGCCGCGATCGACCACCTCGGCCTCCGCACGCTCCTGACCGTGCACGTGGGACGATTCGTGGGACTCTACTTCCTTTGGCTGCATGCCCAGGGGCGCCTGCCGGCGGAGTTCGCCCACCGGGCGGGGTGGGGTGATGTCATCGCGGCGGCGGGGGCGCTCATCCTGCTCTTGCTGCCGGAGGGAGCCGGGTTCCGCCGGGCGGTTTGGGCCTGGAACGTCGTGGGGGTCGCGGATCTCCTGCTGGCGGTGGGGACCGCGGGCTGGCTGACCTTCGTCCGCCCGGGCTCGATGTTCGAAATCTCGGGCCTCCCGCTGGCGCTGGTCCCGCTCTTCGCGGTTCCGGTCCTCCTCGTCAGCCACCTGGTGATCTTCCGGCGGGTCGGCCGGCCCTGCGCGGATATGGGCGCTGGGGCGCTTCCTCAGGGCTCGTAGTCGAGATACGGCCCCAGCCACTTCTCGGCCTCGGCCACGCTCCAGCCCTTGCGCCGGGCGTAGTCGTGGATCTGGTCCTTGCCGATCTTGCCGACGCCGAAGTATTTGGCCTCGGGATGGTTGAAGTACCAGCCGCTCACGCTGCTGGCCGGATGCATCGCGCAGCTCTCGGTCAGCGTGATGCCGGTGGCCGCCTCCGCGCCCAGCAGCTTGAAGAGGATCGGCTTTTCGGTGTGGTCGGGGCACGCCGGATAGCCGGGCGCGGGCCGGATGCCGCGGTATTTCTCCCGGATCATCTGCTCGACGGTCAGGTTCTCGGTCCGGCCGAAGCCGCAGAGGTCGCGGGCCTTCTTGTGCATCAGCTCCGCCAGCGCCTCCGCCAGCCGGTCGCCGAGCGCCTGGGCCATGATCGCGGAGTAGTCGTCGTGCCTGGCCCGGAATTCCGCGGCGAATTCCTCGACGCCATGGCCCGCGGTCACGGCGAACCCCCCAAGATAGTCCAGGTGGCCGCTGTCCTTCGGGGCGACATAGTCGGCCAGCGCGTGGTTGAACTGGTCGGCAGGCTTTTCCAGCTGCTGGCGGAGGGAGTGGAAGACGGTGAGCGGGTCGCGGCGGGCCTCGTCGGGATAGACCTCGAGGTCGTCCCCCACCGCGTGGCAGGGCCAGAAGCCGATGACGGCCTTGGCGGTGAAGCGCTTCTCCCGGACGATCTGGGCGAGGAGCTTCTGGCCCTCGGCCAGGAGCTTCACGGCCTCGGGCCCCACCAATTCGTCCTTGAGAATGTCGGGATAGCGCCCGTGGAGCTCCCAGGCGCTGAAGAAGGGGCCCCAGTCAATGAAGGGCACGATCTCCTCGAGCGGGACCGGGTCGAACACGCGGGAGCCGAGAAACTCCGGCCGGGGGATGTCGACCTGGGTCCAGTCGAACTTTTGGCGCCGGTCCCGGGCATCCGCCAGGGACAAGAGCGGCCGGCGGGCGCGGCGCGCCGCAAAATCCGCCCGCTGCTGGTCCTGCTTGCCGCGGACCTCGGCCAGGAAGGCGGGCTTCTGCTCGGGGCTGAGGAGGGAGCTCACGACGTTGACGACGCGCGAGGCGTCGAGGACGTGGACGACGCCGTGGGGATATTCCTGGGCGATCTTGACCGCGGTGTGGGCCGCGCTGGTCGTCGCCCCGCCGATCAGGAGAGGGACGGTCCAGCCCTCGCGCTTCATCTCCTTCGCCACGTGGACCATCTCGTCCAGCGAGGGCGTGATCAGGCCCGAGAGGCCGATGATGTCCGCCTTTTTCTCGCGCGCGGCCGCCAGGATCTTGTCGCAGGGCACCATGACCCCGAGATCGATGACCTCGTAATTATTGCAGGCGAGGACGACGCCGACGATGTTCTTGCCGA
>CAZKAH010000063.1:0-8041 GCA_964550715.1 uncultured Opitutaceae bacterium
TGGGCGTCGTCCTGGGTGAAGCCCCGGACCCGGGTCATGCCGTTCAGCTCGCCCGACTGCTCCCAGCGGTAGACGGTCCCGAACTCCGCGAGGCGGACGGGCAGGTCGCGGTAGGAGTGGGGCTGGGAGGCGAAGATCTTGATGTGGTGCGGGCAGTTCATCGGCTTCAGGAGGAAGCCGTCCAGGAGCTGCTCATCGGGCTTCACCCGGTCGGCGGCGATGACCTCCTTGCCGGCCCGGGCGTTGACCTCCTCGCGAAGCTTGCCCGAGAAGGCGTCCAGCCGGGCGATCATCTCGCCGCAGGAGCAGCCCTCGTGGAGGATCTTCGCCAGCGCCTCGTTCTCGATGATCGGCGTGAACTGGGCGTCCTTGTAATAGGGGAAGTGCCCGGAGGTCTTGTAGAGGGACAGCTTGCCGATGTGAGGAGTGAAGACCTGCTGGTAGCCCTGCTTGCGGAGCTCGCCGCCGATGAAGTCCTGCAGCTCCTGCCGGATGATGCTGCCGGCGGGCGTCCAGAGGATGAGGCCCTGGCCCACGTCGTCGTCGATGACGAAGAGCTTCAGGTCGCGGCCCAGCTTCCGGTGGTCGCGGAGCTTGGCCTGCTCGAGGCGCTCGAGGTGCTGCGCCAGCTCCTCCTTGGTGGGGAAGGCGGTGCCGTAGATGCGCTGGAGCTGCTTGTTCTTCTCGTCGCCCCGGTGGTAGGCGCCGGCGATCGAGAGGAGCTTGAAGGCCTTGAGCTTGCTGGAGTACCGGACGTGGGTGCCAGCGCAGAGGTCCATGAACTCGCCGTTCTGGTAAAAGGAGATCTTCTCCCCCTCGGGGATGTCGGCCAGGCGGCCGAGCTTGTAGCGTTCCTGGCCGCGGGCGGTGATGATCTCCTTCGCCTCCTCGCGGGAGACCTCCTTGCGCAGGAAGGGCTGGTTCTCCTCGGCGACCTTCTTCATTTCCGCCTCCAGGCGGACGAGGTCCTCCTGGGTCAGCTTGTGGTCCAGGTCGACGTCATAGTAGAACCCCGTGTCCGTCGGGGGGCCGATGTCGAGCTTGGCGTCGGGAAAGAGGCGCAGCAGGGCGGTCGCCAGGACGTGGGACGCCGAGTGGCGCAGTTCTTCGAGAGGGGTCATGGACATGGCGGAAGGTCGAGCTTCGCCTATTTTTTCAGGGGCTCAAGCTTGTAGCCGTCCTTGCCGTCCAGCATCGACCAGCCGGCGGCGGCCAGCTCGCCGCGGAGGGCGTCGGCGGCCTTGAAATCCTTCGCCTTTTTTGCAGCCCACCTCCGGTCGGCCAGCGCCGTCACATCGGCCGGCACGGCGGCCTTGGCCGCCGGGGGCAGATCGAATCTTAGGCCGAGGGCCCCCAGGACCCGCTCAAAGTCGCCCTTCGCCACGCCTTGCGGGCCGCGATTGACGACCGTGAACAGGGCGCCAAGCGCCGCGGGAATATTGAGGTCGTCCCGCAGGAGGGCGAGGATCGGGTCGAGGATGCCGGCTTCGCCCTGGGCGGGCAGCGTTTGCCAGTAGGAATGCAGCTTCGTCATGGCGCTGTCCGCCGCCGTGAGCGAGTCCAGGGTGAAATTGAGCTGCTTGCGGGGATGCCCGGCGAGCAGGGCGTAGCGCACGGTCAGCGGGGAGAAGCCCCGGGCGGTGAGATCGTCGAGCGTGTAGAAGTTGCCGAGGCTCTTGCTCATCTTCTTCCCGTCCACCAGCAGGTGCTCGCTGTGGTACCAATGGCGCGACAGGGGCTTGCCGTTGCAGCATTCGCTCTGCGCGATTTCGTTTTCGTGGTGGGGAAAGAGGAGGTCCACCCCGCCGGTATGCAGGTCGATGGTGTCGCCCAGGATCGCCTTGCTCATGGCGCTGCATTCGATGTGCCAGCCGGGCCGGCCTGCCGCGGCTCCCTCCGGCCCGGCCCATTTGTTGGGACCGTCGTCGGGCTTCCAGGCTTTCCAGAGGGCAAAGTCGCTGCCGTCCTCCTTCTCGTCCGCATCGGCCGCATGGGCTTTGAGGTCGTCCCCGGGCTGGAGCTCGCGCTCCTTGAGCCGCGAGAGCGCGCCATAGCCGGGGAAGGAACTGACCTTGAAATAGACCGAGCCGTCGGGCACGCGATAGGCGTTCCCCTTGCGCATCAGGCACTCGATCATGTCGACCTGCTCGCGCAGGTGCTGGGGATCCGTCGCCCGCGGCTCGGCGTTCGGGGGCAGGCAGTTGAGGGCGATGCAGTCGGCGTGAAATTTCTCGGTCCACTGGCGGGTGACCTCAGCGAGCGGCCGGCCTTCGTCGCGGGCGCGCTTGATCGTCTTGTCGTCCACGTCCGTCAGGTTGCGGACGTGCTTCACCTTGCCCGGGAACTCAAGTTCAAGCAGCCGGCGGATGACGTCGTTGATCAGGAAGGTCCGGAAATTGCCGATGTGGCCGGCGGCATAGACGGTCAGCCCGCAATTATAGAAGCGAAAAACCCCGTCGGGTGAGGGCTTGAGTTCGCGCAGCTCGCGCGTCATCGAGTCGTAAAGTCTGAGGGGCACGGGACATGGAAAAGCGGAAAGCGACGGGCGGAAAGCGAAAACGAGGGGCGGGGCGGGGCCTGGGCCCCTTTTCCGCTTTCCGCCTTCCGCTTTCCGCTTTCTACTGCTCTCGTGCCCGACCGCCACAAGCTCAACCTGATCCGCCGCCCCCGCCGGCTCCGCCGGACCGCGGGCCTGCGCGCCCTGGTTGAGGAAACCGTCCTCCGGCCGGCCGATTTCATCGCCCCGCTCTTCGTCGTCGACGGCAAGGGGCGGCCCGAGGCCATCGCCTCGATGCCCGGCGTCCTCCGGCGCAATGTCGGCGACCTGGTGAAGGAATGCCGGTCCCTCTGGCAGCTGGGCATCCCGGCCGTGGCGCTCTTTCCCAAGCTCGACGCCCGGCTGAAGGACGCCGAGGGCAACGCGGGCCTCCGCGAGGATGGCCTGGTGCTCCGCGCCGTGCGCGCGATCAAGGCGGCCGTCCCCGAGCTCGTGGTGATGACCGACCTCGCCCTCGATCCCTACACGAGCCATGGTCATGACGGTGTCCTGACCGAGGACGGGCTCGACGTGGCCAACGACCGGACGGTGGGCATCCTGGCGAAGATGGCGGTGCTCCACGCCCGCGCCGGCGTGGACCTCGTGGCGCCGAGCGACATGATGGATGGACGGGTGGGGGCCATCCGCCAGGCCTTGGATGCCGCCGATTTCACCGACACCGGGATCATGGCCTACTCGGTCAAGTTCGCCTCGGCCTACTACGGCCCGTTCCGCGACGCCGTGGGCAGTTCCGCCGCCGCCGGCACCCGCAAGCTGAGCAAGGCCACCTACCAGCTGAATCCGGCCAACCGCCGAGAGGCCTTTACGGAGCTCGCCCTCGACGAGGCGGAGGGGGCTGATATTCTCATGGTCAAGCCGGCCGGCCCCTATCTCGACATCATCCGCGATGTGCGGGAGGCGACAAACAAGCCCGTTGCCGCCTACCAGGTCTCGGGCGAGTACTCCCAGCTGCAGGCCGCGGCGAAGCTCGGCTGGCTGGACCTGGCGAGCACCCGCCGCGAGTCGCTCCTCGCGATCAAGCGCGCGGGCGCGGACATGATCCTGACGTATTTCGCAAGGGAGATGGCGGCGGAGCTGGGCGGGAAATAGTTCGCGGGCCCGCGCGCGTGCAGCGCCGCCTCGATCACCAGGCTTTCCGGGAAACCATCAGGGGGTTCGGGAACGCCGCGGCGACACCGGGAATGCCGGCCATGTTTCTCCCGTAGAAAACCTCATGCGGCGAAGCGTCGGGTACGTCGCCCCGGAATTCGAAGGCGATTTTCCGGTCGACCCGGCAGGTAATCCCAGCCTTCCGCGCCGCAATCGCGCCGGGGTCCGCCGCCCGCCAGAGGGGACTGCCGGCCGGAGGCAGCAGCGAACCGGAGGATATCTCCACTCCGTGCGGCCGGCTGAAGTCCCAGGCCCAGGCCGGCGACACGGCGGGCGGCATCCCAAATCGGGCCCAAACCCAGCGCACGCGGCCACTGCCGAGAAACTCCAGCCCGATGATTCCGCCAGCGGGCCGGTAGCCGATCGAGACGATGGGATCGATGACGTGTTCCGGCTCGGGCCGGGGGTCGAGCGTGAACGCGATCGGCCCATACATCGCGGCGGTCCACCCGGGATGGTAGTAGGAGTCCCGCAGGAGGGGACGGGACACGTCGAGGATCCTGCCGGTGAAGCGGCTGCCAAAGGCCCCATTGTCGGGGCTGGCTCCGATGAAAAGCTGGCCGCTGCGGGGGTGAAACCCTTCGTCGCTCTCCAGGACCACGACCCCATCCAACGATACGCGGACGGTGCGGCGGGCGAGGGCGAGCTCGTCCGCAGTCAGCAGGCGGACCAGCGGGCTGCCGTCGGGCGGCAGGAAACTGCCGAAGAAGACCTCGAGGCGATGGGGCGCATGGTAGTCGACGGCGATCGGCCCCGTCACCGGTCCCCCATGGCCCATGGATTCGAACCCGAACTGGACTATGCCCGGACCGGCGTAATAGGCATAGAGGAGGTCCTGTTCCGAGGGCCGGCCCGAGACCACCAGGGGTTCGGCCGAACCGTATTTTTCCTCAGGCAGGCGCAGTTCCAGCCGAAGCCCCCGGGGGCCGTCGTGCAGAAATGCCTCGATCCGGTAAACCGCGGCGTCGAGCACCCGGCCCAGTTGGGAAAGCTCCGAGAGGCCGGTGGCATCATAGTGCCGGCGGATCTGCGCGACCGAGCAGGTCACGGCGAGCGTGCCCAGGAGGCTCCAGCCGACGGTCAGGGCCAGGAGGGGAAGGGCGAGCCAACGCTTCCAGGCGGTCGCGCAGGGATTGAACGCCAGCACCCCGAGCCCGGCCAGGGCCGCGAAAAGGCCGAGAAAATCGGCGGGGTAGCGGAAAGTGCCACCCCGGACGATGCAGAGGAAAAGCAGGTTGCCGGCCCCGGCCAGGGCAAGGATGAGCGCCAGCGCCGCCAGCCCCTCCCGGCGGAGTGCTCGCCAATGGAACGGCACCAGGAGCCCCCAGAGCACCAGGGGTGAGGTGCGCAGGAAGCCGATGAGCCAGTCGCTGGAAACCTGGTCCCGGGCCATGGCGATCGGATTCACCTTGGGTCCCTGGATGAAGGGGAAATAGCGCTCTAGCCAAACCCCGCCCCAGAGATACTGGTAGAGATTGTAGGGGATATTGCGCACCGACATCGAGACCAGCACCTTGGCCCCTTCCTCGTGCCCGGGCTGCGTGGCGCCAAAATCCGCGGGATTGCCGAAGCGGACCGTGTTCCAGGCCGCCAGCGCCGCCAGAATCGCGACCAGCGGGAGCAACGGAAGGACCGAGCGCGCGGCGCGGGCGGGCCACGGGCCGGCGGCCCGCAGCCCGCGCCAGAGGACGTAGCCGGCGATCACCGCGGCGGCGGGCAGGTAGTTGGGCCGGCAGGCGAGCGCCAGGCCGGCGAACCCGGCGGCGCGGGCGAGGGCCCATTCCCCTCCCCGGGAGCATTCGGCGCTGGCCACCGCGCACAGCGCCCAGGCGAAGCAGGCGTAGGCGGCGGCGTTTTCGATCTCATAGATCTGCGGCTCGGCCATCAGCGGCCAGGTGTTGCTGCAGGCCACCATTCCGCAAAAAACGAGGCCGGCGAGCAGGCCGGCTCCGCGACCCGGCCACCGCCGGCCGAGGACGAGGACCAGCCGCGCATAGGCCGCGTAGCCGGCCACGCTGAAGACGAAGATCGCCGCGGTCGCCGGGAAGTAGGTGCCGGTCGCAAGGAACCAGGGCACCAGCAGAAGGACGAAAGGCAGCGCGCTGAAATAGAGATAGTAGCGCCCATGATAAAGCGACGCATCGAGCAGGTGATAGGGGCTGCGCAGCGGATCGGGCGCCGCCAGCACGCGCGGATCCGGCGGCGTCAGGAGATACGCGTGGCCCTGCGCCAGCGCCCGGGTGTATTCCTGGTCCAGGGAGCCGTCGCTTTGCGCGGACCAGGGCCGGTCCCACCTCAGCTCGAGGAACCAGGCGGCGGCCAGCGCGAACAGGAGCAGGAGCGAAAAAACCGTGAGGGCGGGCAACTTCCTCAAGGCGGGAAGTGACGCTGGCTACTTCTTGCCCTTCGACTTCTTGCGGGGCTTGGCGTCCTCGTCGTCCTCCTCGTCCTCGTCCTTCTCCTCGCCGTCCTCCTCCTCGTCGTCGTCGTCCTTCTTCTTCTCGTCGTCGTCCTTGTCCTCGTCCTCATCCTCGTCCCACTTGAGCGACTCGTCGTTCTTGAGCTTCTCCTCCTCGGCGGCGTCGACCTCGGGCAGGTCCTCGTCGACCTCGACCTCCTTGGCCGGGTGCTCCTCGTCGTCCTTGTGGCCGGCGGGCATGTAGTCGAGGATCGCCGTCAGCTCCTCGAAGGTGTGGACGGCGCGGCCCTCGATGAAATGGGTGTTCTGGTCCTCGCGGATCTCCTCCTCGACCTCGTCGACCGAGAGCTTCGACTCGAACTCGAAGAGGTCGTTGAGCATCTTGACGCGGCAGCGCGTGAGATGGTCCAGGAGGTCGGCGTACGGCCCGTTCTCCTCGTCGAGGATGTCGGGCAGGGCGAAGAGCTTCTCCTCGGAGTCGAAGAACGATTCCTTCATCCGCTTCAGGCGGACCTTGCCGCCGCCGAGGTCCTTCTCGATGCGGAAGGGGATGAACGCGGCCTCGAAATGATCCTGGTCGAAGCCGTAGTCGCGCAGCGGATCCACGAGCTCGATGAGGTGCGCGACCTGCCGGGGATCGACGACGCT
The DNA here is from genome assembly GCA_964550715.1 of uncultured Opitutaceae bacterium. Classification (GTDB taxonomy): domain Bacteria; phylum Verrucomicrobiota; class Verrucomicrobiia; order Opitutales; family Opitutaceae; genus Palsa-1447. Next base: position 6,774 of record CAZKAH010000063.1, read on the forward strand.
GAGGCCGTCGACGTCCCAACGCACCGGGTCGCTGGTCTCGGCGACCCACCAATTGTGGTCTTCACCGAGCCGGACAATGCACCATTCGAGAGTGGAGGTAGGTTTAGCCATGCGGAGGAAAATTGAGGCGCAGCGTGCGAGGGGGGGGTGAAAAAACAAGCACAAAAAGCGATTTTGCGATACCTTGATTATGAGGGAGTTTGGAACTTCTTTCGCGGTTGGCGTACTTGCATTTTGCGGGTTCGCTTCCACGCTGCGCGGACGATGGGATTTCTCTACGAAAGGTGCGTGCGCCCGGCGCTGTTCCGGCTCGACGCCGAGCGGGCCCACGAGCTGGCCGTCCGCTGCCTGGCGGGGCTGGGGCGGCTGCCGCCCCTCTGCCGGGCGCTGGAGGCCCTGCATCGCCTCCCACCTGCCGCCCGGCCGGTGGAGGCCTTCGGCCTCAAGTTTCCCAACGCGGTCGGCCTGGCGGCCGGCTTCGACAAGAACGCCCACGCCTGGCCGGCGGCGGCGGCGCTGGGCTTCGGCCACGTCGAGGTCGGCACGGTGACGGCCCAGGCCCAGCCGGGCAACCCCCGGCCCCGGATGTTCCGGTACCCGGCCCAGCTGGCGGTGATCAACCGCCTCGGCTTCAACAACGACGGGGCCCGCACGGTGGCGGCGCGGCTGGCCCGCCGGCGGGGTCCGGGCCGCCGCCGGATCCCTGTCGGGATCAACCTCGGCAAGTCCAAGGCGGCCGACATCGACCAGGCGACCCAGGACTACCTGGCGAGCTTCACCTGGCTGGCGGATTACGCCGACTACCTGGTCCTCAACGTCTCCAGCCCGAACACGCCCGGCCTCCGGACGCTCCAGGACGAGCCCCGGCTCCGCGAGCTCCTCGCGGCGGTCACCGCGGCCAACCGGTCGCGGGCGGCCCAGCCGGGCCGGACGCGCGTTCCCATCCTGCTCAAGATCGCGCCCGACCTGGATTTCCCGCAGGTGGACGCGGTCCTCGGGGTGGTCGGGGCTTTCGGCCTGGACGGGATCATTGCGGGGAACACGACGATCAGCCGGCCAGGCTTCTTCGGGGGGGTCGACCAGGCCGGCGGCCTGAGCGGCTCGCCGCTCCGGCGGCGCTCGACGGACGTCATCCGGTACATCGTGCGCGCCACGGGGGGGAGGCTGCCGGTCATCGGGGTCGGCGGCATCACGGACGCGGCCAGCGCGGGCGAGAAGCTCGATGCCGGCGCCCGGCTGGTCCAGGTCTACACCGGGCTCATCTACCG
>CAZKAH010000063.1:8141-16909 GCA_964550715.1 uncultured Opitutaceae bacterium
AGAAGCTCGATGCCGGCGCCCGGCTGGTCCAGGTCTACACCGGGCTCATCTACCGGGGGCCCTTCTTTGCGCGCGACGTGGCCCGGGCGCTCGCCGACCGCCAGGTGGTCGGCTGACCGGGTTCAGATCATCCAGTCGGCCTGGTCGATGCTGATCTTGACGGTTTTTTCGCCGGCGGACTTGTGGCGCTGCTCGCGGACGATCGAGGTCAGCTCGCCCTGGTAGTAGACGGTGCTGTCGGGCGGCACCGACTTCATCAGCCAGACGTGGGAGCCGATGACCGAATTGCGCCCGATGACGGTGGTGCCCCCGAGGATGGTGGCGCCGGGGTAGATGGTGACGTGGTCCTCGATGTCGGGATGGCGCTTCACCCCCTTGACGGGATTGCCCTCCTGGTCGACCTCGAAGGACTTTGCCCCCAGCGTCACGCCCTGGTAGAGTTTCACGTGGTCGCCCAGGGTCGCGCTTTCGCCGACGACGACGCCGGTGCAGTGGTCGATGAAGAAATGGGTCCCCAGGCGCGCGCCGGGATGGATGTCGGCCCCCGTGCGCTCGTGGCCGTACTCGGTGAGCATGCGCGGGAGGAGCGGCACCTTGAGGTGGTAGAGGACGTGGGCGACGCGCTGGAGCGAGATGACGAGGACGCAGGGGTAGGCGAGGATGATCTCCTCGACGCTGCTCGCGGCCGGGTCGCCCTGGTAGGCGGCGACGACGTCCGTCTGGATCAGGCTTCGCAGGGCCGGGAACTGCCCGAGGGCCTGCGCGGCGACCGACTCGGCGCGGGCGGCCGCGTCCGGCGTCTTCGAAAAACGCAGGCATTTCTCCACGTCGGAGCGAAGGCGGCGCTCGATCCGGGCGAGCAGGCCCTCCACATGGGCCGCGACCTTGCTCTTCTCAAGGGCCGAGTCGTCGAAATACCCCGGGAACAGGAGATGCATGCAGTCGCGCGCCAGGGTGTTGACCGATTCCTGGGAGGGCAGGTTGACGCCGTCCAGGTGGTTGATGCCCCCCTGGCTCTCGTAGGAGGCGAGGAGCGCCGCTTTGATCTCGTCGTGGTTCATGCCGGACACGGGTCCCGACAGGGTCGCCACGCCGGGGGCCGGGTCAAATGGTTTCACGCTGGACAGCGGCAGGCCAAGGCCTCTATGTCCGTTCTCCCTGTTTTCTTTTGCTCGGGTGGTGGAATTGGTAGACACACACGTTTGAGGTGCGTGTGCCGTAAGGCGTGCAGGTTCGACTCCTGTCCCGAGCACCATTTTCCCGGCCGGTGCGTCAGGCCTATTGCCGGCTGGCCACCCACGCCGGACTCTGTCTTTTTCCCGCCATGGCTTCACCCACCCCCTTCAGCGGCCAAGCCGCCATCATCACCGGCGGCGCGTCCGGCCTCGGCCTCGCGATCGCCCGCCGCCTGCGGGCCGGAGGCGCCTTCGTGGCGCTCTTCGACCGCGACGAGAAGCTCTTCGCCGCGCTCGACGCCGAGCTGGCCGGCGGAGGGCGGTGCTTCCGGGTCGACGTCACGGACGAGGCCTCGGTGGCCCAGGCCGTCGGCGAGGTCCTCACGTTGCGCGGGAAGGTCCAGATCCTGGTGAACAGCGCGGGCGTCACCGGGAAGACCAATGTCCAGACCCACGAGGTCGAGCTGGCGGATTTCGAGTCGGTCTTCCGGATCAACGTCCGCGGCCCCTTCCTGACGGCGAAGCACGTCCTGCCGGCCATGAAGCGGGACGGCTACGGCCGGATCCTCCATATCGCCTCGATCGCCGGCAAGGAGGGCAACGCGGGCATGCTGGCCTACTCGGCCTCGAAGGCCGCCGTGATCGGCATGACCAAGGTGCAGGGCAAGGAGTACGCCGGGACCGGCATCACGGTCAACGCCCTCGCCCCCGCCGTCGTCCAGACCCCGATGGTCGAGGCCATGCCCGAGGCGCAGGTGAAATACATGACCGACAAGATCCCGATGAAGCGCTGCTGCACGCTGGACGAGGTGGCGGCCATGGCGGCCTTCATCGTCTCGCCGGAGGCCGCCTTCACCACCGCCTTCACCTTCGACCTGACCGGCGGCCGCGCGACCTATTGACATGACGGCCCCGCTGCTGGCCACGGCGGTGCGCAGGGCGGCGTGGCGGCTGGTGCCGTTCCTCCTGCTGCTCTACATCCTGGCCTTCCTCGACCGGGTGAACATCGGCTACGCCAAGCCGACCTTCCTCCGGGACACCGGGCTGGGCGAGGGCGCCTACGCCTTCGGGGCCAGCGTGTTCTTCCTGGCCTACGCGCTCCTCGAGGTCCCGAGCAACCTGATGCTCAGCCGGATCGGGGCGCGGGCCTGGATCGGGGCGACGATGATCGCCTGGGGGCTCGTCTCGACCGCCATGCTGGCGGCTTGGAGCGCGCCGGTCTTCTATGTGCTCCGCTTCCTCCTCGGCGCCGCGGAGGCGGGCTTCTTCCCCGGCATGATCTGGTACCTCGGATCGTGGTTCCCGGCCGGGGCGCGCGGGGGAATGTTCGGCGTCTTCTATTTCGGCGCGCCGCTCGCCCAGATTTTCGGGGGACCGCTTTCCGGGCTCCTCCTGGAGATGAGCGGCCGGGGCGGGCTGCGGGGCTGGCAGTGGATGTTTCTCGTCGAGGGCGTGCTGGCTGTCCTCGGGGGCGTCGCCGCCTGCTGCTTCCTGACCAACGGCCCGGCGGAGGCGGAGTGGCTGCCGGTGGCCCAGCGCGAGGCGCTCCAGGCCGAGCTGGCGTCCGAGGATCGGGACAAGGACGGAGGCGCGGACGCCAGCGTTCTGCCGGCCCTCGGCCTGCCCCGGGTCTGGCGGCTGGGCATCATCTACGGGCTGATCCAGCTGAGCGTCTATGGCGTGACCTTCTACCTCCCTTCGCGGGTGGCAGCCCTGCTGGGCCGCAACATCGGCTTCTACGTGGGGCTGGTCAGCGCCATTCCCTGGGTGTGCGCCCTCGTCGCGGCCTACGCCGTCCCGCGGCTGGCGCGCTGGAATGGCCGCCGCGGCGCCACCGCCGGCTGCTCGCTCGCCATCGCCGCCTTTGGGATCGCCCTGTCCTCGGCCTCGCGCCCCGGCCTGGGCCTGGCCGGCCTCTGCCTCGCCGCCGCCGGCTTCATCGGGGCCCAGCCGATCTTCTGGACCTTTCCGGCCGACGAGCTCTCCGGCCGCAGCGCGGCCGGGGGCATCGCGCTCATCAACTCGATCGGGGCGGTGGGCGGCTTCCTGGCGCCCAACCTGAAGGTGATGGCCGAGGGACTCTCGGGCTCGGCCCGCGGCGGCGCGCTGGCGCTGGCGGCGACGACCTTCGCCGGGGCGGTCCTGGTCGCCCTCCTGCGCGACCGCCGCCGGCCGGTCACTTCGCCGGCGTCGTAGCGCCGGACACGGCGACCTCGTACAGCGGTTCGGCCGTGACACTGCGGATTTCCGCCGCCTGGCCACTGGCATCGAAGGCGGGCCAGCGGTCCTTCGGCAGGTAGATCGGGGCGTCCCGGCGGAGGGGCAGGATCTTCACGGTGAGGCCCTTTTCCAGGACCTCCGGCGCGAAGCGCGAGAGCCCGATCTCCCAGGGCCGGCCGAAATAGAAATCGTCGTCGACCAGCCGGTCGCCGACCAGGGCCCGGCCGATGTCGCCCGCATAGTCGATGCGCAGGAACACCTCGTGCACGCCCTGCAGCGCGTCCCGCGGCAGGCTGATCTGCCAGGAACCGGCGGCGCTGGCAAAGGCGGCGTCGTCCGGGGCGAAGGCGCCCCGGGCATCGGTGCGCACGTCCGGGGCGATCCCGGGCGAAGTGATCCGGTGGAGCTCGACCTTGACCGGGTGCGGCGCGGCGGACACCTCGAAATGCCCGAAGAGGCCGTCGTCGGTGCCCGGGATCGCGAGCGGGGGGGAGGGGAAGACCGAGAAGGCCATCGCGGGCTGGCGGGATTGGACATGCAGCGTGTCACCGTCGAAGGTGAGGCCGGCGCTGGAGAGGAACAGCCGGTCGGCGCCCCAGATCCGCGCCCGCCACGCCTGCCGGGCCTCCTCCTCCGTCAGGACCAGGATGCGGGCCTGATGCCCGTCGCGGCTGGCCACGACGAAGTTGCAGTCGGTGCCGGGCGTGAGGTTACCGATGCGCGCGCGGGCCCCCTGGGGCAGCGTCCGGGGATCGAAGGCGAACTCGGGGGCGATCCCGGCCGGGGCGAAGAAGACGTAGCTGTCGCCGATCAGGCAGAGCGGCTGGGCGGTGGAGTAGGTGAGGATCGCGTTGCCGATCGGCAGGTTGACGGGCCAGATGAAATAGCTCCCGGACGGGATCGTGATCGGGCTGGTCGGCACGGTCACGAGCCCGGTGGCCAGCCGCACCTGGAACTGGACGTCCTCATGGGCGGGCAGCGGATCGAGGTGCTGGTAGTTGTTGACGAAGAGGAACCCGTGCTTGCCGTCCGTGCGCATCGACCAGCGCAGGGTGTCCCGGTCATCCAGTCCCGTCGGCTGCTGGTCGGGCCACACGGCAGGCAGGGTCGCGAGCGCGTAGCCGTAGTCGGCGAGGAAGAGGTGCTGCAGGCGCAGGGCGCCGTAGGTCGGCCGCAGCTGCCCGTACTGCCCCAGCGGCGCCTGGAAGTCATAGTTGATCTCCGGCATGTCGTTGGGGTACCCGCTCGCGCGCGACTCGTTGAGCGGGGAGAGCCGGCCGACCGGGTCGGCGCCGCCATGGTACATGTAGTAGCCCTGCAGGTTGCTCCCGCTGCCGAGCTTGACCAGCGCCTCGGCCGCCACGTCGTCGGCCGCGAGGACGGGGCGGCGGCGGTAGCTGACCTCCATCCCGCCGCCGATCTCGCAGGCCCCGTAGGGAAACCGCGCCAGGCCCGAGTTGTCCGGGGTGCCCGGCCGTTTCTTCAGGTCGGCGCCGACGATGCTGTCGTCGTGCTCCAGGCCGAAGAAGTACTGCTTGCGGCCGGCGCGGTCCCAGTCGGCCACCCCGTCGATCCAGAAGCCGTCCGGGTAGCCGCCGAAGAGCGGGAGGATCCCGCCGCCCGGCGGGATCCGGGCGCGGTCCCAGCCGGTCATCGTGTAGAGGGGGGACTCGAGGCCGACCTCCCGGGCGATCCGCTGCAGGGTGAGGAGATGGCCGGGGTTGTCGCGCAGCTCGTTGTCGAGCTGGAGGGCGATCACCGGGCCGCCGTCCTTCCAGAGGAAGCCCTGCAGCTGCCGCGAGATCTCCGTGTAGTAGCGGCGCACATACGTGAGGTAGGGCTCCGCGTCCCGGCGCACATCGTGGCCGCACTTGGCCAGGACCCAATCCGGCAACCCGCCGTTCCGCACCTCCCCGTGGGCCCAGGGCCCGAGGCGCGGGAAAACGGCGAGCCCGTGCTTGGCGCACAGCTCGACGAAGGCCCGGAGGTCGCGGTCGCCCGACCAGTCGAACTTCCCCTCGGTCTCCTCATGGTAGATCCAGAAGATGTAGGTGGAGACGACCGTGATCCCTCCGGCCTGCATCTTGAGGAGCTCCTCCTCCCAGCGCGCGCGGGGATAGCGGCCGAAATGAAATTCGCCCATGACGGGAAACCAGGGATGCCCGCCCATCGTGACGTACCGGTTGTTGACCCCGATCGTGACGCCGGCGGGATCCCGTCCGCCCATGTTCAGGCCGGCGCTGGTCACTGCGAGGTCGGGGTGGGACGCATCGATCGAGTAGGTGAGCTCGGTGGCGGCGGTGGCGGACCCTCCGGCCAGGGCGAGGAGGAGGGAGAAAAAGAGCCGGGAAAACGACGCCCAAAGGGGCCGGTCGGCGGCGGGAGTTAAGCTGTTCATGATGGGCAGGTAAGGGGGTGGCCGGGACCGGTTTGCTTCTGCGGCGAAAGATGGCACATTGGAGACATAAGAAGGTCTCACCTTTAACGGCCGCAAGGCCAACTCTTCTCAACAGGAACATTACGCCATGAAAACGCATAAATTCACCGCCGCCGCCTTCATTGCCGCCGCCGCGCTATGCACCGCGGCCCTGGCCCAGCCTGCCACGACGACGAACCCGACTCCCGCCGTGGCGACCCCCAACGAGGTTGTCTACGTGCCGCAGCTGCCCAGCGCCGCCGAGCTGAGCAAGGCCGCCGCCGCTCAGGGCGTGACGGTCACCCAGATCGACCAGACGGCCGCGCAGATCTCGGTCACCTACAAATACAGCAACGGGGCCGTGAACACGGTCTCGTACCAGCCGCTGTCGGCCGCCGATACCGCGGCCTCGGTCCCGCAGCCGGCCAGCCCGGCGCCGGCGGTCGCCCCAGGCACGACGGTCGTCTACACGACCGCTCCGGCTCCGGCCTACTACTACGGCTATCCCTATTACGGCTACTATCCCTGGGGCTGGTACCCGCCGATCTCGATCGGCCTCGGGTTTGGCTTCCATGGCGGTGGCGGCTTCCATGGCGGTGGCGGTTTCCATGGCGGTGGCGGTTTCCGTGGGGGTTTCCACGGGCGCTGAGGACTGAAGAGAAATTTCTTCCCCGCCCATTGGGGCGCGGAGCGGAGGCGGGCGGAATATCCGCCCGCCTCTTTTTTGGCCGGTGCCGGGCCCGCGGGTAATCATTTACACCGCCGGCGCCCGTGGCCAGCGTGCTGCCACGTGAACGCACGGGCTGGCGCAACTGGCAGGGAACCCCGTTGGCTGCCGCCGGCGGCCGGCCTCGTCATCGCCCTGGCGGTGGCGGCCGCCTACGCCAACAGCCTGTCCGCGCCGTTCGTCTTCGATGACGGCCCGTCGATCCTGGACAATCCCACGCTTCGGCACCTCTGGCCGATCGCCTCGGCGCTCTCGCCGCCGGCCGGCGGGGTGACGGTCAGCGGCCGTCCGGTGCTCAACCTCTCGCTGGCCCTGAACCATGCCGTCAGCGGGACCTCCGTCTGGAGCTATCACGTTGGCAACGTCGCGATCCATATCCTGGCCGCCCTCGCCCTGTTTGGGATCGTCCGGCGCACCCCGCCGCGCTCGACCGCGCTGGCCTTCGGGGCCGCGCTGCTCTGGGCCGTGCATCCGCTCCAGACCGAGGCGGTGACCTACGTGGTGCAGCGGGCGGAATCGCTCATGGGCCTCTTTTACCTCCTGACGCTCTACAGTTTCGTCAGAGGGGTGCAAAACGCGGACGGAACTGCCCGCCTTCGTTCGCCGGGAGGCGAACTACGGCGCGGCTTCGGGCCACGAAGCACCAACGGAGGCTTTTGGTTTTTCGGATCCTTCGTCGCGTGCTTGCTGGGCATGGGCACGAAGGAGGTGATGGTTTCGGCGCCGGTGCTGGTCTTCGTCTATGACCGCACCTTCCTGGCCGGGACATTCCGGGAGGCCTGGCGCCGGCGCCGCGGCGTCCATGGGGCGCTGGCCGCCACCTGGATACCGCTGGCGCTCCTGGTCGCGGGCACGGGTGGAAATCGCGGGGGCACGTCGGGCTTTGATGTGGGGGTGGGCTGGTGGGCCTACGGCCTGACCCAGTTCCAGGCGGTGGCCCGCTACCTGGCGCTTGCCCTGTGGCCGCACCGCCTGGTCTTCGAATACGGGCCGTTCTGGGTGACGCGCCCGGCAGAGATCGTGCCCTACGCGCTGATCGTCGTCCCGCTCGCCGCCGGCACTGCCTGGGCACTGGCGGCCCGGCCGGCCCTGGGTTTTCTCGGGCTCTGGTTTTTTGCCATCCTCGCCCCGACCTCGCTGGTGCCGGGCACCCTGCAGATGATCGTCGAGCACCGCATGTACCTGCCGCTCGCGGCGGTGACGGTGGCCGCCGCCGCCGCCGCGCAGGCGTGGCTGGGGCCCCGGATCGCCCTCTATCTCCTGCCGGCGCTGGCGGTGGTGCTGGGCGTGGGCACGGCGCGTCGAAACCGAGTCTATCGCACGGAACTCAGCCTCTGGGGCGACACGGTGGCCAAGCGGCCCGACAACCCCTTTGCGCTCTACGGCCTCGGCGTCGTCCTGGCGCGGGAGGGGCGGGCCGCCGAGGCGATGCAGGACTACGCGCGGGCGCTGCAATTCCGGCCCGGCTATGCGGACGCGCGCCAAAATTTGGGCAACCTTCTCTTCCAGGCGGGACGGGTGTCGGAGGCGCTCGCGCAATTTCAGGCCGCGATCCAGCTCCGGCCCGGTTCGGCGCCCCTGCGCAACAACTACGGCAATGCGCTCGCGGCCGAGGGCCGGAGCGCCGAAGCGGTGGGGCAGCTCGAGGAGGCGCTGCGGCTCCAGCCGGACTATCCGGAGGCGGCCTACAACCTGGGCAACGCCCTGGCCGGCAACGGACGGTTGGAGGAGGCGATCGCGCGCTACCGGGAGGCGCTCCGCCTCGATCCCCGCCGGGTCGAGGCGCACACGAACCTGGGGGTCGCGCTGGCCCGGACCGGCCGGGTGGGGGAGGCGATCGGCGAGTTCGAGTCCGCGCTCCGGCTCCGGCCCGATTCTCCCGAGGAGATGAACAACCTGGGCAATGCCCTCGCCCAGGCGGGGCGGCGGGCGGAGGCTCGGGTGCAGTATGGCAACGCCCTCCGCCTCCGGCCGGACTATGCCCAGGCCCGCCAGAACCTGGCCCGGCTCGCGGCGCTCCCGGATGGCGGGACCGGTCCCTAGGCCCGCTGGCGGGCTCTCCGGGGCGGACATTCAGGTTTGACCCTACCCGGGCGGCCGGGCTTCATTCCCATTCCTCAGTTTCCGGAGAGGTGACAGAGTGGTCGAATGTGCATGATTGGAAATCATGTGTACCCGCAAGGGTACCGGGGGTTCGAATCCCTCCCTCTCCGCCAATTTTCGTTTCAAT
>CAZKAH010000064.1:0-16012 GCA_964550715.1 uncultured Opitutaceae bacterium
TGAAGACGTTGTTGGCCCAGTTCTGGACGGTGATGTACTGGATCTTCGCGCCCTTCAGGGCCACGAGCTCGACCACCGCGCTGTGCAGGGTGGAGGTGGAGAACTTGGGGGCGGTGCAGCCCTCCATGTAGACGACCTCGGCGCCCTCGTCGGCGATGATGAGGGTGCGCTCGAACTGGCCGAAGTTCTCGGCGTTGATCCGGAAGTAGGCCTGGAGCGGCTGGGCGACCTTGACGCCCTTCGGGACGTAGATGAACGAGCCGCCGGAGAAGACGGCGCTGTTGAGCGCCGAGAACTTGTTGTCGCCGGTCGGGATGACCTTGCCGAAGAACTTCCGGAAGAGCTCCGGATGCTCGCGGAGCCCCTCGGTCGAGTTGACGAAGATGACGCCCTGCTTGGCGACGATGTCCTTGATGTTCGAGTAGGCGGCCTCGGAGTCGAACTGGGCCTCGACGCCGGAGAGGAAGCGGCGCTCCTGCTCGGGGATCCCGAGGCGCTCGAAGGTCTTCTTGATGTCGTCGGGCACCTCGTCCCAGGTGCGCTTGGGCTTCTGGCCCTGCGACAGGTAGTACCGGATCTTGTTGAAATCGATGTTCTCGAGGTCCTTGGTCGCCCAGTGGGTGGGCATGGGCATCGATTGGAACTTCTTCAGGGCGTTCAGCCGGAACTCGAGGATCCACGGCGCCTCCTGCTTCACCGAGCTGATGTAGCGGACGGTGTCCTCGTTCAGGCCCGTCCCGGCGTCGAAGGCGTAGTCGACCTTGTAGCTGAAGTTGCCGGCCGTCTGGTCGATGCCGACGACCGGGTTGGCCGCGGCCTCGTCGGCGGCGGGAAGGGTGTCGGCCTCGGGAAGTTCGCTCATGGCAGTGGGGGAGGGCGGCCGCTCAGGCGGTCACGAGCTCCTTCTTGACCCAGTCGTAGCCCTTGGCCTCGAGCTCGAGGGCGAGGGATTTGTCGCCGCTCTTCACGATCCGGCCGTCCCACATCACGTGGACGTGGTCGGGCACGATGTAGTCGAGCAGCCGCTGGTAGTGGGTGATGAGGAGGACGCCGAGCTTCGGGCCGCGCATGGCGTTGACGCCGTCGGCCACGATGCGGAGGGCGTCGATGTCGAGGCCGGAGTCGGTCTCGTCCATCAGGGCGAACTTCGGCTCGAGCATGGCCATCTGCAGGATCTCGCAGCGCTTCTTCTCGCCGCCCGAGAACCCCTCGTTGACCGACCGGGAGGTGAACTTCCGGTCGATCTTGAGCGCGTCCATCCGGGCGTAGAGGCGCTTGTAGTAGGCGCTGGCGTCGAGTTCCTCGCCCTCGGCCAGGCGGGCCTGCTGCGCGGCGCGGAGGAAGTTGGCGATGGAGACCCCGGGGATCTCGCTCGGGTACTGGAAGGCGAGGAAGAGGCCCGCGCGGGCCCGCTCGTCGGCCTCGAGCTCGAGGATCGACGCGCCGTCCAGCAGGACTTCGCCGCTGGTGATGGTGTAGTCGGGGTGGCCGGCGATCGCCTTCGACAGCGTCGACTTGCCGGTGCCGTTGGGCCCCATGATGGCATGGACCTCGCCGCTGCGGATCACGAGCGAGACACCCTTGACGATCTCCTTGTCGCCAATCGCGACGTGGAGGTTCTTGATTTCGAGCTGGTTCATGCGAAGTGGGTTTAGCGGGCGGTGGAGCCGCGGAAGCTGATTTCGACCGCCTCGGCGCGGTACTCGGGGGGCAGGATGGCCTTGACCTGCTCGATGAGCGCGGGCGGCAGGTCGATGTCGTGGGTCGCGCCGGAACGGTCGTCGTGAAAATGCGCGTGGGGCCGGAGATTCGGGCAGTAGCGGGTCGGGCCCCGCTCGAAATTCACCGCCCGGACGAGGTCGCACTCCACCAGCGTCTCGAGGCAATTGTAAACCGTCGCCAGCGAGATCGTGGGCATCTCGGCCTTCACCCGGACAAACACCTCGTCGGCCGTGGGATGGTCCCGCTTCTTGATCAGGACATCGTAGATCAGCTCACGCTGGGGCGTCGCCCGCAGCCCGCTGTCCGCCAGGCGCTGGTTGAGCGCTCCCGGGGATGCAGTGGAGGTGGAATTCGTGGCCATGGATGGAGTTCACACAACAAATTGGAATGGTTCTAAGGCGCAAGTAGTAATTAGAATGATTCTAAAATCAAATTTCAGCGTCGAAAGCCGTTCCGGGGGAGAGGAACCGGAAAGGGACAGGCTATTGCGGAAATCGCGCCCAGGAAGGGACAGGCTATTGCGTGGACCCGACCCGAAAGGGACAGGTTATTGCGAAAACTGACGCCTCGAAGCGCTTCGCGAGGCTAACTTTTTGGACAGTCGCTAATAGCTCCATAAGAATCGTTTAATCAGTTATTTAAGCAATGTGTTCGAATCGCGCGACACGTGTGCGAATGCCATTCGTCATGCAGGACGCGGGCATTGTCCTCCCTGCAGGCCCTGCAACACCCTATGAACGTCTGCTGCGGGCTTTGTCGCTTTGTCTTCCTGGCGGTCGCCTTGGCGGCGGCCGCCATGGGCCGGGCCGACCCGGTTGCCGATCAGGACGCCGCGCGGCTCAAGGTCGTGACCGACTATGCCGACCTCGTGCTGAAGGACGCGGCGGATCGCTACCATCCGCAGGATCCCTCGCCGCTCCTGGCCGGGGGCGTGAACGTCTACACCAAGGAGCAGCTGAAGTGGATTTTCCCGGAAAGCGCCGATTTCCCAAATGGCCGCGTGCTGGTCTGGTCGGATTTTTCGGTGCAGCAGAACCTGATGCGGGTCCTGGCGGCGCTCTCGAACCTGACGGGCGACCCGAAGTACCGGGATTCCGCCAAGGCGCAGTACGCCTACTATTTCGCGCACCTGCAGGACAAGAGCGGGCTCCTGCAATGGGGCGGGCACCGCTTCGTCGACCTGCTCACCCGGCAGGGCGTGGGCATGCGGGACGGTCCGCCGAACTCCCCGCACGAGCTCAAGAACGACTACCCCTACTATGAGCTGATGTACGAGGTGAACCCGGCGGCGACCGTGAAGTTCATCACCGCCTTCTGGAACGCCCACGTCTTCAACTGGCACACGATGGAGATCAGCCGCCACGGGGAATTCGGCAAGGCGCCGGGCGCTCACTGGGAGAACACCTTCGACAACCCCGCGCCGTTCTTCGACACGCTCGGCCTCTCCTTCCTGGATGCCGGCAACGACCTGATCTATTCCGGGGCCACCCTCTACAAGCTGACCGGCGACAAGGGCGCCCTGCTCTGGGCCAAGCGCCTGGCCGACCAGTACGTGAAGGCCCGCAACCCGCAGACCAAGCTGGGGGCCTACCAGTACACCCAGCCGCACCGGCAGCATCCTCCCCCGACCGACGAAACCCGGAACGACTTCACGTTTTCCGAGTACGGCGACCGCGCCCAGCGGCAGTACGGCCCGGATTTCCCGGGACACCTCGTCCTGGAGGCGACCATCCTCTTTCCCCAGCAGGCGAACACGATCTATTCGGACAACGCGCTGATGCAGATCCAGGTGGCCCAGACCCTGGGCGACGCCGGCAAGGACCTCGTCGAGTCCACCCGCGAGGGCATGGACGCCTTCGTCAACTACGCCCTCATTCCCGAGACGAACCAGCTGCGGCCCATGCTGACGGATGGCACGGACATGTCCGGCTTCGTCAACCAGCGCAACGGCTACTACGGCCGCAAGGGCCGGGCGCTGCAGCCGTACCCGGCGGGCCCCGATTTCATGCTGTCCTACGCCCGGGCCTTCCTGGTCACGGGCGACCCCACCCTCTGGAAGCTGGCGCGGAGCAGCGCCCGCGCGTTTGGGCTGGGCGACATCGGCGAAACTCCGGGGAAGTCCGTCCAGGTCGACCTTGCCACCACCCATGCCAGCGCCTTCGCCCTCTTCTCCGTGCTGGACCTGTACGAGCAGACCCACGCCGACGCCTACCTCGAGCTGGCGCGCGCGATCGGCAACAACATCGTCCAGCACTACTACCACCACGGCTATTTCACGCCCTACGAGGACACGGTCTTCGCCAATGTGAACGCGATCGAGCCCTACGCCCTCCTCGCGCTGGCAGGCGCCATCAAGGGCGCGCCGGAAAAGGTGCCCTATTTCATCAACGGCTTCGGGTTCTACGCGGGCTTCTACCGGTTTGGCCAGGGCCAGGCGCGGGAGGTCAGCGAGGATTTCCTCTTCCGGCCCCGGAAGTCGCAGCCCAATCCGCCCCGGTTCGGCCGCGGCTCCGCCACCGATCCCATGGAATAGCCCCGTCCGTTTTCACCCCACCCGACGACCCCAATCATGAAATCTTCCCTCGCCTGCCTCCGATTCATCCTGCCCGCGGCGGCCCTGGCCGCGCCCGGCCTGGTCCGCGCCGACGCGGTCTCCGACCAGGACGCCGCCCGCCTCCAGGTGGTGGTCGAATACGCCAACCACGTCCTCCGGGACGCGGCGGACCACACGCCCAACCGCACCGAGTACTCGCCGCTGTTGGCCCAGGGGGTGAACGTCTACACCAAGGAGCAGCTGAAGTGGGTCTTCCCGAGCGGCCGCGAGCTGACCTTCACCGACTTCAGCGAGCAGCAGAACCTGATGCGGATCCTGGCCTCGCTCACGAACCTCACGGGCGACCCGAAGTACAAGGCGATCGCCAAGGAGAATTACGCCTACTACTTCGAGTTTCTCCAGGACAAGAGCGGACTCCTGCAGTGGGGCGGGCACCGCTTTGTCGACCTGAACACGCTGAAGGGCGTCGGGATGCGGGACGGCGACCCGAGCAGCCCGCACGAGCTCAAGAACGTCTATCCCTACTATGAGCTGATGTACGAGGTGAGCCCGCCCGCGACCGTGAAATACATCACCGCCTTCTGGAACGCCCACGTCTTCCACTGGAACACGATGGAGATCAGCCGGCACGGCGAGTACGGGCACGAGCCCGGCGCCAACTGGAACAGCACCTTCGACGACCCGAAGCCCTTCTTCGAGACCAAGGGCCTGTCCTTCCTCGATGCCGGCACGGACCTGATCTACTCCGGCTCGATGCTCTACAAGCTGACCGGCGACAAGGGCGCCCTCCTCTGGGCCAAGCGGCTGGCCGACCAGTACGTGAAGGCCCGCGATCCCAAGACCCACCTGGGCGCCTACCAGTTCACCCAGCCGCGGAAGACAGACGAGCAGCCCGATGACAGCATCACGCAATCCTGGTTCGGCGACCGGGCCAAGCGCCAGTACGGGCCGGACTTCCCGGGGCACCTGGTTTTGGAGGCGACCATCCTCTTCAGCCAGCAGGCCGAGACGATCTACGCGAACAACGCCCTCATGGAGATGCAGGTGGGCCAGACCCTCGGCGACGCCGGCAAGGACATGATCGAGCAGACGCGCGTCGGGATGGATGCGTTCGTGAACTACGCCTACATGCCGGACAAGAACCTCCTACGGCCCATGTTGACGGACGGCACGGACCTGTCGGGCTTCGTCACGAAGCGGAACGGCTACTACATGCGGAAGGGCAACGTCGTGGCGCCCTACCACGCAACGCCGGTCTACCTGCTCTCCTACGCCCGCGGCTTCCTGCTGACCGGCGATCCCACGCTCTGGAAGATGGCGCGGGGCATCGCGCAGTACTACGGCCTGGGCGATATCGGGGAAAACCCGGGCCAGGGGGTGCAGGTCAACCTGGCGACCACCAACGCCTCGCCCCTCGCGCTGTTTTCGATCCTCGACCTGTATGAGCAGACCCACCAGGACGCGTACCTGGAACTGGCGCGAGCGGTCGGCAACAACATCGTCAAGGCCACCTTCCACCACGGCTATTTCACGCCCTACGAGGACACGATCTTCGCCAACGTGAACACGATCGAGCCCTACGCCCTCCTGGCGCTGGACGCGGCCATCAAGGGCACGCCGGACAAGGTGCCGCACTTCCTGAACGGCTTCGGCTTCTATTCCGGCTTCTACCGCTCCCCGGACTACTCCATGCGGCAGGCCAACGACGACATGCTGTTCCGGCCGCGCCAGGACCACGCAACGCCCCCCCGGGTGTTTAACGCCAACGCGGAGAGGGACTAAGGGGCCTTGGCGCCGGCCGGGCCCGCGGCCCGCCGGCGCCGCCGCGGAAAAAAAAGATCGTAGGCCCAGGCAGGTTTGTAAGGATGCCAACTACCTGGGGTGGTCGGGCGAGTTGTTGCCCGCTGCCCTGGAGAAGCCGGTACCCCGCGAGATGCTCCCCACCAAGACTGCCGAGGCCGAAGCCCCCCGGCCCCCTGACCTCGAGCGCGCGCTGCGCGAATCGCAGGACAAGTTCGCGCAGGCGTTCCACGCCTCGGCCGACGCGGTGGCCATCGCCGATTTTCCCAGCGGCGTCATCACCGAGGTCAACGACGCCTATTGCCGGCTGTTCGGGCTCACGCGCGAGGAGGCGCTGGGGCACAGCGGCGGCGAACTGGGATCGTGGGCCGACCGCGGCGACCGCGAGCGCTTCGTGGAGCTGCTGAAGCGCGAGGGCGCCGTGCGGGAGATGGAGGTGGGGAAGCTCCGCCGGAGCGGCGAGCGGCTGGTCTGCCGGATCACCTCCTACCGGGTCGAGCTTGGCGGCCGGACCTGCATGCTGACGCGGATCCGCGACATCACGGAGCAGCGCGCCGCCGAGGCGGCACTGCGGGAGTCGGAGGAGAGGTTTTCCAAGGCCTTCCGGGCTGTGCCGGACACGATCGCGATCACGACGCTGGCCGAGGGGCGTTTTCTCGATGTCAACGCCGCGTACTCCCGGACCCTGGGCTGGACGCGCGAGGAGACGCTCGGCCGGACCAGCGCGGAGCTCAAGGTCTGGGCGGACCCGGCGGACCGCGACCGGGTGGTGACCCGCCTGCGGGCGGGACAGATCGTCCACAACGAACCGGTCGTCTTCCGCGGCAAGGACGGGGTCTTTCACAACTGCCTCTATTTCGGCGAAGTCACCGAGATCGCCGGCATGCCCTGCCTGATCTCCATCCTGCGCGACATCACCGACCAGCAGCGGCTGGAGGAGCAGCTGCGCCAGGCGCAGAAGATGGAATCGATCGGCATGCTCGCCGGCGGCGTGGCGCACGACTTCAACAACATGCTCACGGTCATCCAGGGGAACGTCTCGCTCGTCCTGGAGGACAAGCGCCTGCCGCCCCCCCTGGCCGAAATGCTGCGCCAGGTGCATGACGCCTCGGAATTTGCCGCGACCCTCACCCGCCAGCTCCTGGTCTTCAGCCGGCGGCAGGTCCTGCAGCCCGGGCGGCTGGCCCTGGGGCCGGCGGTCCAGCGGGTGGTCAAGCTGCTCCGCCGCACGCTCGGCGAGCATATCGTCCTCAAGGTCGAGACGGGAGCGGGGCTGCCCGACGTGCACGCCGATGCGGGCATGGCGGAGCAGGTGGTGCTCAACCTCGCGGTCAACGCCCGCGACGCCATGCCGGCCGGGGGCGATCTCCTGATCAGGCTGGTCGCGTTGGAGACGGACGCCGCCTACCTCCGCCGGGTGCCGCAGGCCAAGCCCGGCCGGTTCGTCGGACTGAGCGTGAGCGATTCCGGCATGGGTATCCCGGCCGATGTCCTGCCGCGGATCTTCGACCCTTTTTTCACCACGAAGGCCGAGGAACGCGGCACGGGGCTGGGACTGGCCACGGTCTACAGCATCGCCCAGCAGCATGGCGGGTGGATCGAGGTGCAGTCGCAGCAGGGCCGCGGCTCCGAGTTCTGCGTCTGGTTCCCGGTGGAACCCGAGCAGCCCGCGGCCCCGCCTTCGCCGACCCCCGCGGCTCCGGCGGGAGCCGGCCATGAGACCCTGCTCCTGGTCGAGGACAAGGACGAGGTGCGCACCGTCCTGGAGGCGCTCTTTTCCCGCCGGGGCTACCGCATCCTCTCCGCCAGCCACGGGCCGGAGGCGATCGAATTGTGGCAGAAGCACCGCGACGACATCGCGCTGCTCTTCACCGACATCGTCATGCCGGGGGGCCTCAACGGCCGGGAGCTCGCGGAGCGCCTCCGGGCCGATCGTCCCGCGCTGAAGGTGATCTACTGCAGCGGCTACGACGCCAATATCCTGGGGAGCGACGCACTCGTCGTCCCCGGCACCCGCTTCCTGGCCAAGCCCTTTGACATGGCCAAGACGGTGCGCCTGGTGCGCGAGCTCCTCGACCAGGCGCCGGCGACCTAGCAGCGGATGTGCTCACGCCTCCCGCCACGCCGCACCGGGGCGAGGGGGCTTCCGCCGCGCTCGTGGGCGAAGTCGGGGGCTAGTCGCCGTGCTCCGCCAGCCAGCGCTCCGCGTCGATGGCCGCCTGGCAGCCCATGCCGGCCGCGGTGATGGCCTGGCGGTAGACGTGGTCGGCGCAGTCGCCGGCCACGTAGACGCCCGGCACCTTGGTCCTCACCTGCGACCCGGCGACCGGCTTGAAATAGCCGCCCTCGTCGACGTCCAGCGCGTCGGCAAACGGGCCCGTATTGGGCACGTGGCCGATGGCGACGAAGATGCCCTTCACCGGCAGCAGGGACTCGGCTCCGGTCTTCACGTGCCGCACCCAGAGGCCGGAGACGGCCCCCTCCCTCACGCCCGCGACCTCGATTGGCAGGCTGTCCCAGACGGGCTGGATCTTGGGGTGGGAGGTCGCGCGGTCGGCCATGATCTTGGAGGCACGCAGGCTGTCGCGGCGGTGAACCAGGTAGACCTTGCTCGCGAAGCGGGTGAGGAAGAGGGCCTCCTCGGCCGCGCTGTCGCCGCCGCCGATGACCGCGACCTCCATCTGCCGGTAAAAGGCGCCATCGCAGGTGGCGCAGGTCGTCACGCCCTTGCCGCCATAAAGCTCCCGTTCGCCGGGAATTCCGGTCATCCGGGGCGAGGCGCCGGTCGAGATGATGACGGTCCGGGCCAGGACCGTGCGGTCGGCGCAGATCAGCTTCCGCGGCAGCGTGGAGAAGTCGACCGACTGGACCAGGGTCTGCTCGAAGCGCGTCCCGAACTTGGTCGCCTGCTCGCGCAGGTTCTGCATCAGCTGGAAGCCGTCGACGCCCGACGGGAAGCCGGGGAAGTTCTCCACTTCGCTCGTGGTCGTCAGCTGCCCGCCGGGCAGCGGCCCCTCCAGGACGAGGGGGTTCAGGTTGGCCCGCGCGGCATAGATGGCGGCGGTGAGCCCCGCGCAGCCGGTGCCGACGATGACGACGTTTTCAACAGGGGGTTTGGACATGGAGGCAGGGAGTCTTTGAGGGAAGTCACAATGATCGCTGAGACAAATCTATTTGCGGAAATCGGGGCGGGAGCGGGCCCCGCGATTGAAAATTGCGACTTTTCCGCCGGTCCGGTGTATTGAGGGGGTGCGCCTGGCTTCCCTCCTGCCCCGATCGGTCGCGTTCTTCGCCGCCGCCGCCCTGGCGCAGCCGATGCGGGCCGCCCCGGGCGTGCCGCCGCTCCTCGACGCGGTGCTGCGCAAGATGGCCGCCGACCAGCAGCGCTGGGCCTGCACGTGGACGTCCGTCTACACCTTTGTCCGGGGCCATCCGGAGGGGACGACGCAATTCCTGTCGGATCCGTCCCAGCCCTACGCGGAGCAGTGGAAGCCCCGGCTGATGTCCGGCAAGCCCCCGACCGAGAAGGCCCTGGAGGACTTTCGCAAGGGCGGTGAGAAGCACGGCCGGGACCAGGAGGCGAAGCAGGAGCGGGAGTTGTCCGACGGGGCGCCGTACCAGGCGCACATGGTCCTCGACTATAGTCTGGTGAACCAGCAGGCGGTGGCCTACTACGACGAGGCCGTGCTGGTCCGGGACGAGGGCGGGACGGCGGTCTTCGACGTTCCGCTGCACAGCGACAATCCCGTGCCCATGGACTTCTGGAGCCATTTCCACCTCGTCCTTCGGGTCAACCGTCGGCTGGCGAACATCGAGCATGTCTCCATCCAGCCGCGCCGCCCGCCCTGGTTCATCAAGGTGCACGATTTCCATATCGATACCGACTTCCGCACGGTCGATCCCGCCTGCGGGGGCGTGCCGGCCGCAATGGATGCGGTGATCGACGTCTCGATCTTCCTCAAGAAATACTACTTCCGGCAGCAGTGCACCTGGACCGACTATCGCCGGGTGAAGCCCTATGGCGACCGTTTCAATGTGAAGATCGGGCCGCTGCGGACACTCGGGTTCTGAGGGCGCACTCCCCCGTGCCCGGTCACCAGCCGAAGCTGCGCTTGAGCTTGAGCGGCTGGTAGAGGTTCTCGGGGAGCTCGGAGATGAACCGGCTGGGCTGCATCATCATGGAGGGTCCGCCCTTGGTGTTGACCAGGGGGAAGCAGAGATAGAGCTCGTCGCGGGCGCGGGTGACCGCCACGTAGAAGAGGCGACGCTCCTCCTCCAGGTCGCCGCTCTCGATGGCGCGGCGCAGGGGAAACATCCCCTCGCCCAGGCCGATGACGAAGACGACAGCGAACTCCAGGCCCTTGGCCTGGTGCACGGTCGTCAGGCGCAGCGCGTCTGCGTCGGGGTCGACCGACCGGTCGCTGGTCTCGCTGTTGAGCAGCATGATCTGGGCGAGCATCTCCGCCATGTCCGGGAAGCGCCCGGCGAAGCCGATCAGCGACTTCAGGTCGTCCAGGCGCGAGGCGTAGTTCGCGTAGGCGCCCTTCAGGTAGTCGCCATACCAGCCCTCGATCGCGATATCGATGGCGTCGGCCGGCTTGCCCGCGCGCATGGCCTCGCCCACCTGTTGCAGGGATGCCACGAGCCGCGGCCATTCGTCCCGGGCGTCCTTGGCCACCTTGGAGAGGACGTCGTCCGTCCCGAGGACCTCGAGGAAGTCCTTCTGCAGGAGCCGGGCATGGTCAAGCGCGGCGCCGTAGATCTTCTGCGCGCCCTTTTCGCCGACCTTGGGGAGGAGGACGGCCAGGCGCTGCCAGGCGGCGATGTCGCTCGGGTTGTAGACGAAGCGCAGGAGCGCCACCAGGTCGCGAACGTGGGCCTGCTCGAAGAAGCGGACGCCGCTCGTGATGTGGTAGGGGATCTGCAGCCGCGAGAGTTCCAGCTGCACGTCGAGCGCCTGGAAGTGCGCGCGGTAGAGGATGGCGATATCCTTCAGGTCGCAGCCGGAGTCGAGGAGGCCGCGCAGCCGCTGGACGATGAACTGGGCCTGCTCGCGGCCATCCATCGTCTGGACGAAGAAGGGCTTCTCGCTGTTGGCCCGGATCGGCCGGAGCTCCTTGTCGAAGTGCCGGCCCTTGGGCTGGGCCAGGAGGACGCCGTTGGCGAAGGCCAGGATCTGCGGCGTCGAGCGGTAGTTGGTCTCGATCCGGTAGATCTGCGCGCCCGGGTGCCGGTTGGGGAAGGTGAGGATGTTCTCCACGCTGGCGCCGCGCCAGGAATAGATGCACTGGGCGTCGTCGCCGACGACCATCACGTTGTGATGCGCGCCGATCAGGTCCACGATCTCCGCCTGCAGGAGATTGGTGTCCTGGTATTCGTCGACCAGCAAATGGCGGAAGCGGTGCTGGAAGTAGGCGGCCGTCTCCGGCGACTGCCTGAGCAGGTCGAGCCAGAACTCCAGGAGGTCGTCATAGTCCAGGACCTTGGCCGCCTTCTTCTTCTCCGCGTACTTGCGGGCGAAGACGGTCACGCGCTCGGCCAGCTCCCCGTACTGGGGAAAGTAGCGGGTGATGGTCTCGGCCAGCGACAGGCGCGTGTTGCGGGAAAGCGAGATGACCGAGTGCAGCGGGCCGGGCCGGGGATGGGTCTTGTCCTTGAAGAAGGCCTTGTCCGTCCCGTCGACCGCGTCCCGCAGCAGGCCCTCGGACTCGTCGGCGTCCAGGATGGTGAAGCCGCGCGCCAGGCCAATCGCCTCGCCATGCAGGCGCAGGGCCCGGTGGCCGATGCTGTGGAAGGTTCCGCCCCAGAAGCGGCCCGGCTCGACCCCGGTCAGGTCCTGCACGCGGTGGAGCATCTCCTTCGCCGCCTTGTTGGTGAAGGTGAGGAGCAGGATTTCGCCGGGGCGGACCCCCTGGGACAAGAGCCAGGCCACCCGGTAGGTGAGGGTGCGGGTCTTCCCGGAGCCGGCGCCGGCCAGGACCAACATCGGGCCCGGCGGGGCGGTGACGGCCGCGAACTGCTCGTCGTTGAGCTGCGCCCGAAAATCAATCGGCGGCACGGCCTCGGCCGGGCGCTCATTTTCCAGGGTGTAATCCATTCCAGAGATCCGCGAACCAACCGGTCCCCCGGAACTATAGCAAGGCCAGGTCGTCGCGATGGACGATTTCCAGGTGCCGGCGCCCGGGATGGAGCGCGCGGACGGCGTCGCTCTTGAGCCCGGCGAGCTGGACGGTGGCGTCGCTGGAAAAGGAGCTGGCGCCCCGGGCCAGGACGACGCCGTCGGGACCCGCGATATTGACGACATCGCCCGCGGCAAACTCGCCGCTCACCCCGGTCACGCCGACGGCGAGGAGGCTGCGCCCCTGTTCGCGCAGGACC
The DNA here is from genome assembly GCA_964550715.1 of uncultured Opitutaceae bacterium. GTDB lineage: Bacteria > Verrucomicrobiota > Verrucomicrobiia > Opitutales > Opitutaceae > Palsa-1447. Next base: position 12,455 of record CAZKAH010000064.1, read on the forward strand.
GGCACCGCCTGGGCGTTGATCAGGATCGTCCCGGTGGGCCGCTGGAAGTAGGCCAGCCACCGCTTCTTCGACTCCAGCGGCAGGCCGCTGGGCACGAAGAACGTCCCCGGGCCGGTCCCCCCGAGGAGCCGGGCCACGATGTCCGGCTCGGTCCCGCTCGCGATGAAGACCCCGCAGCCGGCGCGGGTGGCGATCTTTGCCGCCGAAATCTTGCTGATCATCCCGCCGACCGCCGTCTCACTCGAGGTGCCCCCCGCCATGGCCTCGATCTGGGGGGTGATCCGGTCGACGACCGGCACGATCTCGCGCGTGCCCTTGAGGTCGATCAGCCCCGGGGCGGTGGAGAGGATGACGAGGGCGTTCGCCTCCACCAGGCTCGCGACCATCGCCGAGAGGGTGTCGTTGTCGCCGAACTTGATCTCGGCGGCGCTGACCGTGTCGTTCTCGTTGATCACCGGGACGGCGCCATAGGCGACGAGCTGGCGCAGGGTCTCGCCGACCCCGAGGTAGCGCGCCCGCACGCGGAGGTCGTCGTGCGTCAGCAGCACCTGCGCGACCGCGAGACCGTGCTTGGCGAAGCCCGCCCGCCAGGTCTGCATCAGGAGGCCCTGGCCGATCGCGGCGCAGGCCTGCTTCTTCGCCAGTTCCTTGGGGCGGCGGGCCAGCCCGAGCTCGGCCATCCCGAGCCCGACAGCGCCGGAGGAGACCACGAAGACCTCGGTGCCCTGGGCCCGGAGCTCGGCCAGCTGGCCGCAGAACCCGGCGATGCGCGCGGCGTCGATCCGGCCCCCCTCGGCGGTGACCACGCCGGTTCCGACCTTCACGACGACCCGCTTCAGGCGGGCCGCCGCCGGGACGGCGCTGGCGGCGGAGGGAGGAATGGCCATGGCCTCAAGCCAACCGCCGATCAGACGCCGAGCAAGTCCTTCTCCTTGTGCGCGAGATGGTCGTTGATCTCCTTGATCGACTTGTCGGTCAGGCTCTGGATCTCCTTCTCGAGGCGCTTGGAGTCGTCCTCGGTCAGCTTGGCCTTCTTCGCGGCGTCAAAGGCGTCGCGGCGGACGTTGCGGACGTGCACGCGGCCCTCCTCGGCCAGGCGGTTGGCCGTCTTGACGAATTCCTGCCGGCGCTCGCGGCTCATGTCCGGGAGGGGAATGCGGACGATCTTGCCGTCCACGATCGGATTGAAGCCGAGGTTGGCCGCCTGGATGGCCTTCTCGATGGCCTTGGCCAGGCTGGCGTCCCAGGGCTGGATCTGGATCAGCCGGGCGTCGGGCGTGGAGATCGCGGAGCAGTCCTTCAGGCGCATCATGCTCCCGTAGGCCTCCACCATCACGCCCTCGACCATCCCGGGCGTGGCCTTGCCGGTGTGGATCGAGCTGAACTCGTGCAGCGTGTGGTCGACGGCCTTCTTCATCTTGACCTGGGTGTCGGCGAGAATGGGTTGGGTGGGCATGGGTTTCTTGGGGGTGGAGGGTTCCCGGGCCGGTCAGCCCCGGACCAGCGTGCCGATCTTCTTGCCGGTGACGGCGCGGCGGATGGCATGCTCGTCGTTCAGGTCGAAGACCAGGATGGGCACGTTGTTGTCGAGGCAGAGCGAAAATGCGGTCGAATCCATGACGTTGAGCCGCTGCTTGAGGGCGTCGATGAAGGAAATCTCGTCGTACTTGACCGCGTCCGGGTACTTCTTGGGGTCCTTGTCGTAGATCCCGTCCACCTTGGTGGCCTTGAGGATGATGTCGGCGTGCATCTCGGAGGCGCGCAGGGCGGCGGTGGTGTCGGTCGAGAAGTAGGGGTTGCCGGTGCCGGCGACGAAGATCACCACCCGGCGCTTCTCCAGATGCCGGATGGCGCGGCGGAGGATGAATGGCTCGGCGATCTGGTTCATCGGGATCGCGCTTTGGACCCGAGTGGTCACCCCCATCTTCTCCAGGCAGTCCATCAGGGCGAGGCCGTTGATCACGGTCGCCAGCATGCCCATGTAGTCGCCGGTCGTGCGGTCGACCCCGCGTTTTTCTCCGTTCAGGCCCCGGAAGATGTTGCCGCCCCCGATCACGACGCAGATCTCAACACCCAGGTCGTAGATCTCCTTGATCTGCATGCAGGTGCGTTCGAGGGTCGGCGCGTCGATGGGGTCGCCGGATTTTCCGCCGCGCAGCACCTCGCCCGAGAGCTTGAGGATGATGCGCTTGTATTTCGCCGGGGAGTCCGCCGCCTTGGTCGCGTGCATGCCCCCCATGAAACCAGCCCGCAAAATCGGCGTCAATTCCCGAGATATCGGAAATCGGCGAAAGCGGCCCCGCGGCCGGGCCGGTCTCGGCTCGACGGGGCTGCGGGCGGCCCGTAGCAAGGACCCGACCCGACCGATGAACAACGAGTGCGTCTTTTCCCCGGACCGGAAGCACCGGTATACCCTGATCCATCGGCCGGACCCGCTGCTCGGCGGGGAGCGGCTGCTGATGTGGATCGCGCTGAACCCGTCGACCGCGGACGAGGAGCAGCTGGACCCGACCCTGACCCGGATCCTCGGCTACACCCGGCGGGAGGGCTACGACGGCTTCATCATGACCAACCTCTTCGCGTGGCGGGCGACCGACCCCAGGGAAATGAAGTCCGCGAATGACCCGGTCGGCCCTGAAAACGACCGCTGGCTGCTGAAATGCGCCCGGCGCTGCGGGAGGGTCGTCGCCGCCTGGGGCAGCCACGGGGCCTTCCAGAACCGCGCGGCGCAGGTGTGCGAGGTGCTCAAGGACTTCGAGCTCGTCTGCCTGGCCCGGAACGCGGACGGGGCGCCGAGCCATCCATTGTACCTCAAGAAGACCCTGCCACTGGTCCGGTTCCAACCTTGACCGTACCCTCGGCCGGAACACCCTGCGTGGATCACCCACTGCCTGGTGGTGTAAGGGTAGCACAGCAGACTTTGACTCTGTTAGTCATGGTTCGAATCCATGCCGGGCAGCCATTTTTCATGAAGTTACCCCTCCTGCTCGGTTTGGCCCTAGCCTCGTCCGCCCTTGCGGCGGCGCCGGTCGAGGTGATCCGCAACGAGAAGATCGTGGCCTATAGCGAGACGCTGCAACCGGCCGAATCGGACACGACCAGCGGCGGCCGGCCGAACGTCACCGTCTATGTCAGCGACGGCGTCGTGGAAACCAGGACAAGCGACGGCCGGCAGGTCACGGAGGCCGTCAAACGGGGCGAGGCGGTCTATCGGCGCGCCAACGAGCCGTTGCGCAACGCTGGCCCCACCGAGCTTCGGCTTGTGCGGATCGATTTTCTGGGCGCGGAATCAAAGGCGGTCTGGGGGAAGGGCGGCCTGGCCCCCGACTACCGCATGCTGCTGGAGAACGGCCATGCGCGGGTCTACGACATTCGCATCGCCGCCGGCACGAGCGAACCGCAGCACACCCATCAGGACCGCGTGGTCATCGGCCTGTCCGGGGCGCAATTGAAGCATCTGCTGCCCGACGGCCAGACCGTGGACTCGAACCTGAAGACCGGAGAGGTGGCCTGGCGCCGCGGCCAGACGCATATCGGCCAGAACGTCGGCAAGACCGA
>CAZKAH010000065.1:0-15920 GCA_964550715.1 uncultured Opitutaceae bacterium
TGCTCCCGGCCGGACGGGCGGCGCTGGTCCAGATCCCGCCGAAGGCCGAGGCCGGGTTTCGCACGTTCAAATGGAAGGTCGGGGCGGGGGACGCCGCCGACGAACTTGCGCTGCTCGACGACGTCTGCGCGGCGCTGCCGACCGGATCCAAACTGCGGCTCGATGCCAACGGGGCCTGGGACCGCCGTCGCGCCGAGCTTTGGTTGGAGCGCTGCGCCGAGCGTCCGGTGGAATTCATCGAGCAACCGATCGCGGCGGAGGCAAAGGGGGCGGAAGACCTGCTGCTGGGCTTGGCCGCCGACTACCCGACGCCGCTCGCCCTGGATGAATCGCTGGTGGGCGGGGATGCGGTCGACCATTGGCTGGGCCTTGGCTGGCCGGGGATTTTCGTGCTCAAGCCGTCGCTGCTCGGCGGGGCGGCGGAATCGCTCGCCCGACTGGAGAAGGCAGCGTCGGACCGGGTGGTGTTTTCCTCGGCGCTGGAAACGGCGGTCGGAGCCCGGGCGGCGTTGCGGACGGCCTTCGCCTGGCCCGGGAAAACGCGGGCGCTGGGATTTGGCGTCTGGCCGCTTTTTGCCGATGGCCGGTTTGACGGACCGGCCAGCGCACCTTTTATCCGGTCGGAAGACGTGGATCGCATCAATCCGGAGGCCATATGGACCGCCTTGGCCTAGCCCGCCTGCTGGGAGTCCCGGCGAGCATCGCCGAGCCGGCCACGGCCCCGCAGGTCGTCGAGGAGCGCGATCCGGCGCAGTTTATGGCGAAGCTGGCTGCGGCGACGGCCGGGACCGGTCCGGTGTTCCTGGCCGATCCAGGCTGGGGCGCCACAGAACGCGCGGCCTTGGCGGCGTGCGTGGCGGCCTCCGCGGCCGGGCCCGCGGGTCGGGGCTGGCTGATGATTCCCAGTGGAGGCACGAGCGGACGGCTCAAGTTTGCCCGCCATGACGAGGATACGATCGCCGCGGCCGTTGGGGGATTCTGCGCCCGTTTTGAGGTGACGCGGGTCTCGTGCGTCGGCGTTCTCCCGCTGCACCACGTCAGCGGGCTGATGGCCTGGATGCGGACCGCAGTGACCGGGGGCCAGTATCTCGCGTGGGACTGGAAGAAGCTCGAGGCGGGCGACTGGCCCGCCGTGCCGCAGGACGGCTCCGGCTGGTTTCTTTCCCTTGTCCCTACCCAGCTCCAGCGGCTGCTCGCCTCGGCGGAGTCGTTGGCGCGTCTGAGAAAATTTCAGGCGGTGTTCGTCGGCGGCGGCCCCGTCTGGCCGGAATTGGCCGAGGCGGCGGCCCAGGCCGGCTTGCCGGTTTCGCTGAGCTACGGGCTGACCGAGACCGCGGCGATGGTGGCGGCGCTCCAGCCGGCGGAATTCCTGGCGGGGGTGCGGAATTCGGGTGCGCCGCTGCCCCATGTGCGGCTCAGCCTTTCGGAGGATGGGCTGGTTCGGGCCGCCGGGGCGTCGATCTTTCGGGGCTATTTCCCGGAATGGAGGGCGGACGGGGAGTTCCTGACCGACGATCTCGGCTGCTTCGACGGGCAGGGCCGGCTGGAGATCCAGGGCCGGGGCGACGCGCTGATCATCACCGGCGGGGAGAAGGCCGACCCGCTCGAGATCGAGCGGGCCTTGCGGGCGAGCGGGGAGTTCCTGGACGTGGCGGTGGTGGGGGTGGCCGATCCCGACTGGGGCCATGGCGTCGTCGCCTGTTACCCGGAGAGCCAGCCGCCGCCCAACGCCGAGCGGGTTGCCGCCCAGCTCCAGCAGCTGGCCGCCTTCAAGCGTCCCCGCCGCTACCTGGCGGTCGCCGACTGGCCGCGCAACGCCCAGGGGAAGCTCAACCGGGTGGAATTGGCGCGCCAGGCGGAGAATATGGTCCGCGGATAACTCGGCGCTTGTCTTATGATCCGCCCGACCTATTCCGTTCATGGCAACTCATGAGTAAGGTTGCCACGCCCCCCGCCTCCGACGTCGACGCGGAATTCTTCCTCCCGGCGGAGGCTTTTTTCCGCGCCAATCTGCCCACGGCGCTGACCTTCGACGACGTTTCCCTCGCGACGCTCTATTCGAACATCCTGCCGAAGGACGCCGACACGGCGACCGCCCTCTCGGAGGCGCTGCGGCTCCCGGTCCCGATCATCTCCTCGGACATGGACACGGTGACCGAGTCGCGGATGGCCATCGCCATGGCCCTCAACGGCGGCCTCGGGCTGATCCATTACAACATGGCGCCGAAGGACCAGGTGAAGGAGGTGGCCCGGGTCAAGCGGCACATCCACGGCCTGATCCAGGATCCGATCACCGTCGGACCGGAGCAGCTGATCGGCGATGTCCTGGCCATGATCGACGCGAAGCGCTTCGCCTTTTCCACCTTTCCGGTCGCGGATCCCCGGGGGCGGCTGGTCGGGCTGCTCTCCGGCAACGTCGTCAAGGAGCGCTACAAGGCAAAGAAGGTGGCCGAGGTCATGACCCCGCGCGCCCAGCTGGCGACGGAGAAGGAGAGCGCGGTGGCCGCCGATCCGATCGCGGCGGCGGACCGGTTCTTCACGAAGCACGTGGGGATCCACAAGATGCTGGTCGTCAACGACAGCGACGGCCTGCGCGGCCTGATCACCGCCTCCGACGTCGAGCGGATCACCAGCGAGGCCAAATCCCGGCGGAAGCCCGCGCGGGACGCGCACTTCCGGCTCCTGGTGGGCGCGGCCCTCTCGGCCACCCGCACGGCCGACGGTTCGCTCGACCGCGATAAGATCGTGGCGCAGGTCGGCGCCCTGATGGAGGAGGACATCGACGCCATCGCGATCTCCACCGCGCATGCCCACACCGCGGGGGTGGGCGAGACCGTGAAGCTGGTGCGCAGCGCCTTTCCCAAGCTCACGATCATCGCCGGCAACGTGACGAGCGCGGCCGGCGTGGAATTCCTGGCCGACTGCGGGGCCGACGCGATCAAGGTCGGGCAGGGGCCCGGCTCGATCTGCACGACGCGCGTGGTGGCCGGCGTGGGCATCCCCCAGCTGACGGCGCTCTATGTCGCGGGGCTCGCCGCCCGGAAGAAGGGCGTGCGGCTGATCGCCGACGGCGGCATCTCCAAGTCGGGCGACATCGTCAAGGCGCTCACCCTGGCCGACGCGGTCATCTGCGGCGGGCTCCTGGCGGGCTGCCGGGAGGCGCCCGGCGAGATCGTCGAGATCGGGGGCAAGGTCTACAAGCAGTACCGCGGCATGGGCTCGCTCTCGGCGATGAAGGCCGGCAGCGCCGCCCGCTACGGCCACGAGAAGGCCGACGCCACGCGCAAGGTCGCGGCCGAGGGCATCGAGGCCCTCAAGGAGGTCAGCGGCTCGGTGGACGACGTCCTCGGCACGCTGATCGGCGGCGTGCAGAGCGGCATGGGCTATCTCGGCGCGGCCGATCTTGCGCAGCTGCGGAGCAAGGCGCGCTACACCCGGGTCAGCCCGGCGGGCCAAAAGGAAGCGGCGACCCACGACGTCATCGAGGTCTCGACGCGAAAAAATTGACGCCGAGCCTGCGGACATCGCTCTGGGTCTGGGGCTGCCTGGGTTTCTTCCTCCTCTCCCGGCTGCCGGCGGTGCAGTGCCCCTTCCAGCTGAACGTCGACGAGGGGCAGATGCTGGCGCAGGCCATGCGCTACGAGCACCATCTCACGCCGTGGCGGGCGGTCGACGGCGAGACGGGCGGGCCGGTGCTCTCGTGGGTCGTCCTGCTTTCGCACGAGGTCGGGCTGCCGTTCAACTTCCGCGCGCTCCACCTCCTCGCGGCGCTTTGCCTGGCGGGCACGCTGCTGGCGACCTACGCCGCGGCGCGGGGCCTCGTCGGCGGGACGGCCGCCGCGGTCGGGCTCGGCGCCGGCGCCTGGTGGCTGGCCCTGGCGCAGGACGAGGACTTCATCCACTACTCGAGCGAATTGGTGCCCTGCCTCCTGATCAGCGGGGCCCTCGCCGCGCTGGTTGCCCCGCGCCGGCCGGACCGCGGCGGGGACCGGCTGCTGCTGATCGGCCTCCTCCTCGGCCTGGTTCCCTGGGCGAAGCTGCAGGCGGTGCCGGAGGCGCTCGCGCTGGGATTGTGGGCGATGGCCGAGGTGGGGACGGACCGGGCTGTCCCCGGGCCGCGGCGCCTGCGCCAGGCGGCGTTCCTCTTCGCCGGCGCGGTGCTGCCGAGCGCGCTCATGCTCGCCTGGGTGGCGCGGGCCGGCGCCTGGGACCAGTTCTACCACTCCTACCTCGTGGCCAACCTCTCCCGGGCGGGGGCCAAGTCGTGGGTGACCTACGCGGAGAACGCGCTCCACCTGCTGTTTCACCAGTTCGGCTCACCCTGGTTCCAGGACGCGGCCCTGCTGGCGATCGTCGCCCTCTGCCTGCGGGGACGGGCGGCGTGGCGGGCCCTGCCGAGGCGCGCGGCCGGCCTGGCGGCCCTGCTGCTGGCGGCCGCGCTCGTGGCGATCCTGAGCACGCTCACCCAGTACCCGCACTACCAGCAGCTCTGCCTGGTGCCCCTGATGCTCGCGATCGCCTGCTGCGCGCAGGTCCTGGTGGGCGACCGCTCGGCGCCGGAGGGGCTGCGCCTCCGCTCGGGCTGGGTCATCCTGGCGGTGGGACTGCTGCCGCTGCCGGCGTTCTATTTCTGGCACAACGACGGACCGCACATCGTGCACGAGACCTGGCACAGCCAGCAAAGCCGCGTCTTCGAGAAACAGCGGATGATCGACAGCACCGTCCGGCAATTTGCCGGCCACGCCCGGTCCCTGGCGGTCTGGGGCTGGGCTCCGTACCTCTACGTCGACCTGGGCCTGCCGCCCACAACGCGCGCGGCCGGCTATGCCTCGATGAACGACGGAAATCCGAGCCAGGCGTTCCTGCGGGAGGCTTTCCTGCGCGACCTCGGGGCGGCGCCCCCCGACATGATCGTGGACACGGAGGACTACATCGTCCGGGGCATCCGGCGGACCCCGCCGTCGACCTTTCCCGCGCTGGCCGGCTACCTGGAGGAGAATTACCAGCTGGTGGGGCGCGGCACCGCCGCGCTGGGGCCGGACTACAGCCTGCTCGTCGACGTCTACCTGCGCCGCCTGCCGGTCATCCCCTGACCCAGGCCGCGAGGCCGGCCGGGAGGGGCGTCCGTTTCCGGGTCTTGGCGTCCAGGCAGACATGCTCGGTCCGGATCCGGGCCGCGGTCTTCTCCTTGGGCCCGAGCTTGATGACCTCGAAGCGGACCTCGTAGGAGTTCTCGGTCAGGCCGGCGGGCGTGACGGCCACGCGGACCTTGTCGCCCACGGCCAGCGGGCGGAGATACTCGGCCTCCGTCTTCCCGATCGGGACGATGAGGCTCTCGGCGGAGAAGAAGGCGTGGAGCTCGATGCCCGCCGCGCTGAGGGACTCCTCGTAGGCCTCGTGGCAGATGGCCAGGGTGTTCGCGAAGAAAACAACGCCGGCGGCGTCGGTGTCGCTGAAATGGATCGTGCGCGGGTAGGTGAAGGCCACCGCCGGAGGAGAAGCCGATCGGCCGGGAGCGACAAGCTTCAAAGCCCTTGTGCCTTTCCGGTTTCGGCGTTTCCTCTGCGGGGTGAACAAGGCGCAGATAGCCGACGTCCTGGACGAGATCGGGACCCTCCTGGAGCTCAAGGGCGAGAACCCCTTCAAGGTGCGCGCCTACCGCGCGGGCGCCCGGGCCCTGGAAACGGTCGGGGAGGCCGAGCTGGGCCGGCTGGTGGCGGAGGAGAACCTGCGCAGCGTGCCGGGGATCGGCGAGGCCCTGGCCCAGAAAATCACAGAGCTGCACCGGACGGGCCGGCTCAAGTTTCACGAGGACCTCAAGGCCGCGGTCGAGCCGGGCCTGGTCGAGCTGCTGCAGATCCCGAGCCTGGGCCCGAAGAAGATCCTGGCCCTCCACCAGAAGCTCGGGGTCGCCAGCATCGCGGACCTCGCGGCCGCCTGCGCGGCGGGGAAAGTCGCGGAGCTGGACGGCTTCGGCGCGAAGACCCAGGAGAAGCTCCTCGCCGGGATCAAGAACCGCGAGGCCTACGGGCGGCGCCACATCTGGTGGGAGGCCGCGGCGGTCGCCGAGCCGATCCTGGCGGGGCTGCGGGCACTGCCGCAGGTGAGCCGGGCCGAGGCGGCCGGCAGCCTCCGGCGCGGGATGGAGACCATCGGGGACCTGGATTTTCTCGTCGCGGCGACGGACATCGGCCCGGTGGTCGAGTGGTTCACGACCCGCCCCGGGGTGGTCGAGGTCACGGCCAAGGGCGAGACCAAGGCCAGCGTCCGCTATGCGGACGGGCTCCAGGCGGATCTCCGCGTCGTGCCGGCCGACCAGTTTGTGTTCGCGCTGCATCATTTCACGGGCTCCAAGGACCATAACGTGCAGATGCGCCAGCGGGCGCTCGCCCGGGGGCTGAGCCTCAGCGAATGGGGACTGGAGCCCGCCGGCGGGGACGAAACCGTCAAGGCGAAGGCGGCGACCACCAAGGTGAAGCCGGTCCGGACCGAGGCGGAGCTCTTTGCGCGCCTGGGCCTGAAGGAAATCCCGCCGGAGCTGCGCGAGGGCCTGGGTGAGATCGAGGCGGCTGAGCGCGGGGAGCTGCCGCGGCTGGTCGAGCTGGCCGACCTGCGCGGGGCGTTCCACAACCACACCAACGCGTCCGACGGCCACAACACGCTGGCGGAGATGGCGGCCGCGGCCGCCGCCCTCGGCTGGGAATACCTCGGGATCGCGGACCATTCCAAGTCGAGCGTCCAGGCCAACGGCCTGAGCGCGGAGCGGCTGCTGGCGCAGGTGAGGGAGATCCGCTCTTTCAATGCCGCCAAGGGATCCCGGACCCATCTGTTCGCCGGGGTCGAATGCGACATCCTCACGGACGGCCGGCTGGACTTTGACGACAAGGTGCTGGGGCAGCTGGATTACGTGGTGGTGTCGGTCCACAACGCGATGACCCAGGACGAGGCGGTGATGACGGCCCGCATCATCCGCGCGATCGAGAATCCCCATGCCACCATGCTGGGCCACCTGACCGGCCGCGTGCTCCTGCGCCGCGAGGGCTACCAGGTGAATGTGGGCAAGGTGATCGACGCGGCCATCGCGCGCCAAGTCGTCGTCGAGCTCAACGCGAGCCCCTGGCGGCTGGATATGGACTGGCGCCACTGGCGCAAGGCGGCTGAGCGTGGGCTCCTCTGCGCGATCAATCCCGATGCGCACGACACGGCGGGACTCTCGCACCTCCGGGCGGGGGTAAATGCGGCCCGGAAGGGCTGGCTCACCCGGGAGAACATCCTGAACACCCGCTCCCTGGCGGACGTCCAGCGCTGGCTGGCTTCCCGTCGCAGCTGACCTGGGGCCGGACGCCTCATCCTTGCTTCAACCGGGGAAGGAGGCAAAGTAGGGTGACCTGCCGTTGCCATGCCGATCTACGAGTACTATTGCCCGCGCAATCACACCATTTACCAGTTCTACGCCAAGACCCTGGCGCAGGGGCGGACCATTCCCCGCTGTCCGGACAATCCGGCCTTTCCGATGGAGAAGATGCTCTCGTCCTTTGCCGTGACCAAGCGGGGCAACGGGGATGCGGACACGACGGCAGCTCCGGCGGCCTCGCCGGATGCGGCGGACGATTCCCGCCTTGAGGCCGCCATGTCGGCGATGGAGGGCGAATTCGCCCACGTGGATGAGAACGATCCGAAGGCGATGGGCCGGATGATGCGGCGGATGTCGGAGATGACCGGCGAGAAAATCGATGGCGACATGGAGGAAGTGGTGCGGAAGCTCGAGGAGGGCGCCGACCCCGATTCCCTTGAGGAGCAGCTGGGCGGCGCTGCGCCCGGCGACGAAGGTGCGGAAGCTGACGAAACCCCCGCGGCCGCCCGCGAAGAGGCCCGGCACCGATTCCGCGCCCGGCGGAGCGCGCCCAGCCGCGATCCCAAGCTCTACGACTATGAATGAACTGAAGGCCCGCATCGAAGCGGCGAAACGCGCCGTGCTGGCGCAGACCGAGCTGCTCCACCGGGAATTTGGCCGGGCGGAGAGCCACTGGAAATCCGACGGCACCCGCGTGACCGACGTGGACGTCGCCATCTCGGAGAACATCTTCGCGGAGCTGCGCGCCCAGTTTCCCGGCGACCAGTATTTCAGCGAGGAGCTGCCCGATGTGAAGGCGCCGCTGCCGGTCACCGCGCGGTACGCCTGGGTCCTCGACCCGATCGACGGCACGAACAACTTCGCCCTGGGGATTCCCCATTGCGCGATCTCGCTCGCGCTGGTCGAGCACGGCGACCCGATCTATGGCGTCGTCTACGACCTGAGCCGCCGCACCCTGATGCACGGCGGCCCGGGCTTTGGCATGCACGACGGCGACCGTGAGACACATGTCACCGCCGGCAAGCTGCACAAGGAGAGCCTCGTTGGAATGCACAGCCCCTCCGACAAGAAGCTCCTGGCGCTCGCGAGCGGTGTGCTCTCGCAGTTCAAGATCCGCGGCCTCGGCAGCGCGACGCTGCACCTCGCGTATGTCGCGGCGGGGCTGCTCGACGGCGCGGTGGACTACAATGTGAAGATCTGGGACCTGGCGGCGGCGATCCCGCTCTGCCGGGCGGCCGGCGGCGAGATCCATTTCCTCAACGGCGAGCAGCTGCCCATGCGCCAGTTCGACCTGAAGATGGGCCGGATCGTCTACGTCGCCGGCAGCCCGGCGATGTGCAAGATCCTGACCAAGCTCACTAGTCCTGCAGCGTGATCTCATTGTTGTCGCGCAGGGTGAATTGGGAAAAGAGCTGCGCGGCCGGCGGCGGGGCGGTCCCGCGGTAAGCCTGGATCAGCCGGCCGAAGTAGACGCCGGTCACCACCGCGGTGCCGGCGTTCGCGGGGACGACGGTGGAATTGCCGGCCGTCGTGCCTTGGAAGTTGTAGTAGAGGTAGCAGTTGTCGGTCGGGTGGGTGTTGTTGACCGTGATCGTGTACTTCGGGCAGACGATGCGTTGGACGCAGAGCTGCCAGAGATGCCGGCCCCCGGTCCCGCCGCTAAGCCAGGCCTGCAGTTGGCTACTCGTCAGCCCCGCGGTCCAGGAGGGGGGCAGCACCGCGGTGGGGCTCGGCCAATTCGTGTTCCAGATGTCATTGAACAGAGCCAAGTTGGCGGGATCCTGCGGGTTCGCGGGATTGGGCAGCGGCGGGAGAGCCAGCTGGCCCGGGGCGGCGACGAGCGACACGAGGAGAAACCGCTGCTGGCCGGATTCCGTGGCGGGGCCGACCAGCATCAGGCGGCTGTTGTTGCTCGCATTGCGGAGGACGCTGGCCACTTGCGGCTGGAGGGCGGGGGTCGGGGCCAACCCAGGCTGCGGGATGCCTCCCATCTGCCGGGTGAGCTTGGCGAACCAGTCATAGGGGTTGGTCCCGGCCGGCACGAAGGCGGGATCGGTGGAGCCGGAAAAACTGGTCGGGTCGACCCCGGCCGGCAGGCTGCCGGCGAGGGCCGCCAGGTTTGTCCCCTCGAGGTCGGCGGATTCGAAGGAGGCCTGCGCGGCCGCACCCATCCCCTGGAGGGTGGCGGTCTCCGCGGTGACGCGCGCCTGCAGGATCTGTTGCCCGATGGCCGGCCCGACGGTGGCGAGGAGAATGCTGATCACCGCGCAGACGCAGAGCAGCTCGATCAGGGTGAAGCCCGGGCTGGGAGTCCTAGTGAACCGCATAGACGAGCTGGTAGACGGCCTGGAAGAACGAGAGGAGGGCGAGACCGACGCCGCCGACGACCGCCAGGGTCAGCGCGGGATTGATGACGGCGATCGCGACACGGATGCGCTCCCGCGCCTGGGCGCCGTAGTAGGCGGCCACGCGTTCCAGGGCCTGCGCGAGCTGGCCGGATTGCTCACCGACGTCGATCGCGAGGCAGGCCAGCGGCGGGAAGAGCCCGCTCTGGGTGAAGGCCTGGGCCAGGGAGGCGCGCCCGGTGGCGAGCGCGGTGCCCGCCTTCCGGAGGCCCTCGCGAAAGCAGGCATTGCCCGTCAGGTGGGCGCAAAGGCCGAGGATCTCGGGCGAGGGCTTGTTGGCCTGGTAGAGCGAGCGGTAGACTTTGCATACCAGCGCGACGGTGAGGTCCTGGTAGATCGGGCCGAGGAGAGGCAGCCGCAGGAAGCATTGGTCCAGCGGCCCGATTGCGGCCGGCAACTGCCGCAGGCCTACGCAAAGCAGTGGCAGGCCGAGGAAGGCGGCCACGAGCGCGGGCCAGTCCCGCCGGGCCGCGGCGGAGGCCGCGATCACGCCGCGGGTCAGGGGCGGGAGCTGGGTGCCCAGCGAAGTCAGCACCTCGGCCAGCCGGGGAAAGACCACGGTCAGCAGCAGCAGGTAAAAGCCGGCGGCGAGCAGGACGACCAAGGCCGGGTAGGCGCAGGCGTTTCGGACCTCCCGGCGATTGGCCTGGGTGTAGGCCAGGCGCTCCGCCAGGTCCGCGAATCGCTCGGCAAGCTTCGCGGTGCCGCTTTCCTCGCCGGCGGCGACGACGGTGACGATACCCGGCGGGAAGCTGCGCGGGAAGAGCGCCAGGGCCCGCGAGAGGCTGGTGCGCGACGCCGAAACCTGCGCATGGACGACCGCCAGCACCTCGCGCGTCCGCCGGTCGGGATAGCGGTCCCGGAGCCGGGCCAGGGCCTCGACGATGAGGATGCCGGAGGAGAGCAGCATCTCCATCTGGCGGAAGAACTGGATCTGGTGCCGCGGAGCGATCCGGGCCCGGGCCAGGAACCGGGGCAGGGGAGGCGGGGCGATCCTTCGCTTCATCAGCGGGCCAACCGGATTCTCACAGGCTTGTCGCCCACGGGGATGCGGAGGACGGCCCCGTCGACGCGAAATTCCAGGCTTTCGGCGCTGATGCGGGCCAGCTCCAGGCCCTCGACCTTGTCGCCGGCCGAATAGAGCCGGCCGTTGAGCACCACGCAGGCGTCCTCCGGCCGGCCCGGAATCAGGACCGAATGGACGACCAGGCTGACCTCCCCGAACGTTGGCGGCGGGCGCAGACGATCCCGAAAGGGATTGGGGATGGCATCGAACGTCCGCGCCCGCTGGGCAGCGGCGAAATCGAGCACGCCGTCGGCATCCGGCAGGATGATGACGGGCGTTGCTTCCGGGGTGGCTTCAACGGCACGGGCGACCGTGGCGGCGAGAAAAAAGGCGGAAATGATCCCTCTCATCTCCGCCAATAGTAACAACCCGCGGCGCCATCGCCGCCGCGGTTTTCAGGACGCCGGAGACGAGCTCGCCTTTGACCTTCCGGCCAGTGCCATGTGATACGTCATGAAGCCAAGGAAGCATGCGCCCCCCAGGCCGGCCCAGCCGAGATGCCGAAGGGGTCCGGGATAGAGGGACTCATAGGCCCGATAGCTGGCAAATGCCGCCGCGAGCAGCAGGACGATGAGGATGAGGTGCTCGAGATTTGGCGTGGGATTCGTTCCGCGCCGCGGCAGCACCATGATCGTCTTGGCCTGGATGCGGGAATAGATCTCGAGCCATTTGGGTGAAGGGCCAAAGAAGTAGGGAATCGGCCACGTCGCGCACCAGCCGAGCGCGACAAAGAAATAGGTATAGAGGCCCCCTTGCATCATTCCTGGCCAGCGCAGAATGAAGGCGACCAGGGGAAAGGCCATGAAGGCAAAATTGACCCCGGCCTCGGTCAGCCGCTCGCGCGGCGATGACCCGCGGATGCCATTGAAGGGATAGAGGTCGAACAGGGTGGTAACCTGGTGGTAGACGAGCACGACGACTTGCAGGACGATGGCGGTGGTCATGATGTTCATGGGTGGAAAAAAAGGGGGCTTGGGGCGCTCCTGCGGTGGCCCAGGCCACCGTCCGCCCGGTGATCGATGCCGCGGACGATCATTTTGGGTTTTTGGTCGCATCCATCCGGCGCAGGGTGGCGATCGATTCCTCAGCCCATCGCAGATTGGCCTCCGAGAGGAGGACGCCGGCGCGGAGGGTGATCAGGGAGAAGGGAGTGTACTTGGCTTGCTGCGAACCGGCCTCCTTTTGCCAGAAGGCACACTGGGCCAGCGCGGCTTTTGCGGCCTCGCGGTGGGCCTGCAGGTGGCCGATCAGCACGGGAATCTCCGTTTCGCTGCCGAAGAAGAGCTTCAGGATCAGCTCGTCCCGCGGCTTGGCCATTTCCGGCGGAGTCGCCAGCCAGGCGCGCAGGGCGGCCTGGCCCTGGGGGGTGATGGCGTAGCTGATCTTCTTCCGGCCTTTGCTCTTCCTGGCTTGGGCGTGGATCAGTTCCCGGGCGGCGAGCTGCTTCAGGACCGGGTAGATCTGGCCATTACTCTCCGACCAAAAGTGGGCGATGATGTTGTCGATGACCTTCTTGATCTCGTAACCGGACCGGGGGTGTGGGTCGGAAAGCCCCAGCAGGCCGAGGATGACGAAGGGAGTGCGTTGGGTGCGGGCCATGGATATCCTTGGGTGGTCGTGTTATTTTATTGGGGCGAGCCAATCCCCGATTGCGTCCCAGATTCTGGCGCTGCCCACGCGGAAGAGATCAAAGTGGCTGGCGCCGGCGACGGGGACGAAGGTCACCTGGGATTTTGCAGCGGCGATGAGCCGACCGGTCATCTCCTCGGATACCAGCTCGTCCCGGGTTCCGCGGATGACCAGGATGGGGCACTGGACGGCGGCAATCCGGGAAAGGCTGTCGAGCTTCACCATCCAGCCAAACCGCGCAAAGAGGGGTCCCAGCAGCCATGAAATCACGGGATGACTGGCGGCATAGTTGCGGCAGATATCGTCAAAGGTTGTCGAGGTGCCGAGGAGAACGAGGCCATTGACCGGGCGCCGGCTGGCGAGATCCACCACCGTACTGCCTCCGAGCGACCAACCTGCGGCGAGGATACCCGCATGGCGGAGATCCTCCCGGCCCAGCACGTAGTCATAGGCGGCATCGGCGGCCGCGTGGAATCCTTCCTCGGTGGGCTTGCCGTCGCTCATTCCATAGCCGGGATACTCCGGCATGACGACGTTCAGGCCCAGGCGGCGGAAGCCCTCAAACTGCGGGGAACTCCATCGCAGGGTGCCGCCGCCAGGATAGCAGTAGATCACCGTGGGCCGCTGCGCGTAGCCCCCAAGGGGCTTACCCTCCCGATCCAGGGCCCGGCCCACTTGCGCGGCAATCCTCGTGCCATCCCCCATTCGCAGGAAAATGAGTTCGTAGTTCGGGCTGGTGGGGAGGATCGCGCCGGCGGAGCCGTGGTGGGTGAGGCTCCGGATCACGCCATCGGCAAACCGGGAGCTCCTGCGGGCGGCGAGAACGAGCGCAGCGCTCCCCAGGAGAAGGGCGAGAATGAGCAGGGCAAAGATCCGGGCCGCCGGCATTTGCGTCTGTTAGATATGTCTAATAGCACTATTGCAAGCGCGTTTTTGCCCGCTTCTTCCCTTATCTTGCTGCCCCATCGCGGCTCAACGGCCGCCGGCCGGACGTGGCCGAGCTGGCCTCAGACCAGACCCAGCTTCATCTTACCTTCCTCGCTGATCATCGACTGATTCCACGGCGGCTCCCAGGTGATTCGCACGTCGGCCGTCGAGACACCCGGCACCAGGAGAATCTTGCTCTTCGCGTCCTCGGCGATGGCGGGCCCCATGCCGCAGCCGGGGGCTGTCAGGGTCATCGCCACGTTCACCTGGTGGCCCTCGTCCTTCTTTTCCACCTCCATGGAATAGACGAGGCCCAGGTCCACGATGTTCACGGGGATCTCGGGATCGAAGACCTTGCGCAGCTGGTCCCAGACCGCGGCGGGATCGGGCGCGCCGTCGGTCAGCGTCTCCGCCTTGACCGCGTGGTCGGCCACCTGCTCGCCGAGGGCGTCGCCGTCGCGGCCGTCGATGCGGTACAGGCCGAAGTCGGTCTGGACGGTGAAGCTGCCGCCCAGCGTCTGGTGGATCATGACGCGCGTGCCGGCCGCCAGGTTCTGCTTGTCCCCGGAGGGAATCTGCGTCGCGGCGACGTCGCGGGAGAGGGTGCGTTCGCGTTCCATGGTGGGGGAGAGGCCTAGGGCTGCAGCTTGGCCCGGATCAGGCCGTGGAGCCAGTCGCGGACACCCTCGTTCTCGACCTTGGCCAGGACCTCGGCGAAAAAGCCGAAGGTGAGCAGCTCCTGGACGACGGCGGGCCTGATCCCGCGGCTCTCCAGGTAGAACTCCTGCTCGGGATCGATCCGGCTGCTCGTCGCGCCATGGGTGCAGCGGACGTCGTTGGCCTGGATTTCCAGGCCGGGGAGGGAATTGGCCTCGGCGTCATCGCTGAGCATCAGGTTCCGGTTGCTCTGGTAAGCGTCGGTCTTCTGGGCGTCGGAATCGACCACGATCAGGCCGGAGAAGATCGTCCGGGACTGGTCGCGCAGGGCGTTCTTGTAGAGGAGGTCCGACTTGGTGTTCGGGGCCTGGTGGATCTGGAGCGTGCGCTGGTCGAACTCCTGCTTCTGCTCGGCGACGGTGAGCGCGAGCATCTGTGAGAAGGCGCCGGGCGCCTGCAGCTGGGACAGCGACTCGTGCCGCGCCTGGCGGCCGCCCAGGTGGAGGTTCAGAGACTGCACCCGGGCGTCGCGGCGCACGATGGTCGAGTTGAACTGGAAGGAGAGGCTGGGGCGGGACCAGTTCTGGGCGGCAAGGTAGGTGACCTGCGAGCCGTGCGCGGCGTAGAGGTCGTTGGCGCCGCAGGCGAAGTGGGCCGAGTCGGTGGCGGAGAGGAAATCGTCGACCACCGTGACTTTCGAGTTCTCCTCGGCGATCACGAGCGTGTGCGGGAAGACGGCGGCCCCGGCGCGGAAGGCGGCGTGGATGACCGTGATGGGCGCGTCGAGCTCGACCCCCTGGGGGACGTAGATGAAGGCGCCGTCGCCGATGAAGGCGGTGTGGAGGGAGGCGAACTTCTCGGAGCCAAGCTTCTGGGGCTGGGCCATGAAGTGCGCCTTCAGGAGCTCGGGATGGCTGACCAGGGCCTCGGCCAGGGTGGTGACGATCACGCCGCGCCGGGTGAGCTCGGGCGGGGGCGTCGACCGGCCGGCGAGAACGTTGTCCGCGAAGGCGAGCCAGGCCAGGCCGGGATTTTCGCTCCGGGGCTCGGTGATCCGGTCCGTGGCGGCGGGACCGCCGTGGGGCTCGCCGCCGGGCTTGAACCCGTCGAGCGTCAGGGCGCCGATGTCGCTGAAGCGCCAGGACTCGTCCGTGCGCTTGGGCAGCGGGAGCGCGGCGAATTTCTCGTAGGCGGCCCGCTTGCGGTCGAGCCACCAGCCGGGCAGGTGCTTCTGGGCCGCCAGGTGCGCGGCGAAGGCTTCGCCGGTGAAGCTGCCGACCGTGGTCTTCGGGAGGGTGATGGAGGTCGCGGGCATCGGCAAGGGTGGGGCGCGGCGCTCAGCCGACCGAGCCTTCCATCTCGAGGTCGATCAGGCGCTTGAGCTCGACCGAGTATTCCATCGGGAACTGGCGGGCGAGGTCGTTGATGAAGCCGTTGACGGCCAGGCTCATCGCCTGGCCCTCGGTCAGGCCGCGCGACTGCATGTAGAAGATCATCTCCTCGTTCACCTTCGAGACGCTGGCCTCGTGCTGCGTGGCGTTGCGGTCGCCGCGCACGGTGATGGCCGGGTAGGTGTCGGTCCGGCTGTTGGCGTTGATCAGCAGGGCGTCGCACTCGGTGTTGTTCTTGCAGCCCTTGAGATGCTTCGGGATGTGGACGATCCCGCGGTAGGTGCTGCGGCCCTGGCCGACCGAGATCGACTTGGCGACGATGTTGGAGGTGGTCTCATCCGCGGCGTGGATCATCTTGGCCCCCGTGTCCTGGTGCTGGCCGTCGTTGGCCAGGGCGATGGAGAGGACCTCGCCGCGGGCCTTGCGGCCCTTCAGCACGACGCCGGGGTACTTCATGGTGAGGCGGCTGCCGATGTTGCAGTCGATCCACT
>CAZKAH010000066.1:0-12989 GCA_964550715.1 uncultured Opitutaceae bacterium
GCCGACCGCGTGTCGGCCTGGTTCGTGCCGATCGTCCTCGCGATCGCCGCCGCGACCTTCGTCTGCTGGCTCGCGCTCGGGCCGGAGCCGCGGCTGGCGCACGCCGTGGCGGCCGCGGTCGCCGTCCTCGTCATCGCCTGCCCCTGCGCCCTCGGGCTGGCCACGCCGGTCGCGGTCGTGGCCGGGATCGGCCGCGGAGCCCAGGCCGGCGTCCTGGTGCGCGACGCCTCCGCCTTCGAGCGGCTGGCGGACGTCACGACGGTTTTCATCGACAAGACGGGTACCCTGACCGTGGGCCATCCGCGGGTCGTGGCCGTGCGGCCCGTCCGCGAAATGACGGACGGCCAGCTCCTGGCGCTCGCCGCCGCCGCGGAGGTTGGCAGCGAGCATCCGCTCGCCCTCGCCATCGTCGCGGCGGCGCGCACGCGCGGGCTGACGGTGCCGGCGGCCACCGGCTTCGCCGCCGAGCCGGGCGCCGGCGTGTCCGCCGTGGTGGAGGGACGGCAGGTGCGGGTCGGCCGCGCCCCCGAGGGCGACGCGGAGGAGGCGCTGCCCGCCGCCACGGTCGTCAGCGTCACGGTCGACGGCCGGCCCGTGGGCACGATCGCCCTCGCCGATCCCCTCCGGGAGACGGCGGCGGTCGCCGTGCACGACCTGCACGAACTCGGCCTCAAGATCGTGATGGTCAGCGGGGACCGCGCCGCCGCCGCCTATGCCCTGGCCGGCCAGCTGGAGCTCGACGACGTGCACGCGGAGGTCACGCCCGCCGGCAAGCAGGCGCTCGTGCGGGCGGCGCGCGACAAGGGCGACCGGACGATCTTTGCCGGCGACGGCATCAACGACGCGCCGGCCCTGGCCGCGGCCGATGTCGGGGTGGCGATGGGGACGGGCACCGACATCGCGATGCAAAGCGCGGGTCTCGTCCTCGTGCGCGGCGACCTCCCGGACCTCGCGAAGGCGATCCGGCTCAGCCGGGCCGTCGTGGGCGTGATCCGGCAGAACCTTTTCTTCGCCTTCATCTATAACGTGCTCGGGATTCCCCTGGCGGCCGGGGTCCTCTACCCCGCGACCGGCCGGCTGCTCGATCCCATGATCGCCGCCGCCGCGATGTGTCTCAGCTCCCTCTGCGTCGTCGCCAACGCCTTGCGGCTGAGGCACTCCCGGCTGTAGGCTTGCCTTGGCCCGGGCGCTTCCCAGCGTAGGCAGCCTCTCCGCGTTGCCGTTCACCCATGCGATCCGCCAGCAGCTCGCCCTCCGCCGCCGGCGCCCCCACCCGGCGCCTGGCGCACTACCAGGGACTGTTCTTTGACGAGTTCGTGCCGGATTCGGCCTGGATCCGCGAGCAGGGCCTGGTCCGGCTGCCCCCCCTGGCCGAGGAGACGGTCTTCATCGTGCAGGGGGAGATGCACCCCCATCCGGAGGTCCATGGCCTGGAGGCGGGGTCGCTTGGCGCCGATTTCTTTCTCGATGGCCGGCGCGTGGCCGGGCTGCGCGGGCTCCGCCCGGGTCCCTTCCGCGTCCCGTTTACCGCGGGCCCGGCGGGCACGCAGTCCGGCAGTGTCCTGGCGGTCCGCCTGCGGGGCACCGGCCTCACCAACATTCTCGCCCTGCTCGGCCGCGTCACGGCCGGGTGGCCCCTGGCCGGCGCCCTGCAGCGCTTTCGCCGCCAGAACAAGAACCGGCAGTTCCGGCTCGCCCGCATCGAGACCGAGGCCGGCGAAGCGGTCTTCGACTTTTCCAACCGGCACTCGCCCTTCGCCGCGGAATTCGCGCGCCGCGGCGTGCGCCTGGGGCTGAACCTCGCGGGATTTCTCACCGCCGACCTTGGGATCGGGGAATCGGCGCGGTGCATGGCGCGGGCGGCCGATGCCGCGGGAATTTCCCAGGCGCTGGTCGACCTGAAATTGCCCTGCAAGAACCGGCGCGGCGATCCCAGCTACATCGGCCGGCTGCAGGAGGACAATCCCTACCCCGTCAACGTCGTGCACTTCGACCCGCCGGCCGCGCGCGACCTCGAGCACCATCATCCCGGGTTCCTCCACGGCAAGTACAACATCGCCTATTGGGCCTGGGAGCTGCCGGAGTTTCCCGACGCCTGGCTGCCCGCCTGCGATTACTTCGACGAGATCTGGTGCCCCAGCGAGTTCACACGCGAGGCCGTCGCCTTCAAGGCCCCGATCCCCGTCCTGGCGATGCCCCACTCGATGTCCTTCGCCGCCCCGGCCGAGCCGGCCGCGGTCCTGCGCGCCCGGTTCGGTCTGCCGGTCGACCGCTACCTGTTCCTCACCCTGTTCGACCTCAATTCCTACGCGGAGCGCAAGAATCCCCGGGCGGTCCTGGCGGCCTTCCGGCAGTCCCGCCTGGCGGGGGCGGGGGCGGCGCTGGTCATCAAGGTGCAGAACGCCGCCGGGAATCCCCAGGACCTCGCCGAGCTGCAGGCGGCGGCCCGCGACCTACCCGGGACCGTCCTCCTCACCGAGACCCTGGTGCGCGAGGACGTGTATGCCCTCGAGGCGGCCTGTGACTGCTTCGTGTCGCTGCACCGCGCGGAGGGATTTGGGCTCGCCGTCGCCGAATCCATGCTGCTCGGCAAGCCGGTCATTTCCACCGACTGGTCCGCGACCGCCGAGTACGTCACGAAGGCCAACGGCTGCCCGGTGCGCGCGCCGCTCATCCCGCTGGAGCGCAACCATGGCCCCTACTCCCGGGGCCAGGTCTGGGCTGACCCCGACGTGGCCGAGGCCGCGCAGTGGATGCGCGAGCTCTACGCCGACCGGGCGCTGGGCGCCCGCCTGGGCGCCGCCGCCCGCGAGACCATGATCGAGCGCTTCGCCCCGGCGGTCATCGGCGCGCGCTACCGGCGCCGTCTGGAGGCGATCGCCAGCTGGTAGGGAACGGCGCCTAGGGCGAACCGGGCGGGGCCGCAGCCACGCCCACGGCCAGGCCCGAAAGGACGAAGGCGGGGGGCGTCGGCGCCGGACCCGCGTCGAACGCCACGACCGTCTCGCCCGGCGGCAGGAGGAATTTCGCGGTGCGGACCGGAATCGGCGCCGGCCCGGGCGCGAGCGGACCCTCCCATACGACGGCGCCGCGCACGCTGAGGCGCAGGTCGCGCGCGGCGTCCGGCCGGGCCGCGAAGGAGAGCTCGGTCAGGAGCGGCTGTCGCCCGCCGTTGGCCAGGACCAGCGTGGCCCGCCCGGCGTCCGCCCGGCGTCCTCCTCCCGCGCCGCTTTCCTCGGAGCCGGACCAGCCGGCGCCGAAGCTCGCGTCGACGGTCGTGTCCGCGGTCGGTTCCAGCTGCGGTGCGGCCACGACCCGGAATTCCGCCGGCCGCGGGGTCTCCAGGCCGAACGACACGAACTTGTAGATGCCGTAGGGGACGAAGCAGTTTCCGAGAAGAAACCACACCAGCCAGCGGCGGTTGGGGCGCGCCGCGAGCAGCGCATTGAAAGCCAGCGTGATGGGCAGCGCGTGCCGGGTGACCGTGAAGTGGCTGTACCAGACCTGGTAGCCGATGCACACAAAAAGGGGGACGAAGACGATGCCGATCCGCCAGAGGCGGTTCTTCCAGGCCGGATGCGTCACGAGGTAGAGGCACTGCGTCAGCGTCGCGAGGATGGTCAGCAGCGCGTGCAGCGGCGTGCTCTTGTAGAACTGCGGCCAGTCGATGCCCCCCTCCCGGATCACCGCGAAGACCTCGACCGCCTTCCGGAAGATGGCGTGGAAGGGCCATTCGAAATTGCGGCCCGCGAGCGAGGTGGGCATCGGAAACCGCAGGTGCACGTAAGCCCACCAGAGGGCCAGGGGGCCCGCGGCGAGGACGCCGCGCCTGAGGTTCTTCCAGAAGGCCCGATCCCAGGGCGGCTCGAATTCCAGGATGCCCGCCAGCCCAAAGAGGTTGATTTCCCTGGTCAGCGCCGCGAGCGCGAGCGCGGCGGCGCCCCCGCCGCCGCCGAGGACGGCCGCCAGCGTCATCAGGACGAACGCGGGGAAGTCCGTGAGGGCCCGGAAGGTCGAGGCGATGACGCCGCAGGTCAGCACCATCGCCGCGAAGCCCGCGACGCCCGCCCAGCCCCGGCCGCGAAAGATCGCATAAAGGAGCGCGACATAGCCCAGCCAGAAGACCGGGTTCAGCGCGGCATAGGCCGTCAGGACCCGGGCTGGCCGGCCCAATCCCCCCAACCAGGCCAGCCAGGGCAGGAGGATCCGGTGCCCGCGGTAGGGCGGATTATCGAGGGCGACCTTGAGCTGCGGATCACGCAGCAGGGGATCGAGAGCCATTTCGGCATACAGCTGGCCATCGAAGCCCCACCGGGCCGGAGTCACGTATTTCGGCGCGGCCCGGTAGGCGGCGGTGCCCCGCTGCTCGAATTCCCGCCCAACCGAGAGGAAACGCGTCAGGCCGAACACCGGCGACCAGACGTTGACGCAGGTGACCAGCATGAGGGCGGCGGCCAACGCCGCCACAGCGCCGAAAGCCCAGCGGGGCGCAGGCGCGAACTCGGGAGGCGGGACGGGGGAGGCCAAGACGGGAGCGCGGCTAGGGAACCGGAGCGACCACCAGGGAGGGCTCCGAGACCATGAAGGCCAAAGGCCGCACGTCGTCGCCCGGCGGCGAGACGGCCTGGGGCGTGATGAAATCGACGACGGTTTCGCCGGGCGGCAGCAGGAAGGCCTCGGTGCGCACGGGGGTCAGGGCGGGTTTGGCCGCGATCGCGCCCTCCCAGACTACCGTGCCCCGCACGCTCAGGCGCAGGTCGCGGGGAACGAGGCTCTCGGACGCGAAGGCCAGGGAGACGCGCAGGGGATCGGCGCCGGTGTTGGCGAGGACCAGGCTCGCCCGCTGCCTTATCGCCCAGCGCCAGATCCGGCGGCGGTTGGAAAGGCCCAGCTCATACCACGGCGTCCGGGCGGTCTCGGGACCGGCCCAGCCAAAGCCCGGGCCCCGGCCGAGGTCCGCCGGGCCGGCGGGCGCGACGTCGCGGAAGGTCGCGGTGAGCATTCCCGCCGGCAACGCGGCGCCCGCGACGGTGAATTCCGGAGGCGAGGGGCCGTCCCGGCCAAATTCCACGAAGCGGCAGATCCCGTACGGAACAAAGCAGTTGCCCAGGAGGAACCAGACCAGCCACCGCCGGTTCGGCCGGAGCGCCAGGATAAGGTTGAAGGCGAGGGTGAACGGCAGCGCGTGGCGGGTCACCGTGAAATGGCTCTCCCAGACGTTGTAGGAGATGAAGAAAAAGTATGGGACGAAGGCGATCCCCACCCGCCAGAGGCGGTTCTTCCACTCCGGGTGCGTGATCAGGTAGAGGCACTGCGTCAGCGTGGCGATAATCGTGAGGAGCGCGTGGACTTCGACGCTCCCGAAGGCCTCGCTCCAGCCGATGCCGCCCCGCCCGATGACGCCGAGGACCTCGCGGAGCTTCCGGTAGATCGCGTGGAGCGGCCAGTCGAGGTTGTTGCCCGCCATCGAGGCGTAGAGGGCGCCGAGCGAATGGCTGCCCGGCGAGGGCAGGCGCCAGCGCACATAGCAAAACCAGAGCACAAACGGCACGACGACGATCGCCCCCCGCCGCAGGTTCCTCCCTAGGGCCGCCCGCCATGGCGGTTCGAATTCGAGGAAGCCCGCCAGCCCCAGCAGATTGACCTCACGGGTCAGCGCCGCCAGCCCGAGGACCCCGGCGCCGCGGCTCCCGCCGATCATCGCCGCGAGGGTCATCAGCACGAAGGCCGGGAAATCCGTGAGCGCCCCGTACATCGACTCGATGACCCCGCAGGTCAGCAGCATGGCGGCAAAGCCCGCCCAGCCCGCCCAGCCGAGGCGGCGGAAGAGCGCGAAGAGGATCGCGACGTAGCCCAGCCAGAAAAGCGGGTTGAGCAGCGCAAAGAAGTTGAGCACCCAGAACGGCCGGCCCAGTCCGCCCAGCCATGCCAGCGCGGGCAGCAGGATGCGGTCGGCGCGGTAAGCCGGATCGTCGAGTGCGCGCCGGAGCTGGGGATCGCGCAGCAGGGGATCGAGCGCGATCTCCGCATACCACTGGCCATCGAAGCCCGCGTCGGGTCCCGGGGCGGCCGTCACGTACTTCGGGGTGGCGCGATAGACGGCGGTGCCCCGCGGAACGAATTCCCGGCCGATGTTGATGAAGCGCGTGAACCCATAATCCGGCAGCCAGACGCGGACGCAGGTCAGGAGAACCAGGGCCAACGCCGCCGCCGCCGTCGCGGCAAAGGCCCACTGGAGGGGGCGGGACGGGAGATGCGGCAGGGTTTCCGGCACAGAAGGGGCGTCGAGCCCCGCCCAATTGCGCCGCCGGCGTGGGAAGCTGTCGAGAAAGGATTTGCACTTCCCGCCCCGGGAGGAAACCCGGGCCACCGGGTATCCTCTTGGTTTTCAGCGGGTATCCGCTATCGGTACCAGCCGAGGCAGATGCATAACGACCGGCTGATCCCTTCCCCTGCGGCGCGCTGGACGGCTCGCTGCCTGGGCGTCGCCGCCGTCCTCTTTTTCGCCGGCCTCGTCGCCCGTTTTTGGCACCCGGTGTGGGGCCTGACGGCGTTCGTGCAGCTCGACCGCTCATATGACGCAAAAAAGATCGAGGAATTCCGCACCCAGCCGGTCTACGTCTTCCAGGATTCGGGGCCGTACGACGGGATCGCCTATTCCCAGATCGCCTATCATCCGTTGCTGCGCGCGCCCGAGTTGCGGGGGGCCGTCGACAACCTGGCCTATCGCGGGCGCCGCATCCTGCCGCCCGCGCTGGCCTGGGTGCTCGCGGGGGGCAATCCCCGGCGAATCATCCAGGTCTACGTGCTCCTCAATGTCCTCGCGTGGCTGGTTCTGGCGGCCCTGCTCTGGCGGCTGCTGGCGGTCGAGGATTTTCGCAGCTGGCTCGCCTGGGCGGGAGTCCTCTTTTCGGCCGGAGCCCTGGCGAGCGTGCGCGAATCCCTGACCGACCTGATTGCGCTGACGTTCCTCGCGGGAGCCATGGCTGCGCTGGAGGCCCGCCGGCCGCGCCAGGCCTTCGGCTGGCTGGCGGCGGCTGGCTTGTCCCGGGAAACGCTGCTCGCCGCGCTGGCGGGCCTCTGGACGGCGCCCTGGCTTTCTTGGGCCAACGTCCGGCGGTCGCTCACCACAGCGGCTCCTCTCGCCCTCTGGATGCTTTATGTCCGCCGGCTCCTCGGCCCCGCTGATCCCGGCTGGGGCAATTTCACGTGGCCGGTCGCCGGGCTTGTCGAAAAATGGCGCGCGAGCGTGGCGGACTTGGCGCATCCCCGGATCCCGCTCCTCGCCTGGACGACCCTTTTTGCAACCGCGGGCCTGACCGCGCAGGCGGTGTACCTCGTGATTCGTCCGAAATTCTCCGATCCCTGGTGGCGGATCGGGGCGGTTTACGTCCTCATCCTCCTCGGGCTCGGCACCGCCGTCTGGGAAGGTTACCCCGGCGCGGTCCAGCGCGTCGTCCTGCCGCTGACCCTTGCGTTCTTCATTCTCGCCCGGCGGCGCAAGGCCGCCCTGGCCTGGCTTCTCGTGGGCAGCCTCACCGCCTGCGCCGGGCTCCCGCCTTTGATCGACGTGCCCACCGACGGCCGCGAGGTCGCCGCCGCCCGCCGGGACGATGACGCCTGCATCGTCCGCGTGGGCGCCGGCTGGCATGGGCGCGAGGAGACCCGCCGCCACGACTGGGCCTGGAGCGATGGTTCCGGTCCCGCCTTCCTCGACATCACTGCCTGGCCGCAGGCTGCGCGCACCTGGCGACTGGAGTGCTTCCTGCGCAGCCCGGTCCCGCGCACCGTCGTGATCCGGCAGGACGGCGCCGAACTGTGGCGCGGGGCGGTCAACAACGACCGGCGCCCTGTGACAATCTCCTTCCGCGCGGCGGACGGGGGGGCCCGCCTCGAGTTCTCCTCCGATACCCCCGGCCGCCTCGAAAACGCCAATCCGGACGCCCGCCTGATTGCTTTCGGGCTTTACGACCCGAAAGTGAAGCTGACGAATAGCCCCTAGCAATGCCGCCCTCCTTCCTCCTCGACCTGACGCACACCAGCCACACCCGCGCGCGCACGGGCGTGCAACGGGTGGCGCGCTCGATCGCGGCCGCCCTGGGCGAGCGCGCCCGTCCCATCACGCACGATCCGTATTTCGGGGCCTGGCGCGACCTGCAGGACTGGGAGCGGGACAACCTGGCCGCCACGGCCCCCGCGCGGAAACGCGGCGCCCGCTGGCCGCTGGCCGCCCGGCTCCGCGGCTATCTCGGGCGGGCGGGCGCGGACGGCACCCTCGCCGGCGCCGCGGCCGGCGAGGCCGGCCTGCTCGTCCCGGAAATCTTCTCGCCCTCGGTTGCGGCCGCCCTCCCTCCCCTGCTGGCCCAGGTCCGCGGGCCCCGCGTGGCGCTCTTCCATGATGCCATCGCGCTGCAGCTGCCCGAGCTGACGCCCGCAAAATCCGTCGCGCGCTTTCCCGCGTATCTCCGCGAGCTGCTCGCCTTCGACGGCATCGCCGCGGTGTCGGAGGATTCCCGCCGCGCCCTCGTCGACTATTGGGACTGGCTGGGCGTGTCCTCCCCGCCGCCGGTGGCCGTGGTGCCGCTCGGGATCGACCTGCCCGCCGCCGCCGGTCCCGCGCCCGCCGGGAAGAACCCGCCCGTCGTCCTCTGCGTGGCCAGCCTCGAGGGCCGGAAGAATCACACGGAGCTCCTCGACGCCTGCGAGCAGCTCTGGGCCGGGGGCTCCCGCTTCGAGCTGCGCCTGGTCGGCCTCGCGCAGCGGGAAACCGGGCAGGCCGCCCTGGAAAAAATCGAGGAGCTGCGCCGCGCGGGCCGGCCCATCCGCTATGATGGCCCGGTGGACGACGCCACCCTCGCCGCCGCCTACCGCGAGTGCGCCTTTACCGTGTACCCCTCGCTCCTCGAGGGCTTCGGCCTGCCGGTCCTCGAGAGCCTTTCTCACGGCCGCCCCTGCATCTGCGCCGGGCACGGTGCCCTGGGCGAGGCCGCCCGGGGCGGCGGCTGCCTCGCGCTCGAGTCCACCGATGCCGCCGGCCTGACGACGGCGATCGGCAGCCTGCTCGGACCCGGCGAACGACTGGCGTCGCTGGGCGCCGCGGCCCGGGCCCGGCGATTCCGGACGTGGGCGGACTACGGCCGCGAGCTCTCGGAGTGGGCTTCCACCCTCCCCCGGGGATCCTGACGGCAGGGCGGCCGCACGGGGCAAAAATTGGAATTTGCCAACCCTACGGCAAGGCATCCAAGCTCTTCGGCTTGTCCCTCTTTTCCCGAAACCAGAAAGCCATTCTTACCCGCTGTCGTGAAGACTATGCGACCAAGATGCGGCACAAGTATGCCCCTTTCTATCACGCCATGGAGGCGCAGAAGGGCACCCACATCCGGCTCGATGGGAAGAACCTTATCATGCTGTCCAGCAATGACTACCTCGGGTTGGCCTTCCACCCGAAGGTCATCGAGGCGGCCCGGGCGGCCATGGACCAATGGGGCACCAGCACGAACGGCGCGCGGTCGTCCAACGGATCGCGAACCTTCCATCTCGAGCTAGAGGAAAAGCTGGCGGCGTTCCTGGGCCGGGAGGCCTGCCACGTGCACGCGGCCGGGTACCTCGCCTGCATGACGAGCATCGCCTCGTTCGCACAGAAGGGCGACATCATCTACGCGGACAAGAACATCCATTCCTGCCTCTGGGACGGCATCCTCCTTTCCAAGGCGACCGTCGAGCGCTTCTCGCACAACAGTCCCGAGGACCTGCGCGATATCCTGGCGGCGACCGGCGGCTCGGACGCGCCCAAGATGCTCGTCGTCGAGGGCGTGTACTCGATGGAGGGACACGTGGCGCGCCTGCCCGAGCTCACCGCCATCGCCGAGGAGCGGGGCTGCTTCACGGTCCTGGACGACGCGCACGGCTTCGGCGTCCTCGGCCGCCAGGGCCGCGGCACCGTCGACCACTTCGGCCTGAACGACAAGGTCGACGTCATCTGCGGCAGCCTCTCAAAGTCGCTCGCCAGCACCGGCGGCTTTGTCGCGGCGTCGCGCGACGTGATCGAATACCTCCGCACCCAGTCGCGGCAGACCATCTTCAGCGCGGCCATCAGCCCCGCGCAGGCGGCCTGCGCGCAGGCCTCCCTGCAGGTCATGCAGGACGAGCCGCAGCACCTGGAGCGGCTCTGGTCGAACACCAAGAAATACCGCGCGATCCTCCACGGCCTCGGCCTGGACACCTGGGGCAGCGAGACGCCGGCCGTGCCGATCGTCCTCGGTTCCAAGGAGCGCGTCTACACCTTCTGGAAGGCGCTCCTCGACAAGGGTGTCTTCACCGTCATGTCCATCGCCCCGGCCGTGCCGGTCGGCAAGGATCTCATTCGCACCGCCATTTCGGCGATGCACACCGACGAGCAGCTGGAAAAGATCGCGGACGCCATGAAGTACGCGCTCAAGAAGCTGTAAGCCCGGCCCGCAGGGCCAGCGCCGCATCGGCCCAGGTCGGCAGCGCGCGCGCGCCGGCCTCGGCCGCCAGTCGCTGCTGGAGCGCATCGTCCGTCAGCACGCCTCGGAGCGCCGTCTGCCAGGCGACCGGGTCGTTGACCGCGGCGAACAGGCAGCCGCCGCCGGCGCCGTTTTCCCGGAGGACAGGCAGGTCGCTGGCGACGCAGGGCACGCCCTGCCAGAGCGACTCGAGGAGCGGCAGGCCGCAGCCCTCGGCGATCGTGGGAAAGACGCTCGCCCGCGCCGCGGCATAGAGCCGGCCGAGGGCCGCGTCGTCCGCCGTCGCATGGTAGTGCAGCCCGGGAAAATCTCGCTGGAGCTCCTTGAGGCGCGCCCGGACCGGTTCGCCGAAGTGGGGATTGACCCGGCCCGCCAGGTGCAGGTCGAAGCGCAGGCCCTCCCGCCACAGCGCCACGCAGACCTCCAGGAGAAACGCCTGGTTCTTGCGGGGCTCGAGGATTCCCACGCAGAGGAGGGATGGGATCGTTGCTTCGGCGAGGGACCCGGGCGCAGCACCTGCGGAAAGGACGGGCGGGTGGACGGCCGGTCCGCCTTCGCCGGGGCTTCGGCGGACAGATCCGGGCGCAGTGGCCATGCCAGCGCTGGACGGTCGAGGCCCGGATCTAAAGTCGGCCCCGAGCGCCAGGACATCGACCGGCGGGGTTGTCGCGACGCCCTGCCAGCCCCAGAAGCCGAGCAGGTCGGTGCGGCTCGCCGCGGAGACCGCCCAGATGCGGTCGAATTGGGAGAGCATCTTCAGGTAGCGGGGATGCCGCGCCACGCTGCGGGGCCAGGTGATGTGCGGGTACCGGAGCGGAATCGCGTCGTGAAAGATCGCCGCGCAGCGGCAGCGGCGCGCGGCCAGGAAATCGGCGAAGCCCGGCCGCTCGTCGTCGGAAAACGGCTCCCCCGTCAGGAACCAGTCCCCGGGGCCCGCCTGCCGGTCCCATTCCGGCCAGCTCACCGCCGTCGCGGCCGATCCGAGCTCGTCGCGCAGCCGCGCGCTCACCCGCATGAGGCCCGAACGATGGCCGGCGGCGCCCGTCTTGGTTGTGTCGAAAAATATCATCACCCCGCGGGTTTCGGTTCGGCTTGCGGCCCGGGCGGCTGCGCCGCCGCGCCGGGGCCCGGCGCGGCAATCGCCTGGTGAAAATGCTCGAGCAGTCTCCCCGCGTTCCGGTGCGCGTCGAAATTCTCCTCCACCCAGGCCCGGGCCGCGCCCCGCAGCCGCTCGGCCAGGACATCGTCGGCCGAGAGGCGACGGAGGGCAGCCACCCAGGCCGCCGGATCCTCGACGGGCACCACCAGGCCGTTCTTCCCGTCCGCGACCGCCTCGGTCGTCCCGGCCGTGGGCGAGGTCACCACCAGCGTCCCGATCGCCATCGCCTCGGGAATGACGTTGGGCAGCCCGTCGCGGTCGCCGCTCGGCGCGATGACGCCGGTGTGCAGGAGGACGTCCGCCCAGGCCAGCTGGCTCCAGATCTCGTGCTGCGGCAGATGGCCCGTGAAGGTCACGTCCGCGGCCACGCCGAGCCGGCCGGCCAGGCGCTCGAGCTCGGCGCGCAGGGGCCCGTCGCCGCAGATGCGGGCCGCGAAGGGCACCCCGGCCGAGCGCAGGGCCGCATAGATGCGCAGCTGCTGGTCGAGGCCCTTCTTCGCGACCAGGCGGGCCACGGCCACCAGCTGCAGCGGCGAGCGCGACGCGCGCAGCGGCTGCACGGCCGGCAGCCGGTCGAGGCCCCGGCGGATGCAGACGATCCGGTCCGCCGCGAGCCCGCGCGTGAGCAGGGCGCTCCGCCCCATCTCCGTCGAGGTGTGGATGAAGGCGGCGTGCTCCAGCTTGTCGCGCAGCCACCAGTCGCCGCCGTGCTCGAAGAGGTCGTAGGCGTGCGCGGCGGCGCTGTAGCGGTGTCCGTCGATCCGCCACAGGATCCAGGCGGCCGTGGCCGGCGCCCCGCCCCAGGCCGCGTGCACCAGCGTGGGCGGATCCCGGCGGAACGAACGGGCGTAGATGCAGGCAAAGCCCGCCCCCAGCATGTTCTCCCAGAAGTTCAGCCACGAAGGCGCCCGGCGGGTCGCCAGCCCGTGCAGGAGCTGCCGCAGCACCTGCGGCCGGCGCCAGCCCTCGTAGGGGATCAGCCAGAGGAGGGTCAGCAGCCGCCACTTGTTGAACCGGGCCACCGGGATTCCCCGGAAAGTCCCTCCCCCGCCCCACATCGAGTAGAGCCGCAGCTTCGCGCCCCGGGCCCGCAGGGCCACGACCTCGCGCTGCAGGAAGGTCTCCGTCGGCTTCGGAAACGTGGTGTAAAGGAGAGCGATGACGGGCTCGGAAGGCGGCAAGGTCGAGCCAGCATGGGTTTTCGTTTCCGCCCCGCAATGCTGGAGACGCCGAGCCGAAAAGTTCGTCACGCAATACGTGACATGATCTTGCCGGCCTGCTCCAGCGCTCGTCACGCAATACGTGACATGATCTTACCGGCCTGCTCCAGCGCTCGTCTCGCA
>CAZKAH010000066.1:13089-15086 GCA_964550715.1 uncultured Opitutaceae bacterium
TCGTCACGCAATACGTGACATGATCTTACCGGCCTGCTCCAGCGCTCGTCTCGCAATCCGTGACAGCCTCCCTGATCTCGCTCCACGTCTCGTCACGCAATGCGTGACCACACCGGATGAGCCTCCCCTGAGGCTCGTCCCGCGACAGGTGACAATTTTCCCCAAGCCCGCCCGGCGGCTCGTCACGCCATGCGTGACAAGGCCGATTTCCGGGAAACGGCCCTCGCGCTGAGGGAGCGGCTGCGGCTGATCCAAAGCAGGAGCTGCAGGGTCCGCTCGGCGTCGGGGGCGGCGCTGCCGGCCTTGAGGTATTCGTGGATGCGCTGGCGGGGTACTCCGAGATGCCGGCCTAAATTCACCTTGTCGCCACGTCTCCTCGTCCGTCGGCGCGCCTCGGCCGCCAATGCGTTCCAAAGGGGCGTCTCGGTGCCGGGACGCAGGGTGCCTCCCCGGGATTGGCGCGTGCGGATCTTGTAGGCTCGATGTGCCGCCTTGGCGCCCAAACAGACCACCTCCGCCAAGCCTTCGCAGACATCGCCCAATGCGCGCATCCGGGCATCCACGTGAACAGGTCCATAGTCGTTGGGCATGACTTGGCGAATGATAGCAACCTCGCAAACGTCGGCCGGAACGGCGCCGACGGTCTCGTCACGTAATACGTGACAAAACCCACCCCGGCCGCAAAGTCATCCTTCACATGTCTGGCGCGTTTCGCTCCTCGCTCCTGCTCCTGGCAGCTCTCTCCCCCGCGCCGGCGTTCGGCGCGACGCCGCCTCCGACCTCGCCGCCCGCTGCCAACGCTCCGACGTTTCGCCTCGATATGTCCGAGCCGGTCCAGCTCGGAATCGACGTCCTGGAGGCCGAGGGCTTCGCGCCCCTCCGGGGCAAGCGGCTCGGCCTGCTCAGCCATCGGGCCGGGGTGGACCAGCATGGGGTCAGCACCGTCGATATCCTGCGCCGCGCGCCCGGGCTGAAGCTGGTCGCGCTTTTCGGCACCGAGAACGGCATCACCGGCGGCGTGACTTCCGGAAAAATCTACGGCGACCAGCTCGATCCCCGGACGGGCCTCATGGTCTATTCGCTCTACAACGGCAACCTGGAGCTCGCGCACCGGCCCAGCGCCGCGCAGCTCAAGGGAATCGACGCCCTGGTTATCGACCTGCAGGACATCGGGACGCGAAGCTACACCTTTACCGGAGCGATGAAGCAGGCGATGGAAGGATGCTTCTTGCATCACGTCGAAGTCATCATCCTCGACCGGCCGAATCCCCTCGGCGGGCTCAAGGCCGACGGGCCGCTCCCTGATCCGCAGCTCGTCGGCCCCAACCTGGTAAACGCCTTCCCCGTGCCCTACGTGCATGGGATGACGATCGGTGAGCTGGCGCGGATGTCCAAGTATCAGCCGGGCATTCTAAAAATCCCGGATGCCGCGCGCCTGCAGGGGAAACTCACGGTTATTCCCATGCGCGGCTGGCGGCGCAGCATGCGCTGGCCGGAAACGGGACTGGCCTGGGTGCCGACGTCCCCCTACATCACGGACTTCTCCGCCGTGATGGGATACCCCATGACCGGTTTGGGCTGCTTTATGGGCGACTTTCCCAATCTCGGCGGATTTCGGAGCGGCGTCGGCACGCAGTACGCATTTCGCGGGATCTCCAACAAGTATGTGAAATCCGAGGTGGTGGAGAAGGAGCTGAATGCCCTGCGCCTGCCCGGCGTGCGGTTTCGCCGGGTGAATGTTCCCGACGCCAAGACCGGGAAGCCGGCCACGGGCCTCTTCATCGAAGTGACCGACTGGGATGCCTGGCAGCCGACCGAGCTTAATTTCTACCTGATGCGACTCGATTGCCGGCTTTCGCCCCGCAATCCCTTTGCGGCCGCCACCCCGACGATCGTCAGCAGCTTCCTGAAGCACATGGGCTCCACGGCACTTTTCAATGACTTGGTCGCCCACGGAGCCCGGGTCGACATCGACGCCTACATCCGCAATTGGCAGG
>CAZKAH010000067.1:0-14741 GCA_964550715.1 uncultured Opitutaceae bacterium
ACATCCGGAAGCTGCCGGCGCCGAAGCGGGGCTACGTCCACACCATCAACGCGGCCATGATCGCCCGCGGTGTCCATATCCTGGGCGCCGGCCGGGAGAAGGAAGGCGACAAGATCGACCACGCGATCGGCGTCTCCGAGATCAAGAAGGTCGGCACGCAGGTGAAGCAGGGCGAGCCCCTGATGATGATCCACTACAACGACGAGGCGAAGCTCGAGCAGGCCCTGGAGTACTTCAAGAACGCCTTCCGCCTGGCCCCGAAGCGCCCGACGCCCCCGCCGCTGATTGTGGAGCGGGTGGCCTAAGGCCGCTCAGGCGCCTTCGACGTCGCCGCTCCGCCACGCGAGAAACGTGGCGGAAGCGACGGCGACCAGGGCTACGGTGGTCCAGGGACTGGCGAGGAAGGCCGAGGCCTGCAGCGCGAGCTGGTTCGGGTCAGTGGCTCTCGTCCCTAATCTCGTCGATGATTTCTGCCGAGTCCGGGCCCATCGGCATGGTTTCTCTGAGGGCCTTCAATGATCTCCATTTTGCGCCCTTAGGAGGCGGGGTTGCCGGCCCAGGAGTCAGAATTGCTGTTTTGGAGTGGGCGCGCGTTCGCGGAGTTCTAGCTTTGGTTTTCATTTCCCAAAGTTGGTTGGGCCCATCTTGGTCGTCGATTCCAACTTTTATTCGACCTCCGTTGTTCGAAAGTGGGATTTAATTTGTAAAACCGCAAATGGCTCAAATTATCTGCCATATGGCAAAGAAACGGCGGCCAGACTATTTTACCGATAGCGACGTCGATCTGGCGGCTAGGATCGAAGAGGGGGTTCCCGTGCTCGATCTAATTGCCTTTGGCAAAGAGGCGGGATTTACCGTGGAGGAATTGGCCGGGTTGGTTAGAATTCCATCCCGAACCTATGCGCGACGCGTGGCGGCCCAAACTCGGCTAAAGTATCACGAAAGCGAACGAGCGGTGCGCATTATGCGACTCTACGACCGGGCCCGACAGGTTCTCGGGACTAGTGACGGAGCGCGCAACTGGCTCAATCGCCCATTGCGGGTCTTGGGCGGTCGCACGCCACTGGATTTAGCCCGGACCGAGCCTGGAGCGCGAGAGGCCGAAGCGGTGCTTGGGCGATTCGAAGAAGGCGGAATTTCGTGAGTGAAATCGTCACGATTTGGCGGCTTCATGCGCGGCATTTGAGCAAGACGGCGCTGTCGGGTGAGGGTGCTTCGCGCTACGGATTTAGGTGGAATTTGCCGGGAACTCGGGTGATCTACTGCGCCGAGTCGCGCGCATTGGCGGCGATGGAGTCGCTGGTTCATGTTCAGGCGGTTGAAGATCTGGCTGCTGTGCGATGGCAACTGACCGCCATTGTTCTTCCTAACGCATGGATCGGGCGTCCATCGCGATATCCCGCCCGTTGGGACATTTATCCCTACGCCCAATCAACCCAGCGCTTTGGATCCGACTGGGCGCGTTCGCTGTCTTCCGTCGCTTTGCGTGTTCCCAGCGCTGTGGTTGATGGAGAATTCAACTATGTGCTTAATCCGGAACATCCTGATTTCATCAAACTCGATATTCTTCCGGCAGTGCCGTTTCAGTTTGATGCCCGGCTGTTTCGTGAGCGAACCGCGCTAGTTTAGCTCCCGCTTTAAAGATAGATTCCGCGTCGATCCGCGGCCACTTTTGTCTCATGTCAGAAGCTGAAGACTACCTGGATGAGAAAGCGCCGCGGGTGCCGGTGGACCGTTCCGGCTGGTCGAAACCCTGGGCGCAGCTCAAATACTTTACTTTCCAGCCCCAGATCTTTCCCCGGTTGCTGGGAGAAGTCTCGCAGGAAGCGCGTCCCGGTGACCTTGTCGCGGTTTATGACAAGAAGGGTGAGCGGCTGGGCTCGGGACTTTACAATCCCCGGGCCAAGATTCCACTCCGGGTGGTGGCACACGGCTCGGAGCCGATGGGGGAGGAGTACTTTGAGACCGCGATCCGGCGGGCGGTCGCCCTGCGGCGGGAGCTTTTCAAGCTCGACGAGCGGACGGACGCCTACCGGCTGGTCAATTCGGATGGCGACGGCCTGAGCGGGCTCATCATCGATCGGTACGGCGAGACGCTGCTCTGCGAGGTGACGAGCCTGGGCATGGCGCAGCGCTTGCCGGACTGGCTGCCGCTCTTCCATGAGCTCGCGGGGACCAAGTTCGCCCGGGTGCAGGTGGATCACGACCTTGGGAGCCTGGAGGGGATCAAGCCCTCCTGGTTCAACGAGACGAATGCCGCCGCCCCGCGCCTGGTGAAGATCAAGGAGAACGATGTCCGCTACGAGGTGGACTTCTCGGAGGGACACAAGACGGGCTTCTTCTGCGACCAGCGGGACAACCGGAAGGCAATCGCGCGCTTCACCCCGGGCGCGCGGGTCCTCGACCTCTGCTGCTACACGGGCGGCTTTTCACTCTGCGCGAAGATCCTCGGCAAGGCCGAGGAGGTCACGAGCGTCGACCTCGACGAGGTCGCGCTCGCCCAGGCCAAGCGGAATGCGAACCTTAACCAGGCGCGGCTCAAGTTCGTGCACGCGGACGCCTTCGCCTATGCCCGGCAGATGCAGCAGAACGGCGAGTCTTGGGACGTCGTCATCCTCGATCCGCCAAAATTCCTCTTCACCCGCGAAGGCCACGGCAACTGGGAGGGCCGCCAAAAGTACGAGGACCTGAACCTCCTCGCGATCAGCCTCGTGAAGCCGGGCGGGATCTTCGTGACCTGCTCCTGCTCGGGGCTCCTCAGCCTCGAGCAGTTCGAGGAGCACGTGATCAAGGGCGCGCACCGGCTCAACCGCCGGCTGCAGTTTCTCGACCGGACGGAGGCCGGGCCGGACCATCCGGTCTATTCCAATTGTCTCGAGAGCCGGTACCTGAAGGTCCTCTGGAGCCGGGTGATCTGAC
The DNA here is from genome assembly GCA_964550715.1 of uncultured Opitutaceae bacterium. Lineage (GTDB taxonomy): Bacteria > Verrucomicrobiota > Verrucomicrobiia > Opitutales > Opitutaceae > Palsa-1447. Next base: position 2,920 of record CAZKAH010000067.1, read on the forward strand.
GCTCAGCGCAGGAGGGCCGAGGCACACCAGAGCACGGGCGCCTGGCCGTGCATGTCGCCCACCTTGCGGCCGCGGTCGAGGTAGTACTGGAGGTCGTTCTTCTTGTTCGTGCCCTCGCAGATCTCGCGGACGTCGCCGTCCTTGTTGATGTAGGAGACCAGTGCGAGCCAGCCGCGGCGGGCGGCCGGGCCGTAGGTCGCCGCGTCGAGCCAGCCGTTCTTCACGCCGGTGATCAGGGCGAAGGTGAACATTCCCGTGCAGGAGGACTCCGGCCACGCCTCGGGATGGTCGATCAGCTGGTGCCACATGCCGTTCGCATCCTGATACTGCAGGAGGCTGGCCATCATTTTCCGGTAGCCGGCCATGATCCGGGGCCGGAGGGGATGGTCCTCGGGCATCGAGCGGAGGAGCTCCGCCATGCCCACGGCGAACCAGCCGTCGCCCCGGCCCCAGAAGAAGGGGACGTCGGGCGCATGGTGGAAGAGCCCATTCGGCTCCTGCAGCTTGTCCAGGTAGGCGGCGGCCTCGCGGGCGGCCCGGTCGAGGTACTTGCGGTCGCCTGTCGCGCGGTAGGCCTGCGTCTGGACGATCGTAATCATGTACATGTCGTCCACCCAGAAGCGGGTCTGCGGGGTCAGGCCGGACTTCACCGCCTCGATGGCGATGGCCGGGTCGATCGCCGCGGAGGGCGTCTTGGCCAGCGCGGCCCGGTCGAGCGGCTTGTCCCACTGGGCGTCGGCCAGAGGCTGCCCGAGCTGGAGGTACCTCGGATCCTTCGTTTCGATGAAAAGCTCCAGCGGTACGGCGCCGAACACCGTCAGGTCAACGTGGATCGGCTTCGGGATCAGGCTGGCTTCCGGCCCGAACAGCGGCTCGAAGCGCTGAATCAGCTTGGCGGTGAGATCCTTGTCACCGGCGAGCTGGGCGAAGGTGAGCGAGCCGTACCAGGCGCAGACCTCGGGATAGATGATGAAATCCCGGCCAATCCCGAAATTCGGGTGGGGGCTGGCGATGAAGCGCTCGGCCACGCGCCGGCCGACTTCCCGGGGAGAGGCGCCCGCCGGCCAGGACTGCAGGTCGGTTTCGGGGGCGGCGGAGGCCGCCGTCCCGGCGAGGAGCAGCGCAAGAGCCGCGAGGAGTTGGCTGGACCGCAGGCTGCGCCCGGGGCGCATGGGGGGTATCATGATGCCCAGCAGGACGTGCCGGGCCCGGACAGGTTGCGCGGCGGGATCAAACCCGGCCAAGATAGGTGCCGTCAGCCGTGCTGACCCGGACGATCTCGCCCGCCTTGATGAAGAGGGGCACCTGGATCATGAGGCCAGTCTCGAGCTTGGCGGGCTTCTGCACGTTGCTCGCGGTGTCGCCCTTGATGCCGTCGGCCGACTCCACGATCTTCAAGTTCACGGCCGAGGGGAGCTCCACGGTGAGCGCCTTTTCGTCGACGAAGAGGACGTCGACCTTGGTGCCGGCCGTGAGGTAGTTTTTCACGTCGCCCAGGACCTCGGCGGAAAGCTCGATCTGGTCGAAGGTGTCCGGGTCGATGAAGGCGAACGCCTCGCGGTCCGCGTAGCTGAACTCGAGCGTTCGCCGGTCGGTCGGCAGGACCTCCATGGACTCGGTCGAGGCAAAGCGCTGGTCGAGCGACTTGCCGTAGCGGAGGTTGCGCATCTTGACCTGCACGAAGGCGCGAAGATTGCCCGGCGTGCGGTGCTGCGTCTCCATCACGAGGTGGGGCTCACCGTTGAACTTGATGACCTGACCTTTACGGATGTCGTTGGCTGCGGGCATGGCGGAAGGGGGGGGAAGGGCGGCGTCTGAGAGGGAAAAGAGGGTTAGAACTACTCCCCGGGCAACCTGTGTCAAGGCTTGCCCTGGGTCGCGGTAGTTGCCGACACTGATTACCTTACATGAAGCAACGGACCCTGGCGCGCGCAATCTCCATCAAAGGCAGCGGGATGCACACCGGCGAAACGGTCACCCTGACCTTGAAGCCGGCCCCGGCCGGCCATGGGGTCGTGTTCAAGCGGATGGACCTGAGCGGAGAACCCGAGCTGCCGGCGCGGATCGACCACGTCACCGACCTCGTCCGCGCCACCACGATCCAGAGCGGGCACGCCAAGATCCACACCTGCGAGCACGTCCTGAGCGCCCTGAGCGGCTGCGGCATCGACAATGCGGTGGTGGAGATGGACGCCTCCGAGCCCCCGATCATGGACGGGTCGGCCCGACCCTTCGTCGCCCTGATCGGCCAGGCCGGCGCCGAGGAGCAGGAGCAGGACCGCGACTACTTCACGCTGGACGCCCCGGTCTCGGTTACGCGCGGGAACTCCTCCCTGATCGCGATCCCGAGCGACACCTTCCGGATCTCCTGCACCTCCGCCGACGACCGCGGCGTGCATACCCAGCACCTTTCGCTCACGCTCGACCCGGAGTCCTACGCGGCGGAGATCGCGCCGGCGCGCACCTTCACGATCTACGAGGACATCGAGGAGCTGCTCAAGCTGGGCAAGATCCGGGGCGGCTCGCTCGACTGCGCGGTCGTGATCAAGGGCGACAAGATCCTCTCGAAGGAGCCCCTGCGCTTCAAGGACGAGTTCGTCCGCCACAAGATCCTGGACATCGTCGGCGACGTGGCGCTGCTCGGCCGCCCGCTCAAGGCCCACATCGTGGCGATGCGCCCGGGCCACGCGGTCAATGCCGAGCTGACCAAGGCGCTTTTCGAGAAGATGAGCGCCCGGAAGAAGGGCGGCGGCGCCTGGAAGCGGGAGCCGGGCGTCCGCGCCATCGCGCCCACCGAGACCGCGCTCGACATCCGCCGCCTGCTCGAGGTCCTGCCGCACCGCTATCCCTTCCTCCTCGTCGACCGCGTCCTGGAATTCAAGGGGACGGACGAGATCCTGGCGCTGAAGAACGTCTCGGTGAACGAACCCTATTTCAACGGGCACTTCCCCGAGAACCCGGTGATGCCCGGCGTCCTCCAGCTCGAGGCCATGGCCCAGACCGCGGGGATCCTGATGCTGCGGCTGACGAACAACGCGGCCACCTCCGCCTTCCTGATGAGCGCCGACAAGGTGAAGTTCCGGCGGCCGGTGCGGCCGGGGGACCAGCTCCTGATGACGGCCAAGCTGACCAAGTCGCGCGCGGGCAAGCTCGCGACGGCGTCGGTGCAGTGCACCGTGGACGGCCAGCTGACCTCCTCGGCCGAGCTGATGTTCACGCTGGTGAACGAGCCGCCGCAGGGGTGAGCCGATAGGGTGCCCGCCTTCGCCGAAGGCTTCGGCGGGAAGGGTTGAGCGCACTCAACCCTTGTTTGACCCCGCCCGGTTTGGCGCTATTGCTGATCCTCCCATGCCTGGAAAGTCCCAGCGTTCCATGCCGGCGCGGTCCCGCGCGGCCCGAGCGGCCCCCTCGGCCGGGCTCGTCCATGTCACGCGGCAGATCCATTTCAACGCGGCGCACCGCCTGTACAATCCCGCGTTCAGCCGCCGCTGGAACGAGCGGCAGTATGGCAAGTGCACCCGGCCCCACTGGCACGGCCACAACTATGTCCTCGAGGTGACCGTCAGCGGGCGGCCGGACCCGCTCACGGGCTACGTCATCGACCTCGGGGAGCTGAAGGCGATCCTCGAGCGGTCCGTGGGGGAGCCGTGCGACCACCGCAACCTCAACGACGATGTCGCGTTCCTGCGGGGCATCAACCCGACGACCGAGAACCTCGTCATCGCCTTCTGGAGCCGGATCGCGCCGCGGATCCGCCGCGGCCGCCTGCACTGCGTGCGGCTCTACGAGACCCCGCGCAACTTCGCCGAGTACTTCGGCCCCGAGCCCGCGCTCTGACCCCCTTGAAAAAGCCCCTGAAGAAGCAGATGTACCTTCATGCCTCCGCCAGCGGGGCCCCGGCGCGGATTATCCGCGCCTACGACCGGAAGTTCCGGGCGGGCGCCGCCTACCGGGCGACGCTGCCCGACATGATGGAGGCCGCGCATAACGCGATCCAGGGCTCGCACGTGCCGATCCAGCAGGTCGGCGTCTCCAATTTTCGCCTGCCGCTCAAGTTCCGCACCAAGCGAGGCGAGCGCCTCACCCTCGAGGCCAGCGTCACCGGCACGGTCTCCCTCGAGGCGGAGCTGAAGGGGATCAACATGAGCCGGATCGTCCGCTCCTTCTACGAGCGCCGCGGCGAGGTCTTCACCGGCGAGTGGATGGGCCGGATGCTCAAGTCCTACCTCCGCCGGGTCGGGACCAAGGACGCGCGGCTCCGCGTCAGCTTCTCCTACCCGATGCTCCAGCGGAGCCTCCGCAGCGGCCTCGAGGGCTTCCAGTACTATGAGGTGGCCTTCGAGGGCGTGATGACGCGCTCGGGCGCCTACCGCCGGTTCATCCACTTCGACTTTGTCTATTCCTCGGCCTGCCCGTGCTCGGCCGAGCTCTCGGAGCATGCGCGCGACCGGCGCGGGGTCTACGCGATCCCGCATTCGCAGCGGAGCAAGGCCCGGGTGACCCTGGAGGAGGCCGAGGGAAAGAAGATCTGGATCGAGGACGTGCACGCCCACTGCCTGCGGGCGCTCCAGACCGAGACGCAGGTCATGGTGAAGCGCGAGGACGAGCAGGCCTTTGCCGAGTTGAACGGGGCGAACATCAAGTTCGTGGAGGACGCGGCGCGGCTGCTCTACCGGGAATTCGACGGCGACCGGCGGATCCGGGACTTCCGGATCGCCTGCTCCCACCTGGAGTCCCTCCATTCCCACGACGCGGTCAGCGTGATCTGCAAGGGCGTGAAGGGCGGGTTCACAGCGGACTTCTACGACTTCCGCTCGCTCGTCTGCTGAGCGGGCCCGAGGAGGGCCTGCCGAAGTCGCCAGCTGCCCGCCAGTTGTACAAAGGGACGGCCAGGTTCCGGCCGCCCGATTTCTTGCCCTTTGCACGGCGGGGAAGCCCCGATTCGTGCAACCTGCCGCCCGGATTTGCGCCTCGGCGGGGGCTTGCTGCCCCAAATCATTGTCCCAGCGCACCTTGATGAAATCGCGGTCCCTTGGCATGGAGATCGCTGTCCAAAGGGGCATGACGAAACAGGCACACATGGATCCGCGCAACGGATTCGGCTTTTTTGGCATGGGGTTCCTGATGTGGATCCTGCCCGCGCTGATCCCCGACTGGTTCCCGGCCGGGGTCTTCGGCGGCGCCGATGCGAAGGCGATGTGGCTGGAGGGCATGGGTGTCGTCCAGATGCTCCTCGGCGGCGGTCTCGTCCTGCGCCATTTTGTGTTTCCCGCGCTGGTCCGCGCGGCCGCGGCCCGTCGCGCCGCCGAGGCCGGCCCGAGTTTTGCCCTCGCCAAGCTGCGGGGCGGCGCCCGGCTGTAGCCGGCTCCTAGAGCAGGCTCCCCTGCTGGCCGCCCGCGGGCTTCAGTCCGATGGCGCCATAGCCCTTCTCGGTGAGGACGCGCCCCTGCGGGGTGCGCTGCAGGTAGCCCTCCTGGATCAGGAACGGCTCGTGCACCTCCTCGAGGGTCTCGGTCTCCTCGCCGACCGCCACCGCGATCGTGCCCAGGCCGACGGGGCCGCCGCGGTAGTTCTCGGCCATGACCCGGAGGACCCGCTTGTCCATCTCGTCCAGCCCGGCGGCGTCGATCTCCAGGAGCGACAGCGCGGCCGCCGCCACCGGGCGCGTGATGACGCCCTGGGCCCGCTCCTGGGCGTAGTCCCGCACGAAATGGATGAGATTGTTCGCGATGCGCGGGGTGCCGCGGGCGCGGGCGGCGAGTTCCGCCGCGCCGTCGTCGTCGATCCTGATCTTCAGCAGGCCGCAGCTGCGGCGGACGATTCCGACGAGGGTCGGCGTGTCGTAGTAATCGAGGCGGGTCTGGAGCGTGAAGCGGGAGCGGAGCGGGGCGCTGAGGAGCCCGCTGCGGGTCGTCGCGCCCACCAGGGTGAAGCGCGGGATCGACAGGCGGACGCTGCGCGCGTTCGGCCCCTGGTCGATCATGATGTCCAGGCGGAAGTCCTCCATCGCCGAATAGAGGTACTCCTCGACCGTCTTCGGGATCCGGTGGATCTCGTCGATGAAGAGGATGTCGCCCTCCTCGAGGTTGGTGAGCAGGCCCGCGAGGTCGCCGGCCTTCTCGACCACGGGCCCGGAGGTCACGCGCACGTTCTTCCCGAGCTCGTGGCCGAGGATGAAGGCGAGGGTCGTCTTGCCCAGGCCCGGGGGGCCGGAAAGCAGGATGTGGTTCAGCGGGTCGCCGCGGCGCTTGGCCGCGGCCACGATGACCTGCAGCCGCTCGATCGTCTTCGGCTGGCCGGCAAAGTCGGCGAAGGAGAGGGGGCGGAGCGCCGCCTCGGCCGGTGTCACCGGCGCGGTCAGCGCGGAGGTGATGTAGCCGAGGCCGCGCTTTCCTTCCTCGCCCGGGGCGCTCATTTCCACTCCAGTTCCGCGCCGAGCGAGCGCAGGTTCTCGACGAAGCGGGGGTGGGCCCGCTTGATGATCTCGGCGTTGCGGACGACGCTCCGGCCGGGGACGGAGGCGGCGACCATGGTCAGGGCCACGGCGGCGCGGATCACGTAGGGCGAGTCGACGATCGCCGGGCGCAGGGGCTGGTTCCCGAAGACGATGATCCGGTGCGGGTCGCTCACCACGGCGTGGGCGCCGAATTTCGCGAGCTCGGGGATCCAGGAAAAGCCGTTCTCATAGACCTTGTTCCAGAAATGGATGGTCCCCTCGGCCCGGGTGCTGAGGGCGATCATCAGGGGCAGGAGGTCCACGGAGAAGTACGGCCAGGGCGCGGCCTCGATCTTGGGGAGGAGGTTCGCGGTGTAGGGCTTCTCCACCGCGAGCTTCTGGCCGCGGCGGACCCGGGCGGTGTCGCCCTCGTGCTCCACCTGGACGCCCAGCTTGCGGAAGGCCCGGGCGATCAGGTCGAAGTGCTGCGGCACGGAATTTTCCACCCGGACGTCGCCGCCGGTGATCGCGCCCAGGGCGAGGAAGGTGACGACCTCATGGTAGTCGGTGCCGATCGCGATCGTGGCGCCGTGCAGCTTCCGCACCCCGGTGATCTCCAGCCGGCTGGTGCCGAGCCCGGCGATCTTCGCCCCCATGGCGACCAGCGCGGCGCAGAGGTCCTGGACGTGGGGCTCGCTCGCGGCGTTGATCAGGGTCGAATGGCCCTCGGCCACCGCCGCCGCCATGGCGAAGTTCTCGGTCACGGTGACCGACATGTAGTCGAGCCAATGCCGCGCCCCATGGAAGCCCCGGGGGAGGGAGATCGCCAGCGGCTCGCCGGCGGCGACCTCGGCCCCGAGGGCGCGCAGAATGTCGAGGTGGGGATCGATCTCGCGGACGCCGAGGGAGCAGCCCTTGGCGTTCGAGCGCAGGCTGATGCGGCCCAGCCGGCGCAGGAGCGCCGGGTAGAGGAGGACCGTCGAGCGCATGTCCTGGGGCAGCTCGTCGTCGGTCAGGGCGGAGCGGAAGCCGGCATGTTCCGCCCGGAGCGTCCCCGCCGTCCGGTCCCAGTCGATCTTGGAACCCTGGCCGCGGAAGAAGGCGACCAGCTTGTCCAGGTCGGTGATGTCCGGGACGTTGGTCAGCGTGACCGGCTCGTCGGTCAGCAGGGTCGCGCAGAGGATCGGGAGGACGGAGTTCTTGTTGCCGGACGGCGTGATGGTGCCGGAGAGCGGTTTGCCGCCGTGGACGATGAGATCGGACATTAATGGGAGAGGGATAAAAGCGGACGGAGGAACCGCCTGCGCCGAGGCTTCGGCGGATTGTGTCCCCGGAGGGGGACACAAAAAAGGCGCCCGCCGAAGCGGACGCCTTGAAACTGCGCGTGGCAATCTTTTATCAGATCGCCCCGCCGCCCTGGCTGCCCTCGGAGCGGTAGCCGCCGCGGTCACCGCGGCCTCGGCCCCGGCCGCCCCGGCTGCGGCGACGATCGCCGCCGCCTTCGTAGCCGCCCCGGGACTCTCCCCGGTGCTCGCCGCCCTGGTGGCCCGACTCGCCGCCTTCGGCGGAGGGGCCGCGCTGCTCGGCATTGTAGCCGCCGCCGCTGCGGTGCTCGCCATGGCTGCGGCCGCGGCCGCCGCGACGGCGGCGTCCCCGGTGCTGGCCATCGGCGCCTTGCTCGCCCTCGCCGCGGTGCGGCTGGGCGGCGGGCTTGCCGGCGAAAAGGCCCTTCAGCCAGCCGAGGAAGCCCGTGGGCTTCGCCGGGGCCGTCTCGCGGGCGTGCTCGCGGGGAACCTCGGACGAGGCCTCGCGCGGGCGGGGGGAATCGCGGCCCTCGGAGCGGGGGCTGCGGGCGGGGTACCAGCTCGGCCGTTCGCCATTGGGATAGTCGCGGGGATCGGGATGCTGGCGGCCGTAGCGGGGATCGATCTCCTCGCGCGGGCGCTCGCGGCCGTCACGGCGGCGTTCGCCGCCCTCGTGGCGGGGTCCGCGGCCATCGGAACGGGGCGCGTGGGTCTCGGCGCCTTCGCTGCCAGCCGTGCTCTCCGGGCGCGGCTCGCGGCGTCCCTCGCTGCGGAAGTTCGGCCGCTCGTCGCGGCGTCCCTCCCGGCGGGGCTCCAGGGGGAAGATCGGCGCGGCGGGGGCGGCCCCGGCGGGTCCGCTCTCCCAGCTCATCGCATTCTTTTGCGGCTGGGCGGGGGGCAGGATCGTGAGCTCGGCCTTCTCCTCCGCCCGGGTGCCGGTCGCCTCGGCGACGGAGCGCTCGAAAACGGGGGACGGCATGGGGGCGGACGGCTCGGAGCCGGCCGGCTGCGGCGTGATGTACTCGCGGCCGGAGGAGGCGGCGGGTGCCACGCGGACCGGAGCCGGAGTCGGAGTCGGAGCGGGAGCTTCCACCACGGGCTCCGGCTGGACCGCAGCCGTCTCTCCGGTGAACGGGTTCTTGTACTCGCGCTCGGGGATGATGACCTCGAGGGCGGTGGGCTTGTATTCGCCGGTTTTGACGGCGGGGGCGGCGGAGGCCGCGGGGCTGCTGGTGCGTTTTCCGCGGGCGAGGCCGGAGCCCCGCACGGAGCCGAAGGCACCGATCGGCTGGGAGGCGCCAAAGGCGCCCGTCTCGGCTGAGTTCGCCGGCGCCTGGCCATCCGTCTTCGACGGGGCGGCACCCGGGGCGAAGTCGGCGCCGGACGTGTTTTGATCTGTCATGTTGTGTTTTTTCTTTGCTGAGGGGGCGTCGGCACCGATTGCTCGGGCGAGCGGCCCATGGTTTCTAGTCAGTCCTGCGGAGCGCGTGTAAAGCGCTCGACGCGAACTATAAGGGAAAATTATCGCTCATTTCCGCATGGAGCGCAACTCGAATCGGTATTCACAAGTTATTCACCGGCAGCGTATAGGGCGATTGACTCGGAATCCGGCGCGGCCAGCTTCGCCCCATGGATAAACTCGAGGAGATCTTTCGCATGCAGGACGCGCTCAATCGCCGGATCGGCGTCGCCCTGCCGCCCGCGACCGAGGAGGAGAAGGCCAAGTGGATCCTCAACTACACCCGGGCCATGCAGCAGGAGATGGCCGAGCTGGTGGATTCCGTCCCCTGGAAATGGTGGGCGAAGTACCAGAAGTTCGACGAGCAGAACGCCCGGGTCGAGGTCGTCGACCTCTTCCACTTCCTGATCTCGCTGGCGCAGACCCTGGGGATGAGCGCCGAGGACGTCTACCAGGCCTACGTGAAGAAGAACGCGGTGAACCACCAGCGGCAGGAGACGGGCTACGTGAAGAAGGACGAGGCCGACTCGAAGCATATTTGACGCGGGCCGCGCGGGCGGGTCTTTTCCTCCGATGGCCAAACCGGAAGAACCGAAGATCATCTTCTCGATGCTCGGCGTCTCGAAGAAGATCGAGCGCAAGGAAATCCTCCGCGACGTCTCGCTGTCGTTCTACTACGGCGCCAAGATCGGCGTCCTCGGCCTGAACGGCTCCGGCAAGTCCTCGCTCCTGAAGATCCTGGCGGGTCGCGACCGGGACATCGACGGCGAGGTGCATTTCGAGCCGGGCTATGCCGTCGGGCTCCTCGAGCAGGAGCCGCAGCTGGCGGCCGGGAAGACCGTGCGGGCCTGCGTGGAAGAGGGCGTGCAGGCGCTCCTCGATCTCACGGCGGCCTATGATGCGAGCTGGGACGAGCTGGCGGCGGCGGATGACGCCGACAAGGAGAAGATCTCCACGCGCCAGGGCGAACTGCAGGAGAAGATCGAGGCCCTCAACGCCTGGGACGTCGCCCCGCAGGTCGAGATGGCGATGGACGCGCTGCGCTGCCCGCCGGGCGAGCAGGTGGTCGACAAGCTCTCCGGCGGCGAGCGGCGGCGGGTGGCGCTGGCCCGGCTCCTCCTGCAGAAGCCGGCGATCCTCCTCCTCGACGAGCCGACCAACCATCTCGACGCCGAGAGCGTGCAGTGGCTGGAGCAGCACCTGGCGCGCTATCCGGGGACGGTGATCGCGGTGACGCACGACCGGTACTTCCTGGACAACGTCGCCCAGTGGATCCTCGAGCTCGACCGCGGGCACGGGATCCCCTGGAAGGGCAACTACTCGGGCTGGCTCGAGCAGAAGGGGGCCCGCGCGGCGGTGGAGCAGCGGACGGAGGACCGCCGGCAGAAGGCAATGGCGCGCGAACTGGCCTGGATCCGGCAGTCCGCCCGGGCGCGGCAGGCCAAGTCGCAGGCGCGCATCAGCGCCTACGAGAAGATGCTGGCCGAGAACGTGACCGAGCAGGAGCGCGAGTTCGAGGTCGTGATCCCGCCGGGCCCGCGCCTGGGCACCCTCGTGGTCGAGGCGAAGGGCCTCGCCAAGTCCTACGGCGACAACGTCCTCTTCGAGAACCTGAATTTCTCCCTGCCGCCGGGCGGCATCGTCGGGATGATCGGGCCGAACGGCGCCGGCAAGACGACGCTCTTCCGGCTGATCCTGGGCGAGGAGAAGCCGGACGCGGGGGAGATCCGGATCGGGCCCACCGTGAAGATCGCGCACGTCGACCAGTCGCGCGACTCGCTGCCGGACGCGGACACGATCTTCACCGCCATCAGCGGCGGCGAGGAGATCCTCCGGATGGGCGGCCGCGAGGTGAACGCCCGGGCCTACTGCGCCCAGTTCGGCTTCACGGGGGCGGACCAGCAGAAGAAGGTCGGCATCCTCTCGGGCGGCGAGCGCAACCGCGTCCACCTGGCGCGGCTCCTCCGCCGCGGGGCCAACCTGATCCTCCTCGACGAGCCGACGAACGACCTCGACGTGAACTCGATCCGCGCCCTGGAGGAGGCCCTGGAGAACTTCGCCGGCTGCGCGGTCGTGGTTTCCCACGACCGCTGGTTCCTCGACCGCGTGGCGACGCACATCCTGGCCTTCGAGGGCGACAGCACCGTGGCCTGGTTCGCCGGCAACTACTCCGGCTACCTGGAGGACCTGCGCCGCCGCAAGGGCGACGGCGCCACCCAGCCGCACCGGATCAAGTACCGGAAGCTGACCCGCTAGGATCAGCCCTTGGCCAGCAGGTCGTCGATCGAGTCGCTCTCGACGCTGACGTCGGCGAAGAGCCAGGAGGAGAGGTAGCGCTCGGTGCCGGAGGGGACGATGGCCACGATCTGCTTGCCCTTGTTCTCGGGGCGCTTGGACAGCTGGAGGGCGGCCCAGATGGCGGCGCCCGAGGAGATTCCGACGGGGATGCCGTCCAGCTTGATCACCTGCTTGCTGATGGGCGCGGAGTCCTCCTCCTTCACCGTGATGACTTCGTCGTAGATCTTGGTGTTGAGGATCGCGGGGATGAAGCCGGCGCCCAGGCCCTGCAGCTTGTGCGGGCCGGGCTGGCCGCCGGAGAGGACGGGCGAGCCGGCGGGCTCGA
>CAZKAH010000068.1:0-14077 GCA_964550715.1 uncultured Opitutaceae bacterium
GGTCGACACGGCCGAGGGCGGCAGCATCGTCCTCAACAAGACGGGCACGATCCAGGTCATCGACGACGAGGGCAAGGAGCTCGAGCTCTACAACATCGTGGTCGGCTCCTTCCTCCACGTCGGCGACGGCGAGAAGATCGCCAAGGGCGACATCCTGGCCCAGTGGGACCCGTACAACATCCCCGTCCTGTCGGAAAAGGGCGGCGTCCTGACCTTCAAGGACATGATCCCCGGCGTCACGGTGAAGCGCGAGCTCGACGCGAGCTCGGGCCGCATCGCCACCATCATCATCGAGCACAAGGAGGACCTGAATCCCCAGATCGAGGTGCGCGACGCGAAGAACAAGCCGCTGGCGGCCTATTCGATTCCCGTCGGGGCCCAGATCGCGGTCAACGAGGGCGACACCATCGCCCCCGGCGCCCTCCTGGCCAAGACGCCCCGCCAGGCGTCGAAGACGAAGGACATCACCGGCGGTCTCCCCCGGGTCGCCGAGCTCTTCGAGGCCCGCCGTCCCAAGGACGCGGCCGAGATGGCCCGGATCGACGGCGTCGTGTCCTTCGAGGGCACCGTCCGCGGCAAGCGCAAGCTGGTCGTGAAGAACGAGGAGACGGCCCAGGAGGAGGAGCACCTCATCCCGGCGGGCAAGCACATCATCGTGCAGCCCGGCGACGTCGTCCACAAGGGCCAGCACCTCACCGAGGGCGCGGCCGATCCGCACGAGATCCTCGAGATCCTCGGGCCGGCGGCGCTCTACGACTTCCTCATCTCCCAGGTGCAGGAGGTCTACCGCCTGCAGGGCGTGACGATCAACGACAAGCACATCGAGATCATCATCCGCCAGATGCTCCGCAAGGTCCGCATCACCGACCCGGGCGACAGCGAGTACTTCTGGGGCGAGCAGGTGGACCGTGCGATGTTCCTGGCGGACAACCGGCGCCTGGACGCGGCGGGCGGCAAGCCGGCCGAGGCCGAGCCGATCCTCCTCGGCATCACCAAGGCCTCGCTGGAGACGGAAAGCTTCATCTCCGCCGCCTCCTTCCAGGAGACGACCCGCGTCCTCACCGACGCCGCCACCCTCGGCAAGGTCGACCTCCTGAAGGGCTTCAAGGAAAACGTCATCATGGGTCACCTGATCCCGGCGGGCACGGGCCTGCCGCGGTACAAGCGGCTCCGGATCACGCTGCCCTTCGGCGCCGAGCTCCCGGTCGATGAGGTCAAGCCGGCGGTCAGCGCGAGCTAGCCTCCTGCCAGTCAAATTCTTGCGAAAGCCGCGGTCCCTCGGGTCCGCGGCTTTTTTTATGGCCCGGACAAAGGGGGAATAGGGGAGGAACTTGTGAATAATTTCCCCTTGTCAGCCCGAGCCCCCTTCCCATCCTCAACCTTCCTCCCGCCAAAAACCATATGTCGAGCCTAGCTCCGTATGGTTTTAACGCCCGGCCCTCAAAAGCCGGGCGTTTTTTTTGGCTACACCAGCACACCCTTCACCTGCTCAAACGCCACCCGCGTCTCCTCCCGACAAAGTTCGAACTCCGCCTCAGTCAGCCCCGCCGCCGGCAGGCGGGCCGCCAGGCCCTCCCAGGCGGCGGACTCGCCGGGCAGGCCGTAGCCCAGGTCCTCGGCGATCCGGGCGGCAAAGTTCAGCAGGAAGGCCGCGGCGGCGGCGTCCGCGGCGGCGGCGGCCGGCTCATAGTGTTGCCGGACGGCCTCGACCGTCTCGCCGGAAAAATTCCACTTTTCCAGGAGGAAGGCCGCCACCATCCCGTTGTCGCAGGCCCAGCCGACCATCTCCCAGGCCGTGAGCGGCGGGCCGCCTTCCGCGACGAAGGGCTCCCGGCCCTGTTCCGTCGCCAGCCGGTCCAGGACCAGCTTGCCGACGGACCGCATGAGGCCGGTGGTGTAGGCCGAGCGCGGATCGATCCCCACGAACTGGGCGAGGGACTCCATGGCCAGGGCGCAGACCAGCGTGTTTTCAGCCAGCCGGTCCGAGGCGATCCCATAGTGGCGGAGGTCGCGGTCGCACAGCTGGGCGCTGATGCTCATGCCGACGACCTTGCAGATATGATCAAAACCGACGCAGCCGACCGCCTCCTCCAGGGAGGCGTGGGGGAGGGCGGGGCTGAAATAGGTGCTGTTGCTGACCTGGATCGTCCTGGCGGCCAGGGCCGTGTCGCGCTTGAGAAGGGTGCAGACGTCCTCCAAGTCCGTGTTCGCGTCGCGCAGGAGGTGCTGCAGCTTGCCCAGGATCGCCGGCGTGGCGGGCAGCTGGCGGGCGCAAAGGAGGATCTGGTCCCAGGGCGGAACGTCGGGGGGCATGGCCCTTCCTGCATCGGCCCGGGCGGGAACAAGTTGAGCGCAAGGTTGATAGGCGGGGCCGCGGCGGGCGCCGCCGGGCCCCCATCCCGCCGTTTTGGCTCAAGCGCGGCCGATTTTGACCGATTCTGTCAGACACCCACCCTATGAAGGCCCCATCCTCCTCCCGCCAGTCAGGCTTCAGCCTGATCGAAATGATCGGTGTGCTCGCGATCATCGCGATTCTCGCCGTCGTCATTGTCCCCAAGGTCTTCGCCACGATCGGCTCCTCGCGGGTCACCAGCGCGGTCAGCTCCCTCAACGCCCTGGCGAGCGCCGCCGCCGATTTCAGCGGCAAGTACGGCACGCTGCCGGTCACCAACGCCAATTCCCGGATCGACGACCTGCTCCTGACCTCCGGCTATACCGATAGCCGCTTCACGGCCAAGATCGGCACGCCTCCGGCCAATCCCGCGGTGGCCGGGGCCACCTGGACGTATGCGGCCGGCGTCTGGTCGGCGGCGGGCGGCGCCAGTCAGGCCGCGCAATCCCGGATCATCTGCCTCGCCTCGACCGCCGCCGCCCCGTCCGCGGCCAACGGCGCCAACTACCAGCTCGACGGCGCCACGAACCTCCCGACGGGGGCCCGCGTCCTTTCCGCGGTCATGGTGAACGTGACCGGCGCCCAGGCCCGCCAGATCAGCCTGCTGCTCGACGGCGATGCGCTCTCGGCGGCCGACACCGTCTCGGCGGACAACGCCGGCAAGGTGGCCTACGCCGCGCCGAACGGCCAGGGCCTGACCACCGTCTACGTTTACCTGGCCCAGCAGTAGCCGGCTGATCCCACCGGTCCGGGAGGACCCGCCTGCGGCCCGGCGAGGGGTCCCGGCCAATCCCGCCCCCATGATTCCGCCCCCGCCGACCTCCGCACCCCGCCTGGGCGACCGGCTGCTCGAGGCGGGCCTGATCAGCAGCCACCAGCTGGACCTGGCGCTGCGCGAACAGAGGCGCAGCGGCCGGCTGATCGGCGCTGTGCTGCATGACTTCGGGTTTGCGACGGAGGAGGGGATCGCCGCCTTCCTCGCCCAGGATTCCTCGAGCCCGGCGGTCGACATCGCGCAGCTTGAGATCGAGCCCGAGGCGGCGCGCCTGCTGCCCTACGAGTTCTGCCGCGAGGCCGCGCTCATCCCGTGCCGGCGGCGCGACGGCACGCTGCGCCTGGTCATGGGCGATCCGTTCGACATCGTGGCCGTGGACCGGGTGGAGAGCATGACCGGGCTGAAGGTGGAGGTCCTGAACGCCCCGACCGCGGACATCCGGGAACGGCTCGCGACCCTGCACGAGCGCGAGGGTTCGCTCGACCAGACGCTCGACGAGCTCATGAAGATCAGCGCGCGCCGCGGCGGCGCGGACGCCACCGCCCCGGTGATCCGGGCCATCGAGCAGATCATCGCGGCGGCGGTGCGCAAGTCCGCCAGCGACATCCACTTCGAGCCCGACGAGAAGTCGCTGCGGATCCGCATGCGGCACGACGGGCTCCTGCAGCCGTTCGTGATCGTGCCCAAGGACCTGCAGGACCCGTTCCTCGCGCGGCTGAAGGTCATGGCCACTCTCGACGTCTCGGAGACGCGGCTCCCCCAGGACGGGCGGTTCAGCTTTGCCGTCGGCCGGCGCGAGCTGAACATCCGCATGTCCTGCCTGCCGACGAACTTCGGGGAGAGCATCGTCCTGCGCATCCTGGACGGCGGCGCGCTGCTCCTCGACCTGAAGTCGCTCGGGCTGCGCCCGGAGGACGAGGCCGCGCTCGCCGAGGCGGTCCAGCGGCCGCACGGCGTCGTCCTGGTCACCGGCCCGACCGGCAGCGGCAAGACGACCTCGCTCTATACCGCCCTGAACAGCGTCAACCGGCTTGAGCGCTCGGTCTTCACCCTCGAGGACCCGATCGAGTACCGGCTGCCGCATATCCGGCAGACCCAGGTCAACGACAAGATCGGCCTCACCTTTGGCGCCGGGCTGCGGACGCTGCTGCGCCAGGACCCCGACGTCATCCTCGTCGGCGAGACCCGTGACAAGGAGACGGCGCAGCTGATGGTGCGGGCCGCGCTCACCGGGCACCTCGTCTTCAGCTCGCTCCACACCAACGACTCCTTCAGCGCGATTCCCCGGCTGATCGACCTCGGGGTCGAGCCCTTCCTCCTGCCCGCCACGCTGCAGCTCGTGGTGGCGCAGCGGCTGGTCCGGCGCCTCTGCCCGGCCTGCCGGGAGCCCGTCGCCGATCCGGCGGCCCATTTTCACTCCTTCAACCTGCCGGTGCCCGGCGACGGCCCGCTGGAGCTGTGGAAGCCGCGCGGCTGTCCGGAGTGCCGCCAGCAGGGCTATCGCGGCCGGCTGGCCATCTTCGAGCTGCTGGTGCTCGACGAGGACTATCATCCCGCCCTGCAGGAGGGCCGGATCGACGCCCTGAAGGCGATCGCGCGGGAAAAGGGCGTGCGGACCCTCTGCGAGGACGGTGTCCGGCGCGCGCGGGCGGGCGAGACCTCCCTGGCGGAGGTCTTCCGGGTGGCGTTCTCCAGCTGACATGAGCCTCTTCCACTACCGCGCCTTCAATGCCGCCGGGGAGGCGGTCTCCGGGGAGCTCGAGGCCGCGAGCCTCGCGGCGGTGGAGCAGCGGCTGCGCGGCCGCGGTGTCTGGCTGCGCGATGCGACCGAGCAGGTGCGCGCCGCCGGGGTCGCGCGCGGCCGGGGCGTCCGGCGGGCCGAGCTGATCGCGTTTTTCGTGGAGATGTCGCTCCTCCTGCGGGCGCGCATCACCCTGCCGACGGCGCTCGAGCGGGTGGCGGAGGATTTCACGGGGGGCCGGATGGGCCCGGTGGTCGGCCGGCTGCACGCGGACGTGAACTCGGGCGTCTCCCTTCCGCAGGCCATGGCGGGCCAGCCGCGCGTCTTCTCCGCCCAGGTCGTGGCCATGGTGCAGGCGGGCGAGGTCAGCGGCCGGCTGCCGGAGGTCTTCGAGAGCCTGACGGCCTACCTGCAGTGGCTCGACGAGCTGGTCAGCGACATCCGCCAGGCGCTGGTCTACCCGCTGGTCGTGACCGTCGCCACCGTCGGCCTGATCGTCGGCCTGTTCACGCTCGTTGTCCCGCGCTTCGTCGAGCTCCTGCAGGGGCTGGCGCTCCAGACCCCGCTCCTGACGCGCGCCGTCATGGCCGTCAGCCAATTCCTGGTCCGCGGCTGGCCCGCGCTCCTCGCGGCCGCCGTGGGGCTGCCGCTCCTGCTCCGGCTGGCCCGGCGCTCGGAGCCCTTCGCGCGCGGCTGCGACCGCCTGCTGATGCGGCTCCCGGTCTTCGGCCCGCTGGTCGCCATGTTCGGCCTCTCCCGCTTCACCCACAACCTCGGCATGCTCTACCGCGCGGGCATCCCGCTCCTGCGGGGACTGGAGATCTGCCGGCACCTGGTGGGGAACCGCGCCATCGCCGGGGCGCTGGACGAGGTCCGCCAGGGCGTGGCGGAGGGAGCGCCCCTCAGCCGCTGCCTGGGCCGCCATGATTTCTTCCCGGCCACCCTCGTGACCATGATCGCGAGCGGCGAGACCTCCGGAAGCCTCGATTTTTCCCTCCAGAGCGTCGCCGACTACTACGACAAGATTATCCCGCGGCGGATCAAGCTGATCTTCGCCGTGATCAACCCGGTCATCATGCTGGTCCTGATCGCCGCGGTCGGGTGCGTGGCCCTGGCGGTGGTGCTCCCCATCCTGCAGCTCTGGCAAGTGCGATGAGAACTCCCCGGCCCAGCTTCGTCCGCGCCGCCGCCGCCTTCAGCCTGATCGAGCTGATCGGGGTTCTCGCCATCATGGCGATCCTCGCGAGCGTGGCCGTGCCGAACGCGCTGCACGCCATCGACCGGGCGGCGGCCTCCGCCGAGGCCCAGACGATGGCCAATCTGGGCCAGGAGGTTAAGTATTACCTCCGCGACCAGGGGGTCGCGCCCACGGCGGCGAACTGGGCGACGGCGCTGGCCGGATACGCCGACCTGAGCCCGGCGGGCGTGGCCACGAATTCCCGCAACCAGGCGCGCGTCTACCTGGCCGATCCGGCGGGCGCCCCGCCGCAGCGCGTGCTCCTCCTCTCGAGCCTGCGCGGGGGCCTCGACCTGCCGCCCGCGGCCGCCATCTCCACGCCGGCGGCCTTCCAGCAGATCTGGCAGACGCCCGACGGCACGGTGCCGGATTCCTCGAGCTGGGCCGGCTGGGACGCCTGGAGCGCGGTCGCCGGCAGCGGCGCCTTCCTCGTTATCGAGCGGGTGAACCTGGCCCCGGTCTACGACACCGACCTCCAGTCCCTGACCATCACGATGAACAACCGCGGGCCGGCCACGGTGAGCTACAACCTGGTGCAGCCGGACGGCACCATCCAGGGGTCCGTGGACGTGCTGGCCGGCGCGACTGTGATCCTCTCGCACCAGGTGCCGCGCGTGCAGCTGAACCTCTACAAGGCGGCCGGCGGGGTGACGCTCAACTACAGCTATGTCGTGAGCGCGACGGGCAAGACCTTCGACTTCAACGGCACGGACTGGCTGCCCCAATGAACCCGGTTCTCCTCGACGCCCCGCCGATCCCGGCGCCCCCGGCCTCGCCGCCCGCGGCGCCCGCGGCGCCGCGCGCCGCCGCGTCCCGGCGCGCCGGGACGGCGGTGGGATTCGCCTGGCTGCGCAGCTCCCTGGAGGCGACCGCCTTTCTCCGCGGGGTCGCCGGTGAGACCTGGCGCGCGCCCGGCCCGGTCCGCAGCTTCGAGGAATTCGAGCAGGCGGTCGCGGCGGCCCTGGCCGCGCTCAGCGTGGCGGGCGGCGACGCCTTCGTACTCCTGGAGCAGGCCGAGCTCCGCCATCGCACCGAGTCGGCGCCGGGTTCCGGGAAGGCCGCCCGCTCCTATCTTGCCGCCCGGGTCGCGCGGCAGGAGGAGGACGGGGGGGCGCTCCTCTGGAGCGCGCAGCCGACGGCGACCTCGCGGCCGGACGCCAGCTTCATCCTCCACCTGCTGCCGGCGGCCTTCCACGAGCGCCTGGCCCGCTGCCTCGCGGCTCGCGGGCTGCGGCTCACGCGGGTCTTTCCGCTGGCCGCGCCGCTGGCCCTCGAGCTGGCGGACGAGTCCCGCCCCCGGCTCCTCGCCGTCGAGACCGACGGGGCGACCACCGTCGTGGTGGCCGCGGGGGACAGGCTCGTGCTGGCCCGCACGCTCGAGGCCTGCTGGACGTCCGAGGCGGTCCGCGTGGGCCTGGAGATCAACCGCTCGCTGCTCTATGCGAAGCAGCAGCTCGGGACCGCGGTGCACGAGGTCAGGCTGCTCGGCGCCGCGCCCGCGGTCGCGGAGACGCGGGTGCGCTGCGGGGAGGGGAGGGAGATCGTGGCCGGCCGGCCCCGTCCCGCGGACTGGCTCGAGCGGATCGCGGCGCTTTCACCGCGGCATCCCGGGAACCTGATCGCTCCGCTCCTGCAGCGGGAAGCCCGGCAGGCGTACCTCCGCGCCGCCCTCGCTTCCCTCGGCTGGATCCTGACAGTCCTTTTTGCCGGCATCCTCCGGTCGGAGAACCAGTCGGCGCAGGCGGAACACGGACACTTTGCCCTGCTCCAGCGGGAGGCCGCCGCCCTGCGCGCGGCGCGGGATGCCCTGCTGGCCCAGGACCGCCAGGAGTCGCAGGACCGGACGCTCCTGCGCGCCGCAGCCGGGGCCCGCATCCCGGCGGTGCCGCGGCTGACGCTGGCCGGCACCGCCGCCGTGCTGCCGCCGGAAATCCGGCTGACCGATTTCCGGGTCGAGCGTGATGCGAAGACCGCCGCGTGGACCTTCCGGCTGAGCGGCACCATCGAGGCGGATGAGGACACCGCCCGCACCCTGGTCGCGGGCCTCCAGGATAAAATGGCCCGCGATCCCCTGCGCGCGCACTTCGCCGAGGCGGAGCGGGCGCTGGCCGTCCTCCCACCCGCCGCCGGCTCCGGGAGCCCCGGCCTCATCGGATTCACCCTGGGAGGGACGCTGCCATGAACGCCAGCCCCTCCTGGCTGGCGCGCACCTGGTCCCTGCTGACGGATGTCCCCCGCCGGCCCGACGCCTCCGTCGCCGTGCGTTGCGGGCAGGCCCTGCCGCTGCTGCTTCCGGTGCTGGCCCTGGTCGCGCTGTCTGGATGGAAATGGGGCGTACAGGACCCCCGCGTCCGGGCCGCACGGGCTGCGAACCAGCCGCTCCTGAACCTCGAGACCGAGGTGGCCGCCCTGCAGTCACACCTCTTGCAGGCCGAGCCGCAGGACTCCGCCCGCGCCGCGGCCTTGCGGGCCGCCCTTCCGCGGGACCGGGCGGGCCTGCCCTCCGTCCTTGCTCCCTGGCGGGACCAGGCCATCGCGCGGGGCTGGGAGGCCGTTTTCGGGCCGGTGGCCGACCTCCCGAGGGAATCCGGGGCTCCCCTGGCCTTTGCCGCCGTCGGCGGCACTTTCCGGCCCCTGTCGGGAAATCTGCACCCCTGGAGCAGTTTATTGGGGCTTTTGGGCGATATTTCCGCCCCAAATGCACGGATTGGGGTCACGCGGCTGGTCATTCGTGCCGATGAACAGGGTCGGTACTCAGTCGAGATGCGACTGGACCTCCCCTACCTTGCAGAGACTCCAGCATACGTTAAATAACCGGTGGCTCGTCGCCGGCCTATCGCTCCTGGCCATGGTGCTGGCGGGGCGGGCCTTGCTTGCTCCCGGCTCGGACCCCGCCCGGGTGTCCGCCCGTCCGCGCTCCCTCCGCCCCGCCCTTGAGGCGCCGGTCGCGGAACCCGTGGCGGACGCCGCGGTTCCGGCCGCGTCGGCCGGGGTCCATGGGCGCGACCCCTTTGCGGCGCGGCCCCGCGTTTCCCTGGCGCCTCCGGTCGTGGACACGGCCCACCTGACCGCCCTCTGGACCGAGAACGGCGAGACCCTCGCGCTCGTGAACGAGCGAATCCTTCACCCGGGCGATGCCGTGGGCCAGATGAAGATCGAATCGGCCACCCAGGAGGGGATCTGGGTCGCCCACGCGCAGGGCCGGGATTTCATCGCCCTGGGCGGCACCTTCGTCCTCACCACGCCCGCCGCCGCGGCGGTCGTGGCCTCCGCGCCATGAAGGCCCGCTGGCTCCTCCTCGCCTCGTGCGCCCTCCTCGGGCCGCTGGCGGCGGCGCGGGCGGTGTCCGGCGTGCCGGCGACCGTGCCCTCGACGGTCTTCAGCTTCCGCGCCGAAAACGTGCCGATCAAGCAGGCGCTCGCCCTGTTCGCGCGCTCAAACCGGCTGACCATCGTGCCGGACCTCGACGTGGAGGGAAACGTCACGGTGGATTTCCGCGACCTGCCGCTCGATCTCGCGCTCAGCGCCCTGCTCGAGGCCAACGGCTACTACTTCGAGCAGCAGGGGGACCTCCTGCGGGTGCGCAACCGCGAGTCGCGGCTCTTCCAGATCGACTACATCCGCGCGACCCGCTCGAGCCAGGGTTCCAACGCGGTGCAGATCAGCTCGGGCAGCGTGAGCAGCGGCAGCTCGGGTGGCAGCTCTTCCGGCGCGACCGAGGGCTCGGCCATGACCGTGACCAACACCTCGACGATCAACTTCTGGGGCGACCTCGCCGAGCAGCTGAAGGGCCTCGTCTCCCCGGGCGGGAGCTTCACCGTCAACAGCCTGGCCGGCACCGTCCTCGTCCGGGACAACCACCGGAACATCCAGACGATCGCGCAGTTCCTCGCCGCGGTCACCGCCAACGTCGTCCGGCAGGTCGACCTCGAGGTGGAGATCTACGAGGTGCAGCTGAACAACTCGAGCGAGCTCGGGATCAACTGGCAGTACGTCGCGAACAACCTCAGCCTGAACTCGATCCCGGGGCAGCTCGGCCTCGGGGGCGGCGGCGGGGTGATCGTGCAGAATCCCGTCTTCGGCTCGTCGCCCGGCGATCCGGCCCTCCTCGGCAACTACCAGCGGGGCAGCCTCGGCGCCGTCCTCTCCGCCCTCGCGCAGCAGGGCACCCTGAAAGTTGTATCCAAACCAAGACTACGGACGCTCAACAACCAGCCGGCCGTCGTCCGGGTCGGGCAGGACATCCCCGTCTTCATCCGCCAGGTGACGCAGTCGCCGGGCACCCCGCCGGTGATCACGACCAACGAGACCGTGCAGACGGTCACGGTCGGCACCGTCCTCTCCATCACCCCGCAGATCGCGGGCGACGGCCTCGTCACCCTCGACCTCACCCCGGCGGTGAGCCGCCTGGTCGGCACCCAGGTCTCCGCCAGCGGCGACACCAGCGCCCCCGTGATCGACATCCGGCAGGCCTCCTCCCTCGTGCGCGTCCGCGACGGCGCGACGGTGGTGATGGGCGGGCTCGTCCAGGACAGCTCCACCACCACCCACCGCAAGATCCCCCTCCTCGGCGACATTCCCTTCCTCGGCAAGGCCTTCTCGGGCGACAGCAAGACCTCGGACCGCACCGAGCTCGTCTTCTTCCTCACGCCGCGGATCGTCCCCGAGGGGGCGGCCGTCGCCCCGAACGCCGTCGCCCTCGTCCGGCCCTAGGCCCCGCCCATGGTCCGCCAGACGTACAACGTTCTGCTGGTCGAGGACGTGCCGCTGCTCGCCAAGATCACGGACCAGATGCTGAAGAAGTCCCCGGCGCACCGGTACGTGGTGACGCTGAAGGCGACCCTCCGCGAGGCCCTGGCCGCGCTCCAGGCGCAGGAATTCCATGTCGTCCTGCTCGACCTCAACCTGCCGGACAGCGCTGAGCTGGCGACCCTGGCCTCGGTGGCGGAAACGGCCCCGGAGGTGCCCATCATCGTCCTCACGGCCACGCACGGGCATGAGATCGGGTTCCAGGCGATCAAGCTCGGAGCCCAGGATTTCCTCATGAAGGGCGACTTCAACTTCCTGACGCTCGACCGCGCGATCATCTACAGCTTTGAGCGCCACCGTCTCCAGCGCACCCTGCGCCAGCTGGCGGTGATAGATGAGCTGACCGGTTTATATAACAGACGTGGATTCAACACTTTGCATCCTGACATGATGCAACAGGCCAGGCACTCGGAGGCCCGGGGCTTCCTCTGCTATTTCGACCTCGACCGGTTCAAGCAGATCAACGACGAGCTGGGCCACCAGAAGGGCGACGAGGCACTCGTGGAATTTGCGACCACGCTGCGGGGCATTTTCCGGAAGGATCTGCTGCTGGCCCGCCTGGGAGGGGACGAATTCCTGGCGATGGGGATGGAGCGCGCCCCGGGGGAGGCCGAGGAGGCGCTGCAGGCCCTGGAGATCGTGCTTTCGGTGCGAAACCGCCCGGGGGCCTGCCATTTCGTCCTGGAGGCGAGTTCGGGGCTGGCTTTTTTCGACCGGCGGGGGCCGGCCACCATCGAGGAGCTGGCCGCCGCCGCCGATGCGGCCCTCTACCGCAACAAGGAAAAGCGCCATGCCAGGGCCGATCTCGCCCGGACGGGGGGTGTGCTTTGAACGCCGCATCCTGCGCGGACCCCGGCCGGGAGCTGGCGGTGCGCCTGCGCCTCGCGTGCGAGGCCCATGACCCGGAAATCGGGTCGCATCTGGACCGGGTGACCCAGATTGCCTGCGAAATCGCCCGGGCGCTGGGCCTGGGAGAGGCAACGGTCACTTCGATGAGACATGCTGTTCCCCTGCATGATCTTGGGAAAATTGGTATCCCGCTGTCCCTGCTGCACAAGCCCGGCCGGCTGACGCCCGAGGAGGCGGAGACCGTGAAGGCCCATACGGTCATCGGCCATGATATCCTCGTGGGAAGCCCCTGGCCGGCCATCCAATGTGCCGCCCGGATAGCCCTTAGCCACCATGAGGACTGGGGGGGAGGGGGATACCCGCATGGCTGGGCCGGGGAGGCCATCCCCCTGGAGGCCCGGATCGCCGCCGTGGCTGACGTCTACGACGCCCTGAGCACCCCCCGGGCCTACAAGCCAGCCTGGGCGCCGGACCGGGTCATCGCGGAGATGCGCCGGCTGCGGGGAACGAAGTTCGACCCGGCGATTTTGGACGTTTTTCTCTCCCATATTCCCGCTGCGGCGGAAATAGCTTGAACTGACGGCCCGGGGTGCGGTTTCATATCCCTTCCAGTCAGCTTCCGCGCCTCCTCGGCCTCGGCCGACAGGGCGCAAATCTGCATCGCGGGGCGGGGCAAAATCCCGAATTTCGCGACACCTCCCACTTTTCGTCAAATTGTACTTGCTGACGTTTTGACGGGTGGTAGCGTCAACCCTCTTTTCCACAAATTTCCCTGCCGTTTACATCGCATGCCCACCATTAGCCAGCTTGTGCGCAAAGGCCGCCGCCAAATCCGCACCAAGTCCAAGTCTCCGGCCTTGTCGGGCAACCCGTTTCGCCGGGGGGTCTGCGTGCAGGTCATGACCCGCACCCCCAAGAAGCCGAACTCGGCCATCCGGAAGGTCGCCAAGGTCCGCCTGACCAACGGCAATGAGGTCATTTCCTACATCCCGGACGAGGGCCACAGCCTGCAGGAGCACTCGATCGTGCTGGTGCGCGGCGGCCGCGTGAAGGATCTCCCCGGCGTGCGCTACCACATCGTCCGCGGGACCCTCGACGCCACCGGCGTCGAGAAGCGCCGCCGGAGCCGCTCGAAGTACGGCGTCAAGCGCCCGAAGAAAGAGAAGAAATAACCGCAGGAACCACCCGCCATGTCCCGCCGCCATCGCGCCGTCAAACGGCAAACCATTCCCGACGCCCGCTACAAGAGCCCCCTCGTGGCCCACCTGGTGAACATCATCATGAAGAGCGGGAAGAAGAACCTCGCGCAGCGCGTGGTTTACGGGGCCTTCGCGAAGGTCTCGGAGAAGCTGGAGAAGGGCGACCCGGTCGACCTGCTCCTGGGCGCGCTTGAGAACGCGCGGCCCCGCCTCGAGGTCAAGAGCCGCCGCGTCGGCGGCGCCACCTACCAGGTCCCGATTGAGATTTCCTTCGACCGCCAGGAGAGCCTGGCCCTGCGCTGGATCGTCGACGCCGCGGGCAGCCGCAAGGGCATCACGATGCGCGACGCCCTGGCCGCCGAGATCGTCGACGCCTACAACAACACGGGCTCGGTCGTGAAGAAGAAGGAAGACACGCACAAGATGGCGCAGGCCAACCGGGCCTTCGCGCACCTGCGCTGGTAAGGATCCGACCCATGTCCGCCGTGGCCGATTCCGACATCAAGATTACCGTCGTCACCGACAAGGCCAAGGTCTCGCCGGCCAACGCGCCCGCGCGGCCGTTCCCGCTCGAGTGGACCCGCAACATCGGCATCGCCGCGCACATCGACGCCGGCAAGACGACGACGACCGAGCGCATCCTCTTCTACTCCGGCGCCGTCCACAAGATGGGCGAGGTCCACGAGGGCACCACGGTGACCGACTGGATGGAGCAGGAGCGCGAGCGCGGCATCACCATCACCGCCGCCGCCATCTCCTGCGCCTGGAACGCCTCCTGCGGCCCCTGGAAGGGGATCAAGCAGCGCATCAACATCATTGATACGCCCGGGCACGTCGACTTCACCGCCGAGGTCGAGCGCTCGCTCCGCGTCCTCGACGGCGCCATCGCGGTCTTCGACGCCGTCTCCGGCGTGCAGCCCCAGTCCGAGACGGTCTGGCGCCAGGCCAACAAGTACAACGTCCCCCGCCTGGCCTTCATCAACAAGATGGACCGGGTCGGCGCGAATTTCCACCGCTCGATCGACGACATCCGCACCAAGCTGAAGGGCAACGCCCACGCGCTGTTCCTGCCGAT
>CAZKAH010000069.1:0-13868 GCA_964550715.1 uncultured Opitutaceae bacterium
GATAGCGGTCCAGGCCGCCCCGTTCCAGGGCGAGCAGCGTCTCATGGGTCGCCTCGAGCGTCGACAGGCAGCTGGGGTGGGGCTGCTGCTTGATCAGGTACCGGCTACGCGTCTCCGGCGTGAACATGATCCGGGGCAGCCGCTGCAGGCTCGGGCTCAGCCGGAGCATCTTCCGGCCCAGGGTCCACGTCGCGTCGAGGAGGAGGACGATGAGCCGGCGGCCCCCGAGGTCGGCGGGGCGGAGGTCCCCCCGGGTGAGGTTGAGCGCGGCCGGGCCGGGATAGAGCAGCACGGGGTGGAGTCCGGGGTCGCGGAGCAGCGCCTGCACCTCCTCGTGCTCCTCAAAGCCGACCCCGACGTGGATCTCGCTCCGGGAGAGGCAGAGGTGGGTCAGCCGCCCGGTGGCGGCCTTCTCCTGCTTGTATTCCTTCGGGTGCATCAGGATCACGAACCGCGTCGCCGTCTCCATCGGCCGGATCGAAGCGCACCAGCAGAGCGGCTTCGGCCAGAAGCACCGGTAGCAGGTCTCGCGGCTCACGCTGGAAATCGGCCCGCGCCTACAGGTCGGTGATCGGCTCGTACCGGGGCACGAGGAGCTTCATGATCGCCCAGGCCACCAGGTAGCTGAAGGCGCAGACGAGGAACATGACGAGGTAGGCGGTCTGGGGCGTGGCGATGAAGGCGTCGGTCAGCCCCCCCGCCAGCTTCTGGACCAGCACGCCGCCGAGTCCGCCCGCCATGGCGCCGATCCCGGTCACCGAGCCGATCGCCTTCTTGGGGAACATGTCGGAGACGGTGGTGAAGAGGTTGGCCGACCACGCCTGGTGGGCGGCGGCCGCGATGCAGATCGTGAGGACGGCGAGGGTGGCCGCCGAGGTCCCGAAGCGGCCGACGTCGCCAAAATACTGCGTGCTCAGGGTCGCCAGGGGAAAGAGCGCGATCAGGAGCATGGCCAGCATGCGGGCCCGGTAGACGGGCAGGCCCCGCTTCATGAACGTCATGGGGATGCTGCCGCCGTAGATGCTGCCGACGATGGCGACGCCATAGACGATGAAGGTGGGGAGCCGCACCTGCTCGGTCGTCATGTGGAACTGCTTGTGTAGATAGTCCGGCAGCCAGAACAGGTAGAACCACCAGATGCCGTCGGTCATGAACTTGCCGAAGAAAAAGGCCCAGGTCTGCCGATAGCCGAAGAGCCGGACCCACGGGACCGACTCCCGGACGGCGGCGACATCCTGGGCCGGCTTCTGCTCCAGATCGGCGTGGATATAGTCGAATTCCGCGCGGGAGAGCCGCCGCTGGCGCTGCGGGGTGTCGTAGAGCCAGAACCAGAAGATCAGCCAGACGAAGCCCGCCAGGCCCGTGATGACGAAGGCCATCTTCCAGCCCAGCTGGGCGCCGAAGTGGAGCATGCACCACGGCACGAGGAAGGCCGCGATCATGGCGCCGACATTGGAGCCGCTGTTGAAGATGCCCGTCGCCAGGGCGCGCTCCCGCTTGGGGAACCACTCGGCCACGGTCTTGATCGAGGCCGGGAAATTGCCGGCCTCGCCGACGCCGAAGGCGCTGCGGACGACGATGTGCATCGCGACCAGGCGGCCGACGAAGGCGTTGGCCACCCCAAAGACCGACCAGGTGATGAGGGAAAGAGCCAGGCCCAGCTTGGTGCCGATCCGGTCGATCACCCAGCCGGCTCCGACGGTCATCCCGGCGTAGAAGAGGGTGAAGAACGAGGTGAGATTGGAAAAGTCGGTATTCGACCAGCCGAAGCCGCCCTGGGCGAGGGGCGTGCAGAAGAACTCCTTGAGGTAGCTGATGACCTGCCGGTCGAGGTAGTTGACCGTGGTCGAGAAGAGGAGGAGCCCGCAGATGATCCAGCGGTAGTTGCCGCCGGCGGACGGCGCGGCCGGGGCGGGGATGGGGGAGGATTCTGCCATGGGCGTCGGGGGTGGGGCGTCGGACGCGACGCCCCGCGACGTTCACGGTTCAAGCCGCGGTGCTCAAGCACAATGGCCGCCGGGCCTCGGCAGCCCCGGGCACAAAAAAGAGGCGGAATTGCATCCGCCCCCCTTGCAACGAAAGCCCGGTCAGTTTTTCGAGCGAAATCCGCCCATCAGATAGATGATGAGGCAGATGACCAGGACGAGGCCGAGGCCGCCGCCGCCATAGACGGGTCCGCCCCAATAGAATCCGCCGCCGCCGAAGAGCAGAAGGAGGACGAGGATAAGCAGGATGAGGTTCATCCCATTAAAGTAGCGTGAGGATGCCGGGGGTTCCCTTTCCCGGGCATATTTGCGCCGATATCGGCCCCTAAGTTGGCGCGCGGGCCGTCGCGGTCCGGCGGTCCGGTGCCCGCCCTCCGGCGGGGCATTGACCTGGCCTCCGGTCGAGGCCACGGTGCCCCGATGGACCTCGCCGACGCCGACCTGATTTTTTTGCGGGAGCTCGTGAAGTTCTCCCGGCAACGGCCCCACGCCGTCGCCTGGGTCGACCGCGACGGCACCCCGCGGCAGACGACGCTCACGCCGGCCGACGCGGCCCGGCTCAACGCCCTGGCTCACGGCCTGCGCGTGTCCAAGGCCGAGACGCTGCGCCAGGCGGCGCACCTTCCCGCGGCCGGAGCGCCGCCGGTCCGCCCGCTCCCGGGGCAGCCCTGAGGGCGCTCAGGCCTCGCCGCGGGGCGGCTTGATCGTGCTGCCGAGGGCGGCGGCGCCGAGCAGGAGAAGCCCGGACACGAGGGAGGAGGTCCGCAGGCCCGGGACGATCCGCTCGGCGCCCCCTCCGGCCAGCGCGCCGAAGACCGCCACCCCCATCGCGCCGCCGGCCTGGCGGGCGGCGTTGAGGACCCCCGAGGCCGTGCCCGAGCGGGCGCGGTCGACGCTCGAGAGGAGGGCGGTCGTCATGGCGGGCACCGCGAGCCCCATCCCGGCGGGCAGCAGGACGAAGGCGGGCAGCATGGCCGCGAACGAGCTCGCGGCGTCAAGCCGTCGCATGAGGCCGAAACCGGTCGCGCCGATCAGCGCGCCGAGCACCATCGGCGTTCGCGAGCCGAAGCGCCCGGCCATCCAGCCGCTGGTGAGGTTGGAGAAGACAAAAGTGATGGTCAGGGGCAGGTAGGCCAGGCCTGCCCGCAGCGGGGAATAGCCGTGGGTCTGCTGGAGAAAGAAACTGAGGACGAACACGACGCCATAGTACGTGAAATTGACGAGGATCCCGAAGCCGGTCGCCGCGCCGACATTCGGCAGCTGGAAGAAGCCGAGCGGCAGCATGGGCGTCCGGACGCGCCGCTCCACGGCGACGAAGCCGGCGCCGGCGAGCACGGCCAGCAGGACCCCGCCGACGACCAGCGGATGCCACGCCCCGAGCGGGCGGAATTCGATCACCGCACCCGTCAGGCCGGTGAGGGCGGCGATCGCGAGGAGCTGGCCGGGCAGGTCCAGGGGATGCTCGTGCGCGTCGTGCAACGACCCGGGCACGGCGCGGAGGGTGACGGCCACGCCGATCGCGCCCAGGGGCAGGTTGACGAAGAAGATGCTGCGCCAGCCGAGGCTCCGGAGGAGCAGGGCGCCAACGATCGGCCCGGAGGCGATGGCCACGGCGCTCGCGGCCGTCCACAGGCCGATCGCCCGCGCCCGCAGCGGCGGGTTGTGGGCGAAGGCGTGGTTGAGGAGCGCGAGCGAGCTGGGGACGAGGAGGGCCGCCCCCGCGCCCTGGATGGCGCGGCCCCAGATGAGATTCGCCCCCGTGGGGGCGAGCCCGCAGGCGAGCGAGGCGGCGGTAAAGACGATGAAGCCGGCCAGGTACGCCCGCCTGGAGCCCAGGCGGTCCCCGAGGGCGCCGGCGGAGAGCAGAAGGACGGCGAAGGCGAGGGTATACGAGTCGACGACCCACTGGAGGCCCGCGGTCCCGGTGCCAAGGTCGGCGCCGATCCGCGGCAGCGCGACATTCACGATGGTCACGTCGAGCTGGACCATGACGAAGCCGAAGCAGGTCGCCAGGAGGATCCAGCGCAGGGAGCCGGACAGGGCGGCAGGCGGCGTTGACGTCATCGGGCCGCACCGTGAACATCGGCGGTCCCTTTGTCCGGTATATTCGTCAGGCCGGGAATGCCCCACCTGCCCCTGTCCCGTCCCGTCCTGGCGGCCGCGCTGGCCGTTCTCCTCGGCGCCCCGCGCCTCCCGGCGGCGGCCCCGGCGGAAGCGATCGATTTTTCCACGGCCGGCTATGGCGGCGGCGGCGTGCCCCTGCCCGCCGTGCCGGCGCGGCTCACGGTCGCCCCGACCGGCGGCGACGACACCCGGCTCATCCAGGCCGCGCTCGACGCGGTCGGGCGGCTCCCGCTGGGCGCGGATGGATTTCGCGGGGCCGTGGCGCTGCAGCCGGGCATCTACCGGATCGCCGGCCAGCTGCGGATCGGCGCCTCGGGCGTCGTCCTGCGGGGCCATGGCACGACCCTCTTGGCCACCGGCCAGTCCCGGCGGACGCTGATCGAGGTCCGGGGCGACGGCGAGCCGGTGCTGCGGCCGGGCGTGGCCGTGACCGGCGCGGCGGCGCCGGCCGGGGCCCGGACCCTGGCGCTCGCCGCGGTGGAGGGATTCTCGGCCGGCCAGCGCGTGCTCGTGCGGCGGCCGTGCACGGCGGCCTGGATCGCGGCCCTGGGCATGGGCAGCTTCACCGGCAATTATGCCGAGCTGCGGCTCGACTGGATCCCGGGCTCGCGCGAGCTCGCCTGGGAGCGGACGATTCTCAGCGTCGATCCTGCGGCGAACGCCGTTACCCTGGATGCGCCGATCACCACGGCCCTCGAGGAGAAGTTCGGCGGCGGCACGGTCGCCGCGCTGGCCTGGCCGGGCCGGATCCGCCACGTGGGCGTCGAGGGCCTGGCTTGCGTCAGCGAATTCGACGCCACGCGCCCGCTCGACGAGGAGCACGCCTGGATCGCCGTGGCGCTCGACCGGGTGGAGGATGCCTGGGTCCGCGCGGTCACCGCCCGGCAATTCGTCTCGGCCTGCGTCTGGGTGGGCCACCTCGCCCGCGCGGTGACGATCGAGGACTGCGCCAACCTCCAGCCCGTGGCGGAATCGGGCTCGTGGCGGCGGCTGGGCTTCTATGTGGACGGCCAGCAGGTGCTGGTGCAGCGGTGCGCGACGGAGGACGGGCGGCACGACTTCGCCGCCGGACTCTGCGCCGCGGGGCCGAATGTCTTCCTGGAATGCGAGACGACCGGCGCGCAGGTGGACGTCGGGCCGTTCGAGAGCTGGGCGAGCGGGGCGCTATACGACCGGCTGACCATCCGGGGGGCGGGCCTCGCCTTCCTCAACCTCGGGCCCAAGACCCAGGGCGCCGGCTGGACCTCCGCGAACAACCTCGTCTGGAACACCGCGGCGGCGAGCCTCTTCAAGGTGGAGAACGCCCCCGGGGCCCCGAACCGGATCGTGGTCAACCCCGACGTGCCCTCGCTCTACCGCGCCCAGCTGGTGGCGCGGGCGGGCGACGCTGCGGTGGCGGCCCTGGCCCCGGCCGCCCTTCCCGCCGATCCGGCGGACGTGGCCGCCCTGGCGCCATCGGCGGTGCCCGCGCCGGTCGTCCGGCCGGACCGGCCCCTGAGCCTGGTCCACGGCTACCTGGTCGTCGG
This sequence comes from uncultured Opitutaceae bacterium, assembly GCA_964550715.1. Classification (GTDB taxonomy): domain Bacteria; phylum Verrucomicrobiota; class Verrucomicrobiia; order Opitutales; family Opitutaceae; genus Palsa-1447. Next base: position 5,636 of record CAZKAH010000069.1, read on the forward strand.
CGGCCGCGCGCTCTTCGGCTCCTCGATGAATTCCTCGCTCTGGAAGGGCCAGCTTGTCCCGGGACGGGAGCGCGAGACGGGCAGCAGCCCCACCCGGTGGGCGCCGGGCCGGACCGGGCCCAGCCTCACGGAGGACCTCGACGAGCTCAGCGACCGCATGAGCGCGCAGCAGTCCGTGATCTACTGGGCGTTTCCGGGCCTGTGGTACGACCGCCGGCGCGAGGAGCACCTGATCACCCGCCGCGAGGACGGGGACGCCTACGGTCCCTTCTTCGAGTCGCCCTGGCGGCGAACGGGGCGGGGGCAGGCGTGGGACGGGCTGAGCAAGTACGACCTCACGCAGTACAATCCCTGGTATTTCTCGCGGATGCGCGAGATGGCCGACGACTGCGCGGCCAAGGGCCTGGTGTTCGCGTGCCAGCTCTACTGCAACCACAACGTCGAGGAGGCCGGGGCGCATTTCGCCGAGTACGCCTGGCGCTCCGCGAACAACGTCAACGACGACGGCATCGCCGAGCCGCCGCCCTTCGAGGGCCCGAACCAGAACCGCATCCACGTGGCGGACAAGTTCTACGACGTGACCGATCCGCGCCGCCGCGACCTGCACGAGCGCTACATCCGGCATACGCTCGATGTCCTGGGAAATTCACCGAACCTGATCGTCACCCTGGGCTACCAGTTCGCCGGCCCGCTGCCCTTCCAGCAGTTCTTCATCGACACGGTGGCGGACTGGGAGAAGGTCCACGGCCGCCACGTGCGGCTTGTCCTCCAGACGAGCAAGCCGGTGACCGACGCGATCCTGGCCGATCCCGCGCGCGCCGCGCACGTCGACGTCATTGACACCCGCTACTGGCAGTACCTGGCCGACGGCACCCTCTTCGCCCCGGACGGGCTGGGCCTCCTGGCCTTCCGCGAGCTGCGCACGAACAGGTTTGGCCGCGACGCGGCCGTCGCGACCAAGGCGGAGTACGTCTACCGCCAGGTCCGCGAATACCGCGACCGGTTCCCGGACAAGGCGGTGATCGCGGGGCAGGGCGGATTTGGCCCGATCCCGATCCTGATGGCCGGCGGCGCCTCCTTCGTTTCCGCCGAGGGGGAGGCGCTCCGCGGCGGCGGCGTCCACGATGACGCCGCGCTCGTGCGTTTTGTCGAGAAGGAGGCCGCTGATTCGCTGCCGGGAATGAGCCCGGCGGACGGGCTGGCCGAAGGCGCCTGGTGCCTGGCCGACGGCGGCCGCCATTGGCTGATCTATTCGCCGGCGGGGGCCGCGATCCAGCTGGCCCATCCCCTCGGGGCGGCCCCCGGCGAGGCGACCTGGTTCAACCCGCGCAACGGGGAGACGCAACCGGCCCGCCTCGACGGCGCTGCCGCCATTGCGAAGCCCACGGCTGCGCCCTGGCTGCTCTGGATCAGGGCGTAGCTGGGGCGTGTTTGCAAACACGCCCTAGCCGCGCTTCCGCCCCTTGAGCGAGAGGTTCTTGACGCTGGTGAGCTTGAACACGGCCCGCTGGGCGTTTTGCGCGTAGTCGGTCCGGCGGGGCTTTTTCTTCTTGGACATGGTCCCACCCTGGCGGCTGCGCCTCCGCGCTCAAGGGCGCAATTGCCCGCCGGGCTCCAACTGGCCCGGGCCATTGATCTTTTGCCGGTATCCGCGATAGTGGTGGATTCTCCTTGCTCGTGAAACCCCGCACCCTCGCCGCGGCCGCCGCGCTGGCCTTCGCCGGGCTCGGGGCCTCCGCCCTCCGGGCGGCGTCCCCCGATGTCCAGCTGCTGCTCAACGGAGCGCCGGCCGCCGTGGGCACCTACGCTTTTCCGTTCGCCGGGACGGGCGGACTGGTCTTCGACAACGGCTTGCTGCGCGTCACCTTCGACCGGGACGACGCGGCGGGCGGGGTGGTGACCGGCTGGGTTGACACCTCGATCACCGCCACCTCGGTCATCGTGAACGGGACGGAGCTCGCGCACCACCTGAACGGGGTCGATCCCCGGGATCCGGACCGGCAGCACTCGTTCTACATCGATGCGGGCGGCGGGGCCACGCGGCTGGTCTGCACCCAGGTGAGCGTCCTGCGCGCCACCACGGACCTGGCCGAGGTCGCCTTCATCGACCCGGTCAGTTCGCCGCTGCGCCACGAGCACCATCTCCTCATGCGCCGGGGAAAGCCGGGCCTGTACGGCTACGACATCCTGACGGCGGCGACGGCCACGACCATCAACGAGGTCCGCATGAACACGCGCTGGGACCGTTCCATCCTCGACCACGCGTTCAACTGGGAGCGCGGGGGCGGCCAGCAGCCGACGTACGCCTATCTCGCGACGCAGACCAACCTCAGCGACGAGACCTGGCTGATCGATGGAGTCAACAACCCGGCGCTGCCCTCGCCCGATAGCAACTCCGGCAACCTGGCGCCTGGGACCGTCTACACCAAGTACAACTGGACGCTCTATCATCACGAAAACCCGATGTTCGGCCACTATGGGCACGGCTTTGGCGTGTGGTTCACCGCCCTGGGCGGGGTCACCGACCAGACGCTCGGCGCGTTCTATGGCGTCGGCCCCAACCACCAAGACCTGGCGATCCACCAGGACGCGCTGATCCTGGACTATTTCGGGGCCAACCACTACGGGCTGCCCGCCTACGCGCTGGCCGCCGGCTACCGCCGGCTCTACGGGCCGTGGTTCACCTTCGTGACGACGGGCGATCCGGCCAACCCGGCGGCGATGATCACGCAGGCGGCCGACCTGGCCGAGGGCGAGATCGCCGAGAACCGGGCCGGGAGCACGTGGATGAACGACCCGCTTTATGCCCCGACCGCCCAGCGCTCCACCGTCACGGGACGCCTGCAGATCGCCGACGGCCGGCCGGCCGCCAACTGCTGGGTCGTCCTTTCGACCCAGGACGCGAGCGATGTCTATTCGATCCACGAGCCGACGTATTTCGTGAAGACCGACGCGAACGGAAATTTTTCCCTGCCCGGCATCCCGCCGCCGACCGTGCCGGGCACGACCACGCCGGGCACCTATCTCCTCTACATTTTCGCGGCGGGCGGCTCGGTCACGGATCAGTATAGGCAGACCGGCATCACCCTGACGGGGGCGGCGACGAACCTGGGCACGATTGTCTGGGCCCCCACCAACCGAACGACCTTCCTCTGGCAGATCGGCCAGGCCGACCGCCTTGGGGGCGAGTTCGCGCTGGCCGCGAATCCCGCCGACCTCAGCAATCCGCGCAGCTACGAAAAGCCGTCGAAGGTACCGGGCAACCTCACGTGGGTCGTCGGGTCGAGCTGGGAGCCGACCGACTGGTACTATGCCCAGACCAGCGCCGGCTCCTGGACGATTTCCTTCAGCCTCGATCGCGCGTACACCGGCACCGCCTTCCTGACCGTCTCCAGCTCGATGCAGCAGGGCAGCCCGCCGACGATCTCGGTGAACGGCTCGTCCGCGGGGTTGTCGGGCGCGCTGCCGGCCAACAATGACTCGACGATCGCGCGCCAGGCGGATCGCAGCGGCTTTCCCCGCCTGGCCACGATCTCGTTCCCGGCCTCCCGGCTCGTGGTGGGCCCGAATACGATCCGGCTGACGCGAACCGGCGGAGGCGGCGCCGGATCCGGCCTGGGCTGGGACACGCTGGTCCTGGAGGCCGACGAGACCCTCGCGCCGCCGCCCGCCCAGCTTTCCGCGGTCGTCGCTTCGGTTTCGGGGCCGCCCCAGGCCACCGTCTGGACGGTGCACGTCAGCAACGCCGGGGCGGGCCCGGCCAACGACGCCCGGATCGCCGCCTTCACGTTCAGCCAGGTGAGCGGCGGTACGGGCACGCCCGCCCTGCAAGGCCGGAACCCGGCGCGTTTCCCGGTTCCCCTCGGCAATATCCCGGCGGGGGGCTCGGTCGATTACTCCGGCACGCTGGACTTCACGGGCGTCCCGCCGGATGCGCTCTACAACGTCGCGCTGGCCTTCACCGCCAACGGCGGCCGCGCGACCGCGGCCGTCACCGCCAACGGGGTCCATTTCGGGCCAAGTGTCAGCTCGCCTTCTCCGCCGCCGCCGGTGGTCCCCCCGGTGGCACCCGTGTCCGCGCCCGCCGGTGGGGGCGGCGGCGGAGCGCCCAGCACTTGGTTCGATGGCGCGCTCGTCGCCCTGCTGGGAGTTCGGCTGCGGCGCCGGAATTAGGTTTTGCTTCTCCCTTCCCGCCGAACCAGGGAAGAACCTGCATGAACCGCCGGTCCTTCCTGCGCGTCACCGGAGTGGCCGGCACGGCCTACGGCCGCGGCAAAGGCCTCGTCCGGGCCTTCGGTCCGCCCGGGACGGTCCGGCCTCTCCGTAACCTGTTTGTAATCGAGATGTCACCCGCCGGGGCTTAAGGAATGGCGCCGGGAACCGAGGCAGTCTGAGTGAAATACCCGCTCTCCACGCTCCGGCCCGAGGATCCCCCGGGGCCGCCGCTTTCGGCGGCGGCCGCCAGCCTGCCGGATGATCTCCTGGCGACCATCGTGGGGCATCGCTGGGCCTTCGGGCCCGGCATCCTGATCGAGGAGGCGGTGACCGTGATGCAGCGGGAGAAGGTCAATTTTGCCGCGGTGGTCGACGGCGGCCGCCTGCGGGGCATCCTGGCGCGGCAGCGGCTCGACGAGCAGATGGGGACGCGCTTCGGCTTCGCGCTCTTTGCCCGGGCGCAGGTCGGGGAATTCGCCGCGCCCTCGTCGCTCTGCGTGAAGCTGGGCGACCCGGTCACCGACGTCCTGGCGGCGATGAACGCGCGGACCGGGCCGTCCTTCGACGACGACGTCCTGCTCACGGACCGGGAAGGGGGCTACCTTGGCTTTATCCCGGTGCAGGCGCTGGTCCGACTCCAGCACCGGCTCTTCCTCGAGGAGCTCGCCCGGCTTGCGTCCACCACTGCCTCCCTGAATCAGCTCAATGGCGAACTGCGGGAGGCGCGCGATGCGGCGCTCCACGCGGCCCGGGCCAAGTCGGCCTTCCTGGCCAACATGAGCCACGAGATCCGCACCCCCATGAACGGCGTCATCGGGATGGCGAGCCTGCTCCTCCAGTCGCCCCTGAACGAGGAGCAGCGCGACCTGGCCGAGGTGCTCTGCGCCAGCGGGGAGTCGCTGCTGACGATCATCAATGACATCCTGGATTTCTCGAAGATCGAGGCCGGCCGCCTGGCGCTCGAGTCGATCGACTTCGTCCTGGCCGAGCACCTGGAGCTGGCCCTGGAACTGCAGGCGGCCGGGGCGCGCAACAAGGGCCTGGAACTGGAGCTGGACGTCGCGCCGAACGTGGCGGGCGTCCTGCGCGGCGACCCGCTGCGCCTGCGGCAGGTCATCCTCAACCTCCTTGCGAACGCGATCAAGTTCACCCAGCAGGGCCGGGTGGAGCTGAAAGTCTCGGTTGCGGACCGGGACGCGGCACACACGACCCTGCGCTTCGAGGTCTCGGACACCGGGATCGGTATCGCCCCGGAGGTCCAGGGCACGCTCTTCCAGGCCTTCGTGCAGGCAGACAGCTCGACCACGCGGCGCTACGGCGGCACCGGCCTCGGCCTCGCCATCTGCCGGCGCCTGGTGACCCTGATGGGCGGGGAGATCGGCGTAAGGAGCGCCCCGGGGGCGGGCTCGACCTTCTGGTTCACGGTCAGGCTGGAGACGGCGGAGCAGCCCGTCGCGGCGCCGGCCGCGGCCGGTGGCCCACCGCCGGCCCCCGCGAGGCCGCCGCGCGAACTTCCGATCCTGGTCGTGGAGGACAATCCGATCAACCAGCGGGTGACGATGCTGCTCCTGCGCAACCTCGGCTATTCCGCCGACCTCGCGGCCAACGGAAGCGAGGCGCTCGCCGCCCTGCGGCACGGGAGCCATGCGCTCGTGCTGATGGATGTGCAGATGCCGGTCATGGACGGCCTGGAGGCCACACGTTACCTCCGGGCGGCCCAGGCGGCCGGCGAATCCGGCTTCGATCGGCCGCTGGTGATCGTAGCGATGACGGCCAACGCGATGGCCAGCGACCGCGACGTCTGCCTGGCGGCCGGCATGGATGATTTTCTGTCCAAGCCGGTGCGACCCGAGTCGCTCGGCGCGATCCTCACCCGCTACCTTGGGGACGGGGCCCGGTCGCCGGCGCGGGCCGCCGCGGTCATGGCGGAGGCCGGCGCCTAGCGTCAAGGGACTGCCCTGCGAGGCAGTCCGGGGGGCGGCAACGCTCAGCCGCCCGCCTGCTTCGGGGACCGGGCCGAGAGGACCTTGATGACCTGATAGGAGGCGGGGGTCGTGCCGATGTTGCGGAGGGTCCGCTTGTCGTTCGGCGCGCAGTAGAAGAGCGAGCCCTCCTTGAGCCGGGCGGTGACGCCGTTGACGGTGACCTCGAGGGTGCCCGCCTTGAGGATGAAGAGCTCGTCGCCGTTGTCGACGATCTCGGGCTTGCTGCTCTGGCCGACGTTGAGCGTCGTGATGTGGCTTCCGAGATGAGGGAAGGTCAGCGTGGGGGAATTGAGTACCGTGACCGTGCCGCCCATCGGGGTGGGCGTCACCGGGAGGCTGTTGCAGTCGATCACGGAGGAGGGGAGCTTGCCCGGCACGGCCTGCTCGACGGCCGGCTTGTTCGCCGCGGTGTGCACGAGGTCCGTGTAGAAGTTGATGACGTAATAGGTCGCGGGCGTCGTGCCCACATTCCGCAGGTTGTGGGGATCGTGCGAGGCGAAGAAGATCAGGGCGCCGGGGCCGGCCGGATGGATCTGGCCGTTGATCGACACCTCCACCGAGCCCTCCTTGATGAGGAGCATCTCCTCCCAGGGGTGGTGATGGATCGGATGCGAGCTCATGCCGGGGCGCAGGGTCGTGATGTGGACCTCGAACTTCTCGAGGGTCGGGGTCGGGTTGTCGAAGACCGCCCGCTGCTGGCCGACCGGGGTGATCCGGACCGCGAGGGAATCCCAGTCGACGAAGGTCGTGCCCAGCGTCGCGGCGTGGGTCGGCGGCACGTAGTTGTTGGCGACGGGCTGGGCGAGGAGGGCCGCGGCGGGAACCAGGAGAAGTGCGACCAGGAGGGAGCGGGGGAAGGGCTTCATGGGGGAGGACAACCCTTTGGGAGCCAGGTGGGGAAAGGCAAGGCCGGTGATGCCGCGGCCCGCGCGGCCATTCCTCCCCCGAAAAAGGCCTAGTCCGCCTTGGCGCCGCCGTTCTTGCGCCACTCGACGGGTCCGAAGCCCGTGCTGCCGAGGAACGTGTAGACAATGCTGAAGGTCCCTTCCGACTGGTTCTGGACCGGGCTGCGGCCGTAGTGGGCGCTCCGGTTCGACTCGAGATATTCGATTCCGACCGCGTGGTGCGCGAAGACGCGGAAGGTCACGCCCATGTCGCCCCGGAAGATCTCCTCGCTGCCGTTGCGGTCATCGGAGCCTTGGCCGCTGACGTAGTAGTCGCGCAGCGTCATGTCTAGCATGACGCGCTTGCCGAAGATCGTGCGCAAGGCCAGCAGGGCCTGGGGCGTGGCACCGAAATGATAGTTGCGCTGGCCCTCCGTCGTCGGGGTCGTGCCGGCCGCGCCGAAGCCGACGCCGCCCAGGGCCGTGCCCTGCAGGGCCACCCACCGCGACAGCCACCATTGGGCCGTCGTGCCGTACGAGACGGCGGTCGAGGACACGCGAAAGATATTTGGGGAAATATAGTCGTAGCTGCCATAGAGGCCGGAAATGCCGCGGTAGTTGTCGCCGATGGCGAAGGATTTGCCGTAGAGCAGCCCGCGGATCATGACGTCCTGGATATAGTTGTGGGCGTGTGCGCTGGTCTGGCCGGCAAACTCGAAATTGAAGTAGTCGAACGGCCGGTTGTATTCGTAGCCGGGTTTTCCCGGGAGGCCATAGGCCAGGCTGAAGTCCGCGATGGCCTCCTGTTTGATCGACGGATGCGAAATGCCCTGCTTCGTCACGTTCGCGTCGAAGCTGGCTCCCAGGCGAAAGCGGGAGAAAAGCGCGGGATCGTAGCTGGGGAACACCGTCTTGAACCGGTTGCCGAAAACCAGCCGGTTGAAGCCCGTGGGCGGCGAGATGATCGCGGCGCCGAGTTCGGTCCAGAATCCCGGGTGCTCCCCTCCATGCTCCAGGAGGAGATTGGCCATGCGAAAGAGCGACTCCCCCAGAAGGGCCCCCGCCGTCCCGGTCGTGATCTGATCGTTGATCGAGGGCAGGTCGGTCTCCCCGGCCATCTTCCAGATGAAGCTGCCCACGTTGCTGTAG
>CAZKAH010000070.1:0-13064 GCA_964550715.1 uncultured Opitutaceae bacterium
TGTCGCCCACCCCGCCGGTCGAGTACTTGTCGATCTTGGGCTTGGCGATGTGCGACAGGTCAATGACTTCCCCCGAAAGCATCATCTCCTCGGTCAGGTCCGCCGTCTCCTGGGCGGACATCCCCGAGAAGTAGATCGCCATGGCCAGGGCGGCCAGCTGGTGCTGGGGCATCTCTCCGTCGAGGATGCTGTCGATGATGTAGCGGATCTCTTCCTGGCTGAATTCACCCCCATCGCGCTTCTTTTCGATCAGGAAGCTGAACGACGGCTTGATGAAACGGCGTGCAGGAATGTTGCGTTTGCTAGTCATTGGCTTTTTGAATGGACGGGGTTGCCGCTCTGCGGAAAAGTGTACGAGCCAAACGTATACCCAACGAATGTCGAGCCAAAATAGCACACCCTTCGCCCTCGCAACCGGGCTCGAATCCGCTCTGAAAACGGCCGCTGCCGCTGCCGGACTGGACCTTCGCAAGTTCGCGCCCGAGGTCCGGGCGGCGGAGGCGCGGCACGGCGATTTCCAGGCGAACGGCGCCTTTGCCTACGCCAAGGAGGCGAAGGCCAACCCCCGGGAGATCGCCAACAGGGTGCTGGCGCAACTCCCTGCGGACGTGAAGGAAAGCTACGACGTGGCCCTGGCGGGGCCGGGCTTCATCAATTTTACGCTGAAGCCGGCCGCCCTCCTCGGGTGGCTGCGCGCCTATGGGAACCGAGAGCAGCTGGCGGCGGGCGCGGCCACGGCCCGCCGCGGGGAAACCTGGGTCGTCGACTACAGTGCCCCAAACACGGCCAAGCAGATGCATGTCGGCCACCTCCGCTCGGCCGTGATCGGCGAGGCAATCAGCCGGCTCCTGGACTTCTCCGGAGCCAAGGTCATCCGGGATAACCACATCGGCGATTGGGGGACCCAATTCGGCAAGCTGATCTGGGCCTACAAGCGCCAGCTCGACGCGGCGGCGCTCGCCCGCGATCCGATCGAGGAGTTCGAACGCCTCTACAAGATCGGGAACGCCGCGGCCGAGTCCGATCCTGCAATCCTGAAGGAAGCCCAGCAGGAGCTCGTCAAGCTCCAGGCCGGCGATCCGGAGGACCTCGGGATCTGGCGGCAGATCACTGCGGCCAGCCTCGACGCCTTCCAGAAGATCTACGACCAGCTCGGGATCCGCTTCGACGAGACGCTCGGGGAGAGCTTCTACAACGACAAGGTCGCGCGGGTTTACCGCGAGCTGGCCGACAGCGGGCTCGCGGTGGAGAGCCAGGGGGCCCTGGTCGTCTTCCACGCCGAGCATCCCCGCTTCAAGACCCAGCCGTTCATCATCCGCAAGTCCGACGGCGCGGCCAATTACGCCTCGAGCGACCTCGCCACGCTCCTCTACCGCGTCGAGCACTTCGGGGCCCAGGGCATCATCTACGTCGTCGATTCGCGGCAGCGCGACCACTTTGAGCAGCTGTTCCTCACCGCCGGCGAGTGGTTCAAGCGCGCCGGTCGGGCGCTCCCTCCCGTCCACCACGTGGATTTCGGAACGGTGCTCGGGGAGAACAACAAGCCCCTCAAGACCCGCGACGGGGAAAACATCAAGCTGAAGGACCTCCTGCGCGAGGCCGAGGAGCACGCCTACGCCCTGGTCAGCCAGAAAAGCCCGGATTTCCCGGAGTCCGAGCGCCGGGCCATCGCCGCCACGGTCGGCATCGGCTCGGTCCAGTACGCCGACCTGGCCCAGAACCGCTCGAGCGACTACGTCTTCGCGTGGGACAAGCTGATCTCGCTCGAGGGCAACACCGCGGCCTACCTCCTCTACGCCGTCGCCCGGATCCACTCGATCTTCCGGAAGGAAGGGCTGCAGCCCGGCGCCGCGGCCGCCGAGGCCGGGGCCGGCGCGCCGGAGACGCCCGCGGAGATCGCGCTCGCCCGCAAACTCGTGAAGTTCGCGGACGCGGTCCGCCTCGCGACCGACACCCTGCGGCCCCATTTCCTCTGCCTGTACCTGTACGAGCTCGCCGGGGAATTCTCGGCCTTCTATGGCGCGGACAAGGTCCTGGTCGACGACCGCGCGATCCGCGCCCGCCGGCTCCTCCTCTGCTCCCGCACCGTCCTCATCCTCGAGACCGGCCTCCACCTCCTCGGCCTGCGCACGCTCACCCGGATGTAGTCCCTCTCGAGATTGGGCCTTGGCCAGGAAAAGCCGCGGAGAGAGCCTCTCCCAGCGAACCGGGCACCTGCTGACCAAAGACGGCTTGCCACGGCCCTCCTCCCCTCTAGCGTCCTTCCCTTTCCCCCTATGATTTCCTGGATCCAGCGCACCTTCCAGCACCACTTTAAGATCATCTTCGGCATCATCCTCGCCGCGACGATCATCTCCTTCGTCGTCACGATCGGCGCCCAGGGCGGCGTCGGCCGTTCCGACCGCCGGATCGTCAGCCGCGAATTCTTCGGCCACAACCTCGGCTCGCCCGCGTCGCCGACCCCCGAGTACCAGGAGATCTTCATGAACGCCCGGCTGAGTGCCGAGCTCCAGCTCGGCTATTCCCCGGACAACGAGCAGCTCGGGAGCTACGCCCTGCAGCGGGTCGCCGCGCTCCATTTCGCCGACGAGCTCCACCTCCCGGCCGCGAGCCCGACGGAGCTCGAGGGCTTCATCCGCGGCCTCAAGATCTTCGCCGGCGCGGACGGCCAGTTCGACGCGACGAAGTATGCCACCTTCCGCCAGAACCTCACCCGGGCCGGGATCACCGAGGACACCGTGGCCCAGGTCCTGGCCGAGGACATCCGGATGGACCGCGTCCAGCACCTCCTCGACGGCCCCGGCTACGTGCTGCCCGGCGACGTGCGCGACCAGTTTCTGCACATGGACACCTCCTGGACGGCCGGGATCGTCACGGTCGACTACGCCGCCTACCGGCCCGCCATCGAGCCGACCGACGAGCAGCTGGCGAAGTTCTACGCCGAGAACGCGCTGCGCTACCAGGTCCCGCCCCGCGTCGTCGCCAGCTATGTCGACTTCCCCTCCGTCCCGCACCTCGCCGACGTGAAGGTGACCGACGCCGAGATCCGGGCGTTCTACGACGCCGATCCCGCCAAGTTTCCCTCGAAGCTGAAGGCCGCCGCGCCCGCGCCGGCCGCCGGGGCCAAGGCCCCGGCGCTCTCGCCGGTCCTCAGCCCGGACATCGCCTTCGCCTCCGTCCGCCCCGACGTCGAGGCGGCGCTCCGGCAGGAGCGCGCCCGCCGCGCCGCCCTCAAGTCCGCCTCGGATTTCGCCTTCGACCTCTACCAGGCCAAGGTGGCCGCCGGCCCCGCCTTTGACGCCTACCTCTCCTCCCGCGGCCTCGCCCTGAAGCCGCTCGCGCCCTTCACCCAGGAGTCCGGCCCGACCGAGCTCGGCAGCGCGACCGCCGACCTGGGCGACGCCGCCTTCAAGCTGAACGCGGAGCACTACTATTCGGAGGCCCTGCCGACCACCGCCGGCGGCGCCGTCCTGATCTGGAAGGACGTCCAGCCCTCCCGCAAGCCGGCCCTCGCCGAGGTGCGCGCCAAGGTCGCAGCCGACTTCCAGGAGGAGCAGCGGCGCCAGCGGTTCATCGCCATGGGCCAGGCGCTGAAGGCCCAGCTGCAGGCCCGCCTGAAGGCCGGCGACGACTTCGCCAAGGCCGCGGCCGCCGCCGCTGCCAACCTCTCGGTCAAGGCCGAGACCAAGGTGCTGCCCGCCTTCACCCTCACCACCCCGCCGACGGGCCTCGACGAGTCGGTCGCGGCGACGCTCGAACATCTCGAGAAGGGAACGGTCTCGGACATGGTGGCCACCGCCGACAAGGGCTATCTCGTCTGCGCCCTCGACCGCAAGGAACCCGACCCGAAGGCCTCGGCCGCGCGCGTGGCCGAGATCCGCGGGCAGCTCGCAGCCTATTCCGCCCGCAGCGGCTCGAGCGTTTTCCTGGCCGAAATGGTCCAGAACGAGCTCAAGCGGACCGAGGCGGCCGCCGACAAGGTGCAGTAGATACCCCGCAACTTTCCAGCCTCCGAACCGTCTCCCGCCAGAATCCAGCAACTTTTCCCGCCCTTCGGTGTTATTCTGGAAATCCCTCATGCCACGCATCTTTGCCCGAGCCCTTGCCGCCTCCCTCAGCCTCGCCGCCGTCGCGGCTGCCCGCGCCCAGTCGACGGCCTCCGCGACCGCCAATCCGGCCGATGCCGCGCCGGTCGCCCCGGCACAAATCATGACGGACGCCACGCCCGCGCATTCCACCATCCCCCTGACCCTGGAGGAGTGCGTGGCCCAGGCGCTCGCCAAGAATTTCGGGGTTCAGATCTCGAACTACTCCGTCGATAACGCCAAGCAGGCCGTCATCATCGCCCAGTCGGTCTACGATCCGACCCTGGGGGTCGTCTGGCAGAAGCAGTTCGTCAAGCAGCCGACAATCACCAACCTGACCAATACCGTGGGCAAGGGCGCGAAGCCCATCCAGGACAACCAGTCGACCGACGCCACGCTCACGGAAAACGTGATCACGGGCGGCACCGTCACCGCCGCCTACGACCTCGCGCGCAATTACACCAATAGCCTCCAGAGCCTCTTCAACCCGGCTTACAACGGCCTCGTGTCTCTCAACGTCACCCAGCCCCTGCTGCAGGGGGCCGGCACGGCCTACGCCCGCGCCTTGATCCAGATCCAGAAGCTCGGGGTCGCGATCGCCAACGAGAACTTCAAGAGCACGGTCCTGACCACGATCCTCAATGTCGAGACGGCCTACTACAATCTCGTCTATGCCCGGCGCTTTTACGCGGTCGCCCAGGGCAACGTGGACCTGAACACGCGCCTCCTCAGCGAAAACACGACGAAGCGCCAGACCGGCACCCTGACCGACCTCGACGTCGTCACGGCCCAGGCCAGCCTCGCCCTTGCCCAGAGCCAGCTGATCGCCGCCCGCCAGCAGGTGGAGAACGACGAGGACATCCTCCTTGAGGCCATGGGCGAGCGTGAGTTCCGCACCGCCGTGGGCGTCGTCGACTTCCCGCCCCTCCCGTCCACCGACGTCTCCTTCTTCGTCTCCTACAAGCTGGCCCGCGACAACGGCCCGAACCTCGCCATCGCCCAGAACGTGATCGAGCAGCTGAAGCTCGACGCCCTCCGCGCCAAGAAGGCCAACCTCCCCCTCCTGAACATCACCGGCGGCGCCGCCTGGATCGACACCCAGCACTCCTACCGCAGCGCCGAGGACAACCTCTGGCCTGGCCCGGGCTACAACTGGAACGCCGGCGCCACCTTCAGCATCCCGATCGGCATGCGCGCGAGCCGCGCCGCCTACCGCCAGGCGAAGGACAACATGATGTCCGAGCAGGTCACCTACGACCAGGAGGACCAGCAGCTGATCGTCCAGGTGCGGACGGACGTCCGTGCCGTGGCCGCCAATCTCGAGGCCCTCGCCGCCACCAGCCAGCAGGCGACCCTGAGCCAGAAGCAGTACGACCTGCAGGCGGCCAAGCTGCAGGCCGGGCTCTCCACCTCCTACGACACGCTCCAGGCGCAGACGACGCTCCTGCAGGCCCAGGTGTCCCGAATCCAGGCCGAGGTGAACCTCCGGCTCGCCCTCGCCAACCTGCACTTCCTCGAGGGCACGAGCCTCGACACCTACCACGTCAACCTGAAGTGAGCGCCACCGCCCGGTGGGGCGGAAGCTGCGTGCGAAACCACGTCCGCTGCTTCTTCACCAGGGCCCGGGTGTTCTTCACGATCTCGGCCTCGAGGGCCTCCGGCGGGAGCCGCCCCTCGAGGCAGGCCAGGACCTCCCGGTAGCCGATCGCGTTCGCCGCGCTCGGATTGCGCTCGAGCCCGGCCGCCCGCAGCGCCCGCACCTCCCCGACCAGCCCCGCCCGCAGCATGCCCGCGGCCCGGGCCGCGATCCGCCGCTCCAGTTCCGCGGGCGGGCGCTCCAGGAGCGTGATCTCCTTCTCCCACTCCGCGAACGGCGCCGGCAGCCGGGCAAAGTCCTCCGCCAGGTCGCGCAGCGACCGGCCCGAGGCCAGGCAGCGCTCGAGGGCCCGCGCCACCCTCCGGGGGTTCGCCAGGTCGAGCCCGGCGAAGTCCGCCGCGCCCGCCGGGTTGAGGCGGCGCAGGTCGGCGACGGCGGCGGCGAGGCCCTGCTCCGCCAGGAGCGCGGCGACCCGCGTCCGCACCGCCGGGGGCACCTCGACATCGTCCACGACCGGAGCGAAGAAGGTCTTGAGGTAGAACCCGCTGCCGCCCGCCACCAGGACGGGGCGCCCCCGCGCGGCGATCTCCCGGGCCACCGCCCGCGCCAGGACGGCGTAGCTGGCGACGTTCATCGGCTCGGTCACGTCGCGGACATCGATGAGGTGGTGCGGCACGCGGGCGCGCTCGGCCGCCGCCGGCTTGGCGGTGCCGAGGTCCATGCCCCGGTAGAAGAGAAGCGAATCGCAGGAAATGATCTCGGCCCCGCAGGCCTCCGCCCACCGGAGGGCCCATTCCGTCTTGCCGGTCGCCGTGCAGCCGGTGACGACGTGCAGCTTCATCTGGCCGGCCGCCTCAGCGCGCCACCCCGGCCACCAGCTCCGCCGCCCGGGCCTGCAGCGCGGGCCCGATCCGGCCCCGCTCCCTCACGTGGTCGCGGATCACGTTCACGAGCGAGCTGCCCACCACGACCCCGTCGGCGAGCGCGGCGACCGCCGCCACGTGCTCGCGGCTGGAGATGCCGAAGCCGACCGCCACCGGCAGCGGCGTGTGCCGCCGGATCCGCGCCACGGCCGCGGCAATGCCCTCGGCCAGCTGCGCGCGGACGCCCGTCACACCCTCGCGCGAGACATAGTAGATGAAGCCCGTGGCCGCGGCGGCGATCCTCGGCAGGCGCGCGTCCGGGGTGGTGGGCGCCACGATGAACACCGTGTCCAGGCCGTGGGCCCGGGCGGCCGCCAGCACCTCGCCCGCCTCCTCCGGCGGCAGGTCCAGGGTCAGCATCCCGTCGACGCCCGCCGCGGCCGCGGCCCGCACGTAGGCCTCGACGCCATTGGCAAAGACCAGGTTGTAGTAGGTGTAGAAGACGATCGGCACCTGGCTCTCGGCGCGGATCCGGCGCACCAGCTCCAGGACGCGCGCGGCGGTCATCCCGCCCTCCAGGGCCCGCTGCGCCGCCAGCTGGTTGGTCGGGCCGTCGGCCAGGGGGTCGGAGAACGGGACGCCCAGCTCCAGGATGTCGGCGCCCGCCGCGATCACCGCCCGGCAGGCGGCGAGCGAGGCGTCAAAATCCGGGTCCCCGGCGCAGAGATATGCGATGAAGGCGGCGCGCTTCCGGGCGCGCGCCGTGGCGAAGGCTTGGGCAATCCGGGACATGGGGAAAGCAGAGAGAAGAAAGCCGCAGGCGGAAAGCGGAAAGCGGGGGGCGACGAAGCGCGAAGCGCGCAGATGGCGAGGCGAAGCCGAGTCCCATAGGGACAGCCTCAGCGGGCGACCTTTGGGCAGCTGGGGTGGCAAAAGCGTTTAACATTGAAAGTTCGCCCGCTTCCGGCGCATTTCTGCCGGGGATGCCCGCCGAAGCCACCCTGCCCCGCGGCAGCGAAGTCCTCGTCCTCGATGACGATGCGCCGCTGCGCAAGCGGCTGGCGGCCCACCTCCAGGCCCTCGGGGCCAGCCCGACCGAGGCGGGCAGCCTCGCCGAGGCCCGGCGCCTGCTCGGCGCGATGCGCTTCGATTTCGCGCTGATCGATCTGCACCTGCCCGACGGCGAGGCGCTCGAGCTCCTCCGCGAGGGCGCGTTTTCCGAGAACACCGGCGTGGTCGTCATGACGGCCTTCGGCGGGGTGAAGAAGGCGGTCGAGGCGATGCGCCTCGGCGCCGGCGACTACCTGGCCAAGCCCTTCGAGCCCGACGAGCTGCCGCTCGCCTTCCTCCGCTGCCATTCCACGCGGGGGGCCAAGCGCCGCGAGGAGCAGCGCTCCGACGAGGCCGCGGCGGAAACCGACCAGCTCTTCTTCGGCGAGAGCCTCGCGGCCGTGCGGACGCAGCTCGACGCCATCCTCGCGACCGAGCGCCGGCTCGAGCGCCAGCTGCCGCCCGTCCTGATCGAGGGCGAGACCGGCACCGGGAAGACCGTCCTCGCCCGCTGGCTCCACCGGCAGGGGCCGCGCGCCGCGCACCCCGTCATCACCGTGAACTGCGCCGCCCTGCCCGAGAACCTCGCCGAGGCCGAGCTCTTCGGCCACGAGCGCGGCGCCTTCACCGACGCCAAGCGCGCGCGGATCGGGCTCTTCGAGGCGGCGGACGGGGGCACGCTCTTCCTCGACGAGATCGCCTCGCTCTCGCCCGGCACCCAGGCCAAGGTCCTGACCGCCGTCGAGGACGGCACGATCCGGCGGCTCGGCGCCACGCGGGAGACGGCCGTGGACGTCCGCCTGGTGGCCGCGAGCAACCGGCCGCTGGCGGACCTGGTCGCGGAGGGCGGTTTCCGCGAGGACCTCTACCAGCGGCTGAACCTCCTGCGGATCGAGCTGCCGCCGCTGCGCCAGCGGGGCGGCGACATCATCCCTCTCGCCCGGCATCTCCTGGCGCGGATCGCCGGACGCCACCGCCGCCGGGGCGCGGCGCTGAGCCCGGCCGGCGAGGGGCGGCTCCTCGCCCAGCCCTGGCGGGGCAACCTCCGGGAGCTGGCGCACGAGCTCGAGCGCGCGGTGATCTTCGAGGGCGACCAGCCGCTCGAGTTCGCCCACCTCGCGGGGCCCGCCGGACCCCCGGCCGCCCGCTGGCGCAATCCGGCCTGGGCGCTGCCGCCGGAGGGATTTTCGCTCGACGAGGCCATGAACGACCTGATCGCGGAGGCTCTCCGCTCGACCGACGGGAACGTGTCCGCCGCCGCCCGGCGCCTCGGGGTCACCCGGGAATTTCTGCGCTACCGGCTGGTGGCCTTCCCCAAACTCGCCCCTCCCTGAGCCCGGCCATTGGTGGCCCACCCCCAGCATCCGGCCCCGGCGAGGCAAAACGCCGGACCCGCTTGAAATTTATCACATTAGGACATAACATCTTAAGCAATTGCCGCCGCGGGTGGCATGCCCCGGGCAGACGGATATCAGGCACCTCCCATCTAATAACCCAATGAAAAACAAACTCCTCGGTTTCGCTTCCCTCCTCGTCGTTGCGCTGCTCGTCGGCTGCAATTCCGCCGCCCAGCTCAACAACGTCCGCATTGGCATGTCCAAGGACCAGGTGATCGCGCTCCTCGGCACGCCCGACAGCACGAGCGCCCAGGCCAACGTCGAGTACCTGACGTACTACCTCGAGGGCGATTCGAGCTATGGCCGCGACCGCCCCTACATGGTGCGGGTCGTCGACGGCAAGGTGGAGTCCTTCGGACGGTTTGCCCAGCTGAGCGACCTCTACTACCGCCCGGTCACGAGCGCGCGCGCCGGCGATCCGAACTTCCCGACCCAGCCCTATCCCAACGCCCTGGCGCCGATGGGCGCAATGTCGACGGGCACGACCGCGGCGGCTCCGGGGGGCGATCTCGGAACCCAGCTCGAGAAGCTCAAGTCCCTGAAGGACCAGGGCGTCCTGACCGACGACGAATTCCAGAAGGCCAAGGCCAAGCTGATCTCGGGCCAGTAGCGGGCGGCCCTCGCCGTGTCCGCTGCCGCGGTCACCATGAAGGATTCGGCTCCGCTTCCGGACCGGACGCACCGCGGGCGCCTCGCCCCGGTGCTCCTGGCGCTGGTGCTCGGCTTCGCCCCGGCGGCATGGGCCCAGGGCGGCGGACCGCACGCCGCGGGCCCGATCCAGATCTTCTTCCCCGCGCCCCCGCCCCCGCTCGGCTCGGCCCTGCCCCCGCCCGCCGCCGCCGCTGCGGGCGCGCTGCCGGCGCCGCCCGCGCTCGCTCCCTTCGCCTATGATCCCTTCTACGCCCCCCTCAGCACCCGGATGGCCCGGAACGAGATCGGGGCCGACCTGCAGTTCCAGCTGGACAGTTACCAGGCCTCCAAGACCGCGCTGCAGACGGAACTGCGCGCGAAACTCGACACTTTGAAGGATGCCGATCCCGGCGTGCGCTGGGACAGCCTGGAGGAGTTCGCCCGCGAGCAGACCCCGCGCATCGCCGAGCTCGAGGCCGTCGCCGAGCGGCTGCGCCAGGGCCTGGTCCATTCGGGCAGCAGCCGGCGGGAATACATGCGCTGGCAGATCGATTTCGCGACCGAGACAACCTCGGACCGCACCGACGAGGGCGCGCGGCTGCGCGAGGCCGTGCAGATGGAACTTTACTATCACGACGGGCTCTCGCCGGAACAGCGCCGGCTGCTTCGCGAGGTCGGCCAGCAGGGCGCCCAGGGCGGCGGGTGGCTCCTCTTCTGCCCGGAGCCCGCGATCGTGCACGTGGCGGCCGACCTGCCGCCGGCGCTCGCGGCCAAGATCATGGCGTACGCCCGGGAGAAGTCCGCGCTGAAGTCCCAGATCCTGGACACGCTCTATCCGAGGCAAAAGACTCCCGGCGACCCGGCGCATGTCGCCGCCCTGCGGGCGCTGGCGGCGGCCCAGGCGCCGCGCTTTGTCGCGCTGCAGGGGCGCGCGGAGGACATCCGCCGCGGCCTGGCGGCACTGCAGGATCCCGCCCTCGGGCCCGAGCTGCCGCCGCTTCCCGCCGAGCTCTCCGATCGCATCGAGGCCTATCGCCGGGACAAGCTCGCCCTGCAGAGGGAGCTGCTCGCCCGGGTCGACGCCGTGCCGCGGACGCCCGGGGGCAACCCCGCCGACCAAGCCGAGCGGATCCGGCAGGCGATCACCGCCTTCACGGAGGGAAACGCCGCGCGCTACACCGCCCTGGAGAAAAGCCAGGGCTCCATCCACGCGGACCTGGCCCGCCTGCCGGCCGCGCCGGCCGTCGCCGGCGACGCGGCGTCGACCGATGCCCTGCTCAAGAAGTTTTCCGACTCGCTCGGCCAGCTGCAAAGCTACTGGAACTACCGGGACTACCAGACGGCGGTCTTCCAGCCCGGGCTCTCGCCGGAACAGCGCCGGCTCCTGCTGGACGGCGCGCTGCAAAAACTCGCGCTGCCGCTCCCCGGCGCCGAGATTGACCCCGGGCGGCGGTGAGCTGAATCGCCGCCCCGCCCGATGCCCCGACCCCCGCTGCCCTTCGCCCTGGCCCTGGCCACCGTCGCCACGGGCCTGCTGCTGGTGGCAATCCTGGTCGCCCTGGTGGTGCCGTCCCGCTCGGCGGAGCGCGCCTTCATTCACGACACCGTCATCCGGCAGGATGCCGCCGTCCTCTATCCGGAGGCCCTGCAGCAGGTGGCGGAGGCCAAGGCGGCGGCCGGCGGCCGCCCGGTGAGCTCCCGGGATCTGCTCATGCCCGTGCTGACCGCCGTCAAGCAGGACGGGATGCTCGGGGTCGCGATCTTCGACAAGGCCGGCGGGGTGATCCAGTCGGTGCAGCTCCTCCTGCCCGAACTTTCGGCCGAGGATTATCCGCGCCTGCTCGGGGGCGAGCAGATCAGCCGCTATCATGACGACTTTCCCCTCGACCAGTATTTCGCCAGGGCGGCCGGCGCGCCGAACCAGCGGCCCAGCCCGGTCCTGGAGGTCCTCCTGCCCCTGCACGGGGGCAATGCGGCCGCAACGCTCGGCTTCGTGCAGTATTTCATCGATGCCCGCAACCTCGCGCTGAAGCTGGACGACTTCGACCGGGATTTCAATCGCGCCACGGCCCGGACCCTCGTCGAGGGCGCCGCCGCGATCGCCGCCGTCCTCCTGGCCTTCTCGCTGGGCTTTCGCCGCGCCCAGCGGCTGATCGCGGATCGGAACGCCCGGCTGATCCGCGCCAATTTCGACCTGACGCTCGCCGCCAAGGCTTCCGCGCTGGGCCAGATCGTCTCCCACCTGATCCACGGCCTGCAGGGGCCGATCGCGGGCCTGAGCGCCGTCGTGGCGGGGCGCGACACCGGGGACCCGGGATCGGCGGACTGGCGCTCGGCGGCCGCGTACACGGCGCGCCTGCAGGCCATGATCCAGGAGACCGTGGCCCTGCTGGGCGACGAAAGCGCCCATGTGGGCTATCAGCTGACCGGCGGGGAGCTCGCCGACACCATCCGGCGCCGGAATACCCAGGCCGCGGCCGACAAGGGCGTCGTCCTCGGCGTCACCGGCGAATTCAAGCCCGGCATCGACAGCCACCGCGGCGGGCTCCTCTGCCTGATCGCCGCCAATCTCGTCCAGAACGCCATCGTCGCCACGCCGGCGGGAGGCCGGGTGGACGTCGTCCTGCGCCACGAGCACGAGGTGATCACGCTCACGGTCGCCGACGAAGGCGCCGGGATTCCCGATTCGGTCCGCGACCATCTCTTCGAGGCCGGCCGCAGCGGCCGGGCCGGCGGCACCGGCCTCGGGCTCGCCATCAGCCGGCTCCTCGCCGTCCAGATCGGGGCCAGCCTGGGCCTCGAGGCCACCGGGCCAACGGGCACCACCTTCCAGCTGACGCTGCCCCTTTAGCCGTCAGCCGAGCGCGAATTCGACCAGGACCGGGAGGTGGTCCGAGAGCAGCGTCTTCACCACCTCGCACCGCAGGAGCCGGCAGCCCGAGGGCATGAAGACGAAGTCCAGCGTCCGCTGCGGCAGCGGCGAGGGATACGTGCCGCCGCTCTGCGGGTGGACGATGTAGTCCCCGTACGCCGCCAGGTGGCCCAGGAGGGACGAAGTCGCGTCATAGGCCGTGTTGGGATTATTGAAGTCGCCGCAGATGATGGGCGGCACGGCCCACCTCGCCCCGTGGCTCTTCTGCTTGAGCTTCAGCCAGGCCACCAGGAGGTCCAGTTGCAGCAGCCGGCGGGCGCGCGAACCGGCATGGAGGTGGAGATTGACGAAGGGAACGCAGCGGGCACCGACGGCAATCTCCGCGTAGAGGAAGCCCTTCTCCCCCACCCGCCGCTGGCCGAAGACCACCGTCTCGGTCTCGACCAGGGGATGGCGCGACAGGAGCGCGTTGCCATAGCAGAGGTTGAGCAGGCCCGTCCGGCGGTTGTTGATCCCGAAGGCCGCATAGGGAAAGGCGGCGTGGACCCGCAGGTAGTCCAGGTGGTCGAA
>CAZKAH010000071.1:0-12016 GCA_964550715.1 uncultured Opitutaceae bacterium
TCAGGGCGTCCTCGATCATCGCGTGGCCGATGCGGTCCTTCACGCTCGAGAGCGGATTGAAGAACTCGAGCTTGAGGAGGATCTCCGCCTGCGCGCCGTGTTCCTTGGCGGTGCGGTTGAGGCGCACGAGGGGAGTGTTGCCGATCGTCTCGGTGATGTCGTTGTAGATGCGGGCCATGAGGGGAGGAGGTTGAGTTTGGCTGAGGGAAATGGAAGGCAGGAGGCGGGGAGCTGTCAAAGGGCGAGCGCGGCTATTTCGCGGTGCCCCAGCGGCGGCGGAGCATCCGCTCCCAGGGGGCGAAGATGATCTTGTCGGCCAGGACCCCGATCACGAGGAGGACGAGCATGATGCCGATGACCTCGTCCATGGCGTTGAGCTCGCGGCCGTTGTTGAGGAGGAAGCCGAGGCCAAAGCCGCTCAGGATCGTGACGTAGATCTCGGCGGCCATGAGGGAGCGCCAGGCGAAGGCCCAGCCCTGCTTCATCCCGCCGACGATGTAGGGGGCCGCGGCGGGCAGGATAACCCGCGTCCAGGTGTGGAGCCCGTGCGAGCCCATGGTGCGGGCGGCCTTGGCGTAGATTGGGGGGATGTTCCGGACGCCGTCCTCGGTCGCGATGATGACCGACCAGATCGTGCCCATCACGACGACGAAGAACATGGCCGACTCCGTCTGGCCGAACCAGAGCAGGGCGAGCGGCACCCAGCAGACGCTGGGCAGGGTCTGGAGCCCGAGGGCCAGGAGCCCGATCGTGTCCTTGAGGACCCGGAAATGGGCCGTCAGGAACCCGACCGGCAGGCCGATCGCGAGCCCGAAGGCGTAGCCATAGAGGAGGCGCCGGAGCGTGACGAGGATCGCCGTCCCGAGGCTGCCGTCGGCGGTCACGCCCCAGAGGTACTGCCCGACGCTGAGCGGCGAGGGCACGAGGACGGGCGACCAGAGATGGGCCAGGAAGAGAATCTCCCAGACGAGGACCAGCCCGATGAAGAAGGCCACGGCCCGGATGAAGCGCCTCATTCGGCCACCTCGGTGGTTGCCTCGTTCATGCCCTTGAGCGCCGCCATGATCGCGGTCGCGTGCCGCGCCAGCTCGACGCTGTTGATGTCCCGGGGCCGGGGCAGGTCGATCTTGAACTCCTGGCGGATGCGGCCGGGGTGCGGGGAGAAGAGAATCACGCGGTCGCCGAGGCAGACGGCCTCGCGGACGTTGTGGGTGACGAAGATGATGGTCTTCTGCCGCTCCTGCCAGATCCGCTGGAGGTCCCCGTAGAGCTGCTCGCGGGTGAGGGCGTCCAGCGCGGCGAAGGGCTCGTCCATCAGCAGCACCTTGGGGTTGGGCGCCAGCGCCCGGGCCAGCGCCACGCGCTGCTTCATTCCGCCGGAGAGCTCATGGACGTAGGACCGCTGGAAGCGCTCCAGGCCGACGAGCTTCAGGTAAAAATCCGCCACCTCGACCCGCTCCTTGCGCCGGAGGTTGGGCTTGAGCTTCAGGCCGAAGAGGACGTTCTTCCGGACGTTGAGCCAGGGGAAGAGGGCGGACTCCTGGAACATCATCATGCGGTCGCGGCCCGGCTGCTCGATCAGCGCGCCGTCCGTGACCACCTCGCCCTCGTCGGCCGCCTCGAGGCCGGCGATGATGTTGAGCAGGGTCGATTTCCCGCAGCCGCTGGGGCCGAGGAGGCAGACGAACTCCCCCTCGGCGACGTCCAGCGAGATGCCGTCGAGCGCGCGCACGGCCCCGTCCTTCGTCCGGTAGCTCTTGCCGACCTGGCGGACGGAGAGCTTGGCGGGGGCCTCGTTGCGGAGCTCGGCGTCGACGGTCACGGGGCGGGGAGGAAGAGATGGTCGAGCGGGATGGCGTTGCGGAGAAAGCCGACGCCCTGGGCGTCCTTGACCAGGGCGCCGAACCGCTCGGGCGAGACCTGGTCGGTGAAGCGGAGCCGGCGCCAGGCGCTCTCCACCAGGCCGGCGGGCACCGGCCGCTTGGTCTCGAAGGCGAGGGCCGCGCGCACCGTGGCCTGGGCCTCGGCGGGATGGGCGGAGATCCACGCGGTGAGCTCGGCATGGGCGGCGCGGAATTTTTGCGCCAGCTCGGGATGCGTCTTCAGCAGCTTGGCCGAGGAGACGAGGATCGTCGTGATGGCGTCGTTCTGCTCGAGGAACACGTGGCCGCCGCCCTCGCTCACGAGGCGGGAGACCCAGGGCTCGACGGTCCAGACGGCGTCGATCTTGTGCTGCTGGAAGAGCGGGAGCTGGTCGGGGTTCTGGGTGGGGAGGACGAGGACGTCCCCGCCGGTCATCGTGATCCTGAAGCCCTGCCGCTTCAGCCAGGCCCGGGCGGCCACGTCCTGGGTGTTGCCCAGCTGCGGGGTGGCGACCTTCTTGCCCCTGAAGTCGGCCGGCTTCGCGATGCTGCCGTCGCCCGGGACGACGAGGGCGGCGCCGCCCTCGGCTGCGCCCGCGAGGATCCGGATCTCCTCGCCGTTCGAGCGGATGTAGGCATTCAGCGCGGGGCTGGGCCCCACGTAGGTGAGGTCGATGCTCCCGGCGAAGATGGCCTCCATCGCGCTCGGGCCCGCGTTGTAGGCATACCATTGCACGGTGACGTCGGGACCGAGCCGCTGCTCGAACCAGCCGCGTTTTTCGCGGGTGGTCTCGCTGCCGATCAGGCCCTGGGCGTGCGTGATGTTCGGGAAATAGCCCACGCGGAGCGTGATCGGCTCGCCGCGGACATTATCGGCACCGACGATCAGCAGGAGCAGGGCAAGGAAACGGAGTGGGGAGGTGTTCAAGAAGGAGAAGGCGGGTGGACCCGTACTTCCGGGGAAATCAGATCGTATAATCGCCCAGAAGCTGGTGCAGGACGCCCTCGGTCGGCGAGATGCGCGCGCCCTTGTGGTTGCGCGCCTGCTGGCGGGCCAGGCGCGCCGGTACGCGCACGGGGGCCTCGGTCTCGGACGAAAAGGGAATGGGAATCCCGTCGCGGCGCATCCGGCGCAGCGTCACCTCGACCACGTCGGCGAGGGAGTAGCGATCCAGGATGTCGGCAATCGCATTGCGCACGTCGAGCATGAGCATGCGCAGCCCGCAGTGCACCTCGTCCGGACAGGTGCATTTTTCGTAGGCCGACTGGCTGACGCAGGCGATCGGCGCCAGCGGGCCGTCCATCAGGCGCACGATCTGGCCGATCTTGATCTTCGAGGCCGGCTTGGCCAGGGCGTAACCGCCGAATTTTCCGCGGGCGCTCTTCACGAATCCGGCTTCCTTCAGGACCTGCAGGATCTGCTCGAGAAACTTCACCGGCAGCTGCTCCGACTCGGCGAGTTCCGAGGCCTGCACCAGGGCGCGCTTCGCCTCGGCGGCGAATCCGAGATTGATGAGGGAGCGAAGGGCGTACTCGCCTTTTTTGGAAAGCTTCACGGGGAAATTTCAATCTACAGTCAGGTTGTGGGTATTCAAGGCGGCGATTTGCTGAGGTTATACGATTTGAGAACGACTACGAATATGATAATTGAAGTAGTTAATGGATAGTAACTAAAATTACTAGTAAGTAAATCAAGATTGACGAAGTATGAAATGATCGAATGCTGCGCGCCGTCCTAATCTAGGCGGCGACCAGACCACTGGAGCAGTCATGCAAGCCATGCTCCAGCTCCTCTCACCGCACCTGCTTCGCCATCCCGATCGCCGGCAATCCGATCGAGGGGGGAAGCAATGGTTCCATGACGAAGCCAGGGCAAACGGCAGCGCCGCCTCCCGAGCTTCCGCCATGAAAACACCAGCCTCCCCCCGCCTCGCCCAATCTATCGTCCTGGCCGCCCTGGCTGCCGGACAATTCTCGGCCCTCCTTCGGGCCGACGGCGCGCTGCCCGCCGCCGCGGCCTCCCCCGCGGCGGCGGGTGGCGGCTCGTTTTATGGTTCCGGCGAGATCGTCACGCTCGAACCCGTCAACGTCACGGACGAGCAGCACACCGCCACGACGCTGCCCGACCGCCCCGTGACCGGCCTCTACGGTTTCCCCACGCCGTACCAGGACGTGCCGCGCAGCGTCGCGCAGATCACGCCGGAGCAGTTCGCGAAGGACCTGATCCTCAGCGTCAACGACTTTGCGCGCTACAGTCCCGCGACCAGCCTGCTCACCGGTGCCGCCGTCAACTCCGGCACGCCGTACTTTCGCGGGGCCCAGGGCGATCTTTACCAGAACGGCGTCCGCCTGCTGACCCGCGGCACCAACAACCGGCCCTTCACGCTCAATCCCTATGAGCAGGCGGACCTCGTCGCCGGCCCGGCCTCGGTCATCTTCGGCCCCTCGGCGCGCACCGCCGGCTACGTCAACTACATCACGAAGCAGCCGTACTTCGACCAGGAGCGCGGCACGGCCACCCTGACGGTCGGGCAATGGTACAGCGGCGGCACCGGCTACAAGCCGCAGGACACGACCCAGGTCGACTTCGGCGCGCCCCTGATCAAGGACAAGCTCGCCTTCCGGCTGAGCTACGAGGCGGACACCACCGACTCGTTTTACCAGAACGCCCGCGACCGCTACAACAACCTGTTCGGCGCGATCGGCTGGCGGCCCAGCGCCACGACCGCCTTGGACCTGAACTTTGAATACGGCCACTACGACTGGATCGTGAACAATTTCCAAAACCGCGTGACCAACGACCTGATCCGGAACGGCACCTACCTCGCCGGCCCCGCCACTCCGATCATCCAGGTGGGGTCCGCGTTCTTCTCCCCGGTGCTGGCCGCTTCGGGGGCCCCGACCGGCAGCTGGATCCAGCGCTCCAAGGTCACCGGCAGCAATGGCCTGACCTTCTACAACGCCGGGGCGACGGTGGGGAACCCGACGAGCAATTCCACGGCGGGAGCCGGCACGATCGTCGGCTATGTCCTCGACCCGGCGGTGGTGCAGCCGCAGCCGATCTCGCGCAACGCCGCGCTGAACGCGCCGGGATTCAACTCCCTGACCGACACCTTCAACCTCCAGACGCGGCTGAAGAAGCAGGTCTCCGAGAACCTCGTCCTCGTCAACAGCCTGACCTATGGCCGCTACCTGACCGACACCACCTCGAACGGCGGATTCTACAACTACATCCTCGCCAATTCCGTGGAGGACCGGGTCGAGGCTCAGGCCAAGTTCCTCTACAAGCTTTTCGGCGTGAACGTCGAGCAGGACAACAACACCGGCTTTGCCTACCGCTGGGAGCCGAGCACCAACTTCAAAGACACCCAGAACACGGGCTACGGCCCCACGGGCGACTATTACAACCTGGCGGGCAATCCGACGAGCTGGACCCGCAACGCCTTCTTCGGTGCCAACGTGTACCCGTTCACCGGGCTCGCCACCGATCCGGTGCTGACGAACTTCGGCTACCTGAAGGGATTCTGGCAGTACCTGCCGGTGCGGCAGAGCTCGCTCGGAGGCGCCACGACGCCCGGCGGCAGCGCGACCGGGACGGCGGTGGGCACCCTGGGGACGGCCGACTACGACACCCTGGAGCAGTGGGCCAGCGTGTTCAGCCAGCAGAGCTTCAAGCTTGGCTCGCACTTCATCTGGGACGTGGGCGCGCGCGAATCGATTGCCTGGGCCAGCCTGTCGAACCCGCTGCCCTCGCCCAATGTGCCGGGCAACAATCTCATCGGCGGCTCGGTCCGCGTCTGGGAGCCGTCGGAATCCTCGAGCCTGAGCTACAAGCCGGTTTCGTGGCTGACGGCCTACGTCACCTACAACCGGGTAACGGCGGTCAACGGCAACACGAGCGGCGCCGCCGCCTGGTCGACCACGCTGGCGGGGGTCGCCAACCAGCTCGACCCCTATAACTTCAGGAGCGTGAGCGAGCTTCGGGAGGCGGGCGCCAAGGCCGAGCTCATCCCCGGCCAGCTCGTGGCCACCGTCGCGGAATTCCGCCAGACCCGCTGGCTCACCCTGGCTCTGCCGGCCGGCGCCGCCAACACGGCTAACCCGATCCAGGCCATCGGCCTGTTCGTGGGGAGCGAGCTCGGCCTCCGGTACCAGGTTAACCGAAACTTCAGCGCGGGAGCCAACTTCAACTACCTCGAGGCCACAAACCTGGATTCGACCTACAGCGCCCCGGCGCCGATCGTCGCCAACAATTCCACCAACATCCTCGGGGCGACCACCTCGGCGAAGGGCGTCAACTATCGGGCGACGAACCTGCCGCACGCCGCCGGGTCGTTCTATGCCTCCTACCAGTTCGATTCGGGCTTCGGGGTGAAGACGGACTTTTCCGCCAACAACGGCTACAACGTCGCGACCGACGGATCCGTGACCGTGCCCGGAGAGTACAACCTCAATGCCGGGTTCTTCTACGACCAGCCGAAATACCGGGTGGCCCTCGACCTCGGCAACATCACCAGCCAGCGGGACCACGCCGGCGGCGGCACGCCGCTCGCGACGTTCAACGCGCGGCTCCGGGTCACCTACCGCTTCTGACCCGGGCGCCACGCTCCACCTGTTTCGCCGCATTTCCCATGAAAACCCGCCGCCAATTCCTGCAGTTCGGCGCCCTCGCCGCCACCACCGCGGCCGTCCTCCCCGGGCGGCTGCGCGCCCAGTCGACCGCCCCCGCCGCGCCCGCGGCTCCGCCCGCCAGCGGGCTGATCGACCTGCACAACCACTGGATCTCGCCGGGAGCCCTCGAGATCCTCTCGACGCGGACGAAGGGCATCCGCTACGTCACGAATGAAAAGGGGGAACATGCCCTCGAGCGGCCGGGGGTGGCGGCGGCGCCCCGGGCCCGGGCCGCCGGCCCGCGCGGCACCCAGATGTTCGACGGGGCGGAGGCCCGCCTCCGCCATCTCGACCAGCATGGCGTGCAGCACCAGCTGATTTCATGGCCGACCACCTCGAACGTCGATCCGACGCTGACCGCCGAGGAGGCCCGGCTGCTCTGGACCACCTACAACAACGAGCTGGCCGAGCTTGTGCGGCGGCATCCCGGGCGGTTCAGCGGCGTGGCCGCGCTTTCGACGCTCGACATCGAATGGTCCGCCCGGGAGCTCGACCGCGCGCATGACCAGCTGGGATTGATCGGGGCGGTCCTGCCGGTGAACGGATTCGACACGCTGGAGGGGGCGCAGACATTCGCCCCGGTTTTCGAGGTCGCCCAACGGCACAAGAGCCACGTCTACCTGCACACCGGGTACGCCAACGCCAAGATCCCGGGACAGCCCCCGGCACCGCGCCATCTCGACTCGCAGCAGGCCCGCGGGTCCCTGGATAATCTTTGGAACTTCACCGCGGCGACCATCACGCTCGCCTTCTCCGGCTTCCTCGAGGCCTATCCCGACGTCACGGTCCAGGTCGCGCAGCTCGGCGGATCGGGCGGCATCGCGCTCGTGGCCGAGGCCGTCCAGCTGGCGGCTGATCGCGACGGGGTGCCCGACCTCCGGGGCAAGTTCGGCCGGATCTATCTCGACACCGGCGCGGCCGGGCGGGGCCCCGAGGCGATTGCCCTGGCGGCGCGGGTCTTCGGCGCCGAGCAGATCCTCTTCGGGACCGACTACGGCGCAGCCGCCTCGGTCGTGCCCGTCATCGACAACCTCGACCAGTCGCCGATCTTCCCCGGCGATCGCCAGAAAATCTTCCGGGACAATGCCCGGGCGCTCCTGGCGTCAAAGGGCGTGGCCGTCTGATCCCGTTCCCAACCTCCCGTCTTCCCTCCATGCACACCCGCCGTCAGTTCCTCCGCAATTCCGCCCTCAGCGCGACCGTCCTCGGCGCGCTTCCCGCCCTGCTGCGCAGCCAGCCGGCCGCGGCCGACATCCCCGTCCCGCGCGCCTCCGGCGCCGCCCCGACCGAAGGTCTGATCGACCTGCACAGCCATTGGTTTTCGCCGCGCTCGGTTGAGTTTCTCAGCGCCCGCCAGGGATTTCCCCGGTTTGCGGTCAACGACAAGGGCGAGAGGTTTCTCGACCGCGGGCCGGCGGCGGCGGCCGGGGGCCCGGGCGGCGCCCGATTTCCGCTCGGCAGCCAGTGGTTCGACATCGAGGCGCGGCTGCGCCACCTCGCGGATCACGGCGTCAGCCGCCAGCTGGTGTCGTGGCCGACGACGCTCAACGTCGATCCCGCGCTCTCCGCGGAGGAGGCGCGCCAGCTCTGGGGGGAGTACAACGAGGACCTGGCCGCGGTGATCAGCCGCCGCGGCGACCGCCTGAGCGGTGTGGCGGCCCTGGCCTCCGGCGACATTGCCTGGTCGGCCCGGGAGCTGGCCCGCGCCCACGACGAATTGGGACTCATCGGCGGCGTCCTGCCGGTCAACGGTTTTGACACGCTCGAAGGGGCCCAGGCCTTCGCGCCGATCTTCGCCACCGCCCAAAAATACAGGAGCCACATCTACCTGCACACGGGCTACGCCAATGCGAGCATTCCGGGCCAGCCGCCGCTGCCGCATCACCACGACTCCGCCTTGGCGCGGGCGGCGCTGGACAACGTCTGGAATTTCACGGCGGCGACCATCACGCTCGCATTCTCCGGCTTTCTCGACGCCTATCCCGACGTCACGGTGCAGGTGGCGCAGCTGGGCGGCGCGGGCGGCATTGGCCTGGTGGCGGAAGCCGTGCAGCTGGGGGCCGACCGGAGTGGGGTCACGGACATCAACGCCCGGTTCCGGCAAATCTACCTCGACACCGGCGCCGGGGGGAGGGGGCCGGAGGCCATTGGCCTTGCGACCAAGGTCTTTGGTGCGGAGCGCATCGTCTTGGGCACCGACTACGCTCCGCAGGCCAGCGTGGTTCCGGTGATCGAGAACATCCGCAAGTCGCCGATCACGGATGAAGACCGGCAGAAGATATTCTCAGGAAACGCCCGGAAGCTGCTGCGCGGCAAGGGAGTCGCGGTTTGAAAAGCCCCGACGGATTGGCTACAGTCCCTGGGCGTAGGCGATGAGGCCGCGATAGGTCGCGAGCACCGCGTCGAGCGCGGCGACGTGGGCGGCGACCTGGGCGGCGAGTGGGGCGCCCGCCGGCGTCTCGAAGATGAGATTGAACGGCGGGGGCCGCTGCGCGGGCGGCGGCGCCAGGATGCCGGGAAAGCAGTCGTGGATCACCCCATCCCGCGCGGCGAAGCCGTCGATGGTGGTCCGGCTGTCGCGGGGCAGGATGCGCTCGGCCGCCAGGAGGGCCGGGCGCAGGAGCGCATCCTCCATCGCCCGCCCGTGGGAATAGCCATAGTGGCCCTCGCAGGAATCGTCGGCATGGAGGGTGACGAGCCCGTCGAACCGCCTGAGCTCGAGCTCGCGCTCAAGGATCCGCACCTCGGGCTCGGTGGATGCCTGCCAGAATTCCCGGTTGAGGTCCTTGCCCCGGTGGTTTTCCCGCGTCCCGCGCTCGCAACCGGTGGGATTGACGACCGGATAGGCCCATATTTCGTAGCCGGTGGCGCGGGCCGGTTCGCCGCCCAGCGCCAGCAGGAAGGCCCCGACGGCCGCCGGGCCTGCGGGTTCGTCACCGTGGATGCCCCCGAACACGGCGATCCGGATCGGCTCATGCCGGGCGGCGGGGCCGAGAAAGCGGCGGCGTTCGATGCGGTAGATTCGCCCTGCCGCGGAAAAGTCTCCCGCGGGGTCCTCGTTTGCTGCAACGGGTGATCTCATCGGTGCTCGATCGTTCCTGCATTCTCCGCCGCGGGAGGGGCGCCCGCGCGGGCGATCATGGAGGCGGCCACGTTCGCCGCATGGAGGCGGATCTCCGGGACGGCGGTGGATTCCCACAGGACTCCCTTGAGCGGTGCACCGAGGGTGAAGAGCCAGCCGGTGGGGCCGCCGCGGTAGCGCAACACCTCCCCGGAGGGTCGCGCGTTGAGACCCAGGGCCAGGGGGTCGTGGTCGATCAGCCCCCGCGCCAGCAGGTTAATGAGCAGCGGATGCTGGTATTTCGAATAGTCCGTTCGCGGGCCGGTGCAATTGATGACCTTGGCGACCCGGAGCGTTTGCATCCTTTCCGAACCCCGGAGGCGATAGACCGCCTCGGCGCAGGTCAGCTCGTCGCGCAAGGCATCCAGCCGGCCGGCGATGAACCGCACCCGCCCGGCGGCGGCCAGGCGCTCGACGATTGCGGCGGTCGCCGGCGCGAGGCGGTGTCGGTGGACCTCCCAGAAGGGGCGTACGTGGCGCAGGAAGCGTCTGCGCTCGGCCAGGGTCCAACCGAGCCAGATGGCCTGCGATTGCGGCCGGATCGCGTCCACCACCGCCCGCCAATCGATCCCTTCGGCGCCCGCGCACCGGATCTCGGCCCGGAGGCGCCGCAGCAGCGCCAGCACGGTCGGAGGGAGCGGCTCACCGGTGAGAAACGCGGGATATTCCTCCCGCCCGAAGTAATGCGACAGCGGGCGCAGCCCGCGGCGGGAAAGGGCGTGGATAGTGCCGCGATGGCCGAGCTGGGAAAGCTGGACGATGATGTCGACGGCGGTCAGGCCGGCGCCGACCACCAGCACGTCGTCATCCGGGGCGATGTTGGCCATCAGCCCCGGTACCCAGGGGACGTGAACGTAGCGGGGGCCCCGATAGAAGCGCAGCGGCCGCTGGATGGGGTATTCTCCCGGCAGGTTGCCAAGGGCCAGCACGACGGCCCGGACGTGGAATTCGGCGCCGCCGGCCAGGAGGACCCGAGCTCCGCCCGCGTCCTCGGCGATATCAATGGCCTCGCCGGCCACCGATTCGAGCGAGACTCCGGCCGGCGCCGCCACCACGGCCTTCATGAGCGTATCGGTGACGTAGTGGCCGAAAAGCTGGCGCGGGAGGAAGTCGGACCCGGTGACGGCGCCGGTCCACCCAAAGTCCGGCCCGCGTTCCCGCGCCCACTGCAGGAAATGCTCCGGCTGGTCCGCGAAGGCACTCATGCGCTCGGCCGGCACGTTGAGCAGGTGCTGGAAACAGTCGGTGCCGTAGGCCACTCCCCGTCCGACCGGGGGCCTCCGTTCGATGAGAATGATGCGCGTGCCCGGATCCGCCAGCCGCAGCAGGTGCACGGCGACAAGCGCGCCGCTCAGGCCGCCGCCGACGATTGCGAAGGTGGTGTTAGCAGGATTCACCCATGGGCCGAGATAGATGGCCGAAGGAAACCCTCCGGCCGGAATTTCGCGTGGGGAATTTTGTCCGCCGGGGAGGGCTCAGGCCTTGCCCAGGAGGTCGTCGATCGAGTCGCTCTCGACGCCGACGTCGGCGAAGAGCCAGGAGGAGAGGTAGCGCTCGGTGCCGGAGGGGACGACGGCCACGATCTGCTTGCCCTTGTTCTCGGGGCGCTTGGACAGCTGGAGGGCGGCCCAGATGGCGGCGCCCGAGGAGATGCCGACGGGGATGCCGTCGAGCTTGATCACCTGCTTGCTGATCGGGGCGGAGTCCTCCTCCTTCACCGTGATGACCTCGTCGTAGATCTTGGTGTTCAGGATCGCCGGGATGAAGCCGGCGCCGAGGCCCTGGAGCTTGTGCGGGCCGGGCTGGCCGCCGGAGAGGACGGGCGAGCCGGCGGGCTCGAGGGCGATGATCTTGAGCGAGGGCTTGCGAGGCTTCAGGACCTCGCCGACGCCGGTGATCGTGCCGCCGGTGCCGATGCCGGAGACGATGATGTCCACCTTGCCGTCGGTGTCCCGCCAGATCTCCTCGGCCGTCGTGCGGCGGTGCACCTCTGGGTTGGCGGGATTGGAGAACTGCTGCAGGATGACGCTGTTCGGGATCTTCGCGGCGAGCTCCTCGGCCTTGGCGATCGCCCCCTTCATGCCCTTGGGCCCCTCGGTCAGGACGAGGCGGGCGCCGAGGATCTTCAGGAGCTTGCGCCGCTCCGTGGTCATCGTCTCGGGCATCGTGAGGATCAGCTTCAGGCCCTTGGCCGCCGCCACGAAGGCGAGGGCGATGCCGGTGTTGCCGCTCGTCGGCTCGATCAGGACGGTGTCCTGGTTGATCTTCCCGGTCTTCAGGGCGTCCTCGATCATCGCGTGGCCGATGCGGTCCTTCACGCTCGAGAGCGGGTTGAAGAACTCGAGCTTGAGCAGGATTTCCG
>CAZKAH010000072.1:0-11989 GCA_964550715.1 uncultured Opitutaceae bacterium
ACGAACCCGGCGTAGAAGTACCGCGAGTTGCGCCGGCGGGTGGAATCATCATGGAGCGCCGGGGTGTCGAGCCGGGTTTCCTCCTTGAGCGAATTGAAGAGGTCGGAGACGGCCACAAAGCCGGTCAGCTGCTTGTGGGGAAACTGATGCTTCAGTCCCAGGTTGGCCACGAAGTTGGGGAGCCGCTCGCCCTGGGGGGTCAGCCGCCGGGCGTTGTAGTTGGCCGAGAGCTGCAGCGCGGTCGCCTTGCTCCACTCGTACTCGGCGCTGAGCTTGGCCGACCAGGCGTAGGAGGACCGGGCGGTGCTGTAGCCGAGATTGCTCGCACTGATCTCGCTGTAGTAAAGGTTGGAACTCGCGTTGAGCGACAGGGGCTTCCAGGGGGAGGCGGTGGCCGCCAGTTCCAGCCCGCCGGACTGGGTGCGCGAGAGGTTTTCCTCGGTGGTCACCAGGGTGGTGCTGTTGATGAACTGGCTGACGGTCGTGAAACTGTTGTAGGCGGATCGGTAGTAAAGGGCCGCCAGGTAGGTCGTGTCGCCGTTCCGGTACTGGTCGCCGAGCTCGACGGACCTGATCTGCTCGGGCCGCAGGTTCGGATTGCCCACCCGCAGGTTGTTCGGATCCTGAAATTCCGAAAACGGGTTGAGATCGTCCAGGTCGGGCCGGTTGACCCGCGAGCTGTAGTTGAGCTGCAGCTCCTGCGTCGCGGTCAGCTCGTAGGCCAGGTGCAGCGTCGGATAGGCCCGGTAGTATTTCCGGTCGGCCACGATCCCCGAGGTGAATTGGTCGGTGGAGATCTCGTCCTCCTCCAGCCGCAGCCCCGGCATGGCCGAGAAGTTCCCCCACCGCTGCCGATAGGTGCCGTAGAGGGCGGTGGTGGTCTCGTCGGCCAGAAAGTTGTTCGAGACCGTCGGATCGAAGACGAAGGCCCCGGTGGCGGGATTGAGGTTGGTCCCGAGGATGTTCTTCCCGCTCGCGTTGTCCGAGCGGTCGAAGCCGGCCTCGAGCTTGCGGTCGGAGCCCAGGGCGTTGGCATACTCGGCCAGCACCTCCGTGCCCGGCTGGTTGAACGCCACGCGGGTCCGGGACGCCGTCGACGGGGCCACTGGCGCCGTAAAGACGTCGGTGTAGAGGTTCTGGTCCAACTCGGTGTCGTGCTCCCAGCGGAACTCGAGGCTCAGCGTGTCGTCCTTGCGCCCAAACTCGTGGTCGAGCGTCGTCCGCGATTCGATGTCGCGTTCGTATTCCGGGTCATC
Organism: uncultured Opitutaceae bacterium; assembly: GCA_964550715.1. Taxonomy (GTDB): domain Bacteria; phylum Verrucomicrobiota; class Verrucomicrobiia; order Opitutales; family Opitutaceae; genus Palsa-1447. Next base: position 1,257 of record CAZKAH010000072.1, read on the forward strand.
CCGCGGGCGATCGTACACGGTGGTCACCCCGCCGACGGTGCCGACGACCGACTCGTCGGCGCGCCGGTGCTGCGTGCGGTAGGAGTAATCCACGGTTTCAGCCAGCTTGCCCAGGGAGCCCGCCGCGAGATCCGTCGCCACCTCGCCACTCTCGTACCACGGCCGGTTCTTCTCCCGGGTGACGCTCTGGGTGACCGCGGGCAGCCCCGTGACAGGATCGACGTAGATCCGCCGGTCGGTCGCGATGCGCTGCCGGTCGTCCTGGCGAAGATTGAGGTTCCCCCCGAGATTGGCGGGACCGAGGTTGTAGTTGGCCCCCGCCGAGGCCCCGTAACGCTGGTTGTTGCCGACCGTGACCCGGACGGAGCCGGCGGCGCCCGGCGCCCGCTTCTTCTTCAGCACGATGTTGATGATGCCCGCGCTGCCGTCCGGCTTGTACATGGCGGACGGGTTGGTGATGACCTCGATCCGCTCGATCGAGTCCGCCGGCAACTGCGACAGGGCGTCGCCCCGGTTCGAGGCGCGCATGAGGGCGCTCGAGCGGCCGTCGATCAGCACCTGGACATTGGAGTCCCCGCGCAGGCTGACGTTGCCGTCGATGTCGACCTGGACCGAGGGGATGTTCTGCAGGACGTCGGCGGCGCTGCCGGCCACGCCCTGCACGTCATGTCCTACGAAGTAGGTCTTGCGATCAATGGCATTGAGCTGGGCCTGCTGATGGGCGGAGACATCAACCTGGGGCAGGACGATCGCCGGCGCCGGCGCCGTCTGCCCCGACAGCACGGCCGGCAGCAGGCAGGCCACCAGGAGATATCTCATCCCCCAGCCTACCTGTCGGCGGGTTACGCCGGGATGACGGCACGGGAATGCCCCAACGGCCCGGAAACGGGGCCGCGGCGTGCTGAGGCTGGACAGCCCGTGGCGGCCACACATGGAAATTCGAGCGTAGGTTCGCCGGCGAGGAGGGCAAGCCGGGGCTTGAATCGCGGCGCGGACGATCCCCGCCGGCTTGCCTCGGCGGCGGCCCCGCCCCAGGGTGCCGGCATGGGCGCCAAATACATGCCGACCGACCGGGACGCGAAGGCGGCGAAGCGCTACCAGGAGAAGATGCAGCGACTCGCGCGGGAAAAGAAGCTGGCCGCGGTTCGATCCGCCAAGGCGGCGGCCGGCAGCTAGGATGGCGGCCTAGTTGCCCGCCAGCTCGGCGACGGCTTCCGCCCGCTGCACCGCGGCCGTGGCCGCAGGCGCAGGCGTCAGCCCGTTGCCGAACTGGTTGGAGACCTGGACCAGCTTCCCCTTGGCAAAGACCATATCCAGCAGCTTCTCGCTCCGCATGACCCGGCCATATTCGTCCCGCAGCTGTCCGACGATCCGGTGGGTCTGCACATCGATGACGTCGCCCGAGGAGACATAGGCGCGCTTCCCGTCCACGCTCATCGTGATCCAGTAGGCTCCGCCGGTGGTCTTGATCGAGCTGACCTCCTTCGGGGGCATCTGGGTGTTGTCGAAAATATGGATGACGTTGTTCAGGCCGTCGTCGAGCCACAGCTCCTTCTCGTCGTGGGTGAGGGCGATGCCGTGGCTCGGGCAGGCGTGGGGCACCCGGGGCCGCGGCGTGACGTTCCAGTTGGCAGGCCAGCCCCAGCCCTGCACCTCGACCTTCTGGATGATCTGGCCCGACTTCACGTCGACGATCACGAAGCCGAGCAGGTTGTTGAGATTCGAGTAGATCAGGGAGGAATCGTGATTGAGCACGAAGACGCGAACGTGATCCGGGAAGGTGATGGTCTTCGTCAGCGTGTGGGTCGTGGTGTCCGCGATCCCCATGACCGGCCCGTTGGGGGCCATGAAGGCCGTCTTGCCGTCCAGGCTGAGGTTCAAATTATGCGCATCCGGGCTGTTCGGCGAATGGACCCGGGTGATCAGCTCGCCCGTCGTCGGATTAACGACGTACCAGAAATCCTTCAGGTTTGAGCCCACGTACATGAAGGAGCCGTCGGGCGCGACCTGGGGCCGTTCGAAGCCCTGGCCGTCATAGTCCTTGTCCCACACCATCTTCTCCGTCTGCAGGTCGATGGCGCACATCCGGCCGCGGGCCGCGACATAGATCATCTGGGTCGCGGGGCTCGCGGCCACGCCCGAAACCTGCATGGGGAAGCTGCTCGCCGGCACGAACCAGGTGGGGATGCGCTTGATGAACTTGTAGTTGTTGGCGGCGTCGAGGACGACGATGCCGTTGCCATTCTCGTCCCAGGATCCCTCCAGGGTTCCGGGCAGGCAGACGTAGATCAGCTCCTTCGTGGGCGGCGGCACCAGGCCGCCCGGGCGGTAGCCGGGGGGACCCGCGGGTCTCGGCGCCTGCGCCATGGCCGGAAATAGGCCGACGTGGGCGGCGAACACGAGGGCGGCGCCCTGCAGCACCTTGGTCCAGGAGAGGAGCGAATTCGGGGTATTCATAGGGTATAGTCGAGCAAGACGCGAAGACCGGCGGTAAGTATCGCCGGAAGGGAAAGAAACCTCCCGGCAAATGTCGCCGGACAGTTCGCCAAGGCGGCCCGGCCCGGGGGCGCCGGCGCGCCGAGCGCGGGCAGGCGCAATCCGCGAACGGGTTCAGCGGCCCGTGCTCCGCGCTTTCGCGTCGGCCAGGGCCGCCGCCACCTCCGGATCCCCCGGGCGCAGGCGCCGGGCTTCCTCCAATTCCGTGATGGCCTCAGCCATGCGCCCGCTGGCCGCAAGGACGTTGGCGAGATTCATCCGGGCGGCATAGTTTTCGGGATCGGCCCGCACCGCGGCGCCCAGCTGCTCGATGGCTTCGGGGCCGCGACCCAGCTCGGCGAGAGCCGTGCCCAGGTTGTAGCGGATTTCCGCCGCTCCCGGCTCCAGCCGGGCGGCGGCTTGGAAGTGCGGCACCGCGTCCTCCAGGCGGCCGGCGCGCACGAGGGCATTGCCCAGGTTATAGTGCGCCGAGGAGAAACCGGGCTCGAGGCGCACGCCTGCCTCCGCCCAGGCCACCGCCTCGGGCACCCGGCCCAGGTGGAGGAGGGCGTCCGCGCCATTGACCATCACCTCAGCCGCGGCCGGCTGGGCGAGTCTGGCCCGTTCAAAATGAGGGAGGGCGGCCGCGGGTTGCCCGGCGCCCAGCAGGGCCGAGCCCAGGTTCTCCTGCACCATCCAGGAATCCGCGTTGTGGTTCGCGGCGTACGTCCAAAAATCCACCGCGTTCCGGTAGTGGAAGGCTTGGCCGCGCGCGGCGACGGCGAGCAAGACCACAAGCACTCCACCCACCGCCGTCGCCAGCCACCCGGCGGCGCGCGAAAGCCCCAGCGCGCCAAGTCCTGCTCCGACCAGGCCGCATCCGCCGGCCAGCGCGATATAGGCCAGATGGTCCGCCACCGGGGCAAGGCGAAGGTACGACATGGGCAGGAGGCCCAGCACTGGCACCAGGTTGAGCACGATGAAGCCGCCGCCGAACCAGGCGGCGCGGACCGCAGGACCTCGGCTTCGCCAGCCAGCGGCAACGGCCAAGGCCACCGCCAGGCCGGCCAGGGCGGAGCGAAGAATCACGTGGGCGTAGGCCGGATACACCGGCATCAGCGGGCTCGGCCAGAGGATCCGGCCGAGGTAGAAACCCAGGCTGCTCATCGCCTGGGCCCCGCGGACGGCGAGCCCCGGCGCCAGGGGGCGCAGCTCGCCAAGGGCGTAACGATCCTGAAACCAGACGGCCGCCGCTCCCAGCAGCACGGCGAGGCCGAAAAAGGGGGCGCTGTCCCGCAGATCCCGCAGGCGGATCCGGCCATGGCGCCAAAGCGCATAGAGGAGGAGGACGGCCGGCAGCATCACGACCGAGGCCTTGCACAGCAGCGCGGCGAGAAAGAGCCCGAGCGCGGCGGCATAGCTGCCTCGCCGGCCGCGGAGGTCGTAGTCCACGTACGCCGTCAGTGCGAGGAGGAGCAGCGGCAGGGAAAGGGTGTTCTTGAGCTCGGCCATCCAGGCCACCGACTCAACCGCCAGGGGATGAACCGCGAATAGCCAGCCGACCCAGGCGGCGCCGCGCGCCCCGAGGCGGGTCAGCAGGCGCCAGAGCAGCAAGGCGCCCAGCAGGTGCAGGGCGACGTTCGTGGCATGATAGCCGGCGACCCGTCCGCCCCAGGCATGCCACTGGAGCCATTCCACAGCGTCGAGCAGGGGCAGATAGTCGGGCGTGGCCGGAGCGGTCCAGGAGGCCGCCAGGCCCGCCGCGGTGCGCAGCGCCGGGTTGTGGAAGATCTGGCTATCGTCATCCCAAAGGCTCGTGCCCCGGATCGCGGGCCCATAGATCCAACCCACGACCGCCACCAGGCCGGCGGACAGGATCCAGTTGCGGAAGCGGCCGGGAAGCGCTGCCGGGGCGCGGGCCAGACGTGGCATGGGGGTGGACGGAGGTTAGCCGCGTCGCGGCAAGCCAATCAAGCCTCCCCTGCCCCTTCTGCCTTGGCAGCCTTTGATATTCGGGCGAGCCTGCCCCCACCCCGATGCCTTCGTTCAAACGCTGGTGCTTTCTCCTGCTCGCGGGCCTGGGCGCGTTGCCCGCGGCCGCTGCTCCCTATAATCGGCTCTATGTCTTCGGCGACAGCTACTCGGATATCGGCGCCGGGTACCTGGATGGCAATGGCCCCACCGCGGTCGCGTACCTCGCATGGAAGATGGGGCTGGAGTTCACGGTCCCGCAGGCGGCGAAGAGCGGGGAGAAGAGCATCGATTTCGCGGTCAGCGGGGCGCGCACCGGCGAGGGCGCCGGCCGGCACGTCAAGGAGGCGCTCCTGGGCTATGGCATGATCAACCAGGTGCGGGACTTCGCCGCCCGGGTCCATTCCGGCGACATCCGCTTCGATCCGGAGACCACCCTCTTCTTCATCGCGGGTGGGCTCAATGACCGGCCGATCCCGACCGAGACGACGATCGGAAACCTCCGCCAGGAGATCGAGACCCTCAAGGGCCTGGGGGGCCGGCATTTTACGGTGGCCCTGCTGCCGACCAAGATCCCCTCCTTCGCCGCGGTCGGCCTTCGGCTGGACCCGGCGATCGAGCAATTCGTGCGGGACGCCCGCGGAACCCTTGGGGTCGATCTCTGGCTCAACCATTGGGGAGCCGACTTTGACGAGGTCATGGATCACCCGGACGCCTACGGCATCGTCAACACCAAGTCGCGCTGCGCCGGGCGCGAGATCTACGATCAGGATCCCACGCCGCAGGGCGATCCCGCCACCTATTTCTTCTTCCACGAAGGCCATCCCTCGACGGCGGTGCACCGGATCGTCGGCCAGAAGCTCTTTGCTGAAATCACCGCGGAGAGGCCTTCCTCACCTTGATGATCACGCGCCGCGATCTCCTGCGCTCGACCGGTCGGTGCTCTGGCGGGAGACGCCGCCTCAAAATCCGTAGAGCCGCGCCGGGTTGTCCACGAGGATCGCGTGCCGGGTGGCCCTATCCGGCACCCAGACGGCCAGAAGATTGAGCACCCGGCCGTCGTCGGTCGGGAAGAGCGGGGCCAGGTCCGTGGCCTTGCGTCCCGGGACCCGCGCGGGGTCCGGGTGGGGCCAGTTGGTCGCCCAGAGGATGCGCCGCGGATTCGCGGCGACGAGCGCCTGCGCCAGGGGCGTCACGTCGGCATAGCCGGGGGCATCCGTGGAGACGTAGTCCACCGCCCCGGAAATCTTGACGTAGGCGCGGCCGGACTTCACGAGCTCGAGCAGGGTCCCGAAACCCGGCTGCTCCCGTCCGCGGGCGGCGATCGCGCCGCCGAAATGGTCGAAGACCACCGGGACCGGCGAAGCCGCCACCAAGTCTCCGATCGCCGCGATGACGTCCGGCTGCGTGTAGATCTGCACGTGCCAGGGTCGACCCTGGATGCGCGCGACCCCCTCCTGGAACCGCCGGCGGGCCACCGTGGGGTCCGTGATGCCCGCAGTCGCCAGGTTGATCCGAATGCCGCGGATACCCGCCCGATCCATCCCATCGAGCGCGGCCTCGGTCGTCCGGGCATCAATGACCGCGATGCCGCGGGCGCCGGCGCCGAGGTGGCGCACGGCGTCGAGCGTGCAGCTGTTGTCGGTGCCGTAGATGCTGGGCTGCACCACGACCGTCCGGTCGATCCCGAGCGCCCGGTGCAGGGCGGAGAGTTCCTCCAGCGATCCCGGCTCCGGCGTATAGACCCGCGCGGGCGAAAAGGGGAAGCGCTGCGGGTCGAAGATGTGCACGTGGCAGTCGCAGGAGCCGGCCGGCACCGTGAAACCGACCGCAGTGCGGGGCTGGGCCGCCTTCGCCCGGGCCCGCGGAGCCCAGCGGACCGACGCAGCCGCCAGCACCGCCGCCCGGAGGAATCCGCGCCGGGTGATCATGGGCCCGGCGGCACGCTCAGGGGGAGCGAAGCCGCCCGCAGGAATCCAAAATCGCAGCCCTCGTCGGCCTGCGTGACATTTTCCAGGAAGAGCTTGCGATAGCCCCGCTCCGCCTTGGGCGCGGCGGGGGCGAGTTCGCGGCGGCGGCGCGCCAGCTCGGCGTCGGGGACCAGCAGCGAGAGCGAACGCTGGGCGACGCTGAGGCGGATGCGGTCGCCCGTCCGCACGAGGGCCAGCGGACCGCCCACGGCCGACTCCGGCGTGACGTGCAGGACGATGGTCCCCGCCGCCGTGCCGCTCATCCGGCCGTCGGAGATCCGGACGATGTCCTTGATCCCGGCCTTCGCCAGTTTCCGCGGAATCGGGATGTAGCCCGCCTCCGGCATCCCCGCCCCAACCGGGCCGATGTTCTGCAGGACCAGGATGTCCCCCGCCGCCACGTCCAGGGTGGGATCGTCGATCCGCTCCGCCAGGTCCTGCGTCCCGGTGAAGACGACGGCCCGCCCCTCGTGCTCCATCAGCTGGGGCGAGGCGGCGGACTGCTTGATGATCGCCCCGCCCGGGGCCAGGTTGCCGCGGAGGACGGCAATCCCGCCCTCCTTGTACACCGGCTGGGCGAAGCTGCGGACCACCTCCTGCGGAAAACCCCTGCCGGCGGCCTCGATCTCCTCGCCGAGCGTGCGGCCCGTCACCGTCAGGGCGCCGAGGTGCAGGAGCGGCCTGAGCTCCCGCAGGACCGCCGCCAGCCCGCCCGCCCGGTGAAAATCCTCCATATAGTGGCGCCCGGTCGGCAGCAGGTCCACGAGGACCCGGGTCTCCCGGCTGATCCGGTCGAGCCCGGCCAGGTCGATCCTGATCCCGACGCGGCCCGCGATGGCCGTGAGGTGGATGATCGCGTTGGTCGAGCCCCCGATCGCGAGGAGGACCCGCAGCGCGTTCTCGAAGGCCGCGGCGGTCAGGATCTTCCCGGGCGTCAGCCCGCTCGCGGCCATTGCGACCGCCACCGCGCCGGTCCGCTCCGCCACGCGCACGCGATCGGCGGTGACCGCCGGCGGCGAGGCCCCGCCCGGCACCATGATGCCCAGGGCCTCGGCCACGCAGGCCATCGTGCTCGCGGTGCCCATGACCGAGCAGGTCCCGACGCTCGGCACCAGCTGGCTGTTGATCTGGTCGATCTCCTCCGCGGAAACCTCCTCCGCGCGGTAGCCCGCCCAGAAACGCCGGCAGTCCGTGCACGCCCCGATCCGTTCCCCGCGAAAGGCGCCCGTGAGCATCGAACCCGAGACCAGCTGGACGGCGGGAACGCCGGCCGAGGCCGCGCCCATCAGCTGGGCCGGGACCGTCTTGTCGCACCCGCCGACCAGGACCACCGCATCCATCGGCTGGGCCCGGATCATCTCCTCGGTGTCCATCGCCATCAGGTTCCGCAGGTACAGGCTCGTCGGATGGGCGAAGCTCTCGTGGATCGAGATGGTGGGAAAATCGATCGGCAGCCCCCCCGCCAGCATCACGCCGCGCTTGACCGCCTCGATCAGCTGGGGCGCGTTGCCCTGGCAGGGATTGTAGCCGCTGCCCGTGTTGACGATGCCCACGATGGGCCGGGCCAGCGCGTCGCCGGTGTAGCCCGCCCCCTTGATGAAGGCCGTCCGCAGGAACCGCGAAAAGTCCGGGTCACCGTAGTTCGTGAGTCCCCGGTTCAAGCCCTGCGCGGCGGCGGGATCCATTCCGGCCCATCTTTTGCCGATGACAACCGACGGCAAGAGCGAATGCGGCGGTTTTGGATCGAAAGCCCCGGCCCGCTCGCTCATGCCAGTGCGGCGACAGGCGCCGGTCCGCACCCCCTTCCCTCCCCCATGTCCAGCCCTGCCCGTACCCTGCCGGCGGAAATGCCCAGCGAGATCGAGCGGCGGACGATGCTCAAGATCTCCCGGCGGCTCCTCCCGCTGGTGATCGTGATCTATTTCGTGGCCTACATCGACCGGACGAATATCGGATTCGCGGCCCTGAGCATGAACCGCGACCTCGGGCTGAGCACCGCGGTCTTCGGCTGGGGCGCGGGAATCTTCTTCCTCGGGTACTTCCTCTTCGAGGTGCCGAGCAACCTGATGCTGGACCGGATGGGCGCGCGGGTCTGGATCTGCCGGATCATGCTGACCTGGGGCGTCGTTTCCGGCGTCACGGCCTTCGCCGCGGGCCCGGCCAGCTTCGTCGCGCTGCGCTTCCTGCTCGGCGCGGCCGAGGCCGGGTTCTTCCCCGGCATCATCCTCTACTTCACGTTCTGGTATCCCGCCGCCTACCGGGCGCGCGTGATCTCGCTCTTCTATATCGCCTCGCCCATGGCCAACGCCGCCAGCGCGGCGGCCTCCGCCTCGATCCTGAAGCTCGACGGGGTGCTCGGGATCGCCGGCTGGAAGTGGATCTTCATCATCGAGGCGATTCCCGCCATCCTGCTCGCCTTCGTGGTCCTCCGGTTCATGACGGACCGTCCGGCCGCCGCCGGTTGGCTGCAGGAGGATGAAAAGCAGTGGCTCGAGGCCAAGCTTGAGGCCGAGCGGGCCGCCGTCGCCCGGAAAGGGCGCCTGAAGCTCCTCGCAGCCCTAACCGATCCGCGCACGCTGGTGCTCGCGGCCATCTATTTCTGCCTGACCATCTCGAGCTACGGCATCGTGTTCTTCCTGCCGCAGATCGCCAAGCGGTTCGGGTTCAGCGACCTGAAGACGGGCTTCGCGATCTCGGCCACCTACGTCCTCGGCACGGTCGGGATGGTCGTCCTGGGGTTCTCGTCGGATCGAATGAAGGAGCGCCGGGGCCATCTCATGGTGGCCGCCCTCGCCGCGGCCGGCGGCCTCCTGGGCGTGGCCCTGTTCTCGAATCCCCTCTGGGCGATGGCGGCCATGGCGGTCGCGACCGTCGGACTCTGGGGCAGCCGGCCCGTGTTCTGGCCGCTGCCGTCGGCGTTCCTCCTGGGATCCTCCGCCGCGGCCGGCATCGGCTTCATCAACGGGCTGGGCAACCTGGGCGGATTCGCGGGTCCGTACGTGGTGGGCCTGATCAAGGACGCCACAGGAAGCTTCTCGGGGGCGATCTACTTCCTCGCCGGCTCATCGCTGCTGGCCGCGGCGATCACCTTCTTCTTTGTCCGCTTCGACGACGCCAAGACCGCCGAGGCGGCGGCTACTTCGCCTTCAGCACCGCCAGGTTCTGCCGGAGCCCCGCGTTGACGACGCCGCCGTCGGAACCGAGCGAGACGAAGGTATAGCCCAGCCCGCGGCAGATCGCCACCAGGGCGGGATTGTGCACGAGGATCCCCGCGGCCTTCTGGTGCTTCGCCGCGGCGGCCGACACGCGCTTCAACGCCTCGACAAACCGCGGATGGTCGAACTGGTCCCGGATGCCCATGTTGTGGGTCAGGTCGTTCGGACCGACAAAGATGACATCGACCCCGGGCACCGCGGCGATGGCCTCGCAGTTGTCCACCGCCTCGGCGGTTTCCAGCTGGGCCACCAGCACGAGCCACTCGTGGGCGTGCGTGTAGTACTCCTCGTAATTGTTGCTGTAGCCCGAGCCGCGGTTGAACTTCGCGACGCCCCGGAGCCCGTGCGGCGGATACTGCATGGCCGTCACCGCGGCCCGCGCCTCCGCGGCGGTGTTGACGTAGGGCACCATCACGCCGTGGGCGCCCGCATCCAGCACCCGCTTGAACCGCGTGGGATCGTTGACGGGGATCCGGACGATCGGCACGGCCGGGGTGCCCGCGGTCGCCAGCAGCTGGTGGATGAGGGTCTCCTCCCCGCCGAAGCCGTGCTCGTGGTCGAGCACCAGGTAGTCGTAGCCCGCGTTGCCGGCGATCTCCGCCGTCACGGGCGAGCCGAGATTGATGAAGGTTCCGGTCAGCCATTCGCGGGCCAGCAGCCGGGAGCGGAAATCGCCGGAGAGTTTCATGGGGGCCCGGCGATCAGGGGTTTCTTCGCACGGGCTGTCGAACCAAAACTCGCGGTCCGCCGAGGGGCAGCGGCCTGCGCCGGTCGCAGGCCCCTCCCGCGGCGGCCCAGCCGCCGAAGCGGCCTACTGCTTCGCCGCCCGGGCAAAGGCCGCGGCGTGAACCGCGAGGCCGTCGCCCTCCATCAGCGGACCGAGGATGGTGACATCGCCGGCGCCGATCCGGGTGTAGACCTCGCGGATCTGCAGCGGCTGCACCGGCAGCGCCCGGCCGCGCAGTCGCGAGACCTGGATGGCGGTCACGCCGTAGACGATCTTCTTGATGCCCGCGGCGTGGATCGAGCCGCAGCACATGATGCACGGTTCCGTGCTCGTGTAGAGAATGCAGTCGGCCAGGGCGGCCTTGCCCAGCGAGCT
>CAZKAH010000073.1:0-11736 GCA_964550715.1 uncultured Opitutaceae bacterium
CCGGCAGGCGCCTCGAGAGCAGCTCCGGCCAGCCGGTGTTGCTGTCGAGATCGGAGTTCGCGCCATCCGTGATCGAATCCCCAAATGCGACGATCACCTTCGCAGTCGCCGGAGCCATCACCTGGATCCCGGAGACAAAGAACACCGAGGTGGTCGTGGGGCTTCCCTCCGCCGGAGGCATGATCACCGCCCCCGTGTGGTCTCCCGGCGCCGAAAGATAGCTGGTCTTCAAACCAATCGCGTGAAACGCCGTGGGCTTGAGCGCCTCGGGGAGGAACAGGCTGACCATGACCTCGCCATGCTGCCGGACGGGGAGGTCCACCGGATCGCTCCACAACTCGGCGCCGGGCGGAATTGTGACCGACGCCGCGCCGCCAAAGGCCAGCACCCGATCGGTCTCCGGGACAATCGCCCCGCCCGCCGCGGCCTGGGCCAGATGCGCCGCGCCAATGACGAGCGGGGCGGCCTGGAATCTATTGGTGAATCGCACTCGGGCCCGGAAACCGCCCAGCCTGGAAAATACGGCGATTCGCACTGTCTGGCTTTTGAACGTCGGCACGTTCCGGACCGCCCCGTTGACCAGCGTCGGCAGGTAGCTCGCGCCCCAGGCATCGATCCACTTCGTTGCGGAGGACGCGGGCCCGGCTGTCTGGGCCGCGAGATTGGATCCAGCCGCAACCAAGGACGCCAGGACGACGATCAGCCCAAAGGCCTGCCGCATCGAACAGCGGGCCAGGGCCTGGTTCAGGCGAATAGGGGTGGACATAGGGTGGAAGCGGGCTCGGTTCTCAATACCCCAGGTGCCTTCTCAAGGCCGGGGGCGTCAGCCAGTAGACCGCGGTCGGGAGCATCGAGCCCACGATGGCCATGCTGCCAAAATTGAGCACGCGGGTCAGGGCCTGCTCGGCCCGCTTGGTCCGGTCCGTGCCACGGCCCTCCAGGCGCTTCCGGTTGCGCTGGGCCAGGAGCAGGACCGGCAGGAGCAGGACGATGCCGATCGGCGCGGGAAAGAACAGCCTCCAGGCCGGGCGCCAGAGGATCGGCAGCGCATACGTCAGCGGAAAGAGCCAGATGCACCAGCGCACCGCCATCGTCTGGCGAAACTCCGCGAAGATCGCCCGCTCCCTGCCCAAGTCCGCCGTCGTGAGCACGGCCAGGCAGGTCAGCAGCACGATGACGAGGAGCTGGAGCATGAGGCGGGGTCTAGCCGGCGGGAAAGGGCCGCACGATCCGCAGCGTCTCGCCGGTGTCCTCCAGCTCAAAGAGGAGCGGATGCGGCTGATGCCCGTCCGGCGCGTGCAGGACCAGCATCAGCCGGCCCTCGAAGGTGTGGAAGATCATGCCATGGCCGCCGTTCTCCTGGAAGATCGGCTCGTCCTGCTGGCGCCACGGGCCGGCCAGCTTCCCGGAATCCGAGATCGACACGCCCACCACATAGCCATGGGCGTGGTTCCGGCTGGACCAGATCATGTAGAGTTTTCCGGTCTTGCCCTTGTACAGATAGGGGCCGTCGGTCACCCACCCGCCCTCGCTCCCCTGCTGGCTCCACTTCGCCGCATTGCCGCGGAAAAGGAGCTTCGGCTCGCCCGCCGCCTCCGACAGGTCGGCCTTGAGCGGGAGGTACTCGATCGAGCCGTCCGTGACCTGCACCCATTCGTGACAGAACACCATGTAGGGCACGCCGTCCTCGACCCAGAAGGTCCCGTCCAGCGTCATCATGTCCGACGGCGTGGTCGCATGGTGCTGAAAGGGCGTGAAGGGCCCGTCCGGCGAATTCCCGCGCAGGATCTGCGAGCCGCGCGTCACGCGCGGCCGCCAGTTGCGCCACTGCTCCGGCAGCGGGTGCTGCGAATTGAACGTGAGGAAGAGGTAGTACTTCCCCTGGTAGTAGTGCATCTCCGGCGCCCAGATGCCCGCCGTGCGGATGTCGCCCCAGATGTCCGGCGGCGTCCGGAAGATGGTCTTCGGCCCCTGCCAGCTGACCAGGTCGTGGCTGGTCCAGGCCCGCACGCCGCCGAAGCCCGCCGCGACCATATAGTAGGTGCGGGAGACCGGGTCCGGCAGGATGCAGACATCCTGCGCGCGAATGTCAGCGAGCCGGGAGATCGCCGTGGAGTCCGGCGGCGGCGTCCGGAACATCCGGCCCGGGTCCGCGGCGGCGGCACGGGCAGCCGGCGGCGCGGGGGGCACGGCCGCGGGCGGCTGCGCCCGCGCCGCGCCGAGCAGGACGGCCGCCGGGAGCAGGAGGAGGAAGGGACGGTTGGACTGCACAAGGGAAGTCGATCAGCGGCACGGGCCCGCCGCTGGTTGACTCGCGCTTGGTATAATAAGTAGCGTGGCGCATTCCGAGCGGAATTTCGCCTAGGATGACTGCCCCCTCCCCCCCGCCGACCATCGCCTTCCGGGAACGGGCGGCCCTCGTCGCCATCTTGGCCGTCGCCGCGCTGGTCCGGCTCTGGCGCCTGGACCTGATGGAGTTCAAGGGCGACGAGGCCATGGCCTGCCGGCTGGCGCTCACGGTCGTGGATCACCTGCGCGGAGCCGCGCCCGCGGGCCAGCCCTTCCCGCTCGTCGGCCTGCTCTCGAGCGTCGGGGTGCCCAATCCCCCGCTCTTCATCTACCTCCTGGCGCTGCCGCTGGCGCTGTGGCGCGATCCCCTCGCCGCGGCGGGGGCCATCGCCCTCAGCAACGTGGCCGCGGTCGGTCTCTGCTACCTGATCGGCCGGCGCTATTTTTCGCCGTTCGTCGCGCTGGCCTCGGCGGCCCTCTACGCCCTGGCGCCCTGGGCGGTGATTTTCTCCCGGAAGATCTGGGCTCAGGATCTTCTCCCGGTGTTCCTCGCCGGGTTCCTGCTCGCCGCCCACGCCTTCCTGGTCGAGCGCCGCCCGCGCGCGCTGGCGTGGCTGCTCCTGCTGGCGGCGGCGGCGATGCAGCTGCACCTCTCGGCCCTGATCCTCGCCGGCGTCCTGGCCGGATTGCTCCTGGCCGGCCGCGCCACCCTCCGGGCCCGCTGGCTTGGCCTGGGGGCGGCCGCGGCCCTGGCCCTCGGCGCGCCGTATCTCCTCCATCTCGTCCGGACCCATGGGGGAGATTTCGCCCATCTCGGCGCCTGGAGGAATGAATCAGCCCGCCTCGTGGCCGCGGACCAGCGGATGGACTGGGCGCTGCGCTTTCCGCTGTCGGTTTCCGGGGCGGACGAAACCGACGCGCTCGTCGGAACGCAGGCCTCCTGGGTCTGGCCCTTCGCCCTCGCGACGGGGCTGACGGCCTTCGGCGGCCTCCTCTGGCTCTGCTGGCGCGACCGGCGGTCTCCGCTTTTTTCCGCCCGGCTGATGCTGGCGGCCTGGTTTGTCCTTCCCACCCTCGGGCTGATCGCGACCGGAGCGGTGCCCATCATGCATTATTTCATCGTGCTCTACCCGCTGGTCTTTCTGGGCCTGGCGGCCGCGCTGGAGGCCGGACTTCGGTGGCGGCCGGCGGCGGCCTGGACGCTGCTGGCCGCCTGCCTGGCAGGGTACGCCTGGCTGGACGCAGGCCTCTACCGCGCGGTGGCCGCGCGCGGGGGCGCGCCCGCGGACTACGGCGCCGCCTATGCGGAGAAGGCCGCGGCGGTCGACTTCGTCCTCCAGGACAGCGCCGCCTACGCCGACAAAACCGCCGGCCCCGACCTGACGCTCGCGGCCGGAGCCAGGCAGCGGCCCTTCCTCACCGATGTCGCCCACCCGGACAATCTCCCTCCCGAGTACCGTTTCCTGCTCGAAGCCCGATCCGGCGGGCGTCCTTCGGCGGAGGCCGGGGGAGTGATGCAGCTGCCCCGCTACTTCCTGCTCGATTCCCTCCGTTTCTCCCTGACCCCGGCCGGACAAACGGGGACCAAAAACCTGCGCCGGCGGCAGTTCGGGCCGCTGACGATTTTCGTCCTTCCGCCGTCCTAGCCCGGGCCGCCTACTTCCCGTAGGTGGGATCCACCGGAATGGAAATGACATCGCCCGGCGACAGCTGGAATTTCGCGTTGCCGTTGTTCAGCGAGAAATCGGAATAGTCCAGCGTGGTGGGCGGCCCGCTCGCGGCGCCCTTGCTCGCATGCGCGATCCGCACGCTGCTGCGCAGCGCGCGCGCGGTGAAGCCGCCCGCCAGCTCGATGGCGTCGATCACGGTGAGATCGGACGAGACCGCGTAGCGGCCGGGCTTCAGGACCTCGCCCTGGACCATGACGTCGAATTTCGCGGCCGAGTCGGGCGGGGACTGGGCTCCCGCGGTCAGGACCAGGGCGCCCAGGGCGGCCGCCAGCGCAACGAGGGCAAGGTGCGGTTTCATGGTGAGGGCAATCTAACCCCCGACCCCGCCGGATCAACTCCGTTCCCCCGGCGCAGCCGGGCGGCCGCCTCGAGCTGGGCCCCGGCCTCGGCGCGGCGGCCCAGCTGCCCCAGGACCAGGGCGAGGTTGGAGCGCAAGTCCGCGTCGCCGGGCTCCAGCCGCACCGCCTCGGCCAGGCGGCCGACGGCCTCGGACACGCGGCCGGCCTGCGCCAGGGCCTGGCCCAGGTTCTCCTGGGCGGGGACGGAAGCCGGATCGATCCGCAGCGCCTGCTCGTACTGCGCGATGGCCTCCGGCAGCCGGCCGGCCTGCGCCAGGACGTCCGCCAGGTTGCAGTGGGCCTCGAAGGAGCCGGGCTGCAGCCGCAGCGTCGCCTCGAACTCGGCGATCGCCTCCGGGGGCCGCCCCGCCTTCTCCCAGGCCAGGCCGAGATTGTTGTGGGCCTCGAAGAATGCCGGCCGGAGCCGGAGCGCCGTGGTGTATTCCGTGATCGCGGCGGCAATCCGGCCGTCGTTCGCAAGGATGTTGGCAAGGTTGTAGTGCGCCTGGGGGTCCGCCGGATCGAGTTGCAGGGCCCGGCGATAGTGCGCCTCGGCCTCGGGGACCCGGCCCTCGAGAAACAGGGCCTGCCCGAGGTTGTTTTCGGCAAAGGCGTTGCCCGGCCGCTTGGCCACGGTATCGGCCCAGAGGGCCGTGCCGGTGCGGTAAGTCTCGGCGCGCCGGGCGGTCGCGCCACCCAGTCCCGCGGCCGCCAGCCCGAGGAGAATGAGAGCGGGAATCCTCCCGGCATAGGACAAAAGCAGGAGAACGCCGGCCGTGACCACCGCAGCCAGCGGCAGGTACATCCGGTGCTCGGCGATCGCCTGCACGCCGCTCGGCAGCAGGGAGGTCGGCGCCAGGATCGCGAAAAACCACGCGCCGAGAAAACCGGCCGCCGGGCGGCGCGCCAGCGCCCAGGCCGTGGCCGCCGCCAGCAGGACGACGACGAGCGCGCAGGGCACGAGTCGGGCCGCAGCCGGCAGGCCGGACAACTCGTAGTCGAAGACCAGCGGAGACGGCCAGAAGGAGAGCCGGAGATAGTGGGCCACCGCCTCAAACTGGGTGAGGAGGTAGGACCACCAGCCGACGCCGATGCCCAGGCCCGCCGTGCCGCCCCGGTTTCCGCCGGCGCCCGCGACAAGGGCGCCGAGCGGCAGCCAGGTGGCCGCCAGTGCGCCGTAGAATCCGCGCCGCCGCCGCCATGCCTCGCGAAAACTGCCGGCCACGAAGGTCCGGTCGTAGAGGAAGACGATGATCGGAGCGGAGACCATCACCTCCTTGGTGGCCATGCCAAAGAGACAGGACAGAACCGCCAGCGCCAACCAGACACCCCGCCCTGTCTCTTTGTCCGCCGACGCCTCGGCGAAGGCGGACTGCCCGCTTTCATCCCCCTCCACGCCCCGCACAAAGCAATAGAGTGTCAGCAGGTAGAACAACCCCATCAGCGATTCCGCCCGCTGCGCGAGGTACACCACCGACTCGGTCTGGAGCGGATGCATCATCCAGAGTAACGCCACGGCAAAGGCGAATAGCGTGGGGTCGATTCCCGGCCCTCCTTCGCCAAGGCTTCGGCGGGCGGTGGCCCGGCCATCCCGCCGGGCCACCGTCCGCCGCGCGACCCCGAACAGGGTCAGCCCCGCCAGGACATGGATGAGGAGATTGACCGCGTGATAGCTCCCGACCGCCGTCCCGCCGATCGCGTAGTTGAGCGCGAACGAAAGGTTGAGGACCGGACGGCCGCTGACGGTCAGCCCGCCGGGCGGCGGCGCCAGCGCCGCGGGCGCGAGCCGGCGGATCGTGGGATTCTCGGCGATGGATGCGATGTCGTCGTAGACCAGCGGACCCGAGAAGCTCCCGTGGTAGGCGGCCAGCGCCGCGAGGACGATCAGGCCGGCGGCGATCCAGGTGCCGCGCACCCGCCGCCCGATCCCCGTGTCGCCCGCGGTGGCCATCGCTCAGTTGGACGGCGCCGCATCCAGCTGCGCCTGGGCCCGGGCCAGGTTCTGGCGCGCCTCCTGGAAATCGGGCGCGAACCCGACCGCCGCGGCAAACTGCGTCGCGGCTTCCGGCAGCCGCCCGAGGCGGGCCAGGGCCAGGCCGAGGTTGTTGAGCGTCCGGGGAGAGCCGGGCTTCAGCCGCAGCGCCTCCCGGTAGTGCGCCACCGCCTCCTCGTCCCGGTGCAGCAGCGCGAGCGCGTTGCCCAGGTTGTTGTGCGCCTCGGGATAATCCGGCCGGAGCCGCAGCGCCTCCCCGAATTCCCGCGCCGCCTCCTCGAAGCGCGAGGCCGCCGCGAGGGCGCTGCCGTGGTCGTAGCGCAGGATGGGATTACCCGGCTCCAGGAGGACGGCGGCGGCAAAGGGCGCCAGGGATTCCGGGGCCTGCCCGGCCTGGAGCAGCGCGTCCGCCCAGCCGTGCATCGCGTCGGCGTCGTCCGGCTTGAGCCGCTGGCCGGCCAGGAAATGGGACCGAGCCTCGGGCAGCCGGCCGGACCGGACCAGCGCGTTCGCCAGGTTGTACTCGGCGTCGGCGTAATCGGGCTTCAGCTCCAGCGCCACCCCCGCCTCCTGGACGGCGGCCGCCGGCTGCCCGAGCCGCAGCAGGGCGTCGCTGAGGTCGTTGTGCGCCTGGGCAAATTGCGGCTTGAGGCGCAGCGCCTCCCGGTAGTGGGCCACCGCCTCGTCCGTCCGGCCCAGCTTGTCGAGGGCGGCGCCGAGGTTGACGTGGGCCTCGGCATAGTTGGGCTTGAGCCGGAGCGCCTCGACCAGGTGCGGCAGCGCTTCCTGCGTCCGGCCCAACTCCGCGAGGACATCGCCGAGGTTGGTCTGGGCCTGCGCGTTCCTGGGCTGGCCCCGCAGCACGATCTCGAATTCCGCGATGGCCTCGGTCTTGCGGCCGGCGACCGACAGCGCCGCGGCCAGGCTGGAGCGGGCCGTGAGGCTCGAGGGCCGCTTTGCGACCGCGTCGCCCCAGAGGGCGAGCCCGCTCCGGTAGGCGAGGATCCGGTGAAACGTCAGGCCGCCAAACCCGGCCGCCACGACGAGGAGGGCGGTGAGTCCGCGCCGGGATCCCAGCCGGTGGGCGCCCGCGACGACCAGGACCAGGACGGCCGCCAGCGGCAGGTACATCCGATGCTCGGCGATCATCTGCAGGGGGCCGGGGACCAGCGAGGTCGGCGCCAGGATCCCGAAGAACCAGAGGCCGAGGAATCCCGCCACCGGCCGGCAGACCAGGGCCCAGAGCGTGGCCGCGGCCAGGGGAACCACCACGGCCGCGTAGGGCAGGATCTCGGCGGGGGTTCTCGCCCAGAAGGAGCCGTATTCAAAGATCAGCGGGCGCGGCCAGACCGAGAGCTGCAGGTAGCGGCAGAGGGCCTGGAACTGGGTCAGTCCGTAGGCCCACCAGCCCACCCCGATATCGAAGCCCGAGGTGCCGCCGCGATCTCCGCCCGTGCCCGCCACCAGCAGGGCCAGCGGAATCCACGTGGCCATCAGCGCGAGGTGCAGGCCGCGCCGGCGGCGCCAGGCCTCGCGGAACGTCCCGGCGAGAAACGTCCGGTCGTAGCACAGCGCGAGGACGGGAGCCGAGACCATGACCTCCTTGGTTCCCATGCCGAAAAGGCAGGCCAGCCAGGAAAGTCCGAACCAGGCGAAAGCGGCCCGCCTGGCCGCCCTTTCGCCCGCCGGAGCCTTGGCGAAGGCGGGCGGCTCCATCTGCTCCGCCCCGCGCACCAGGCAGTATAGCGTGAGTAGGTAAAAAAGCCCCATCAGCGATTCCGCCCGCTGCACGACGTAGGCGACCGCCTCCGTCTGGAGCGGATGCAGGAGCCAGAGCGCCGCCGCCGTGAAGGCGAGCGGGAGCGCGGCCGACCCGAGGCGCTCGCGCAGCGGTGGCCGCGCCAGCGTGCGGCGCACCAGGCCGAACACGGCGAGCCCGGCGCAGACGTGGATCAGGAGGTTCACCGCGTGATAGCCGCGGACCTGGGCGCCGCCCCACGCGTAGTTGAGCGCGAAGGACAGGTTCAGCACCGGCCGGCCATCGACGGTGAAGCCACCGTGCGGTGGCGACAAGGGCCCGGAGAGGGGCCAGAGGTGGCGCAGCGTGAGGTTGTCCGGAATCGACGACAGGTCGTCGTAGACGAAGGGTCCCCCGAAGCTGCCGGCATAGGCCGCCAAAGTAGCGAGCGCGAGCAGGACGCCCGCCGCCATGACCGTGCAGCGCGATGAAGGCGCACCCTCCGGGGCTCCGGCGATCGACGGGCTCATCTGCCCAGTGAGCTCGGCTGCATCAACCGGGACTAGATGCTGTAGCCGGCGATGAAAAGCAGTAAAGGACGGGGCGCCGCCCGCCCCACCTAGCGCCTCCAGGGCTGGTCGACGAGATCCTCGGCGGCCGGCAGGTGGGGATGGAGTAGCCGGTCACGGTCCAGGCCCTCGACAGCGCCCTCGTCGCGGCGGGCGACCGCCTGAACGAGATCACCGCGGGGTCATTCCCGGCGGCGATCGGCCAGGTTGGGCCCGCGGCCTGAACGGGCGCTCTCCTCCCCGGTCTGGACGAGGACCATCGCCTGGCAGAGGTAGGGGGGCTCGGCCTTGACGACCGATTTGGCCATGGCCACGTCGCCGTTTCGCTCCCAGCCCTTCATCAGCAATTCGCGGACCTTGGCCTCGAGATCCGGGCTGCTCCGGGATCGCAGGATACAACGGCGGGGGTGCTCGACCGCCCCCTGGAAGGATTCCATCTCTTCATCCATCCCTGCATAGTAACCCAGGCCCGTCCGGACAAATATGGGGTATCGGCCCCAATTCCCCCGGAGATACTGGGTCCCCCGCCGGGCGGGCTAGCGGAGCGCGCCCTAGGCCCGGGTTCCGCGCGGGCGCCGCCCGGAGCCCGCCTTGGCCGCGGGCAGCGAAAAATAGAAGACGGACAACCCGTCGCTCTTCCGCTCGTGGCCGCACCGGCCGCCCTGCAGGGCCACCAGGCGCTGCACGATGGAAAGGCCGAGGCCGGGCGCGGGCAGCAGGTGCAGCTGGTCGAAGGGCCGGAAGAGGCCGTCCTGGACCGCGGGCTCGACGCCGGCGCCGCAGTCGGTGACCGAGAAGCGGTACCCGCCCTCCTCGGGGCTCCAGGCCAGCCGGATCTCGGCGCCTTTCGCGCCGTGCCGGAGCGCATTGGCCAGGAGATTCCACCAGATCACGTGCAGCCAAGGGGGCACCCCGGTCACCTGGGGCCACGAGGCGGGCTTCGTCACGGCCGCCCGGGATTCCCGGATCTGCGGGCTCAGCTGGTCCAGGACCGCCGCAACGACCGCCCCCATCTCGACCCGGACGGGCAGGCTCGGATCGGTGGAGGCCCGCAGGAGAAAGCTCACGCGGGCGATGATCTCGGAGAGTTCCGCCGCGGACTCGTCGATGTTCTCCAGCATGTCCGTCATCGCCGCCAGGTCGCCCGCGGCCAGGATGAGCTTCAGCACGTGGGAGCTGGTGGCAATGCATCCCAGCGGCGTGGACAAATCGTGTCTGATGCGGCGGGCGACCGACTTCAGGTCACCCCGGAGCCGGAGATTCTCCCCCAGGAGATCATGCTGCAGCAAGGCGCCGCGAAAGACCCGCGCCAGGAGCGGGACATTCCATTGCTCGGGCGGCACGGCCTCGGCCAGCTCGGCGAGGTCGCGGCCAAGGATCACCACCGCCCATTGCGGCAGCAAGCTGGGATCGACCGCCTGGACGGCCTGCGCGGCGGAAACGGCATCGGGCTCGGTCAACACCAGCAATTGGGAATGGCCCGCTACCACCCGCTGGCCGGCTTCCTCCACCGTGTCCACCTCGACGATCTCCGCCGTGGGCAAGGCCTCCCGGCAGGCGGCCAGCGCCACGGAGCGGCTCGCCGGCGACATTCGCACGAGAAAAATCCTTTGCAGGCTCATCGGTGAGCCGGACATTATTGGACAATCATTCGGTTTTCAATGGCGGGGCCGTTTGTCAGGCTGCCGCTCCGGAGGGCGCCGGGTCAAGGGGCGCGTTTGGTGTTTAACCACCCCGGGAAAAGCTGTTTGCGGCGCCGCGGGGATCCGGCGGGAAAAACTGCAAATCTCGCCGCTTGCGACGGCGCGGGTTTGCCCCACGTTCCGCCAACATGAAGATCGCCGTCGTCGAGGACCATGCCCTCATGCGTGAGCTCCTCGTCAAGGCCTGCCAGGAGGCGATGGCCGGCTCCGTCGTGTCCGGCGCCCGGAACGCCGAGGCGGGCCTCGCGCTCTGCCGCGCCGAGCAGCCGGACGTGATCATTCTCGACCTCGGCCTGCCCGATCGCGACGGCCTCGATGTGCTGGACGATATCCTCGCGACCTGCCCGGCCAGCAAGGTCATCGGCATTTCCGGGTATGCCGACGACTTCACGCTGCACCGCGCCCTGCATTCCAAGCTGCACGGGTTCGTGGACAAGAACGAGCAAACCGTCGAGCAACTGGCGGCCGCCATCCACGCCGTCATGAATGGGGCGCGCTATCTTTCCCCGGTGGCCCAGCGCGCGCGCCTGGCCCAGCAGCGGGATCCCGCGGCCTTTGACAAGATCCTCTCGGTGCGCGAGCAGGACCTCCTGCGGCTTTTCGGCCGCGGCCTGAGCAACGAGGAGATCGCCGCCATGGTCCATCTCAGCGAGCTCACCGTGCGCAACCATCGTTGCCGGACCATGGCCAAGCTCGGCCTCCGCACCACAGCCGAGCTCATTCGCTACGCGCTGGACAAGGGGTTCACCCACCTGGAGCCGACGGGGCGGGTGGACAGCCGCCTGGGCTGATTCCGGGGAACTTTGGGCCCGAGGGCCCCTCTATGCTGGCGCGCGGCCTCCGCCGGGCCGCGCAGTCCACGACTGCCCCGATGACTTCCCTCGCATGAAGACCACGATTCTCCTGGTCGACGATCACACGGTGCTGCGCCAGGCGCTGCGCGCCCTGCTGGAGACCGAAGCCGGGCTCGAGGTTGTGGGCGACGCGGAGAACGGGCGGGAGGCGGTCGAGCTCGCCCGGAAACTGCAGCCCGACGTCGTGGTCATGGATATCGCCATGCCGCATCTCAACGGGCTGGAGGCCACCCGGCGCATCGCCCAGGAGGCGCCGCGGGCCAAGGTGCTGATCCTCTCGTCCTACAGCGACGACAAGTTTGTGCAGGAAATCGTCGAGGCCGGCGCGGTGGGGTATATCCTCAAGCAGACCGCCGCGCCAGAATTCATCAAGGCGGTCCGCGATGCGCACAAGGGGAAGGCGTGGTTCAGCCCGTCCATTTCCAAGCGCCTCTTCGACCGCTATCGGCAGGTCCCGGCGAAGGACCACCCGAGCCCCGGGCAGAAGACCCCCCTGGCCCTGACCTCGCGCGAGCGGGAGGT
>CAZKAH010000074.1:0-10850 GCA_964550715.1 uncultured Opitutaceae bacterium
CACGAACGACTCTGACTCGTTCTGTCTAGGTTCGACTCCTAGTCGGGCAGCCATTTGACAGAGGGGGCGCGCGGCTTCCCTTATGGGGCGGCGGCGTGAAAATAATTTGAGGCCGCGTCGGCGAAAGTAAGTTGACAGTCAACTTACCCTCGCGCCAATTTCCCCTCTCCCCCTCTCAATTCTGCTTTCTTCCTCGGTTCCCTTCGGTGACATGCCGCCCGCCTTCCTGCGTTCCGTCCCGGTTTCCTTCACCGGGGCACATTTCCTGCAGCAGGACGCGATTTTCAAATAACGGGCCGATGATTGAGCGTCCCCGCCAATTCCGAGTCTATTTCCCCACGCTGACGTCCTTACCTTAACCATCCACCACCGCGCTTCCTTAAAATCATCAACATGCATACCCTCCACCTCGCGTTCCTGCTGAACAATCCGGACGGCAGCCCCATGACCCTCATGGACCTGTTCCGTGCCGGCCATGCCATCATGTGGCCGATCCTCCTGCTCGCGTTCGTCGCCATGACGGTGATCGTTGAGCGCGTCCTGTTCCTCTTCCGCGAGAACAGCCATCGCGAGCCCGAGGTCGTCGCCAAGATGCTCGAGTGCGTCGAGAAACGGGACATCGACGGCGCCCTCGCCATCGGCAAGAAGAGCCAGGACCCGGTCGCCCGCATCCTGGTCTACAGCCTCTCGAACCGCGAGTATTCCCTCTCCAACGCCTTCGTCCGCGCCTCCGGCCAGGAGCTGGCCCGCGCCAACCAGGGCATGGCCGTCCTTGACACCGCCATCACCGCCGCCCCCCTCCTCGGGCTGCTCGGCACCGTGACCGGCATGATGGGCACCTTCGCCTCGCTCACCGGCGACATCGCCTCGTCGGTCGGCAACATCACCGGTGGTGTCGCCGAGGCCCTGATCGCGACCTGCTGCGGTCTCGCGATCGCCGTCTCCTGCCTGATCCCCTACAACATCCTCAATGCCCGGATCGAGCAGACGAAGCAGGAGATCTCCGACGCCTCGCATGCCCTGGAGATCCTGATCAAGAAGTCCGAGACCCACAACCACACGAGCTGATCACCGCCCCGGCGGCCTTCCCACCCATCCCCCCACCACTATGGCAGGCGGCGGCAGTTCACGAGACGCAAGCGGCAAGAAGCGGGCCCGCATCGAGATCATTCCCCTGATCGATGTGATCTTCTTCCTGCTCGCCACTTTCGTCCTCTTCACCCTCTCGCTGCAGCGGTCCGGCGGCCTGCCGGTCTCCCTGCCCCACTCCCAGACGGGCGAGCCCCGCGAATCCGCGGGCACCGCGACCATCACCGTCAAGGAGGATGGCAGCTTTGCCTGGGACAAGGAGCTCGTCACGGTCGACGAGATGGAGAACCGGATGAAGTCCTTCCATCTCCAGCATCCCGAGCCCGACGCCCACCTGCTGATCAACGGCGACCAGAACGCGTTCTTCTTCCAGGCGATCTTCGCCTTCGACGAGGCGCGCAAGGCCGGCATCCAGCGGGTGCTGGTCGAAACCCTGGTCACGCCCGCGGGCAGCTGAGCCCCCGCTCCAACCCCCCTTCCTATCACCATGGCCGGAGAAAGTTCCATCCTCTCAGAAAGCAAGAAGAAGGCGCGCATCGAGATCATCCCGCTGATCGACGTGATCTTCTTCCTGCTCGCCACCTTCGTTCTCTTCATGCTCTCGATGGCCCGGATCGCCGCGCTGCCCGTGCAGCTGCCGGTCGCGAGCAATGATTCGTCCGCCAAGCCGGACGACGACATGGTGAAGCTGCAGATCTCCGACCAGGGCACCTGCTTCTGGAACACGGAGCCGATCACCCAGGCGGAGATCCGCCCCCGCCTTCAAAGCTACATGAAGGCGGTCCAGAACCCCCGCGTCCTGATCTCCGGCGACAGCAAGGCCAAGTTCGGCCCCGCCGTGAACGCCCTCGATGAGGTGCGGAAGGCCGGCATCACGCAGGTTTCCGTCGACACCCGGCCGCCGACCGGCCGCTGATCCCCATGGCCGCCTCCACCTATCCCGTCTCGAACCAGCAGGCCCGCCGCGACCTGGTCATTGGCATTGTCGTCTCGCTGATCATCTTTATCGGGGCGCCGCTCTTCAGCAACTGGATCAAGGCCGGCCCGCCCAAGCCGAAGAAGGTCGAGGATATCCCCCGCATCGCGCTCGTGATGCCCAAGATCGAGCCCGAGCAGGAGGAGGTCGTGGACCAGCAGCAGCAGACCCAGCCGGCCGACATCGCCCCCCCGATGCAGACGGACGTGCCCCAGATCGTCACCGACACCTCGTTCGTGCAGAAGCTGGAGCCGCCGCCGCCGGAAGGCATGGCGGTGGACAAGGGCGCGATCACCGTGCCCGCGAACGTCGGCGGCTTCGGCCGCGGCGGCCAGATCTTCGACCCGTCGATGCTCGACCAGCAGCCGGTCCCGACCTTCCAACCCCATCCCGTCTATCCCTACGACATGAAGAAGCAGGGCATCTCCGGGCAGGTGGTCGTGGAGTTCATCCTGAACAGCGAGGGCAACGTGCAGGGCGCCTTCGCCGAAAGCTCCACCCAGCACGAGTTCGAGGCCTCCGCCATCCAGGCCGTCAGCAAGTGGCGGTTCAAGCCCGGCCGCCGCGGCGGACGGGCGGTCAACACCCGCATGCAGGTGCCGATCGTGTTCTCGCTCAACAACGACGATTGATTCACGCGTGACCTTCCCCCGACCCCTCTCCTCCCTCTGTCTCGCGGCCGGCCTGGCCGCCGGCCTCCTGTGCCTGCCGGCGCGCGCCGACCGGCCGGACGAGACGCCGCAGCTGGCCGACAAGACGGGCGAGGCCTTCACGAAACTGCAGCCGCTCATCGACGCGAAGGACTGGGACGGCGCGATCGCCCTCCTCAATGGCGCCATGACCGCCAGCGCCCCCGACAGCTACGACCACGCGCTGCTGCTGGAGACGGTCGCCAAGCTGGACTTCCAGAAGGACGACACCCCGAAGGCCATCGCGGCCTGGGAGGAGGCCCTGCGCATCTCCGACGCCCATCCGAATTACTTCAAGGAGAAGGAGCGCCTCGAAATGATCCTTTCCCTGGCGCAGACCTACAGCCAGATCGGCCAGGGCACCAAGGATTCCTCGGTGGCCCGCGCCAGCTTCGCCAAGGCCGCGGACTATATCCACCGCTGGCTCGAGGCGACCCCCAAGCCGACGTTCGAGACGGAGAATTTCTACGCCCTGGTCCTCTACAGCCAGGCGACCGCCAACGAGAAGAAGATCGACCTGGGGCTCCTGCATCAGGCGCAGGCGGCCGCGGACAAGGCGCTGCACCTCCAGATCCATCCCCGGGAGAGCCTGCTCGTCCTGATCAACGCCATCTACCAGCAGACGAACGACCTGGCCGGCTCCGCCCGCTACCTCGAGCTCCTCGCCCGGCAAAATCCCGACAAGGAGGGCTACTGGCAGCAGCTTTGGGCCACCTATATGAACATGGCGGCCGAGGCCGACAAGGATCCGGAGAAATCCCGCGAGTTCTATGCGCTGGCCATCAACACGGTGGAGCGCGCCCAGGCCTTCGGCAAGATGAGGACCAAGAAGGACAACTACAGCCTGGCGACGATGTATTTCCAGGCCGAGCAGTACGGCAAGGCCACGGAGCTCCTGTCCGCCGGCCTCCACAACGGCATCATCGATCCCACCTTCAAGAACTGGGACTACCTCGCCTTCGGCTACCAGCAGATCAACCAGCCCAAGAAGGCCATCGATGCATTCAAGGACGCCGAGAAGGTGCCGGAACTGGCCAACAATGGGGAAATCGACTTCGAGATCGCCAAGATCTACGCGCAGCTCGAGAACTCGACCGAGGCCTACAATTACTACAAGGCCGCCGTGACGAAGGGAAACCTGGAGAAGCCCTGGCAGGTGTACCAGTTCCTGGCCTACGAGGCCTACGAGCAGGAGAAGTACCAGGAGGCCATGGACGCCGCGAACAAGGCCTCCGAGTACCCGCAGATGAAGACCAGCTCCCAGCTCGAGAACCTGAAGAAGATGATCAAGCAGTCGTTGCTCCAGCAGGAGAGCGTCACCGGCACCCCCGCCACCACGAAGCAGTAGCTTCCCCCCTTTCCCAATGAAAAAAAAGACCTCCCTGCTTTACTTTGCCGTCCCGATTCTCGCGGTGCTCGTCTTCATCCCGTTCTTCTGGCAATTCAACGCCAGCTACGACGCGCGCGAGGCCGCGCGGGCCGAGGTCATCCACCAGAAGAAGGTCGCCGAGATCGCCGAGCAGGACCGCCTGCGCCAGAAGGCGATCGACGACTCCCTCGTCACCCAGGCCCAGCGTCAGAAGGCGAAGAAGGAACGCGATGACCGGCTGCAGAAGGAGCGCGATGACCGCGAGGCGGCCCTGCAGGCCCGCAACAAGGCCAACAATGACTCGGTCGGCCTGAAGAACCGGATCGACCGCCTCACCAAGGAGGTGGAATCGGTCAAGGCCGACATCGCCAAACTCGAGGCGGACGAGGAGAAGCAGCGCCAGGAGGAGTCCGGCGCCAAGCAGTACGTCGTCCTCGCCGAGGCCAACGTCAAGAATCTCAGCCAGGTGCTGGAGCGGATCCAGGCGGCGGACGCCGCCGCCGAGGCCGCCGCCAGGGCGGCCGCCGCAAAGAAGTCCTGATCCCCCGCCCACCCTCCCCCTCTTCCTTATATGAAAAAGTGGATGTACGTCATCTTTCCCGGGCTCGGCTTGGCGCTGTTCTTCGCCATCTATATTCCCGCCAACGCCCGCTATAACGCCGGCCTGGAGTCCCGGGCCGCCGCCGTCGCGGCCGCAAAGGCCGCCGACGAGGCGCACCGCCACGAGATCGAGGAGCGCGCCCGCCAGGACAGCGTGAAGCGCGCCGCCGACAATGCCAAGGCCGAGGCCGACAAGGAGGCCGCCCGGGTCGCGAAATGGAAACAGCAGAGCGACGAGATCCAGCACGACACCGACGGCTACAATGCCGACATCGCCAAGTACACCCAGCAGGTGGATGAGCTCGAGAAGCAGCTCCAGTCGCTGCACACCCGCAAGGAACAGCTGACGCGGGAGGACTTCGACCTCCTGAAGCAGGTCGAGCTCGCCCGCGTGGGCCAGTCCAATGCCGACCTTGAGATCCAGCGGATGGTCGAGATGATCGCCACCCGCGCCGGCGGCAGCTCGCTGACCGTCCAGATCGAGCCCCATCTCGCCAAGAAGTAGCCCCGGGGCCCGCCCGACGGGCCCGGCCCTCTTCCCCGGCGGACCACCCGGTCCGCCTTTTTGCTATCCGGCCCTCAGGTGGCCAGGGGCTTCAGGCCCGCCTCGATCTCCGCCCGGCGGTGCTCGAGGAAGGGCGGCAGCGCCAGCTTCCGGCCCAGGCTGGCGAGGGGCTCGTCCGCCGCAAAGCCGGGCTCGTCCGTCGCGATCTCGAAGAGGATGCCGGACGGCTCCCGAAAATACAGGCTGCGGAAATAGTACCGGTCGACCGGCCCGCTGGAAGAGATGCCGGAATGGGCCAGCCGCTCCACCCAGGCGTCGTATTCCGCCGCCGTCGTGCGAAAGGCCACATGGTGCACCCCGCCGGCGCCCAGCCGGGCGGGCGTGGCGCCGGCGTCCACCGCGACATGCAGTTCGCGGGCGGGGCCGCCCCCGGCCATCGCAAAGACCTGCACCGCGCCCTGCTGGCCCGAGGCGGCCGGGTAGCTGCGGGCCGGCTTCATGCCCATGACGTCGGTCAGGACGCGCGTGGTCGGCTCGAGGGCCGGGACGCTGAGCACGACGGCCCCCAGCCCGCGGATCTGGTGCTCCGCCGGCACGGGGCTCTGCTCCCAGGGGCCGCCCTCCGCCTTGCTCCCGTCCTGCACCAGGCTCAGCCGCTGCCCCTCGAAATCCTCAAAATCCAGGGTCGGCCGCCCGTCCCGGGCCGCGATCTCGCCCTGCTTCACGCCGAGCCCGCGGAAGCGGTTCGCCCACCAAGTGAGGCTGGCCTCGGTGTCGACGCGCAGCCCCGTGCGGGCCACGCTGCGGCTCCCGCGCCGCTCCCGGGCCGCCGGCCAGTCGAAGAACGTGAGGTCCGTGCCCGGCGAGCCGCGGCCGTCGGCGTAGAAGAGGTGGTAGGAGGACACGTCGTCCTGGTTGACGCTTTTCTTCACGAGCCGCAGTCCGAGCGTCCCGGTGTAGAAGCCGTGGTTGCGGGGCGCATCCGCCGTGACGGCGGTGAGGTGGTGAAATCCGTTGAGTTGCATGGCGGGTCAGGAGGGAAAGTTCTTGGCCAGCCAGCGGCGGGCCGCGTCAATTTCGGCCGGGGCCAGCCCGTGGCCGCCCGGGGTCCAATTGAGGATGAGCGCCGCGCCGGCCGCCTGCAGCATCTGCGCCAGCCGCGCGGTGGCCTCGGGCGGGATCATCCGGTCGCTTCGGCCGCCGGCCAGGAAAACGGGGATCCCCGCCAGCTGCGGCAGCCGCTCGGGGGTAAGCGGCACCATGGCCCGGAAAAGCACGGCCCCGGCCAGGATCTCGGGCCGCAGCAGGAGCAGGCTGGCGGCGATATTGGCCCCGTTGGAATAGCCCACCGCGACGACCGGGCGGGAACCCAGGCCATGGCGCTGGCGGGCTGCGGCCACGAAGTCCGCCAGCTCGTTCGTCCGCCGGACCAGGTCCTCCTCGTCGAACACGCCCTCCGCCAGCCGCCGGAAGAAGCGGGGCATCCCGTTCTCCAGGACCTGGCCGCGGGGCGAGAGGAGGGCTGCGCCCGGCCGCAGGTCGGCGCCCAGCTCCAGCAGATCGTCCTCCGTCCCCCCGGTCCCGTGGAGGAGGAGGAGGACGGGGGCCGCCGGGTCTGAACCCGGGAGGAACCGATGGATGAAATCAGGCGGCTGGGTCATGGTCGCTCTGGAGGATAGTGCGCTCCGGCAAAAAAACAAACGGGCCGGTCACCGGCTCCCCGCCCGACGCGCCGTGACCGTCCGCTCAGGATCTCCGAAAGGGAGCGAGGGCCGCCTCCAGGCGGGCCCAGGCCGCATGCAATTCGGCCAGGTGAACCGCCGCGCCCGGCCAATCCGGCGCCCGGCCCGCCAGCTCGAGGCTGATCGCGACCGCCTGCACCTGGCGGGCCCCCAGGATCGCGCAGCTGCCGGCCACGTTGTGGGCGGCCTGGGCGAGCTCCAGGCCCTTGCGGTCCGCGGCGAGTCCCGCGAGCCGTTCCACCCGGGGCCGCTCCTCCCGCAGGAAGAGCCCGACAAGGTCCGAGGGCACCGCCGGCGCATCAGGACCCGGGACAATCCCCATGTCCCGGAGCACACTGAGATCGAGGACCGGCACCTCCGCCGGCGAGCCGGAGGGCTCGCGGCCGGGGGCCGCTCCAGCGGGGGCGGGAGAGGAATTCACAGGGAGCAGTCTCGCGGGGCCGGGCGGACATTCCGACTGAAATCTACCCGCCCCGGCCTTGTCCAATGCTTTTGCGCCCGCCGGCCGGGACCGCCCGGAAAACAGCTGGACTACCCCGGCGGGGGACGGAGACTCTTGACGCGATGGATCACCCCGTTCCCGCGTCCGGACCGTGGAAGAGGCGCCTGGCCTGGTTCGGCGCCAGCTGCGCGGTCCTGGTGATCTGCGGGATCCTGTATTTCCGCGACGAGCGCCAGATCGAGCAGAGCATCCGCGACCGCGAGGTGCTGCGCGTCGGGTCAATCGGGCGGTTTTTCACCAACGACTTCCAGGGGATCGCCGCCGACCTGCGCTTCCTGGGCGAGAACGAGTCGCTCCGCAACTACCTCGAGACCGGGCAGCCTTCCCAGCTGGCCTACTTCGCCCGCGAGATGCTCCAGCTCGGCCGGCAGCACAACGAGTACGACCAGATCCGCTACCTCGACGAAAACGGGCGGGAAATGGCGCGGATCACGCTCGGCAGCGGCATCGCGCCCAACGAGCAGCTGCTGGATCGGCACGAAAGCGGCTTTTTTGTCGGGACCATGGCGGTGTCCAAGGGCGAGGTCTTTGTCTCGGCCTTCGACCTCTACGCCAACCACGGCGTGGTGGAGCAGCCGCTCAAGCCGGCGATCCGGCTGGCCGAGCCGGTCTTCGACGCCGCCGGGCGTCGGCGCGGCGTCCTGGTGATCAATTACCTCGGCACCTACCTCCTGAACAGCCTCCGGCAGATGTCCGCCGCCAACCAGCACCGCCTGCGGGTGCTGAACGCGCAGGGCTATTGGCTGCGCAGCGGGAACCCCGCCGACGAATGGGGCTTTCAGCTGCCCGAGCGCGCCGGCAAGACGCTGGCGCGGACCGCCCCCGCGCTCTGGCGCCAGGTGGCCGCGGAACCGGAGGGCCAGGTGCCCTACGGCGGCGGCTGGTTCACCTGGCAGCACGTGGAGCCCAGCTCGGTCATCGCCCACGCCCGCTCGGCGGAGCCCTTCCTCGTCGTCGCGTCGGAGTTCCCCGCGATCGAGCGGACGGCGGCGCTGGCCGACCGGCGGCAGACCTTCCTCCTCGTCACGCTCGTCATGCTGGCGATCACCAACGGCGCGGTCTGGTTCTTCCTCGCCCGCCAGCGCGAGCGGCTGCGGGCCGAACTCGCGCTGCGCCTGGCGAACGCTGCCGCCCAGGAATCGACCCGGCTCAAGGCGCAGTTCCTCGCCAACATGAGCCATGAGATCCGCACGCCGATGAACGGAGTCATCGGCATGGTCGACCTCCTGCTCGACACGCCCCTGTCCGACGACCAGCGGTCCTTCGCCACCATCGTGCGCACGAGCGCCGAGTCCCTGCTCACGATCATCAACGACATCCTCGACTTCTCGAAGATCGAGGCCGGCCAGCTCACCTTTGAAAGCATCCCGTTCAACCTGCGGGAGCCGGTCGAGAACTGCCTGAGCCTGCTGGCGGAGAAGGCCCATGAAAAGGGCATCGAGCTCGCCTACCTGATCGACGAGAGCGTCCCCACCCTGCTCCTGGGCGACCCCGGGCGCCTGCACCAGGTGATGCTCAACCTGGTCGGCAACGCCCTGAAGTTCACCGAGCGCGGGGAGGTGGTGGTCCGCGTCTCCAAGGAGTCCGAGGGGGGCCGCCGGGCCCGGCTGCGCTTCACCGTGCAGGACACCGGCGTCGGTATCCCCCCGGAGGCGCAGGCTCGGCTCTTCCAGCCTTTCGTGCAGGCCGACAGCGGCACCGCCCGCAAATACGGCGGCAGCGGCCTTGGCCTCGCCATCTGCCGGCAGCTGATTTCCCTGATGGGCGGCGAAATCGGCCTCGAGAGCGTCCCCGGGCGCGGCACGACCTTCTGGTTCACGGCGGACTTCGCGCTGCAGGAGGCCGCACCCAAGGTGGTGCCCCGCCGGACCGAGCTGGCCGGCCTCCGCGCCCTCGTGGTGGACGACAACGCCACCAACCGCGACATCCTCGCGCGGCAGCTCGCCGCCTGGCGGATCGAGGCCCGGGCGGTGGAAAGCGCCTCCGCCGCGCTCGAGGCCCTCCGCGCCGCGTCCGCTGCCGGGCAGCCGTTCCACTTCGGGGTGCTCGACATGGAAATGCCGGGCTTGTCCGGCCTGGATCTGGCGCGGCAGATCCGCGCCGACCCCGCGCTGGCGGGGCTGAAGCTCGTCATCCTTTCCTCCATCGGCCGGCCCCTCAGCCACCAGGAGCTGGAGGACAACGACATCCGCGCCTGCCTGACCAAGCCCGCCCGGCAGGCACAGCTCCATGATGCGCTCCTCGCCATCCTGGCCGGCCAGCGGGCGGATCCCGCGCAGACCCCAGCCACGAAGGCCTTCGCGGTGCCGGCCTTTTCTCAGGGCGAGACGAAGCTCCGCATCCTCGTGGTGGAGGACAATCTCGTGAACCAGCACGTCGCCCGCCTGCAGCTGCAGCGATTCGGCTACGAGCCCGACATCGTCGGCAGCGGGCAGCAGGCGATCGCCGCCCTGCGGCACGCCCATCCCTACGACGTCGTGCTCATGGACTGCCAGATGCCGGAACTCGACGGCATCGAGACCACCCGCCGGATCCGGGCGCGGGAGCGGGAGCGCGGCGGGGAAACCGGGCCGGTCCAGCCGGTCTACGTGATCGCCATGACCGCCAATGCGATGGTCGGGGACCGCGACACCTGCCTGGCGGCCGGCATGAACGACTACATCAGCAAGCCGGTCCTCGCGACCGACCTGGCGGCGGCCCTCGCCCGGGCGCAGGTCCCGGCCGGGTAGCATCCCGGCGGGAACGGGCCGTTTAGCGGTTGCGCCCGGCCACGGCGGCCTGCTTCGCTTCGGCCTCAACCATGCACCTGATCTCGAGGCGGCCGCAGCCGAATTACCTGGTGCTGCTGCTCAGCGTCGCCTCAGGGGTCTGCGGCGGCTTCGCGCTGGTCACGGGCAAATTTCCAATGCCCTTGAACCACCCGTCCACCCTCCGTCCCTTCGTGGTCAGGTCCCAGGACCCCCGGCTATTCATGTTCTGGGTGCTGGTTTCTGCAGTCTATTTCGTCGGCCTGCTGCTCCTTGCCTACGTGCAGATCGACCCGATCGAGAACTGGGCCGCCGCCCGACCAGAATTCGGCCGGATCAGGTCGACCGGTCGGCCCCACCCTCATCCGGCCAATATCCTCTATTTGCTGATTTCTGTGGTGGTTCTCGGCGTCTGCTACTGGCTTACAG
This sequence comes from uncultured Opitutaceae bacterium, assembly GCA_964550715.1. Lineage (GTDB taxonomy): Bacteria > Verrucomicrobiota > Verrucomicrobiia > Opitutales > Opitutaceae > Palsa-1447. The sequence goes on from CAZKAH010000074.1 coordinate 10,649, forward strand.
TGGGACGGTAAACGGGCTCCGAAACAAACAGCGGGTTTCGAGCAACGAATTGGGTAGATTGTCTTTTCTGCTTGCGGCCCCGCTTTTCCCGGGGGATTCTGGCCCTTCACGCAATCAGTCGGGGCGTAGCTTAGCCTGGTAGAGCGCTACGTTCGGGACGTAGAGGTCGAGAGTTCGAATCTCTCCGCCCCGACCATTTTGC
>CAZKAH010000075.1:0-10586 GCA_964550715.1 uncultured Opitutaceae bacterium
TGGTTCCAATACTCCGCCGGGTTCTGGGACCTGCTGACATTCCACCGCCTGGAGCCAACGGCGCTGAAGAACGCCGTGGTCGCCGCGAGCGGCCTGGCGACCGCGGCCAGCGCCTATCTGGCCCTGCGGCTGGCGCTTCCCCGCCGTCCCACCCTCGCCTGCGTCCTGGCGCTGCTCTGGCTCGCCAGCCCGGCGGTCCTCGCCCCCCTCTATGCCGGCGACCAGTACATGGAATGGGTCGCCATGCCATTCCTGCCGCCGCTGGTGCTCGGCTGCTGGCGGCTGTGGACCCGCGATGATGCCATCGCGCGGGCGCTGATCGTCGTGGCCCTTTCCGGAATGATGCTGGGCCACACGCCCACCGCGCTCTGGGGCGGGATGCTGGCAGCGGGCATGTACCTCGGCCAGATCCTGGTCCGGAGAAACTGGGCCGCCGAGGTCCCGCGGATCACGGTCATGGTGCTGCTGTTCGCCGTGCTGGGCGCCTTTCCCATCGGCTCGGCCCTCACAATCGACAATGCGGCCGGCATGACGATCACGGGCAGCCAGATCCCCCCCGAGATTGCGCGGACCTTCCCCCAGAATTTCGAGCCGATCGACCCCACCAGCCTCTCGCTCCGGAGCTACCAGCTCGGCTATGCCCTGCTCGCTGTCGCGGTGCTGGCCCTCGGCCTCCTGGCCTGGCTGCGGCCGCGGGGCACGACCGCATTTGTGCTGGCGATCCTGGCCGTGGTGCCGCTGACGCTGCCCGTGCCCGGGGTCACCGCCTGGGTCTGGGGGCACATGCCCGGCGTGATCGCCACGATCACCAACGTCTGGCCCACCCAGCGGCTTTTCCATTTCTGGGCCCTGCTCATCATCTTCGCGCTCGTGCTCGCGGTGTCCGATCCCCGCCTGGGCCGGCGCCGGGGGTGGATGGCGCTCCTGCTGGCGGGCCTGGCTGCCGGCGGCCTCTGGTCGGCGCGCGAAGCCGAAAAGATGGTCGTCGGCATCCGGGGCACGTTCGTCGATGCCGAGACCGCAAACGTCTACCTGCGTCTGGAAAACCTGCAGCTGACGCGCTATGTCTACGCGGCCTTCGCCGCCGCGCCCGCCTATGCCAGCCACGGCCATCTGGACCCGGTGCTGGAAAACCGGCTGCTGGACCGCCGGACCCTGCGGGTGATTGCGGCCAATGCCGATGCGGCCGCGCCCCAGGTCGATCCACGCAGCGAGCCGGAAACCCTGCCGCGCCTCGCCCAGTCCGGCCCGTGGGTCGCAGTCAACGACAACCACTCCCGCTTCTACAACCTGCAGCCGCCGCTCCGCCTGGAGCCCGGGCAGCGCTATGCGCTCCGGATTGATTTCCTGGCGCCGGAGCGGGCGGGCTTCCTGCAGATCTACAACGACGACATTTTCCGCGAGTACATCCTGCCCGACTCGGGCATCGGGCTTTCGCCCCAGCCCATGGCCTTCGGCTCGCTGCCGAGCAGCAGCCATGTGCTGGAGTTGCAGCAGCGTTCGCCCCTTTCGACCGAGCCGATCGTCCGGTTCGCCGCCCCAAAGTATTTTGGCGAGCGGTTCGATTTTGGCCATTTCTGGCTTTTCACCTACGATCTCTCGAATCTGCCGGTGCGGGTTTCCTCCTGGATTCCCTATCAGGCGGAGGCCGAGGCCGGCCTCCCGGCCTACCTGGAAACCCCGCGGGCTTGGCAGCGCGGCTGGCGGGCGGAGGTCAACGGCCGCCCGGTCGCGACGCGGGAGTCGCCGCAGCACCTGGTCATGATCCCACTGGAGCCGGGGACCAGCCGGGTCGTGCTGACCTTCCGGGCGCCGCCCTGGCTGAGCGCCTGGTTCTGGCTCTGCCTCGCCGGTTGGCTGGCCGTGCTGGGAATCGCGGTTCAGCGGGTCGTCCGCCGGGCGTTCCTCACCGTGCAGGCGGCATCATTCCCCCTGGGACCCCCTCCATCCGCAGGATCCGGCCGGTGAAGCACGGCCCGCTGGTCGAACCCCCGGCCAGGTTGATTCCGTAGGTGATCTGCCCGGGGCGCGTTGCAAACGGCTGGCGCACGCCGGTGACGACAGGACGGCCGTCGAAGTCGACCCGCACGACTTGCCGCAGCGCCGCGAGGTCCGGACGCTGCGCGTAGAGCGGCGCATCGGCCGGCGGCATCAGCGCACCCATGGCGATCGTCAGCTCGTGCTCACTGCCCGGCGCGACCGAAATCGGGACGGACGACAGGTAGGCCCCGCCCCAATGGTCCATGCCGAGATGCATGTGCCCCTCCTCGTCATAAGTCACATAGACCATGTCGGCGGCGCCCACCGGGCCCGCCACCACCAGCGGTTCTCCCCGCCCCACGGGCCAGACCTTGGGGAAGACCACCCGGAGGCGCACCGGGCCCGGAAAGCCCTGCCAGCCCGGGCCGGGCTCCGCCACGCGGGGGAAAACCGAACTCACCACCGCATCCGCCACCGCCGCGGGATCGAGCTGGCCCACCTCGGTGAAGAGCCCGCGAAAACCCGGGGTGCTCACGTTGCCGCCGACGAGATTGGCCCCGAGCGTGATCTGGTCGGGCCGCACCGTCGGGCACGGGGTGACCGTTGCGAGCACCACGCGTCCGTTCCATTCCGCCCAGAGGACCGCGGGCAGGAGTGCCTCGGCCGGGTCGCCGGCCTGCGGCGGGACGGCGGGAGGCGGATACAACAGGCCCGCGCTAAAGCGCAACTCCCCCTCTGTTTCCGGCTCAAACGCGATGGGCTCCGAAACCGGTCCGCCCCAGCCCCAGGCGCTGAAGCCGAGGCGGAAATGCCGCTCGTCCTCGAAATGGACATAGAGAAATCCCGCCACACCCAGCTTCCCCCCCACGAGCAGCGGCTCGGTCTGGCCGGCAATTCCCCGCGGCAGGCTGAAGCGGAGCCGCAGCGGGCCGGGATACCCTCCCGGCAGCAGATGGGGGTGGGAAAGCAGAGACGCCAGCCGGACGCCGTCGAGCTCGGGCCGAAGCGCCTCGCCGGCCTCGACCGTAGCGGATCCTCCGACGAGGGACGGTCGGCAAAGCCCGCTGCCGATACGGTTGGCGCCAAAGAAAACGTGGGGCGTGCGGAGGGCAAACGCCTGCTGGCGAGACAGCAGCACGCGCCCGTCGACCGCGACCCACAGGAGACCGCGCAACGCGGAGGAAAGCTCGGCCTCCGGTTTCGCGGCCAGCCAGAGTGCGCCCCAGGCGACATCGAGGACGTGGGCATCGCCCGGCATCGCGGCAAAAGGCGCCGAAAAAGACACCCCGTGCCCGGCGTCCTCGAAGCCGATCCGGGCCTGGCCCGCCCCGTCCCAGATCCAGAAAAGCAGGCTGCCGCGATCGGGGCCGCCAATCGCCAGGAGCGGCAAGGCGCGCGAGCGGTCATCGGGCAGCCGCACGGTCAGGCGCACCGGGCCGGGCAGGACGGCCGCGGGCAATTCCTGCCCCGCCGTGAGCGGGAGGGCGGCGGCCCGCACCGGAGCGGCCGGGGCCAGGCTCACCAGGAGCAGGAAAAACGCCGGGCCTGCCTTACTGCGCCTCATGCCTGCCGGGGCCGACCAAAGATCCTCGCCTGCATGAGGACGAAGCTGACAGCCGTCTGTGCCACGTTGGCGAGTCCCGCCTCGAGCCAGGAGGGCAGCCGCGTCCAAAGGCCCAGGGCGCTGAAGACCGCCCATTGGATCACGAAGGTGATCGCGACCATGCCCAGGTATTCGCCGACCTGCCGGCGGGTCGCCGCCTGGCGATGCTCGAACGTCCACACCTTGTTCAGGAAAAAATGGACAGCCAGGGCCGGGGGATAGGAAAGGAGGAAAGCCGCCTGCTTGCCCATGGCATGACCGAAGAGCCAGTTCAGGCCCATGAAGACGGCCGCGACCAGAATCCCCACCACCCCGAAGCGGAGCAATTTCTGGACTAGGGCGCGCGGGAGCATCGTTTCACAGACGCTATTCGGCGGAGGCCGACAAGCCGTAAAAATCCGCGGATCAGCCGGCCGGTCCGCCGGCGAGGATGGCCAGGGCGGAGGCCAGCGCCGGGGCCGGCACCGAGCCGAATTCCAGGATGTCACCCGTGAAACTCGGCCGCGCCACCGATCCGCCGATGAGATTGATGCCAAACACGATGGTGCCCCGGGGCACCGGGTAGAAAGTTTCCGCCATGGAAAACACCGGGCGGCCGTCGAGCACGATCAGCAGGCGGTCGCGCAGCAGGAACTGCCCTCGGTCCTTTTCATCCCGGGACGGATCGGGCGGAGGCAGCAGGAAGCCGGCGCAGAGCACGATCTCGTGCGGTCGCGCATAGTCGACCTCGATCGGAGCGGAAACGGTGGCGCGAACCCCCCAATGGTCGAGCCCGATGGTCACGTGGCGGGCATCGACGTAACGAAGATAGCAAAGGTCTCCCCGCCCGGTCTGGCCGGTGGTGACCAGGGGCTCGGCCAGGCCCGCGGCCGTGGTCGGAAACCGCACGACCAGGCGCACGGGACCTGGAAAGCCGCGCCAGCGCGGATCGGCCGCATCCACCGATCCCGGCCAACCTATCAGGCGCATGGCCAGGTCGTGCCGGTTGAGCTCCGCCCGCTGGCCCCGGTCCCAGCCCTCGTATTGGTAGGGTCGGAACTGCATGGGGTGGCTGCGGCGCAGGATCGGGGGCTGGGGTGAAATCGGGCTGTCGAGATAGGCGCCCCAGAGATTCTCCACGAAGGTGAGGCGATAGGCGTGGTAGGCCGGCTGGCGGGCGATCGTCGCGGAGGCGAGCCGGCGAAATCCATCGGGGAAAACCTGGCGGAGGGGGACCGAAAAATTCCAGGCCGCGCAGCCTCCCACCAGCACCGCGATCGCGATCGACCATGCGCGCCGGCCACGCGCGCGGTTCCGGACAAACTGCGCAATGCCGACCGCGGCACCGAGACATAGGAAGGGCACCAGCTCCCTGACCTGCCGGCCCTGGATCCGGAAGAGCGGAACCACGTCCGACAGGAAAAGCAGGCCGCCGAGGACCAGGACGAGCCCGCCCGCGTGCCAGGCCAGCCGGCCCCAGCGACGCGCGCGGCACGCCTGGGCGACGGCATAGGCGAGGGCGGCCAGCCAGATCACCAGAAGGCCGCCCTCAGCATACCAAAGGTAGCCGGCGATCACCCGATGCCCAAAGGGGAAATCGCCCCTTACCAAGGATCCCCACTGGGAATCCTCGGCGACCAGATTGTGGCCCAGCGCCGCGCCCATGCCCGCAAATCCCAGGATCGGCAGGACCAGCCCGGCGCCGGCCGCCAGCGCGCGCGACACGATCCGGCGCGCCCCACCCTGCCCGAGGAGCGCATGCAGGATCAGGATGCTTCCCCCCAGCCACCAGTAACCGTTATAAGAGAGAAATCCGGCCGCGACGATCACCCCGACCAGCAGGGAATTGAGCCAGGACCACCCGCCCATTCCCAGCCAAAGTGCCCAAAGCATGGCGCAAAGGGCCACGTCGTACGGGAAGAAATGCCGGGAGTAATAGAAAAGGCTGTTGGCGCAGGCCGCGAGAAACGCCGCCCACAGCGCCTCGGTCTCCGCCGCCTCGCGCGGCCCGGCCGCAATTTCGGCTCCGTCTCTCCCAGCCGCCCGCCGGGCCACGGCCCAGACCAGATAGATGGCCAACACCGAAAAGAGGCCGAAATATGCCGCCACGAGCGACGGATGGGGGCCGGCGTAGGCCTCGAAGAAGGCGGGAGGCAGCCCGACCCATCGAAAAAGAGGGTGATCGGCATGGCCCGCCAGTTCCACGGCGGCATCGCGCCAGAGGGCGTGCCGCAGGTAATAGACCGCGTGCTGGGAGGAGGCATAGCGGTCCTCATCCGGCCAGTAACCCTGGCCCCCTAGACAGGCCAGCCAGACCCGCAGGCCACATGAAACGGCCAGCGTCGCAATCAGCCAACGTCGCGTCCGGTTGATGGTCATCGATGGACGGGACCGCGGCTAGGGTCCGGAAACAGGGGGAAGGGCCCGAAAAATCTGCGCGACCGGCACACGCGTGATGCTGACGATCCGGCCCTTGAAGCTCGGCGCCGCCGTCGATCCACCCAGCGGATTTGAGCCCACCACGAGCTGGTCGGCCTGGGCCGGGTGAAAGTCCATCGGCGCGTCCAGGATCGTCCGACCGTTGAGCGAGACAAACAGCACGCGGCGCAGGCGGGCCAAATCCGGATCGTGCCGGTAGATTTCATCCGGCTCCGGCGGCAGCAGGGAGCCCAGGCTGATCACAAATTCCTGTTCCGCCCCTGGCTGGACGGAAACGGGCGCCGATACGGTCTCGCCCCGGCCCCAGTGGTCCAGGCCCACCTGGACATGGCTCCCGTCGAGATAGCGGACATAAAGCAGGTCGGCGGCGCCCGTGATTCCGGTCACGAGCAGGGGCTCCTGCCACTCGCCGCCGCTCGGAAAAACGACCTTCAGGCGAATCGGCCCCGGATAGCCCAGCCAGGCGCGGTCCGTGGCCGGCACGATCTCCGCCAGCGACCGGAGCGCCGGGACGTCCGCGGTGGCCAGCGCATCGATCGACGCCAGGGTGCCCTGGAAAAGAAGGCCGCTGGCCGGGCTGTCGACCAGATTCAAGCCGAACGCCACAAGGCCGAATGCCGGCGCAAAGCTTCGCCGGGCCTTCAAAACCAGCCGACCGTTGAGCCGCACGTCGAGCAGATTGCGCAGGGCGCCGAGGTTGGCATCCGTCGCATAGACCACCCCGTCATCCGGCGGCAGGAGGGAGCCCAGGGAGACAGTGAGTTCCTGCGTGCCCGCGGGATCAACCGCCAGCAATTCCGACAGGATCGGCTCCCCTCCCCCCTCGGTGAATCCCAGCCGGATGTGCCCCGAATCCTCGCGCCGCAGGAACAGCAACGAGCCCGTGCCGGTGCCGCCGGCCGAGACCAGGGGCTCGGAATCGGGCACCGAGAAATGCGGCAGCACCAGCCGAAGCCGGACCGGACCGACGGACCCCCGCCAATCCTGGGGACGCTGGCGGGCCAGGCGCTCAACCGGTTCCCCCGCCGTCAGCAGCGCGAGCGCGGCCTTGAGCCCCTCGGCCGGGGCGGGGCCGAATTCCAGGATGTCGCCCGAGTAGCTCGCCTGGGTCAGGCTCCCGCCGATGAAATCGGCGCCGAACCTTATGGAGTTCCGGGGCACCTCGAAGAAAGGCTGGGCCAGGTAGAAAACCCGCCGGCCGTCCATCACCACGAGCAAATGCCCGCGCTGCGGCGCCACCTCCGGATACCGGGCGTCCTGGGACTTGTCCTCCGGGGCCAGCAGGAAGCCCGCGAAAATCAGGATCTCGTGCGGCTGACGGTAGTCGACCGCGATGGGCGCCGAGGTCGTGGCCCCGATTCCCCAGTGGTCCAGGCCGAAGGTGACATGCGTCCCGTCCACATAGTGAACGTAGAGTATGTCCCCCCTCCCGGTTCGGCCGGTGGTGATCAGCGGTTCCGCATAGTTGGGAGCGTCCGTCGGAAATCGCACCACCCACCGCACCGGCCCCGGGTAGCCCCGCCAGCGGGGATCGGCGCCATCCAGCCGGCCGGGCACACCGATGAGCCGCATACTGATGTCGTGCGCGTTGAGCTCGGCGCGCTGGGGAGTGTCGTAGCCCTCGTATTGGTAGGGGCGAAACTGCATCGGATGAGTCCGGCGCAGGAGTGTCGTGTACGCCGAAGCCGGCGCAGCCAGGGGCGCGCCCCATAGGTTCCGCGCGAAGATCATGCGATAGGCAAAGGTGTCCGACTGGCGGGCGGCGGCCGCGGCGGCCAGCGGCCGGAAGCCATCGGGGAAGACCTGGCGGAGGGGGACGGATAGATTCCATGCCGCAATGGCGCCCACGAGCAGGGCGAGGGCCAGCGTCCAGCCGCGCCGGTGCGCGGGGCGACGCTGGATAAATTCCGCGAGGCCGACCGCCGCTCCCAGGCAGAGAAAAGGCACCAGTTCGCGGACGCGACGGCCCTGCACGGTAAACTGCCGGATGACGTCGGAGAGGACCAGCAGCCCGCCCAGCATCAGCCCGAGGCCGCCCGCGTGCCAGGCCAGCCGGCCCCAGCGTCGGGCGCGGCGGGCCTGGATGAGCGCATAGCCCAGCGCCACGATCCAGATCACCAGCGAGCCGCCCTCGGCATACCAGAGATAGCCGGCGACCACGCGGTGCCCGAACGGAAAATCCCCCTTGGCGATAACGCCCCATTGATAGTCCTCGGAAACCAGATTGTAGCCGAGGATCGCCGCCAGGCCGGCGAGGACCGCGATGGGAAAAATGAGGCCGGCCGCCGACCAGCTCATCCGGCCCAGCATCCGGCGCCGCCCGCCCTCGCCGAGGAGCGAGTGCAGGATCAAGACGCCGCCCCCCAGCAGCCAATACCCGTTGTAGGTCAGGAATCCGAGGCTGGCGGCCACCCCGACCCAGAGGGAATTGCGCCACGACCAGGGTCCCAGCCCCAGCCAAAGCCCGAAGAGCATCAGGCTGAGCGAGACATCATAGGGGAAAAAATGCCGGGAATAATAGAAGAGGCTGTTGGCGCAGGCCGCGAGATACGCCGCCCAGAGGGCCTCCGGCCCGCTGCCCCCCGCCCGGCGGGCGATGGCCCAGATGAGAAAGATGGCCAGCACCGAATAGAGGCCAAAATAGACCGCGACGAGGGACGGCAGATTGCGCCCGACCAGCGATTCCACGAGTGCCGGCACGAGCCCAAACCAGCGGAAAAGCGTATGGTCGGCATGGCCCAGCAGCTCCTGGCCGGCCGCGCGCCATTGGCCATGCCCGAAATCGTAGACCGCCGCCCGCGACGAGAGATAGCGCCCCTCGTCGGCCCAGTAATTCTGCCCGCCCAGGGCGGCCAGCCAGACGCGCAGGCCAAGGGAAACGGCCAGCAGCATGACCAGCCAACGATGGGTGCGGAGCCGGTTCACGGGGAAAGGAAGCTCACGGCAGCGGACCCGCATCCACAAGCGGGAAAATCTCCCCAAAAAAGACGGGGTCGCTCGTCGAGAGATGGATCCCGTTCCGCCCGATCGCCACGTCCGCCGGCGCCACCGGATAGCAGCTCGCAGCCGCCTGCAGGACGGGCTGGCCGTCGAGGCTGACGCGGACGTCGCGGCCCTCCGGATTCTCCCAGGAACCGGCGGCAAGCTCGACCCCAAGAATCTGATAAGCGCCCGCCGTCACCGCGACCGGAGCCGAAAGGGGCCCGCCCACTCCCCAGTGGTCAAAGCCAAGGCGCACCCAGCCAGGCCGCTCGTAGTGGACAAACAGGCCATCGGCGGCTCCCGCCCGGCCCGCGATCACCAGCGGCTCGTTGCGGCCTGGCCGGTCGTCCGGAAACCGGACCGCCAGGCGGAAGTGCCGCCCGGCCGGCGGGCCGTCCCTCACCAGGGGCAGGGCCACGACCTCCGGCGCCGACTCGACCTCGCCGGTGAAAGATCCCGCGACACCGGTATCGGTCGGGTCCGGATCCCGCCAATTCAAGGACTCGGCGGAGGGAATATCGAAAAATTGCGGCCGGGGGTGAGGATAGAAGCGGCCATCGAGCATGATCATCGCGGCCAGGCGCCGCGAGCGCTCCGCACCCGGCGAGGCGGCGGCGACCCCGGCCCCGTTCCACTGCAACTCGACGGTATGAAGGTCGCCGGCGGATCCAACCAGGGGGCCGCTCCACCACCAGCCCTGCGCGTCCCGCCAGCCGATTTCCGGGCCCGCGGCCGCCCGCCGGATCGCCAGCAGCCCTTGGGCGCCGTCTTTCCGGGTGAAGGCCATGAGCGGCTGGGCCCGCCGTTCGGCCGGCGCCGGCAGGCGGAAACGGAGGGCGGCCACGCTCTCGCCGCGCCCCGGAATGTTCCGCAGGCTCAATCCGGCGTCATCCGCGCGGTTAACCTCCAGGGGGGCGCCGGGCACCCAGTCCCTGATCCAGGAGGATTCCGCCGGGCCGCCCACCTCGGGCCCGTTCATCGCTGCGCTCACCTGCCCCCTCGGTGCGGGATCCAGCTTCAGCACCCGCCCCGAGAACGTCAGCTGCGCGGCGCTCCCTCCGATCAGGTTGACCCCGAACATGACCTCGGCTGGACCCGAGGGCCACGCGGCCTGCGCATGGCGCAGCACAACACGGCCATCGAACGTCACCAGCACCTGGTCCCGCCAGCGCGCCAACTCCGGGTCGGAAGGGGCGGGTCCGCCGGCCGCCGGCCCGAGCAGGGATCCCAGCGAAAGCACGAGATCGTGGGACGTCCCGTAATCAATCTCCACGGGAAGCGAGATCAATTCCCCGCCCCCCCAGTGATCCAGGCCGAATGCGACGTGGCGCCGGTCCAGGTAGCGCACGAAGAGAAAATCGCCCCGGCCCGGCCGGCCCGAGGTGACCAGGGGTTCGGCCAGGCTGGCGCGATCCGTCGGGAAGACCACCGACCAGCGCACGGGGCCGGAATAGCCGCCCCCGCGCGCGGCCGCCCCCGCGAGATCCGCCGGGATGCGGAACAGCCGCATCGAGATGTCGTGCCGGCTGATCTCGGCCCGCTGCGCCTTGTCATAGCCCTCATACTGGAAGGGGATGAATTGCATCGGATGCGCGGCGCGCAA
>CAZKAH010000076.1:0-10337 GCA_964550715.1 uncultured Opitutaceae bacterium
TTTCAATCGAAGGGGTCAGGTCGCGACAGGTGAATTCGGCCCGGGCGAATTTACCTCTCGCGACCTGACCCCTTCTCATATCCTTGCGCCGCGCGCCACAATCTCCTACCAAGGAAAGCGTGAAGACCACCGCCCTCCTCTCGGCCGCCTTCGGCCCCTGCCTCCTCGCCCTTGGCCTGGCCGCCGGCAGTTCCGCCAGCCTCGCGGCGCCCCTGACGGCGACCGCGGCGGTGCAGACCCGGCCCGAGCCGGGCGCCCCGATCATCACCTACCTCAAGGCCGGCGCCGAGCCCGCCCCGGCCACCGGCAGCAACGCCCTGCCGACGCCCGCGGGCTGGATGGCCGTGACGCTGCACGGGCCGTTCACCGGCTTCGTCCTCAACCAGGACTTTACCAAGGGACTGGACGTGAAGCCCGGCTCCACCGTCACCCTCGCGCCCAAGGACGGCGCCGGCGCCCTCGCCGTGACCGTCCCCGGCGACAAGAGCGAGATCACCGGGCTCTTCGGCAAGTGGACCCAGGTGAGCCTCAAGAAGGACCTCGTGGGCTATATCGAGACCAACCCCGCGCCCGAGGCGGTCCCTGCCGCCGCGATGCCCGCGGCCGCGCCGGTCCCCGTGCCGGCGGGTGCGCCCGTGGCCGGCACCGCGGCGGCGGCCGGCGGCGACGGTCCCGCCCTGGCCCGGACCTTCGAGGGCCGGTTCGTCTCGACTCACCACGCCTTCGTGCCGCGCAAGCCCTATGACTGGCAGCTCGTCGACGAGTCTGGCGCCCGCCTGGCCTACCTCGACATCAGCAAGCTCATGTTCACCGACCAGGTCGCCAAGTACACCGACCGCCCGGTGGTCGTCTACGGCGCCGTGCATCCGGCCGACGACGGGGAGAATATCGTCGTCACGGTCGAAAGCCTGCAGCTGAAGTAGCCCCGGCCGGTCCCGGTCGCGCGCCATGGAAATCATCGACGGCAACCGGATTGCCGCGGCCATCATCGCCGAGCTCAAGGCCGAGGTCGCCGCGATGCCCGGCCGCAAGCCCTGCCTCGCCCTCGTGCGCGTCGGCGAGGACCCCGCCTCGGTCTCCTACGTCCGGAAGAAGGAGCAGACCGCCGCGGAGATCGGCATCGACGGCCGACTGATCCTGCCGCCTGTCGGGATCACGCAGGCCGGCCTCGCGGCCGAGGTCGACCGGCTCAACGCCGACCCCGGGGTCGACGGCATCCTCGTCCAGTCCCCCCTGCCCGCCGGGCTCGACGAGCGCGCCATCTTCTCCCGGATCGACCCGGCGAAGGACGTCGACGGCCTGCATCCCCTCAACCTCGGCAAGGTCGCCCAGGACGACGCGAGCGGGTTCGCCGCCTGCACCCCCTCGGGCGTGATGGAGCTCCTCGCCCGCAGCGGCGTGGACCTGCGCGGCAAGCACGTCGTGGTCCTCGGCCGCTCGCTGCTCGTGGGCAAGCCCGTCGCGCTCCTCGCCCTGCAGAAGAGGGCCGGCGCCAACGGGACCGTCACCGTCTGCCATTCCGGCACCGCCCACCTCGCGGCCCTGACGGTCCAGGCCGACGTCCTCATCGCCGCCATCGGCCGGCCCGAGTTCGTGACGGCCGACATGGTGAAGCCCGGCGCCGTCGTGATCGACGTCGGCATCAACCGGGTGGCGGATGCGACGAAGAAGAGCGGCTACCGGCTGGTTGGCGACGTGCACTTCCCCACCGTGGCCCCGCGGGCCTCGAAGATCACGCCGGTCCCCGGCGGGGTCGGCCCCATGACGGTCGCCATGCTCATGCGGAACACGGTCGCGGCTTATCGGAGAAGGGGTCAGGCCGCCAGTTGCTAAATTGGCGGCCAATTTAACAACTGGCGGCCTGACCCCTTTTCATTCGCCCCTTGCCCCGCATCCCGCCGCACTCCACGCTGCCCGCCATGCCCGCCTCGAGAATCCTGGTCGTCGACGATCAGCCCATCAACGTGCAGCTGCTCAAGCGGAAGCTGGAGCGGGAGGGCCTGCAGGTCGCCGCCGCCTACAGCGGCCGCGAGGGCCTGGACGTGATCGCGAAGAACAAGCCGGACCTCATCCTCCTCGACGTGATGATGCCCGACATGGACGGCATCGAGGTCTGCCAGCGCCTCCAGGCCAGCGAGGAGACCCGCTCAATCCCGGTCATCTTCATCACCGCGCGCACGACCAAGGAGAGCAAGCTCGAGGGCCTCGCCGTCGGCGCGGTCGACTACATCACCAAGCCGATCGACCTCGACGAGACCCTGGCGCGGGTCCAGACGCAGCTCCGCTTCGTCACGATCAACCGGGAGATGGTGGACCTGCAGCGCCGCCTGCAGGAGGTGCGGCGCGCCGCCACGATCGGCGCCGTGACCGAGGGCATCGCCCACAACCTCAACAATCTCCTCAGCCTCGTCATCGGGCACCTCGACCTGATCAAGCTCAACTTCGACAAGCCGGCGGACGTCCAGCGCAACATCGGGCAGATCGACGCCGCGGTCCACCGGATCGTCGGGATCGTGCGCCAGCTGACCTCGCTCGTCTCGAAGGACCGCTCGCCGCTCGCCCGCGTTTCGCTGCAGTCGCTGCTCGAGGGCGGGATCGCGCGCTTCCGCGCCCAGGCCAAGCTCGACGCGCCGGTCGCGATCGAGAACCCCCTCGGCGCCCTGGCGATCGACAGCAACGCGGAGGTCTTCGAGGACGTCCTCGCCAAGGTCCTGCAGAACGCCTGGGAGGCCTACGACCTGCCGCCGGAGGATCCCCATCCCATCGTCATCCGCACCCGCAAGACCGAGGTCTCCGGGCGGCCGGGCGTGGAGATCGCAATCGAGGACCAGGGGCGCGGCATCGACCCGGAGGTTCGCGAAAACATGTTCGAGCCCTTCACCAGCACCAAGCGGACGGTCGGCGTCGGCATGGGCCTCACCGTCGCGCGCCACGCCCTGGAGAGCGTCGGCGGCCAGGTGGAGGTGGTCGACCGCCCGGGCGGCGGCGCCCGCGCGCTGCTCCTGCACCCGATCGAGGGCAAGGCGGAGGGATGAAGGTCGCATTTCTCGGAGCGGGCCGGATGGCCTCGGCGATGGTGGGGGGGCTCCTGGCGCGGAAGGCCCTGGCGCCCGCCGACCTGGCCTGCCTGGGCGGGGCCGACCCGACCGGGGCGGACCTCGCCAACCGGACCGGCATCGCCCTCGCCGGCTCGGTCGACGAACTCCTCCACGGGGCCGACACCCTCGTCCTCGCATTCAAGCCCCAGAACCTGGCAGACGCCAATCCGCGCCTGGGCGAGCTCACGGCCGGCCGCCTCGTCCTCTCGATCCTGGCCGGCAAGCGGCTGTCCCGGCTGCAGCAGGTCTTCCCCCGCGCCCGGAACATCGTGCGGTGCATGCCGAACACCCCCGCCCAGATCGGCGCCGGGATCACGGCCTGGAGCGCGCAAGGCGAGCTGACCCCGGCGGACCGCGCCACCGTCGGCACCCTCCTCGGGGCCCTCGGCAAGTCGGTCGAGCTCCCGGAGGCGCAGCTCGACGCCGTCACGGGCCTGAGCGGCAGCGGGCCCGCCTATGTCTTTGAATTTGCGGCCGCCCTGCGCGACGCCGGCGTGGCGGCGGGCCTCCCCCCGGCCGCCGCCGAGGCGCTCGCGGTCGAGACCCTCCTCGGCAGCGCCCGGCTCCTCGAGCAGCGGCAGCTCCCGCCCGAGCAGCTCCGCGACGAGGTCGTCTCGCCCAACGGCACGACCTACGCCGGGCTCCAGCGGATGAAGGCGCGGGACTTCCGGGGCGTGATCAAGGAGACGGTCCTCGCGGCCAAGGCTCGATCCGAGGAATTGTCGCGCGACTGATGGCCTCCCTGGACGGACGCATCCTCGTCACCGGCGGCGCGGGATTCATCGGGAGCGCGCTCGTCTGGGCCTTGAACGGGCGCGGCCGCACGGACATCGTCGTCACGGATTTCGCCGGCGGGCCGGAGAAGCAGCGGAACCTCGCCCCGCTCAAATTCGCCGAGTTCGTCGAGGCGGGCGAGTTTCGCCGCCGGCTGGCGAAGGACCCCGCGGCCTTCGGCCGCTTCACGGCCGCGTTTCACCTCGGCGCCTGCTCCGCCACGACGGAGATGAACGTCGCCTACCTGGCTGACAACAACACCGCCTATACCGCGGAGCTGGCGGTTTGGGCCCTGGCCCAGGGCGCGCGCTTCGTCTACGCCTCCTCGGCCGCGACCTACGGCGACGGGTCGCAGGGCATGGACGACCAGGACGAGAATCTCGCCCGGCTCCATCCCCTGAACCCCTACGGGGACTCGAAGCATAACTTCGACCTGCTGGCGCAGCGCCAGGGGCTGCTGCCGCGGATCGCCGGCCTGAAGTATTTCAACGTCTTCGGGCCGAACGAGGACCACAAGGGCGACATGCGCTCGGTCGTCCACAAGGCCTGCGGGCAGATCCAGGCCACCGGGAAGGTGCAGCTCTTCAAGAGCCACCGGCCGGACTACCGCGACGGCGAACAGCGGCGGGACTTCCTCTACGTGAAGGACGCGGTCGAGATGACGCTCCACTTCGCCGAGGGCGGCGCCCAGGCGGGCGGCCTTTACAACCTCGGCTCCGGCGAGGCCAACACCTGGCTGACGCTCGTCCGCGCGGTCTTCGCCGCCCTGGGCCGCGAGCCGAGGATTGAATTCATCGAGATGCCCGCGCTGATCCGCGACAAGTACCAGTATTTCACGCAGGCCGACATCTCGAAGCTGCGGGCCAGCGGCTACAAAAAATCGGTCACCCCGTTGCCCGAGGCTGTGCGCGACTACGTGCAGCAGTACCTCATGCCGGGCCGGCGCCTCGGCGCGTAGGGGCCTGGGCCCCTACTTGATCTGCTGCAGCTCCGCCTCGGTCCAGGCGGCGCGGCTGCCCACCTTGGCGCGGATCGCAGCGACCTGGTCGGCCGTGATCGGGCCGCCCTTGTTGCCCCACTCCTGGCGGACGTAGGTCAGGACGTCGGCAATCTTGTCGTCGTTCCAGCCGAAGCCGCTCGCGCCGAAGGACGGCATGACCGCGGCGCTGAAGGCCTTGCCGGTCACGTGCACGGGGCCCTGCAGGCCGGCGAGGACGATCGAGATCACCCGCTCCTCGGAACCGTTGACCCACTCCGAGCCCGCGAGGGGCGGATAGGTCCCGGCCACGCCCACGCCCGTGGCCTGGTGGCAGGTGACGCAGGCTCCGGCCTGGTTGAAGAGGCGCTTGCCCATGGCCACGGGATCGACCGGCGCGTCGGCACCGCCCTTCGTCGGCAGGGCGTTCTCGTTGTAGATCGACGGATCGTAGCGGCCCGAATACCGGTTCAGGTAGGTGGCGGCGAAAAGGATCAGTCCGCTGAAGAAGAAGAGCAGCGCCAGCGGCATCAGCTTGTAGTGCGCGCGGTCGTCCGGCTGTTTCGCGAGCAGCTTTTCGTGCGCGGCCAGCAGCTCCTCGTCGGACATCGCCGCGGGCTGGAATGTGGAATCGTGGGACGACGGGGAGCTCATTTCTTGGCCTCCGTGGCGGCCGGCGTCGCCGCGGGAGCGGCCTTGACCGGCGCCGGCTTGCCCTCGCTCTTGGGCTCCACCGGGACCCTCGCCTCGGGAAAGTCGTCGTAGGAGCTGTTTAGGCTGAGGAGATAGGCGACCAATTCCTCCGCCCGGCGCGTGGGCACGATCTCGGAGCCGGCGGGCGCCTGCAGGATCCCGCCCAGGTGCAGCGCGCGGGGGGAAGGCTCCCCGGAGATCCGCCGCTGCTCGAAGAGGAAGGCGTACGCCGGCATGCCGCCATGCCCGAGATAGAGGAGCTCGTACACGCCGGCCGGGTTCACCGCGATCGGCGAGTGCGCCGCGAAATTGGTCAGGTCGGGACCCTGGCGGGATTCGCCCAGCTGCGGGAACGGCTGGTAGATGTAGTCGCGCGCCACGCTCTGGCGGGTGCCCCAGCCGCGGGCCTGGTCGGCGCCGAAGCCCAGCCGGCGGACCTGCTGGGTGTGGCAGGAGGCGCAGTTCAGGTCGCGATAGACGAGCTGGCCGCGGGCCGCCACGCCCGGCAGGCCGTTGGGATAGGCCTGGTCCGAGCCGGCGTCATAGTAGGGCGCCAGCGCGCCGAACTGGTCGGAGGAGCCGATGACGATGCCGCCCCAGGACGCCCCGAGGGCGGCGAAAAGGCCGAGGAAAAGGAGGGCGCCGTTTTTCATCGCGCGGGAGCCTGGGCTGAAGCGCCCGCGCCCGACCGGAGCGCGGCGGCAGCGGCGGCATACGTGGGGCAGAGGGCGGTCTTGAGGAAATTGGCGAGGAGGAAGACGTTGCCCAGGAGGAGGGCCGCCTGCGCCAGCGAGGCGAGGAGGAGCCAGGGACGGGTGTCGGCCGCGATCTCGGCGAAGGTCACGGAGGCCTCGTTCAAGTCGCGGCCCTGGATCACGCCTCCGATCGCCAGCGCGGCCACCAGCACGACGATGCCGGCCGAGGTCAGGATGAGGTGCGCCCGCACCAGGCCGGCCCAGGCCCACGGCCGGCCGGTCAGGCGGGGCAAGGCGTAGTAGATCCCGCCCAGGAGCATCGTCGAGACCGCCCCGTAGAAGGCCAGCGTCTGCTGCGCCTCGTCAAAATGGGTGAATTGCGTCACCTCGGCGACCCCGCGGATCGCCGACAGCGCATCGACCACGCCGCCCAGCAGGTAGGCCCAGAGGCCGAAGCGGATGAAGGCGAGCGGGAGGCTGCACTCCCGGCCCCGCAGGTTGAGCCACACGATCGCGTAATGGAAGAGCAGGGTCGCCGACGCCACGATCGCGATCGTCGAGATCCACGCCGGCACCGGCCCGCCGATCAGGTGGCGGCCGCCCGTCCAGGCGCCGACAAAGAGCAGGACCCAGAAGCCGAGCGAGGCGAAGTCATACGACGGCAGGGCGCGGCCGGTCGACTTCGGCACGACGTAGTACGCGGTGGCCAGCGCCAGCGGCGCCATCCAGAGGGTCCACAGGCCCTGCGCGTACCAGCCGGCCACCACCGCCTGCAGCGTCCCGCGGACCGGGAACCATAGCAGCGTCACCTGTGCGATGGAGAAGAGCCAGGGAAAGAGGAAAAGCGCCGCCACCGCGTACCAGTGCGAGGCGAACATCACGTCGCGCCGCCGGCCGGTCCAGGCGAGGACGCCGCCGACCGCCATTGCGCCATAGGCCGCGAGCAGGAGGGGCTGCACGGCGCGCGGCAACTCGAGGAGCGGGATCGCGGTGGCCTCGCCGAGGAGAATGCCCACCAGCGCGAGGAGGATGCCCAGGTTCCAGAAGCAGGCGCCGGCCGCGATCCAGTTGCCGGCCCGCAGCGGCTCGCCGCCCAGGCGGGCCAGGATCCAGAGCACCAGGCCGAGCCCGGCGTTGGCCATCCAGCCGTAGACGAAGGCCGTCTCGGCCAGCGCGACCACGTGGCCGTGGTTCAGGTACGCGCAGAAGGCCAGGAAGGAGGCGTCGTGGAGCTGGATCCCGGCGATCAGGGCGAATACGCCGCTCACGGCCAGCCAGAGCAGGGCGGAGCCGACCAGGAGGAGCAGCGGCCAGCGGCCGCAGGCCTCCACGGGGCCGGCATCGGCGGCGGGGGCGGAAATGGGGGCGGAGGTCATGGGTGCTTGGTCCCGTAGTCGCGGACGACGAGCTCCATCGCGCGGTCGATGGGCAGCTGCACGATCCCCTTCTTCTGGTCCACCCAGCCGTAGCTGGTGGCCTGCTTCGCCTGCGCGGAGCGGAGCCCATCCAGGTAGGCGAGGCGGCTCTCGGGCGTCGCCTGCCACTTCTGGTCGTCGCCCAGCTTGTCCGCGACCTCGTCCTCCGGGATGTAGGCCGGCGGGTGCGAGTTGTAGGCGAAGCGCACCAGGATGAGGAAGAGCGCGAAGCAGCCGAAGATGGCCAGGATGGTCACCAGGGAGACGGGCCGGGGATCGTGGGCGGCGGGATCGCTCATTGGTTGGCGAGGCATTCGCCGATGCGGGGATCGCGGATCGGAATCAGGCGGGCGCGGGCCGACTCAAAGCTGCGCAGGTAGGCCCAGGCGCAGACCCCGCCCACCCCGATGACCGCGGCCGCGGACCAGAGCAGGTTGATGGACAGGAACGGCTGCGGATCGCCGTGCGCGTCCTTCAGGGCGGGCATCAGGTTGAACGAGATGTCGACGAAGATGACGAAGAGGATCCACCGCGCGATCCGCCGGATGGCCAGATGCGTGACCTTGAAGCGGTAGGACAGGAGGAGCAGGAAAGGCAGGAGGAAGGTCCCGAAGACGATGAACATGCCGACGTACCACCAGTCCCCGTGCTCGCGCAGGTTGTACCAGAAGGTTTCCTCGGGCACATTGGCGTTCCAGATCAGGAAATACTGGGAGAAGGAGACGTAGCCCCAGAACACGGTGAAGGCCAACATCATCTGGCCGATGCTCCAGAAGGTGTACGTGTGGATGATCCCCTTGAAGTCGCCGCGGTTGTAGAGCCAGACCATGACGATGACCGTCAGGGCGTAGGCCCCGCGCATGCAGTTCGCGAAGTACCACACGCCGAACATCGTCGAGAACCAGTGGTACTCGAGGCTCTTCACCCAGTAGACCGCGGCAAAGGTCAGGGTCAGGGCCCCCAGGGGCAGGCCGAAGCCGGCCGTGACGCGGTTCTTCAGGGTCCACTTTGCATTCCCGTCGGCATCCTGCGTGAAGGAGGCCTGCCGGAGGCGCGCCGACAGCCAGAGCCAGATGCCGAAGAACACGACGCTGAAGAAGGTCATCGCGTGCAGGTTGAGGAAGCTGGACTTCTTGGCGTAGAGGAGGTCGGTTCCCACGGTCTCGCCGTTGGCGATCACGTGGCCCGGGTTCATCCAGGGCCAGATCAGGTCGTGCGGGGCCATCCATGAGAGGACGAGCAGCGGCAGGAAGAGGAGCGCCAGCCACTTGAAGGCCGCGAGGGCGTGCTCCCACTGCCGGCGGAGGACGACCGACCACGAGGCGTCGAAGATGTGGTGGATCATCACCAGCATCAGGGCGCCGATGATCATCGCGGTCCAGTAGACGACGCCGAGCAGCCAGGCCGTGGCCGCCACGTGGGCGCCGGAGACGAGGACACCGACGAGGACGACCGCAAGGCCGGCGGCGCCGACCAGCAGCGCGCGGGTCGCCTCCGGGGCGACGGAGCGCGGCGACGGCGCGGGGGAGGTCGAGGGGACGGCGCTCATTTCAATCCCAGTTCCGCGCGGCGCTCGCCGGGCACGTCGGCCACGGCGCCGTGCTGGGCGCGCTGCAGGGCGCGCACATAGGCGATCACGGCCCAGCGGTCCGGGGGCGTCAGCTTGTCCGCGTACGGGGGCATATTGTTGGCCGGCTGCTTGCCGTTGGTGATCGTGTTGTAGAGCTCGCCCTCGGCCATCCCGCGCAGGCGGTCGTCATGGTAGCTCGGGGTGGCGCCCATGCCGTATTTCTTCGTGATGCCGTTGCCGTCGCCCACGGCCCCGTGGCAGGGCGCGCAGTAGATCGCGTACCGGTCGCGGCCCCGCTCGAGGAGCCGGCCGTCCACCGTGATCGCCGCGGGAAAGCCGCGGACGAAGGAGCCGTCGGGATTCCTGCCGAGGTAGAGGGCGTCGTCGTCGCGCAGCGGCTGGCCGGCCGGGCCGAAGTCCGAGGCGACCGTGCCGGGCGGCGGCATCCGGTCGGCGCGTCCGTCGGCGAAGAACGGGCTCGCGGCCTGCGGGCGGAACTTGGCCTGGCGCTTCATGCCGGGGAAGGCCCACTCCGGGAAGACGTCCATCGGCGGGTGCGTGAAATGCGTGCCGCGCAGCCCCAGGATCGAGACCAGGAGGATGACGCCGAAGGCGGTGAGGAGATAGACGTTCCGCATGGCTCAGGCCTCCAGCTCCTCGACGTTGCGGCCGCCGATCCTGGCCAGCAGGGCGCGGGTCTCGGCTGCGTTGAAGCGCGGGTCCTCCGTCTCGATCACGAGGAAGAAGAGGTCGTCCATCCCGCGCCGGATGTCGCGGTACTTCAGCACCGGGTGGTAGTGGCGGGGCAGCCCGTTCAGGATGAACATCCCGATGATGGTGGCG
This sequence comes from uncultured Opitutaceae bacterium, assembly GCA_964550715.1. Classification (GTDB taxonomy): domain Bacteria; phylum Verrucomicrobiota; class Verrucomicrobiia; order Opitutales; family Opitutaceae; genus Palsa-1447. The sequence goes on from CAZKAH010000076.1 coordinate 10,065, forward strand.
AAGGCGGTGAAGAGGATGGTCAGCTCGTACGACACCGGGAAGGCGAAGAGCGGGCTGAAGAACGGCTTGCCGCCGACGATCACCGGGTAGTCAAAGGCGTCCGTGTACCAGATCAGCGACATGCCCGTGCAGAAGCCGGTGATGCCGCCGGCGAGGGAGATCCGCGGCACGATCGAGCGCCGCAGGCCCATCGCCTTGTCCAGGCCGTGCACCGGCAGCGGCGTGATGCAGTCCCATTGCCGGTAGCCGGCGTCGCGCACCTGCTCCGCCGCG
>CAZKAH010000077.1:0-10323 GCA_964550715.1 uncultured Opitutaceae bacterium
CCGGCTTAGCGCCAGTAGCCGCGGACGTAGACGTAGCGGCCTTCGCGGCGCTCCCAGCGGGGCTCGATCCAGGCAGCGTGCTCGTGCGGCGGGCGTTCCCAGTGGGAGGCGACCCAGCGGCGACGGCCGCCTTCCCAGCCCCAGTAGCCGTTGATCCAGACGTGATAGGGCGAGGGACGGGGACCGGCGACGACGTTGACCTCAAGCGGGGGCGGCGGAGGGCCGTCGACAATGACCTCCTCGACCGGGGCGCCCTGCGGCGGGGGGCCATAATATTGCGCATCGGGCGGCGGAGGCGGCGGGGGAGCGGCCTGCGCGATCTCCCAATGGCCTTCGATCCAGTTGTGGGCGGGATCCCAGTTGCCCGCGACCCAGTAGGCGCCCGGCTGGGGGGGGAGGGTCCATTGACCCCGCATCCAGGCCCACTGGCCGTTCATCCAGGCATAGTGGCCGGCGATCCAGACATAGCCGGGTCCCGGGGAGGCGTAGATGACTTCGCGCACGGGCGGCGGCGGGGCATAGTAGACGCGGACGGGGGGCGGCGGTCCAAAGCGGAAGCCGAGTCCCACGCTGACATGCTGGCCATGGGCGGCAAAGGGAGCCGCCAGGGCCAGCGAAAGGAGGGGAAGGGTGATGTTTTTCATGGCTGGTTGGTTCAGAAAAGTGCCTGGGCGATCGAGACTGGAGACGTTGCCCGGGCCGCGGTCGTTACGAGGATGGCCCGGGATTGAGCTGCTCTGACAAGCAGAAATCCCCCGGGGTTCCCCCGTGGGGGCCGTTGGGAAGCGTTTCCCCGAGTCCCCTCTTGCCTTGGGCGGGGCCTTCCGGTTGATCGGGGCGGTATATGAAGATCACCGGGATCGCGATTGTGCCACCGCCGACGGCCGCGGGCCTCCCCAAGGTGACGCCGGAGCTCCTGGCCTCCGTGCTGGCGCGCTATTCGCGGAGCAACGAGGGGATCGCCGCCATCCTCGACAAGGTCGACGTCCAGAACCCGGACGCCTCGATCGACCGGATCCTCAAGTTCGTGGACTACGGCCATGCCTCGATAGGCGGCCTGACCGGCGGCCTGGCGGTCGCGCTCGACGGGATCTCGATGTGGCTTGCGTACAAGATCTTTGAGATCGCCCAGATGGCCGACGGGCAGGAGTCGAGCACCCGCTATATCACGATGGAGGCGTCGAACGTCCCGCCGGCGGCGGACCTCGGCCTGCCCGATGACCTGGCCGCGCGCTGGGAGGGCCTCCTGGCGCGCTCCTTCGCCGCCTACCATGCCGAGTACGCCCGGCTCGACGGGCTGGCCGGCGCCGAGCCCCAGCGGGTGCGCACGCCCGCCGGCGCCAAGCCGGCGGTGGCGGTGCGGCTGCGGAAGAACTACGCCCTCGACCGCGCCCGCTATTTCATCCCCTTCGCGACGCGCACCAACGTCGGCTTGGTCCAGACCTCGCGGATGTGGGCGCAGACCGTGAAGCAGCTCGACTCGCTGCCGCAGCCGGAGGCGCGGGCGGCGGCCCGCCTGATCCGCGACGAGCTGCTCAAGCAGTCGCCGCGCCTGATGCGCCACAGCTTCGCCGAGAAGTCCTGCGAGGAGCAGGCCCGCCAGGAGCTGGCGGCGAGCCTGGCCCTCGGCCGGGAGCGCCTGTCGGCCGCGCCGCTGGCCGACCAGGTCTGGGTCCGCGTGGACCGCGAGACGCCGCCCTGGCTCCGGGAGACGCAGCCGGTGCCGGAGGCGCTGCGGCATCGCCAGAACCGCTACGGCCTCCAGGGCACGGCCACGCGCCGGATGCGGGTGGCGTTTGCCTGGAACAACCTGGCGCTGGCCGAGCTGCGGGACCTGAACCGCCACCGCACGGGCCACCGCCATACGCCGCTCATCCAGGCGGGGTTCTACCTGCCGCCCGAGATCGACCGGAACGCGCACGCGGCCCTGCTGCAGGACCAGCTGGAACTCACGCGCGAGCTCCTGCGGCGGGATTCGCCGGCGTACGTGTACTCGCTGCTCCTCGGGGCCCAGACGCCCTTTGAGCACAGCACCCACGCGGACAAGTTCATCTACGAGGCCGAGCTGCGCACCGGGATGGGCGCCCATTTTCGCTACGCGGAGCACCTGAGCGCGGCGCTCCGGGAGTTCCTGGCGCAGGTCCCCGAGGCCCGGGAGTGGGTTGTCGAGGGGACCGCCGAGCCGGAATAGGCTCAGGCCTTCCGGATCTTCTCCTTCTCCGCCTCCCGGTCCTCCTCCAGGCGCGCCCGCTCGCTCGCCATCTGCTGCTTCACCTTGTCGATCTCCCCGGCGTTCTGCGCGGCCCAGGCCTCGTCGAGCTGCTTCTTGAGGAAGATCTGCCGCTCGGCGATCTTGCCCTTGTACACCTGGTCGACATCCGCGAGGCGCTGCTTCTTTTCCGCGGTCAGGGGCTTGCCGGCCGAGGGATCCGACTTGGCCAGGCGTTCCATCGCGAGCTCGTAGGAGGATTTCATGGGCCATACCTTACCCCAAGGGCGAGCACGATGGCAACGATGACGAAAGGCGGCCAGAACCCGCCGCGGCCGCGCCCCCAATCCCCAGCATAGCCGAAGAGGCAGGAGGCGAGGAGCAGGGCGAGGGCCGCGGGCCCGAGCCAGGGAGCGCGGTAGTGTGCGGCAAAATAGACCCCGGGAACCGCCGTGGCCGCGCGGGCGAGCCAGGTCATCCCGGCCAGGACGGCGCCGGCCGCGAGGTTGCAGAACCGGCCGGCCGCGGCCGCGCCGGCGAAGCCGAGGGCGAGCGAAGCGACCCCGGCCACGATCACGAGGAGGGCGGGCGGCACGAGGATGAGGTTCGTCGCCAGGCCGCCCGGGACGAGGAGCTGGAAGAATTCGACGCCGGTCACGGCCCCGACCGCCGCCGCGGCCATGCCCAGGCCGACCGCGCTGAGGAGATGGTGGTGCAGCGATGCGACCACGTGCCGGAAAAACCCCCAGTTGGCGCGCGGGAGATCCCGATAGAGCCCCAGCTTTTCTTGGGCCCGCGCGGCCAGCGGCAGCCCCAGGGTCGCCAGCCCGGCCATCACGCCATACGACATCTGGAAACTGGCGCCGAAGAACACCATCGGCTCGGCCAGGAGGACAATCGCCGCGGCGGCCGTCAGCGAGGCCAGCAGGTTGGCGGGCCGCCAGAGGAGCCAGGCGGATTCCATCGCCGCGGCCATGGTGAAGGCGCGGACCGCCGAGGGGCTGGCCCCCGTCGTGTCCACGTCGAGCCAGAGGACGGCCAGGACCAGGGCGCTGGCGACGGGCCGCGGGCACCGCCCCAGGGCCAGGATCGCGTGGAGGGCGAGGGCGACCGTGGTGATATGCAGCCCGTTGACGGCGAACAGATGCATCGCGCCCGCGCGCAGGAAGAGGCGCTGCTGGTCGGCCGAGAGCTCGCGCTTGCGCCCGAGGAGCATCGCGCGGTACAGGCCGGCGAGGTCGCGATGGCGGGCCAGGCCGGCGCCGAGAAGGACCGTCATGCGCTCGGCCAGCCGTCCGCAGAACCGGCGGTAGGCGGTGGGAGGCCGCTCCATCGCGAGGAGGCGCCCGCGGGTCAGGCTGAAATTGATCCCCTGCTCGGCCAGGCCGGCCTCGAAGCTGCCCTCCGGGGGGTGGGGAGGCACGGGAGCCAGGATCCCCACGGCAGCCACGATCTCCGAGCGTTCCGGGGGTTCGGCGCGCCGGCGCGGCGCGAGGGAAAAATAGATCCGCTGGCCGACGAGGTCCCGGAGGTGCGGATCGGCCCGCCGGATCGTGGCGAGGCCGGTCGCCGCCGGGCGGTTCGGCGCCGGCGGGACCAGGTGTTCCAGTTCGAGGGAAAGCCGGGCCTCGCGGGGCGGACGGCCCGGCCACCGGGGCCGCGGCTGCCGGTGCAGGGCGAAGCTCGCCATCCCGGCGAGGGCCAGCGCCGCGACCAGGGCGATGCCCCAGAGACGGGGCGCGGGCCCGGCGCAGGCCGCCGCCAGGGCGGCGGCCGGGAGGGCGGCGGCGAGCGGCCAGCCGGCCGCCGCGAGGTCCCCGGCCCGCGCGGCCGCCAGTCCCGCCGCCAGGGGCAGGACGATCCAGAGGAGCGGCGCGCGGTGTCCAAGGCAGCGGGACATTGCCTTATTATAACAAGCGAGGTGGTGTCACAATTTGCCGGGATGGGTTCTCGCAGCGGCCTCCTGGGCCTCATCGCCGTGTCTGGGCCGCCCTGGGCGGCCGGATTTACGGCGAGATCGGGCCTTGGCCAGGAAAAGACGCGGAGAGAACCCATCCCGGCAAATTGTGACACCACCGCAGCGCCTCCGCCGCGTTTGCTTCCTTTTGCCCCTTGATTCTCCTATTGCATCGCCATGCCCGACCCGGACCAAGGCAGCCTGTTTGCCGAGGAAGCCTCGCCGGCGGACGAGCCCGCCGCGCCCCTCGCTGCCAGGGCCCACCAGCCGCTGGCCGCCCGCATGCGGCCGCGCCGGCTGAGCGAGGTGGTCGGCCAGGACCACCTGCTCCGGCCCGGCAGCCTGCTGCCGCGCCTGGTCGCCCAGAACCGCTTCGGCTCGCTGATCTTCTACGGGCCGCCGGGCACGGGCAAGACGAGCCTCGCCGAGGCGATCGCGCACGAGACGCGGAGCCGGTTCGTGCGCGTCAACGCCGTCATGTCGAACGTGGCGGAAATGCGGGAGATCCTCGCCGCCGCCCGCCGCCGGCCCGAGGCCGGGACGATCCTCTTCATCGACGAGCTGCACCGCTTCAACAAGTCGCAACAGGACCTCCTCCTGCCGGACGTGGAGGAGGGGACGGTGCGCCTGATCGGGGCGACCACCCACAACCCGGGGTTCTACGTCAATCCGCCGCTCCTCTCCCGCAGCCATCTCTTCCGCCTGGAGCCGCTGGCGCCGGCGGCGATCGCGGGGGTCCTCGCGGGGGCGCTGGCGGACGCGGCGCGCGGGCTGGGAGCCCAGCGCATCACCGCCGAGCCGGGAATCCTGGCCGACCTGGCGGTCCTCTGCGACGGCGACCTGCGCCGCGCGCTCAACGCCCTCGAGGTCCTCGCCCTCAGCCTGCCGGAGGGGAGCGCGATCACGGCGGCCGAGCTGGAGACCTTCGCCCGGGAGCGCCGGGTCCGCTATGACGCGGACGAGGACGAGCACTACAATACGATTTCCGCCTTCATCAAGAGCTGCCGGGGCGGGGACCCGGACGCGGCCCTCTACTGGCTCGCCAAGATGCTGGTGGGCGGCGAGGACCCGCGGTTCATCGCGAGGCGCCTGGTCATCCTCGCCAGCGAGGACGTCGGCCTGGCGGACCCGCAGGCCCTGCCGCTCGCCGTCGCCGCGCACCACGCGGTGGATTTCATCGGCCTGCCGGAGGCCGAGCTGACCCTGGCCCATGCCACGCTCTACCTGGCGACCGCGCCGAAGAGCAATTCGGCCACCCTGGCGCTCGGGGAGGCCCGGCGCGCGCTGGCGGAGGCTCCCGTGCAGGCCGTCCCGGTCCAGCTGCGGGAAAAGGGCGGGCAGGCGAACAAGCGGATGGGGCACGGCAAGGGCTACCTCTATGCGCACGATTTTCCCGAGGGCATCGCGCCGCTCTCGTTCCTCGAGAGCCCGCTCAGGCTTTACACCCCCAAGACGGCGGGCGCGGAGGCCGCGATTGGCGAGCGGCTGGCCCGCTGGAACCAGCTGCGCCACCCGCCGACGGCCGGGGGAACGAAAAACGCCGGGAAGTGACGGTTTTGTTGGTTCTTGCGGCGGGGAAAGCGGCGGCTAGCCTGAGTCTTCTCGCACTGATCCAGCCATGGTTCTTTTGAATATTGCGGGCGGCGTCGCCCTGATCCTCTTCGGCATCCGATTCCTTCGCAAGGGGTTGGAGCGGATGCTGGGTCATGGCCTGCATGCCTGGCTCGAGCGGATGGCGCAGCGGCCGATCTCCACGGTCCTCTCGGGCGCCGCAGTCGGGGCGGTGGCCCCGTCCTCGACGGCGCAGACCCTCCTCTCGCTCCAGCTCCTGACCTCCGCCCAGATCCCGCTGGAACGGGTGCTCGTCTTCCTCCTCGGCGCCAACATCGGGATCACCGCGATGGTGCAGCTGATCGCGCTGCACTTCTTCGACTACTACCCGCTCCTGCTGATCGTCGGCGTCGTGGGCTTCCAGTTCTGCCGCGGCGAGACGGTGCGGGGCATCGGCCAGTCGGTGCTGGGCCTGGGCTTCATCTATCTCGCGATGGCCATCATGAGCGCGGCGGCGCGCGACCTGACGCACGACGCCGACTTCGACACCGTCTTCGGGGTGATCCTCCACCACCGGCTGCTCCTCCTCTTCTTTTCGGCCCTGATGACCTTCCTCACCCAGAGCTCGACCGCGTCGATCGGCCTGGCGCTGGCCCTCGGCGAGGCGGGGGCGGGATCCCTCTCGCTGCTCATCCCCGTGGTCCTCGGCGCCAATCTCGGCATCGGGCTCAATTCGCTGGCCGCCGGCTGGCCGACGCCGGCCGGCCGGCAGCTGGCCTTCGCCAATCTCGTCCTGAAGGGAGTCGCGATCCTCCTCTGTCTCGCCGCGTTCGCGCCGCTGGAGGCCTGGCTGGGGCACACCCCGGGCTCGATCGCGCGCCAGGCCGCCAACTTTCACACCGGATTCAACGTCGCGGTCGCGCTCCTCGGCCTGGCGCTCGGCTCCTTCGTCTCCCGGGTGGTGCGGCGCGCCCCGCAGGGCGCGCCGCCCGCCGTCCGGTCGGTCTCGACCCACCTGGATCCGGCGGCGCTCAGCAGCCCCGTCTTCGCCCTGGCCAACGCCGCGCGCGAGACCCTGCGCCTGGCCGACGAGGTCAAGAGCATGTTCGAGGGCGCCTGGCGGGCGCTGGCCGAGCACGACGTCGCGCTGGCGCGCGAGGTGCAGAAGCACGACGACCGGATCGACGACCTCAACACCGCGATCAAGCTCTACCTCAGCCGGATCCCGAGCGACGCGCTGACGACGCGCGACAGCCAGCTCCAGTTCGGCCTGCTGAACTTCTGCAGCCAGCTCGAGTCGATCGGCGACATCATCGACAAGAACATCTGCAGCGCCGTCATCAAGCACGCCCACGAGAAGCTGGTGTTGCCGGCGGAGGACCGCGCCATCCTCGACACGCTCTACGGGAAGGTGCTGCGCCGGATGGAGGCCGCGATCTCCGTCCTGGCGACCCGCGACCGGGCGCTCGCCCGGCAGTTCCTGGCCGACGGCGACGAGCTCAAGAACTGGTGCATCGAGATGCAGAAGGGCCACTACCAGCGGCTGTCCGCCCCCGAGCCGAACGGCGTGGCCGCCAGCCAGATCTTCCTCGACCTCGTCAACGTCCTGCGCCGCATCGGCGGCCAGCTGAACACGATCGGGCACACCTTCGCCCACGACCACGAGGGCGCCCCCACGCCGGTGGACGCCTGAGCCGGACCGAGCCGCCATGTCAAATTCCCCGCACCCTTTCGACACCGTGGAGGCCGCCATCGCCGACGTCGCGGCCGGCCGCCTCGTCATCGTGACCGACGACGAGCACCGCGAGAACGAGGGCGACCTCATCATGGCGGCCTCGCAGGCGACGTCCGAGGCCGTGGGAATGATGATCCGCTACGGGAGCGGGATCGTCTGCGTGCCGACGGTGGAGGCGCAGCTGCGCCGCCTGGGGCTCGGCCCGATGTCGGTCAGCAACCGCGAGGTCCATCGCACCGATTTCACGGTCAGCGTCGACGCGGCCGAGGGCGTGTCGAGCGGGATCAGCGCCCAGGACCGCACGCGCGCGATCCGGATCCTGGCCGATCCGGCCGCCCGCCCCGAGCAGCTGGTGCAGCCGGGCCACGTCTTTCCGCTGCGCGCCCGGCCCGGCGGCGTCCTGGAGCGGGCCGGCCACACCGAGGCGGCGGTCGACCTGGCGATCCTGGCCGGCCAGTCCCCGGCGGGCGTCCTCTGCGAGCTGGTCAACGACAACGGCACCGTCCAGCGGCTGCCCGAGATCCTGGAGTTCCGGCGGCGCTTCGGGCTGAAGCTGATCTCCATCGCGCAATTGATCGAGTACCGCGCGCAGCGCGACCGGCTGGTGGTGCTGGTCGGCGAGCGGCCCTTTCCCTCCGAGTTCGGGGAGTTCACCCTGCACGTCTTCCGCAGCGTCCTCGACCAGCGCCACCATCTCGCGCTGACCATGGGCGCCCTTGGGCCCGAGCCCGCCCTCGTGCGGGTGCAGGCCGAGAACACCCTGGGCGACGTCTTCCGGCTGCGCGGCCACGACACCCAGCGGGTCCTGGCCGCCTCGCTCGAGGCGGTGGCCCGCGCCGGCCGGGGCGCCGTCCTCTACCTGGAGCGCGGGCCGGGCGCCGCCGATCTCCTCCTCCGGCTGGGCTCGGGCCCCGGGGAGGCCCCGCCGCTCAATTTCCGCGACTACGGCGTCGGCGCCCAGATCCTCGCGGCGCTGGGCCTGCGCAAGATCCGCCTCCTGACCAACAATCCGCGCAAGGTCGTGGGACTCGACGGCCACGGCCTCGAGATTGTCGAGCAGGTGCCCATCCAGCCTTCCGCATGAGCCTCCAACCTCCCGTCCCCCTGCCGGCGGGCGTCTCCGGCGCCCCGTTCCGGGTCGGCGTCTGCGCCGCCCGGTACAATGACCGGCTGGTCGAGCCGCTCCTGGCCCAGGTCGTGGCGGGGCTCCGCGCGGGCGGCGTGAAGGAGAAGAGCCTCGCGGTCGTCCGGGTGCCGGGCTCGGGGGAGCTGCCGGTGGCCGCGCAGGCGCTCGCGGCCGCGCGGCCCGACGTCGTGATCGCGCTCGGGGTCATCGTCCGCGGCGAAACCCTCCACTACGAGCTGCTGGCCTACGCCACGGCGGAGGGCCTCCAGCGGGTGGCGCTCGACGCGCGCGTGCCGGTCATCAACGGCATCGTGGTGGCGGAGAACGAGGCGCAGGCCGAGGCCCGCTGCCTCGGGCGGATCAACCGCGGCGCCGAGTTTGCCGCCGCGGCCCTGGAAATGGCGGCCCTCGGCCGCCGCCGGCGAAAGGCCCGGCGGTGAGCAAGGCCCAGTTCGTCCTCCGCCGCGACGGCCGCGTGGCCGCGGTGCAGTACCTTTACGCCTGGAGCCTCAACCGGCCCGCCAACCTGGCGAACGACCTCGAGGTCTTCTTCACCAGCCTGGAGCAGCCGCGCGAGCACTACGCCTTCGGCGAGGAGCTGATCCACGGCACGATCGAGCACGTCGAGGAAATCGACGGGCGGATCCGCGTCCTCGCGCAGAACTGGGAGTTCGACCGGATCGCCAAGATCGACCTCGCCATCATGCGGGTCGCCATCTTCGAGATGCTCTTCCGCAAGGACATCCCGCCGGTGGTCTCGATCAACGAGGCCATTGACCTGTCGAAGGAATTCTCCAACGCGGACGCCAAGCGCTTCATCAACGGCATCCTCGACCGGCTGAAGGACGACCTGGGCCGGGATGCGCGCAAGGCGGCGGTCGAGTAGGCGTGGCCGCGTTCTTCCAGAAGTTCCGGAGCGGCTTCGCCAAGACCGTCTCGGCCATCGCGGCCAAGACGGGCGGGCTCTTTGGCGGGCGCAAGATCGCCGCGGCGTCCCTCGAGGAGCTGGAGGAGGCGCTGTTCGCGGCGGATTTTGGGGTCGAGACGACCGCCGAGATCGTCGAGGAGATCAAGGCGGCCTACCGGAGGGACCCGGAGCTGCGCGGCCGGCAGGCCGCGGAGATCGGGTCCGCCGTGCTGCAGCGCGTGCTGGCCGGGGCGGAGGGCAGGCTCGTGCCGGCGGCTTCGCCACCCACGGTGATCTGCCTGGTCGGCGTCAACGGCTCGGGCAAGACCACCACCGCGGCCAAGCTGGGCGCGCGGCTGAAGGCGGAGGGCCGCACCCCGATCCTGGCCGCCGCCGACACTTTCCGGGCGGCGGCCGTCGAGCAGCTCAAGGTCTGGGGCGGGCGGCTGGGGCTCGAGGTGGTGGCGAGCCACGCCGGCGCGGACTCGGCGGCGGTGGCCTTCGACGCCTGGCAGGCCGCGAAGGCCCGCGGGCGCGACACGCTGATCGTCGACACGGCGGGCCGGCTGCACACCAAGGACAATCTCATGGAGGAGCTGGCCAAGATCCGGCGCGTCCTGAAAAAGCACGATCCGGCGGCGCCGCACCACGCCTGGCTGGTGGTCGACGGCTCGCTCGGTGGCAATTCGATCGCGCAGGCGAAGGTGTTCCACGAGAAGTTTGGGCTGACGGGCGTCGTGGTGACGAAGCTCGACGGCACCAGCCGGGGCGGGGCGCTGGTCGGGATCTGGCGGCAGCTTAAGTTGCCGATCTTTTTTGTCGGGCTGGGGGAGCAGGC
>CAZKAH010000078.1:0-9918 GCA_964550715.1 uncultured Opitutaceae bacterium
AAGTAAATTTCAAAGAGCTTCCCTTTGAGGGAAAGATTTCCAGCAAGAACTTCGCCCTCTGCTTCGTCAAGGGTATTCCCGAAATTATCGGAAAATCCTGCGAGAAAAGACACGACCCTTATGCTGGCCTCCATCGCATCGTACCGGCCAGTGAAGGCCGCCGTGCCATGGGGGGAGGCGGGAACATGCTGCTGTTTAAAATCCGTTCAAGTCCTTTTTTGACGTTTCGGAGACTGCCAGCACAAGTCGTTATATTAAAATGATTTAAACTTCATCGTGACGGGGTAAAAATCGCCCGAATCCCGGGGCGGCAAAGCGGTCTCGTCCGTGGCCGCGCCGCGCGCCCGGCGGCCGAATATTGTATTCGAGTTCTGGTGACACAGGCGCCGCGGGAAGAAGCCTTGCCAACCCCGCCGCCCCTGCGAGTTTTCGGGGGCGATGAGCCAGGTTTTGCTTTCCGTTCCACCCCACCTGCGGGACTTCCTCCACTCCGCCGCCGGCCGACCCCTCCTGGAGGGACGTCTTTCTGAACTTGCTGGTGACAAAGTCTTTGTGGGTACGGATCCCCGCCATCGGCGCCTCGGATCGGGCGGGGGCACGGTGAACCTGATCCATCAGGCCTGGCGGGCCGCCGGCCCGGGCCCCCGGCGGGCGGGGCTCCTTGCCTGGCTCGCCGCCGGCCAGAGGCTCGTCCTGCACGCGGGCGGGGAGAGCCGGCGCCTTCCCGCCTATGCCGGTCTGGGCAAGGTCTTCCTCCCCCTGCCCGCGGTCGAGGGCCTGGAGCCGCGCCGTTTCGACCAGATGCTGGTGGATTTTCAGGTCCCTCCCTACCAGCAGACCCTGGCGGAGGCCGGCCCGCGGGCGGCGGTCCTCGTGACCGCGGGCGATGTCTGGCTCGATTTCAATCCGCTCCAGATTCCGCCGGTCACCGCGGACATCACCGGGATCGGCATGCGGGTGCCCCCGGCGATGGCGCAGCACTTCGGCGTCTATTTCGTGGCCAAGGCCGGCCGGTCGTCGGTCCCCGGGCCGAAACCGATCGCGTTCTTTCGGCAGAAGCCGGCGACGGCCGAGATTCGCCGGCAATCGGCCCGCTATGATTTCCACGTCGACACCGGAATGTGGCTGCTGAGCGTGCGGGCACTGCGACTCCTCTTCCGCCGATGCGGCTGGGACGAGAAGCGGGAGGCCTTCGCCACGCCCGACGGCCATCCCCGCTTCCTCGACCTCTACACGGAGATCGGCCTGGCGCTCGGGACCGAGGGCGCCGCGCCCCCGGCGCTGCGCCGGCTGGGCTGGGCGCAGCTCTCGGCGGGTGTGATTCCACTCGAGCAGGCGCGTTTCCACCACCTCGGCTCCAGCCGGCAGCTTTTCGATTCCCTTGCGCAAATCCAGCGGGGACATGCCCGGACGCAGCGCACGCTGACCGTGGCCACGCCCGCTTCCGGCTGCGTGGTGCGCGGCCAACTCCCCGTCTGGGTCGATGGCGCCGGTCCCCGGAGTCCGGTGGAGCTGGCCGGGCACAACCTCGTCACCGGGCTGCCGCTCCCGGCCCGGCTCCGCCGCCTGGCCGAGGGCTGGTGCGTGGATCTTCCGCCGGTCGGGGCGGGCCGCTGGGCCTTCCGGCCCTATCACGTGGATGACACGCTGCGCGGCCTGCCGGGCACCGGCGACGGAGCGCGGATCTGCGGGCAGGACGCGCGGACGTGGCTCATCCGCCGGGGGCTGCCCGTCACGGCGACCGACGTCTTCGACCTGCCGATCTATCCCGTGGTGGCGGCGGCCGCCATCGACCAGGCCCTGCTCGATTGGTTCTTCGCGCGCCGGCCCGATCCACGCATCAGCGCGCGCGTGGCGGCGGGTCCCCGGCTCTCGGCCCGGCAGATTCCCGAGCGGATCGATTTCGCCCGGCTCCTTGCCGACCGGCGCCGGGCGCAGGCCGGCGTGCTTCAGGGCGCGTTCCTGGCCTGGCGAAGGCACGGGGATGCGTCGGTCTTCGCGCAAGACTTCTCGGCGATCGCCGGCTTCTGCCGGCAGGGCGCGCCCGGGCTGCGCCGGTGGCTCCGCCGCCAGGGTCCCGCCTTCGCCGGACCGGGAGCCCGACCCGAGCACGCGGCCCGCTGGCTGCACCTCCTGGCCGAACTGTCCGCCGGCCGCGGGCGCGCAGCGCTGCGCGCCGCCGGCCAGGCCCGGGTCCAGCGGGCGCTGCTCGCGTCGCACCAGCTGGCGAAGGCCCGGCCCGCCGCCGCGCTGAAGGACGACCAGATTGTCTGGGCCCGCAGCCCCGTGCGGCTCGATCTGGCCGGCGGCTGGACGGACACGCCGCCCTACTGCCTCGCCCATGGCGGGTCCGTGCTCAACGTCGCCGTGCTCCTGAACGGCCAGCCGCCGGTTCAGGTATTTGCCCGCCCGATACCCGAGCCGCACTTTCGGCTCCGCTCGATCGACCTCGGTGTCGCCGAGGACATCGGGAGCTTCGCCGCCCTGGCCGCATTCCGGGATCCGCGCTCCGGCTTCAGCCTGGCCAAGGCCGCCCTGGCCATGGCAGGGTTTCACCCGGATTTCCACCGCGGCCGCGCGCCGCGCTCGCTCCGCCGCCAGCTCCGGTCCTTCGGGGGCGGCCTCGAGATCTCGCTCCTCAGCGCGGTGCCGAAGGGGTCCGGGCTCGGCACCTCGTCCATCCTCGCCGCCACCCTGCTCGGCGCGCTCAACCGCGCCTGCGGGCTCGGCTGGGACGAGGTCGACCTCTATCAGCGCGTGCTGGGCATCGAGCAGCTGCTGACGACCGGCGGCGGCTGGCAGGACCAGGCAGGCGCGCTCTTTCCCGGCCTCAAGCTCGTGCAGACCGAGCCGGGCCTGGCGCAGATTCCCACGGTCCGCCATCTTCCGGCCATGCTGCTCGGGCCCGGAGTCGCCAACCGTTCCGTGCTGCTCTACTATACCGGCCTGACGCGGCTGGCGAAGGGGATACTCCAGGAAATCGTCCACGAGATGGCCCTGGGGCGCTGCGGGACGATGCGGACCCTCGGGCTGATCCGCGGCAATGCGCACGCGCTCGAGCAGGCCGTGCAGGCAGCGGACGCCGCAGGGCTCCGCCGCTGCATCGCCAGGTCCTGGGACCTCAACCGGCGGCTGGATCCGGCCACCACCAACGCCGAGATCGCCCGCATCATCGCGACCTGCGGCCCGGGCCTGCTCGCAACCAAGCTCCTGGGCGCCGGAGGAGGAGGCTACATGGTGCTGTGCGCCCGGGACGCGGCGGCTGGCGCCGAACTCCGGGCCCGCCTCGAGGCGCGGCCGCCGAATTCCCGGGCCCGCTTCATTGACTTCACGGTGTCAGAGCAGGCCATCGAGGTGACTGTGAGCTAACAGCTTAGCCCAGTGGACAAAAAACCCGCCGCGGTAAGCGGCGGGTTGCGAAAGGCGGGGACGCCCGGGCCAGCTTACTGCTGCCAGGAGCGCTTCTTGTGCCGGTGCGACTTCAAGCGCTTGCGGCGCTTGTGCTTGTTCATCTTCAGCCGGCGTTTCTTTTTCAGGTTGCCCATGAGGCGTCCAAAGGTGGCTGGCCCGGCAAAACTGTAAAGCGGGAATTTAGACCGCAATTCGGCGGCGCAGGCGCGTCAGCACCAATTCCACCGCCACGGCATCCTCGGGCAATCCCGCCAGGGCGGCCGCCGCCCGCCGATAGTGGCGCAGTTGCGCGCCATGTCGCAGGACCGATTCCGCATTCGTCGCGGGGGTGTCCGTCTTGAAATCATAGACCGTGGCGCTCTGGGCGCGGCCGGCGCCGTCCCGGACGATAACGAGCCGATCGATGACCCCGCTCACCCAGGCATCGTCCGTCACGAGTTCGAAGCCCCGCTCCAGCCAAACCTTCGAATTCCCCACCGGCTTCGCCCAGACCTCCGCAAGCTCCGGAGCCCGCAGGCAGGCCAGGGCCTCGGCTGCCGCGGGATCGTCCGGGTTCCACCGCGCCGCTGCGGCCGCCAGGGCACCAGGCTCCGACCATTCGACCGTCGCAAAAAGGGCATGGACCGCGGAGCCAAACTCGGGGCCCGCGCCAGTCTCCAGTGCGAAGGCTCCGGCGGCCGCCACCCGGCCGGCATGGGCTGCCGACGGATTGCGGGCCGCCCGGCGCGGTGCCGCCGGCATCGGCGTCTCACGCAGGATGGGCGGCCCCGCGGGCTCCGCCTCGGCCGCCGCCCGGAGCTCGGTCCCGGCAAACCAGCGCGGGTCGCCGCTCGACCAGGCCTCCCCCAGCGTCTCACGGAGCAGGCGCGGGAAATTGGGCGACTGGGAGGTGCCGACCGGCTCGATCACGACATAGAGCGCCTGCTTCGCGCGGGTGAGCGCGACGTAGAGCAGGCACAGGTTCTCGTAGCAGGCCTCCGCCTCCGCGGCCCGGATGTGCTCCGCCAGGAGTTCGTCGGACAGCGCAAGTTCCCGCGCCGGCAGCTGGAGTACCCAGTTCACCGAGCGGTCCGCCGCCTTCTGGACCGCGAGGCCGGCGCGCCGCTCCGCCAGAGTCTTGCCCTGGAGGTCCGGCAGGATGACGAGATCAAAGCCCAGCCCCTTGGCCTTGTGCACCGTCATGATGCGCACAGCCCCCGCCACCTCGCTGTCGCGCACGGTGTAGCGCTCCACGAACGCGATGAATTCCGCGACCTCCCGGCCGCCGGTCTCATCGAAGAGCCGGCCCGCGGTCGCGAGCTGGCGCCCGCGCTCGCGGCTGAAGGAGTCGTCCGCATCGAGGTGCGGCTCCAGGCGTCCGAGCCAGGTCTCCACCATGCGCTCGAAGCCGCCGTCGTGGATCTCGCGGAGGACGAGTCGCGTCAGCTGGTCGGCCGTTTCCACCCCCATCTCCCCGAGGATCCTTCCGACCGGAGTCATGGCAACGAGCGCCCGCGCCGCGCTGTCGCGCGGGTGGGCTGCGGCCCGGCACAGCGCCAGGAGCGCACTTGTCAGCGGGTTGTCCGTCCCCACATGCAGGTCCGACTCGGCCACGGCCGGCAGGCCGCCCTCGCGCCGCAGGAAATCGGCCAGGTCGGAGGCGGCCTGGTTCGTCCGCACCAGCACGGCAACATCCAGTCCGCGCTCGAGCGGATGGCATTCCTTCAGGATTCGAAGCGTCTCGGCGAAGCGCCCCTCTTCGCCCTCGGCCACCCGGAGTTCGGCATAACCTTCGCGCTCCGACTTCGCGCTGGCATGATCGTGCCACTCCTCGGTCCAGCGCCGGACCGCGACGGCAGGAAAAAGGCGCTGCAGGGCGCCGCGGTCCCCGAGCACCCGGTTGACCATCGCGATCACCGCGGGGCCCGACCGGTAGGATTGATTCAGGCGCTCCACCCCGATCGTCCCGGGCGCGGCCGTGTTGTAGTGGTTGAAAATCTCGCGGAAGAGGCCGGCCTCGCCCTCGCGCCAGGCGAAGATCGCCTGCTTCACGTCCCCGACGTAGAAGAAGCTTCGCGTGCCGGAGGGGTCCTGAACCGCCTCGTCGATGAGATTTCGAAGCACGCGCCATTGGCCGAAGCTCGTGTCCTGAAATTCGTCGAGCAGCCAGTGGTCGACCTGCAGGTCCAGCCGCCAGTCGATGAAGAGCCTCGCCTCGAGCCCGGCTTCGCGCGACAGCAGGCGAAGCGCCCCGGGTTCGGCCGGGAGGAGCAGCCGCTGCAGGTCGGCGAAGGTCAGGCGCCCAAGCCGCCGGACGGCAGCGTCGTAGACCAGCTCGTAACCCTGGAGGACGGCGAACAGCCCCTGGGTCATCTCCAGGCGGCGCGCAAGCTCGGCCCCCACGATGCCGCGCGCCAGGTCGCGCAGGGCGGCGGAGGCGGCGGGTGGCAGGGCCAGCTTCTTGCGCTCGACCGTGATCTCCGCGAGCGCGGGTGAGGCGGAGAAGACGTTGCGGAGGATGTAATCGACGGGCTTGGGCAGCGGCGCCCCGGGCAGCCATCCCGGCAGGGTCGCAAAAAAGTCATCCCACCGGCGGCGCTGGCCATCCGCCAGGGTCGACCAGGGCAGCGCCGTGTGCAGCGCCCGCTGCGCGTCGGCGCGTCGGCGGGCCAGTTCCAGGGCGGAATTGCCCTCCGGCCAGATGCGCTCGGCATGGCCCCAGGCCGCCGCCTCGGGCGCGGCGAGGAAGATCTCGGCATGGTCGTCGAGAAAGGCATCGAGCTGCGCCCCGAGTCGCTTCTCTTCCACCCCGAAGGTCGCGCGCTTGAAGGCCTCTATGAAATCCTTCTGCGCGTCGTCGAGCGCACCCGCCACACCGAACATCCGCCGCACCACGCGGCGCCGCTCAATCCTGGCAGCGTGCTCCTGCAGGATCTCGAAATCCCCCCCGAGGCCGAGTTCCAGGGGGAAAGCCCGCACCACCCTGGCAAAGAAGCCATCGAGGGTGCCCAGGCAGAGGCGGTGCATCGCCTCGACCATGCCGCGAAGCATCCGGCCGAAATCCGCGGGCCCGAGTGCAGGCGCCCCAATCTCCCCGGCAATCTTGCCCGCGTAGGCGGGCTCGCGCGCCGCCCGGGCCAGCTTGGTGAGGATCTCGTCGAAGAATTCCCCCGCGGCCTTGCGGGTGAAGGTCAGGGCGGCGATCCGCTCCGGCCGCGCGCCGAGGGCCAGCAGCTGCACGAACCGGTTGGTCAGCGCGTAGGTTTTCCCCGAGCCCGCCGACGCCAGGATCATCTTGTGGCCGGGGGCTCTCATGGGAGTTCGCCGGCGACCGGCGGGAAAGGCGGGACGACGCTCTCCGCGGTCCCGCGATGAAACCATCCGGCAAAGAGGGGATCCTCGCGCGCCAGGCGCTCGGCCGGCGGCCAGAAGACGCCCCCGGCGATCGCCGTTGCCACACCCTCCGCGCAGCGGCGGGCCGTGTCGCGCCAGAAGTCATCGTAGCCGTCCCAGACCGCCACCGCCGTGTCGCCAGCGGCCTTGGGCAGGTTGAAATAACCCGCCGCGACCGGCCCCTCGCGACCCAGCGCCTCGAGATAAAGCGGAAGCTGCAGGTCCTTCCACATCCATTCCCTGCCGTCGAGGATGAAGCGGGCGAAGCCGGGGACCGCGGCGTCGTTCCGGCCCAGCCGGCGCGCATGAGCCTCCAGCGGCGACACCGGCTGGTCGGCCGTCTTGTAGTCCAGGACCCGGCGCTGGCCGGTCCGCTCGTTGCGCTCGATGCGATCAATCTTTCCGTCGACCCCGATCGGGCCGATCCGGAGGACAATGCTCTTTTCCGCCTGCTCGATCAGCCAGCCCTCGGACCGCTGGACCGCCTGGACGTCGGCGGCGCGCGCCAGTCGCTGCCGGGCGGACTCCACCTGGACGAGCAGCGGCAGCGTCAGGTTGGCGCCGTAGCGGCTCCGGACCTCCCGCTCGAGCGCCCGGTGCAGAAAATCCCGCAGCTCCGCCGCGTCAGCGCTCGCGCGCAGGGTCGGCTCGCCCGCCATCGCCTCCAGGGTAGAATGGCAGAGGGTCCCAAAATCGCGGGCGTCCAGCTCGGCCTTGTGCAGGTCGACGGTCGACAGCTTCAGGCCGTGCTTCAGGTAAAAGCGGAAGGGACACTGGAGGTAGTCGCGAAAGGCCGTGACCCGCAGCCGCGTGGGCGCCGGCACCCGCGGCGGTCGGAGCTGCCAGGCCCGGCGCCAGGACGGGCCGGGACGCCCGGCCGCCAGGTCGCGAAACAGCCAGGCCACCCGCGCAGGCAGGTCCGCGTCGGAGCACTGCAGCAGCAACCGGGATGGCCGCAGCGGATCCCCGGCCGCCGAGACCTTGCCGACCAGGAGATCCAGGCGGCCGCCGGATCGCCGGCACTCGCGGAGGACGCTGAGAACATAGGCATCGCGCGCCAGGCGCGCGCCATTGGTCTTGAGCCCCAATCTTTCCCGCAGCCCCTCCGGCAGGAAGGGATCGCCCGCAACGGCCTCCGGCACCATGCCGTCATTGCAGCCGGCCACGACGAGATGCGGGGCGTCCTCAAACAGCAGCTCGAGCCATCCCTGCATTTCGACGGCCCCATCGGGCTTCTCCTCCGTGCGGGTGGCGGCGCCAAAGAGCCGAAGGGCCAGCTCCCACCATTCGGCGGTCTCGAGCGTGGCCGCGAGGCCGGCGCACTCCCCGACGACCTGCCGCCAAGCCTCGGCTGAATCGAGGACGCGCGCATCCGCGGGCCGGGCGAGATCGAGCTGTCGCGCCGCAAAGATCGCGCCCAGCGCCGCCGCGGCCGCCGCGGGAAAGGACGGCCCGCCGAGCAGCAGCCGGATCTCCTCTAGGGCCGCCAGACCGGGCTCCAGTTCGGCGAAATCAGCCAGCTGGGCGGCATGCAGCCGCGCCGCCACGAGGTCCGCCGGCAGGTGCCGGGACTGCAACTCGTCGAGTCCGGCGAGCCAGCGCGCGACGGAAAACCCGTCGATCCTGGCAGCGAGAAAATCCGTGAAGTCCGGGCACCGGGCGAGCGCCGCGACCGCTGAAAAGGACGGCTCCGCCGCCACCGCCGCCAGCGTGTCGAGGAGATGGTGGAGGCCGTCCTGCCGGCGAGACTCGCCCTCGGGGTTGAAGGCGGGAAAATGAGCACGGGCGAGCGCGACCTCCAGGACGGGCACGATTTCCGGATCGGTGACGCCAACCCCGAGGCGGCCCGATGGCCGGCCGTAGCCGCTCGCCAGCGCCGCCACGCGGTCGGCCTGCGCCGCAGGATCGGCGCAAAGGGTCACCCGTTGGGTGAATTCCTCCAGGAGCAGCTCGCGCTTCTCCCACGATGCGGTGATCGGGCGACCCCAGGCATCGAAGGACCCGGCCTCCTCCGGACGGGCGAAGATGGCGACTTCCACGGGCAGGTTGCGGCCCAGTCCCTCCAGCGCAGTGAGCGCGAGGGGGAGCGGATCCGGCACCGCCAAGACGATGATCCTGGTGGCGGCCACCGCCGCGGGGTTGGCCGCCGCGGCGATCCGCGCCGCCTGCAGCCCTCCGAGTCCCTGTCCCGCCAGCCGCGCCGCGTGGCGCCGCTCCAGTCCCCCGAGCTCCCGCCAGCGGGCAGCCTCGGGGAAATCGCCTGCCCGGCCCGCCACGTCTTCCAGGCGGAGCCCGCCCTCCCCCAACTCCTGCTGGAGCTTCACGAACTGCTCGGCCAAACGGAGCGCCCAGGAGAAATTGCGCGCGGGCGGATCAACCGGGAAGACCTCGCGAAACTCCTCCGGATCGAATTCCCGAAAGAGCCCGATCCATGCGAGCAGCGACTGGAGCCGCGAGGCGGCGCAGGCCGCCGGGGGCACCGCGATCAGGCCCTCGGGCGTGATCACCCGCGGCGGGAGGGCAGCCCGGCCGTGCCGGGCCGCTCGCTCCGCCAGGGCCTCGCGCAGCCGCCGGCCGGATTGCCGGGTAGGCACGACCACCAGCAGCGAGGACAAGTCGAGCGGGCCGGTTCCATCCCAGTCGCCAGCCAGCCACTCGACGGCCTGCGGCAGCAGGGGACGATCCGAGGTGAGAAAATGCCGGTGGGGCGCAGCCACGCCGCAGTGTCAGCCCGGTCCCGGCAATGTTCAAATCACAACACCGCCGATTCGCCGGGGCACAAAAAGCCCCGCAGCCGTGAGGCCTGCGGGGCGGAGGGAAAGAGTCTCTTACTTCGCGAAGATATGCTTCGCCGCCTTGGACTTGGCGTGGCTCGCCGCATTGCGGTGGACGACGCCGGACTTGACGGCCCGGTCCATCGCCGAGCAGAAGGCGATGCCCGCCGCCTTGGCGGCGGCGCCGTCCTTGGCCGCGACCGCGGCGTCGAACTTCTTGTGGAGGCTCTTCAGGCGGGTCTTGAGCGCCTTGTTGCGCAGCGTGAAACGCACGGCTTTGCGCGCGGCTTTGATAGCGGATTTGGTATTGGCCATGGGTCTAGCGGTGGTGGGAGCCGGTCAAAGACTCAAACCGGGGCGG
>CAZKAH010000079.1:0-9566 GCA_964550715.1 uncultured Opitutaceae bacterium
TCTCCTGGGTGATGGCGGCCTGGCGGGCCTTGTTGTACTCGAGGGTCAGCTCGCCAAGGATCTTGGTGGCGTTGTCCTTGGCCGTCTTCATCGCGACCATCCGCGCGCTGTGCTCCGAGGCCTTGGCCGAGAGGACGAACTGGTAGAGGTACCGGTTGACGTAGAACGGCAGCAGCGCGTTGAGGACGGTCGTGACGTCGGGCTCGAATTGCATCTCCTGGCCGTGGACGGCCTTCGGGTCCTCGGCCCCAAAGTGTTCGGCCAGAAACTCGCCCAGGTTCTTGAGCGGCAGCACCGGACGGAGCGTCGGCTCCTGCACCAGCGTGTTCTTGTAGCGCGGGTAGATCACCTCGATGGTGTCGATCGAGCCCTCGAGAAAATGCTTCACCATCAGATCCGCCGCGGCCCGGACCTCGGCGAAGGGCACCCGGTCGTGCACGGGGAAGTCGGCGACGAGGTCCCGCTTGGTGCGGGCGAGGAACTGCGCGCCCTTGCGGCCGACGACGAAGAACTTCGCCGGCGTCTTGATCTCCGCGACGAGCTTGAAGAGGTTCCCGTTCAGGGGGCCGCACAGGCCCTTGTCCGTCGTGACCAGGAAAATGCCCCGCGTCTTCACCGGGCGCTCCTGCAGGAAGGGATGGAGCGACTCGTCGCACCGCGAGCCGAGGGCGGCCAGCATCCTCGCCATGAGCTGCGCGTAGGGCCGGCTGGCCAGCGCGGACTGCTGCGCCTTCTTCATCTTCGACGCCGCGACCAGTTCCATCGCCTTGGTGATCTGGCGGGTGTTCTTGACCGACTTGATGCGTCGGCGGATGTCGCGGGTGGAAGCCATGCGGAAGGGAAGCGGGGTATCCTAGTCCGGCAATCAGGCGGTATAGCTGGACTTCCAGGCCTCGCACGCGGCCTGGAGCTTGGCCTCCAGGTCCTTGTCCAGCGCCGCCTTGGTGCGGATTTCCGTGAGGAGGGCCTCCTGGCGGGTGGTGAAGAAGGCCTTCAGGGCCGTGGCGGCGTCCACGACCTTCTTCACGTCGATCGGGTCGAAGAAGCCTTTCTGCATGGCGAAGAGGACCGCCACCTGCGTCTCGATCAGGATCGGGTTGAAGGCCGGCTGCTTGAAGAGCTCGACGATGCGCGAGCCGCGGTCGAGCTGGGCCTTGGTCTTGGCATCGAGGTCCGAACCGAACTGGGCGAAGGCGGCCAGCTCGCGGAACTGGGCGAGCTCGCCCTTCAATTTGCCGCCGACCTGCTTGGTGGCCTTGATCTGCGCGGCCGATCCGACGCGGGACACGGAGAGGCCGACCGAGACGGCCGGCCGGATGCCCTGGTTGAAAAGGTCGGTCTCGAGGAAGATCTGGCCGTCGGTGATCGAGATGACGTTGGTCGGGATGTAGGCCGAGACATCGCCGGCCAGCGTCTCGATGATCGGCAGCGCCGTCAGCGAGCCCTTGCCGTCGAGGCGCGCGGCGCGCTCGAGCAGGCGGCTGTGGAGATAGAAGACGTCGCCCGGGTACGCCTCGCGGCCGGAGGGGCGCTTCAGGATCAGGGAGATCTGGCGGTAGGCGACGGCGTGCTTGGAGAGATCGTCATAGACGATCAGCGCGTCCATGCCGTTTTCCATGAACCACTCGCCCATGGCCGCGCCCGAGTACGGGGCGATGTACTGGTTGGCGGGGTTGTCCGCGGCGGCGGCGGCGACGATGATCGTGTACTGCATCGCGTCGGCGGCCTCGAGGGCGCCGATGGTGCGGACGATGTTCGAGTTCTTCTGCCCGACCGCGACGTAGATGGAATAGACCGGGCGGAACTTCGGGTCGCCGCTGGCGAGGCCGACCTTGTTGATCTTCGCCTGGTTGATGATCGTATCGATGCAGATGGTCGTCTTGCCGGTGCCGCGGTCGCCGATGATCAGCTCGCGCTGGCCGCGGCCGATCGGGATCATCGAGTCGATCGCCATGATGCCGGTGAAGAGCGGCTGCGAGACCGACTTGCGGACAATGATTCCGGGGGCGATCTTCTCGACCGGATAGGTCTCCTTGGCGTCGATCGGGCCCTTGCCGTCGACCGGGTTGCCCAGGGCGTCTACCGCGCGGCCGAGGAGCGCCTTGCCGACCGGGACGGAAAGCAGCTTGCCGGTGGTGGTGACCTCGTCGCCTTCCTTGAGCTGCGAGATGTCGCCGAGGACGACGCAGCCGACCTCGTCGGCCTCGAGATTGAGCGCGATGCCGATGGCGCCGCCGGGGAACTGGACCATCTCGTTGTACATCACGTCGGAGAGGCCGTCGATCTTGGCGACGCCGTCGGCGATGGTGCGGATGTTGCCGGTGTTCTTCTTGACCGCGTGGCTGGACAGCTTCGCGATCTGCGATTCGATTTGTTCGAGAATGGTGCTCATGGAAAATTAGACGCTGGCGGCCAGGGCGGCCAGCTGGCCGGCGACCGAGGATTCATAGATGTCGTCCCCCACCCGCACGCGCAGTCCGGCGAGGAGCGCCGGGTTGGGCTGGGCGGAGGTGGTCAGGGCGCGGCCGTATTTCTTGGCCAGGGCGGAGGTGATGGATTGCAGGACTTGGTCGGAAATGGCTCCGGCGTGCTCGATGCGCACCTGGCCGCGGTTGAGCTCGATGGTGATGAGGCGCTCGTAGGCCTTCAGCACCATGATGGGATTCGCTGGCCGATGCTTTTCGACCCAGGCCAGCACGCCGCCGACGCTCTCGGCCGAGACTACGCCGTTCACCACGCTCAGCTTGAAAAGCTGGCGGGCGAGCTGCTGGGCTTGCTTGGCGTGACCGGCCATGACCTCAGGCGTTGGTCAGCTCGCGGCCCGCCGCCTCGTTGTAGCGCGTGCGGTCCGCCTCGGAAAGCTGCTGGCTGAGCACCCGCTCGGTGGTCGCGACGACCAGGCGGGCGATCTCGGTCCGCGCCTCGGCGAGCATCTTCTTCTTCTCGAGCTCGATGGCCTCCTGCGCCTTGGCGAGCAGCGCCGCGGAGCGTTCGACCGCCTCCTGCTGCTGCTTCTCGGCGAAATTCTTGGCGGCTTTCTGGGCCTCGGCGAGGATGTCGCGGGCCTTGACCTGGGCTTCCTTCAGCTGGGCCTCGCTCGCCTGCTGGGCGGCTTCGAGCTTGGCCTTCATCTCCTCCGCATACTGGAGGCCGGAGGCGATCTTCTTCTGGCGCTCATCGAGCGTGGCCATGACGGGCTTGAAGGCGAACTTCCAAAGCACGTACGCGACGACGCCGAAGCTCACCATCTGCGCCAGGATGTTGGGCAGGTTGATGCCGAACTCCTGGGTGATCTTGACGAGGGCGTTGTCGCCGTCCGCCGGAGTGGCGGCGGCCAGGGTGAGAAGGAATGGGCTCATGTCGGGAAAAGTGGCCGCGCCGAGGAAAAGTCCGGGCGCGGGAATGGGGCGATGCTTACTTGCCGAGGAAGAGCGCGTAGAACGCGACGGCTTCCGCGAAGGCCATGCCCAGAATGCCCTGGACGAGGATCTTGCCGGACGCGTCGGGATTGCGGCCGACGGCTTCCGCGGCCTTGGCGCCGACGAAACCCACGCCGAGGGCGGCGCCGATGCAGCCGAGGCCGCCTTGAATGCTACCGGTCATTTCTGCGATGATGTGTGCCATGTGATGTGCTGATTTGTGGTTGGAGGTCCGCCGTCCACGCGCGAAGCATGGTCCCGACGGGAAAGGGTCTAGTGCGGCGGGGGCGGATGGGAGCTGTCGGCGGCCTCGGGGCCGTGGTCATGGTCCCCGTGGCTGGTCAGGAGGCCGATGTAGACGGCGATCAGGAGCGTGAAGACGAAGGCCTGCACCGCGCCGACGAGCAGTTCCATGATGTAGAACGGCATCGGCAGTCCCCAGCGCAGGATGGCCGACATGGAGTGCAGGAGATTCTCCCCGCCGAAGATATTGCCGTAGAGACGGAAGGAGAGGGAGACGGGCCGGGCGAAGAAGATCGAGACCAGCTCGAGGACTCCCACCGCGATGAAGATGAGCGAAAGGGGATAGTAGACGAACGGGGAAACATCGTTCTTGTCCGCCTTGTTGCCGAAGAGGTCGATCAGGATCGCCTTCGGGCCGGCAAAGCGCAGGACCAGGATGAAACCGGCGAGGAAGGCGCAGAAGGACAGGGCGATCGTGCTGTTCATGTCAGCGCCGGCCGGCCGCACGAGTTCCATCCACTCACCCGTGGAATGGCTGCGCATCATGATGGTGCCGACGCCGGGGATCAGGCCGCTCCAGTTCTGGATCAGGATGAAGACAAAGAGGCCGATCAGGAGCGGAAAGCAGGCGGTGATCGCGCGGGTGCCGACGATGGGGCTGACGATGCCCCGGATCCCTTCCAACATGCTTTCCACCAGCGCCTGGCCGCGGCTTGGCACCAGCTGGGGACGGCCCGCCATCAGCCGCACCAGGACGATCAGCCCCAGCGCGACGATCCACGTCATCAGCATGCTGTTGGTCACCGGCAGCGGCCCGATGTGAAAGAGCGTCCCCGCCATCGCTTCCACCCCGCCATGTTCCTCCGCCGCCCACGCCGGTGTGGCGAGGACGAGGGCGGACAGAAAAAAGGCGGCTTTTTTGACCCTGATCATGATGCGAAGCGGGAACGAATGGTCTGCGGAAAGGTTCGACCTAGAAGCAGGCCTAAACCTCCGTCAATACCCGAAATGTGATGGGTGAATGCGGGTGCCCGAAATAAGCCAAAACCGGGTCGCCCACCGGGGGACTAATGGCGGTTTCTTGCGGCCACCAGCGATCGGTACTGGGCGGCTTTTTGTTGGAAGATCGTGGGCAGCTCAAAAGGCCATTCTTCACTCGGGCACGTGTCCCAATCGGCGTGGGAAGCGAAGGTGGACTTCGCGTCCGTGAAATAGGCCTCGTGATCGGTGCGGAAATAAAATCGGGTCCCCTGCCCTGCCCGCCGGCCCACAGCCTGAAGGAATCGGGAGTTCAATAACCGATGCTTATGATGCCGGCGTTTGGGCCACGGATCGGGAAAGAGCATGTAGATGGCCGAGAACCGGGCGCCTGTTGGCATGGCATCGATGAAATCCCGGGCTTCGGCCCTCAGGAATCGCAGATTGGGAAGTTGCGCCCGCGCCTGCTTGCGCTCCGCGCGCTCGATCCGGTCCAGTTCGATGTCGATTCCCACACAGGAGACATCCGGGTGGGCCTGGGCATAGGCGGTCAGGAAATGGCCGTGCCCACAGCCGACTTCCCAGACGAACTCGGACTCTGAATTCAGGAAAGCTGCACAGGCCTCGCTTAGGGCGCTGCGACGCTGGGCCATGACCTCGGCATGGAGCGGCTTCACTTTCGTGATATCCATAGTTAGGACCTGACCCCTACTCTTCAGCCAGCCCCTGTGAGCTTTCAATCCGGACCATGAGGATGCTGATGTCCGTGGGATTCACGCCGCTGATCCGGCTGGCTTGCCCAAGGGTGAACGGCTTGATTTCAGCCAGCTTCAATGCGCTCTCCCGCCGCAGGCCCCGGACCGCAAGAAAATCCAGCTGGGGCGGAATCTTGATCTTCTCGATGTGACCCAGCTTCTCGATCTGTCGCCCCTCCCTCTCTATATATCCCTTGTAGCTGACGCGGTAAATAACTTGTTCGCGGATCACCGTTGGCTCCCGATTGAACTCGTCCGACAGGGCGGCCTGGTCCCCTCCCCTGCGGATCCAATCCCCCATCTTAACTCCTTGTATTCGAGTTGATTCCAACATTTCAACGAGAGCGTCTATGCGGGATATCTTGTGATCGATTCGGGATATCCTGCTTTTGGTGAGCAAGTTGTGATTCGCTGCATGATTGCGTAGACGGATCTCCGCGCTGGCGTGATTGAAAAGCAATCGATGCTCTGCCCTGCTCGTGAACATTCGGTAAGGCTCGTTGGTGCCTCGGGTGACCAGGTCGTCGATAAGCACCCCGATATAGCCCTCGTGCCGGCCGATAATTAGGGGCTGCTCCCCCCTAGCCTTATGGACGGCGTTTGCGCCCGCGACCAACCCCTGGGCTGCGGCTTCCTCATACCCCGAGGTTCCATTGATCTGCCCAGCAAAGAATAGGTTCTCGATCTTTTTGGATTCGAGCGATGGTTTCAACTGGGTCGGCGGCGCGAAATCATACTCCACGGCGTACGCGGGCCGAAGTAATACACATTCTTCCAAACCCGGCACACTATGCACCATATCGACTTGCACATCGAACGGCAGACTTGTTGACAATCCATTCACATAGTACTCGTTCGTCGAAAGGCCTTCGGGCTCCAGGAACAACAGGTGTCGCGGCTTATCTGGGAATCGTACGAATTTATCTTCGATGCTGGGGCAGTACCTTGGGCCCACGCCGGCAATTTCTCCGCTGTACATTGCCGACTTGCTCAAGTTGGCCCGAACAATCTCGGCAGTCCGATTTGTGGTGTGTGTCATCCAGCACGAAACCTGGCGGGTCCCGGGTGCCCAGCCGAGGCGCTGCTCGCCGGTATGTTCCACGTGGAACAAGTCGACCGGATCCCTGGTGTCGTGAAAGGCGAACAGAGTAGGGGAAGCGTCGCCCAGTTGCTCCTTCATCTTTGTGAAATCAAGGCTGCGACCCAGCAGGCGGGGTGGGGTGCCTGTTTTGAGCCTGCGCAGCTCAATTCCGACATGTAAAAAGCTATTGGATAACGTTTTAGAACTAAAATCTCCAAGCCTTCCGCCTTCGTTCTTATTCTGGCCGATGTGCATCAGACCCCGAAGAAACGTCCCTGTGGTGACCACAACAGTATGGCCGCGAAAATCGATATCCAGGTTGGTCTGACATCCCACGACCTTGTCGCCTTCGAACAACAGCCCGGTGACTGTGGCCTGGAAGATCTGAAGGTTGGGCTGCAGCTCCAGGGTATGCTTCAGCCGGAACTGGTAGGCCTTCTTGTCGCATTGGGCGCGGGGCGACTGCACGGCCGGGCCCTTGGATTCGTTGAGCAGCCGGAATTGGATCCCGGTGACGTCGGTGTTGATCGCCATCTCGCCGCCCAGGGCGTCGATCTCCCGGACGATCTGGCCCTTGGCCTGGCCGCCGATCGCCGGGTTGCAGCTCATCTGCGCGATCGTGTCGATGTTGCCCGTCAGGAGGAGGGTGGAGGCCCCCATGCGCGAAGCCGCCAGCGCCGCCTCCACGCCGGCATGGCCGGCGCCGCAGACGATGACATCGAAGGGTGTTGCGTTGTAATTCACGCCGGTAATACGTACTATGAAATCGGATACATCCTATTGAATTGAGTCGTTGCGACCCTGGGATTTTCACGGTCCCCGCGGGGAAGTGCAAGCCGTCGGGGCGGCAAATTCGGACAGAACCGGGCGGCATAGGGACGGGTTTGTCACGTATTACGTGACAAACCCGCACGCCGCGGGCGGGTGGGGGACGAAGCTGCTGGCGCCCGGCGCCGCTACTTTCCGATGCAGAACTCGGCGAAGAGGCGGTCGAGCATCCGCTCGTTGTCGATCTTGCCGGAAATTTCCCCGAAGGCGGCGAGCGCGCCGCGCAGGTCGCTGGCCAGGAGCTCCATCGGCTCTTCGGCGTCCAGCTTGCGCCGGGCCTCCGCCAGGCAGTCGCGGGCCTGGGTGAGGGCGTGCGCATGCCGCGCATTGATGAAGATGCCGTCCTCCTCGCCGGCCGGCCGGAGGCCATCAGCCAACTTCACGATGGCGGCGGTCAGTTGATCGATCCCTGTCCCCGTCAGCGCTGACACCGCCAACGCGGGCAGGCCCGCCGGATGCGCGGTCGGGATCGGACCGCGCACCAGGTCCAGCTTGTTGAAAACGACGAGGACGTTTCCGGCCGTCGCCTTGTCCTTCAGCTCGGCGGGCAGCGGCGGAGTGGGGCGGCTGGCATCCAGGACGAGGAGCAACAGGTCGGCTTCCTCCACCCGCTCCCGGGTCTTGGCGATGCCGAGCTTCTCCACCGCCCCCGGCGCGGCATTGAGGCCCGCGGTGTCAGTCAGCCGCAGGCAATGCGGGCCGACGATGACGCGCTCCTCGATGAAATCGCGCGTCGTGCCCGGCTCGGCGCTGACGATGGCCCGCTCGCTGCCGACCAGGCGGTTCAGGAGCGAGCTCTTTCCGACATTGGGCTCGCCGACGATCACCGTCCTGATCCCGTCGCGCAGCAGCCGGCCATAGTGCTGGGTGGCGAGCAGGCGCCCGGTGCCCTGCTGGAGTGAGGCCAGGGAGGTGCGGGTGGCAGTCCGATCCTCCGGCGGCAGATCCTCATCGGGAAAATCGATGTAAGCCTCGATCCGGGCGAGGGCTCCCAGGAGATCGCCGGTCAGCACCTGCAGATGGCGGCCAAGCGCGCCGCCGAGCAACCGCTGGGCCGCGGCCAGCGCGCGTTCGCCGCGGGCGTGGATCACGTCCATCACGGCCTCGGCCTGGCTTAGGTCCATCCGGCCATTGAGGAAGGCGCGCTGCGTGTACTCGCCAGGCTCGGCGGGCCGGCAGCCGCGGGCGAACAGGTCCTCGAGGATCTTCTGAGCGATGAAGGGGTTGCCGTGGCAGGAAATCTCCAGCGCGTCCTCGCCGGTGGCGGAATGGGGGCCGGCAAAGAAGGTGAACAGTGCCTCATCGATCTCCGTGCCGGCGAGGTCGCGATAGTGACCGTGGCGCACGGCGCGGGGCAGGGGAGCAGAGCCGAGGATCTCCCGCGCCAGCCGGCCCGAGTCGGGACCGCTGATCCGGATGATCGCCAGGGCGGCGGTGCCCGCCGGAGTGGCCAGGGCGGCGATGGTGTCGGAGGGGCGCGCCATGCCTGTCAGGCAAAGCGCGCCGGGCCCGAAGGCAAGACCGGCTACGCTGCGCCGTCAGCCACCGCGAGCGCGGTGCCGCCGGTGACCGTGACCTTGTCCATGATCGCCTTGGTCAGCTTGGCGGCGAGCTCGGGCTTCTCCTTGATCTCCTTCTTGGCGGCGTCGCGGCCCTGGCCGACGAGCTCGCCCTGGTAGGCGATCCAGGCGCCCTTCTTTTCCAGGATGCGGTGCTCGAGCGCGAGGTCGACGAGCGAGCCGGAGTGGGAGATGCCCTCGTCGTACATGATGTCGAACTCGCACTCGGTGAAGGGCGGGGCGACCTTGTTCTTCACCACCTTGATCTTGGTGCGGTTGCCGATGACCTTGCCCTCGGGGGTCTTGATCTGGTCCTTGCGGCGGATGTCGATGCGGATCGAGGAGAAGAACTTGAGGGCGCGGCCGCCGGACGTCGTCTCCGGGCTGCCGAACATCACGCCGATCTTCTCGCGGATCTGGTTCGTGAAGATGCAGACGCACTTGGTCTTGCTCACGACGGCGGTGAGCCGGCGCATGGCCTGCGACATCAGGCGGGCCTGGCTGCCCATCGTCATGTCGCCCATCTGGCCGTCGAGCTCGGCCTTGGTGATCAGCGCGGCCACGGAATCGAGGACGATGATGTCGATCGAGTTGGAGCGGATCAGCGTCTCCATGATATTGAGGGCGTCCTCGCCGCTGTCGGGCTGGGCCACCAGCAGGTCGTCGAGCTTCACGCCGACGACGCGGGCGTATTTCGGGTCGA
>CAZKAH010000080.1:0-2096 GCA_964550715.1 uncultured Opitutaceae bacterium
GGCGGCCCCAGGCGGTCGCCGATTTGGCGGTTGGTCCACTGATTGGTGACCTTGACATCGAGCTGGTTCGGGCCCGGCTGAAGCAGATCGGTCACGTCGACCCGATAGGGCGGCTTCCAGAGGACGGCCGTAGCATGGCCGTTGACCGAGACCTCCGCCAGGTCCTTGACCGCACCGAGATCCAGGAGGATCCGGGCGCCCGGGCGGACCCAATCCTTGGGCTCGGTCAGGGTCTTGGTGTAGGTGGCCGTGCCGGAGAAGTACTTCACGCCCACGTCGGCATTGGCCGTCCAGGATTGCAGGCTGTCCAGGGTGAGGCGGGTTGGCGCGCCCCAGTTGGGCGGGAAGCTGACGTCCCAGGGGCCGCTGACCGTCGTCAGCGTGGCCTCGACGGGCCACGGGAGCGTTCGCTCAGGCGTGGGGGCCGGATGCCGGAAGATGACGAAGACGGATTCACGCTGGGCCAGGTGCAGCGGCACCGTCGTGCGACCGTCGGCAATGGAATAGCCGGCCGGCTCGATGGCCCCCGTGTCCGGATGCCAAAGCTCGGCCTCCTTGCCGCTGACGCGGAATCGGGCCTCCAGGTGGCGGGGCTTGTCGGTATGGTTCGCGATGAAGTAGATGTCCGTGTCCCCGTCGCGCCGGTGGATCCATGCATAGTCGGAGTCGAGCGAGCGGCTCGCCTCGAAATCCTTCGCGATCCCGACCGCCGGCAGCACCTCCGCAAGCGGCAGGCCCCAGAAGACCAGGCCCTTTTCAAAAAAGCGCTTGTTCCTCATGACCCCGTCGAGGTCGCCCCAGGTCTCGGCCGCCAGCGCCTGGACCTCCGCATCGGACTGGGGATAACCGGCCAGACTCGGCGAATGGGCCGGACGTGGGCCGACCACGGTGACACCGCCCGCGGCGAGTTCCCGGATCTTGCGGGCCACGGCCGGCGTCATCCGGTCGAGCTGCGGCAGCACCAGGATGCGATAGCTCATCCCATCCGGCAGCAGCATCCGGCCGTCAGCTCCGACCGACGTCCGATGGAGGAGGACATCGGTGTTGATGCAGTCGTAGTCGTAGCCCTCGGGCAGCTCGGGCTTGAGCCCCGGGCCCCAGAAGGGCTGGCTCGAGGGCACGCCCTCGGGCAACAGGTAGGCAATGTCCGCGACGAAGAGCCCCTGCTGCAGGAGATAGAAATTGCGCGCCAGGTAGGTCATGTACGGCTTCGCCTGCTCCGCCCAGGTCATGTTCCGGTTCATGTGCGTGCCGACCATCGTGTTGCCGGGCTTCGTCTCCAGCGGCTGCTCCGCCGAGGTGTGGAACATGAAGCGGTTGACGCCCTGGGCCAGCCAGTAGTCCCCGATGTTCTTCAGGGTCGCCGGGGCCTCGTAACCGCCACCGGTGAACGACTCCGTGCCCACGAGCTTCTTGCCGTAGGCATGCGCCGCCGAGGCCGCGCCCCGAACGTCGACATAGTACTGCAGCTCGGGATGCAGGGCGTGAACCCAGAATTCGCCCATGGGGATCTCCACCTTGCTCTTGTTGAGGAGCGTGTCCTCCATGATGTCCATCGAGACGCCCGACGCCTCCGCGTAGAGGCCGATGCCCTTCTGCCGCAGGAGCTCGGCCATCGTGCCGTAGTGGTTGTCCGCGAACATGTCCGCCAGGTTCCGGCGGAAATCCCAGAGGAATCGGTCGCTCAGCTCCGCGCTGCCGACCACGCGCCCCGCGAGCACGGGGAGATACGGGGTCGGGTCGTAGCCCCGGCGCCGCTGAAACTCGGCGATCATCTCGTCGGTCCAGTTCTGGTTCTCGGCCTCCCAGCTGTCCATCGTGACATAGCGCAGGCTCTTGCCGAAGAGCGGCCCGACCTGCTTCGCGATCGGATCGATGTAGCCGTGGAAGTAGGACTCGACGTCCTTGCGGCTGAGCTTGTCCACCTCGTACCCGGAACCGGTGGGAGGCGCCGGCCGGTTCTTGGCGCCGGTGAGCGAATAGCCCATCCGAAGGATCGTCCACTTGCCGGGGGGAACGTCCCAGGCGAGGGTCCCGTCCTTGGCCATCTTCGAGGTCAGGTCGACCACGTCGGCGGCCGCGATCGCCGAGGTCGC
>CAZKAH010000080.1:2196-6314 GCA_964550715.1 uncultured Opitutaceae bacterium
CTGGCCAGGATCCGGCCGAAGGGAATCCCGCGGCCGGGAGCGACGATCGTGATCGCGCGGGCCGTGAGCGGCTGGGGAAACTCGTACTGCACCCACGCGGCGGCGCCGGCCGACGACGGCGCGACGCCGAGGGAGGTGTTGAGGTTGCCGTCCATCAGGACGTGGGCGTCGATCGGCCCCGCATTCGTCGTCGCCACGGGATGGAGGTCTGCCATGTCCGACTCGTCCGCCGGCGTGCGGTAGGCCACGACCGCGCTATCGCCGTAATAGGTGGGATCAGGCGCCCCGCCGAGAGCCGCGCGGCCCCCGCCGGCCAGATTGCCAAAGGGCCCGTTGCTCGAGGGCGGCTGGGGCAGCACGCCATGGAAGGCCTGCGGACCGGTCAGCGCGGTCTCGCTCCAGACGAGCTTCTTCATCGCCTGCTCGGGCTTGACCCAGGGTCCGCCCGTCTCGCTCCAGCCGGCCGAGCTGAAAATCGACATCTCAAGGCCCAGCCGGTCCGCCTCTCCGGCGGTGTAGCGGACCGCATCGAACCACTCCGGGTGCCCAAAGAGGATCTTCGGCTCCACGGTCTGGCCTCCGCCCGCGCCGACATCCGCCAGCTGCATGCCGCCGATTCCCACCCGGTGCATCCACTCGAGGTCCTTGTGGATCCCCTCCTTGGAAACGTTGCCATTGGTCCAGTGCCACCAGGTCCGGGGCTTGGCCGAGTCGGGCGGATTCTGGAATCCCTGGGCCAGGGCATCAACCGGACCCTGGGCGGAGGCGGCCAGGACGGGGCAGAGGGCAGCGAGGGCGAGGGCGGGAAGCAGGCGGCGGGGGTAAGGGGCCATAAGGGGAATGGACGCTAGGCATGGCCCGGTCGATTCGCCGAGTCACACTTTTTTCGTGCCGTGGCCGCCCGCTTGCCATCATACAAGGCTATGCCCGTGGCGTCCGAACTCTCCGTCCCGCTGAAGCGCGTCTTCGGCTATGGCGAATTCCGCCCCTACCAGAGGGAAATCATCGAGGCCTCGCTGGCCGGCCGCGATGTCCTGGCGCTCCTGCCGACCGGCGGGGGCAAGTCCCTCTGCTTCCAGCTCCCCGCGCTGGTCCGGCCGGGCCTGACGGTCGTCGTCTCGCCTCTCATCGCCCTGATGAAGGACCAGGTGGACGCCCTGCGGGAGAGCGGCGTGGCCGCGACCTTCCTCAACTCGAGCCTGGGGGCCGCGGAAGCCCGGGCCCGCCTCCGCGGGCTCCACGAGGGCGAATTCAAGCTCCTCTACGTCGCGCCCGAACGGCTCATGCTCGATGGCTGGGCGGAAAACCTCCAGAAATGGAATGTCAGCGCCCTCGCCATCGACGAGGCGCACTGTGTTTCCGAGTGGGGTCATGATTTCCGGCCCGAGTACCGCCAGCTCGCCCGCCTGCGGGCCGCCCTCCCGGAGGTGCCCCTGATGGCCCTGACCGCGACCGCCACCGGGCGCGTCCGGGCCGACATCATCCAGCACCTCAAGCTCCGCGACCCCGCGGTCTTCGTCTCGTCCTTCAACCGCCCGAACCTCGCCTACCGGGTCGTGCCGAAGAACCAGCCGCTGAAGCAGATCCTGGAGTTCATCCGGCCGCGGGAACAGGACAGCGGCATCATCTACTGCGCCAGCCGGGCCTCCGCCGACCGGCTCGCCGCCTCGCTCGCCAGCCGCGGCGTGCCGGCCCAGCCCTACCATGCCGGGCTCGCGGCGGAGGAGCGCTCCCGGAACCAGGAGAAGTTCCTGCGCGACGACACGCGGATCATCTGCGCCACCGTCGCCTTCGGAATGGGGATCAACAAGCCCAACGTCCGCTGGATCATCCACCACGACCTGCCCAAGAACCTCGAGGGCTACTACCAGGAAACCGGCCGCGCCGGGCGGGACGGCCTGCCGGGCGATTGCCTGCTCCTGTTCAGCGCGGGAGATGTGGCGAAGCAGACCCACTTTCTCGACGAGATCACCGACGACCACGAGCGCCACCTGGCGCGCGCCCAGCTCCGGCAGATGGTCCACTACGCCGAAAGCGCGGGCTGCCGGCGCCGGGAGCTGCTGGCCTACTTCGGCGAGGCCTATCCCCAGGACAATTGCGGCGGCTGCGACAACTGCCTCGAGCCGCGCGAGAGCTATGATGGCACGGTGATCGCGCAGAAATTCCTCTCCTGCCTCTACCGCATCCGGCAGGCCAGCAGCTTCGGGACCGGGCTCAACCACATCGTCGACGTCCTGCTCGGCGCCGACACGGAAAAGGTCCGCCGCTGGGGCCACGACCGCCTGACCACCTATGGCATCGGCAAGGAGATCTCGCGGCCCGAATGGGCGGCTGTCGGGCGCGAACTGATCCGCTTCGGCCACGTCGCCGTCAGCGAGGGCGAATACGCCACCCTCGAACTGACCACCGAGGGCCTGGCCGTCCTGGTGAAGCGCGCGCCGGTCCAGCTGACCAAGTCGATCGCGGTGCCCAAGGGCCGCCGGACCCGCGGAGGGAGCGGCGGCGAAGTCGCGTGCGACGAGATCCTCTTCGAGCGCCTGCGCGCGCTGCGCAAGCGCCTGGCCGACGAGCGGGGCGTCCCAGCCTACATCATCTTCGGCGACACGACGCTCCGCGCCATGGCGCGCGCCTATCCCGAGACCGCGGCGGCGATGGACGGCATCCCCGGCGTCGGCGAGAAGAAGCGCGCGGAATTCGGTGAGACCTTCGCGGGCGAGATTGCCGCCTACCTGCGGGACAACTCGCGGCTGAGCTTCAACTGAGGCAGGGCGCTTGGTTCCAAAGCGCCGGCGGGTTGGGGACAACCCGCCCTACCTCGGATCCTGCCGCCGGAAGACTTCCCCGCGCCGCTCGCCTTCCCGCCGCCCGCTCTATTGCAGCCTAGCGGTAGCCGGCGGCCTGCAGCTCGAAGAGCCCCGCGTACTTCCCACCCTTGGCGACGAGCTCGGCGTGGCTCCCGGCCTCGACCAGCCGGCCCTCGTCGAGGACCAGGATCTTGCCGGCCATCCGGACGGTCGAGAACCGGTGGGAGATGAGGATCGCCATCTTGCCTTCGCTCAGGTCGACGAAGCGCCCGTAAGCCTCGTATTCCGCGCGGGCGTCGAGGCTCGCGGTCGGCTCGTCGAGGATGAGGATCTGCGCGTCGCGCATGTAGGCCCGGGCCAGCGCGACCTTCTGCCACTGGCCGGTCGACAGGTCGGTCCCGCCCTCGAAGCGGCGCCCGAGCATCTGGTCGTAGCGCTGGGGCAGCTTGTCGATGACCCCGGCCGCCAGGCTCTTCTCGGCCGATTGCACGATCTGGGCCCGGTCTTCCAGCCGGGCGACCTTGCCGAAGCCAATGTTCAGGTTCACGGGCAGGTCGTAGCGCATGTAGTCCTGGAAGATGACCCCGATCTCGTTGCGCAGGCCCTCGGCGTCATATTCGCGCAGGTCGATCCCATCGAGCAGGATCTGCCCCTCGGTCGGGTCGTAGAGCCGGGCCAGGAGCTTGGTGATCGTGGTCTTGCCGGCGCCGTTCTCGCCCACGAGGGCGATCTTCTCCCCGGGGCGGAGCGAAAAGCTGATCCCGGAGATGACCTTCTTGGCCGAGCCGGGATAGGCGAACGAGACGTTGCGGAACTCGAAGCCGGTCCGGATGACCTTCGGGACGGCACGGCTGCCCGAGATCAGGGTCGGACGGGCCTCGAGGAACTCGAAGAGATCACGGAGGTACAGCGCTTGCTCGGAGGCGTCGACGAACTGGTTCACCAGGTTCTCCATGATGTCGCGGGAGCGGGAGAAGGCGCTCGCGATCAGGCTCAGTCCGCCCACCGTGATCAGGCCGCCCAGCGCCTGGCGGACCACGTAAGCGTAGGCGCCGTAGTAGGCGAGGCTCGGCACCACGCCGACGAGGGTCCCGTGGATGGCGCGGCTGACCGCCAGCCGCCGGTTGTCCTCGTAGAAGGACTCGAAGACGCGCTTGAACCGGTCCCCCAGGTAGTCTCCCAGCCCGAAGATCTTCACCTCCTTGGCGCTCTGCCGGCTCGCCCCCAGGTAGCGGATGTAGTCGAGCTCGCGCTTGGCCGGCGTCTGCCGGAACAGCAGCGAATAGTTGAGGAAGGCGAACTTGGTCTCGCCGA
>CAZKAH010000080.1:6414-9441 GCA_964550715.1 uncultured Opitutaceae bacterium
ATGATCATGACGTCCAGCCGGTGGGTGAAGCGGTCGCCCAGGAGGCTGTCGACGAGCGAGGTCATCCGCGAGAGCGCGTCGGCGACCACGGCCAGCGCGAGGCCGGCGCCGATCATGACCCAGACATCGCGCGGCGGCGTCGGCTGATGGCGGATCGCGGCCACGACGTCGTTGATGATCCGCTTGGTCACGAGGAGGCTCGTGATCGGGATCAGCGCCGCCCCGAGGCGCAGGGCGAGCGTGCAGATGCAGAGCCAGGGATTGGTCTCCCAGACCATCCGGAAGAGCGGGGGCAGGCGCTTGAGCGCGGCCATCCGCTCGCCCCAGTTCATCGGGGCTCCTTCGGTCCTCGGGGGCAGCGGCTTCATGGAGGCGGTCATGATGCCGCCGGCGCCGGCGCGGTCAAAACCTCGTTCGGGCTTCGGATGGCAGGCGCGTTGTCCTCAACGCGCCGTTCGCTCCATCGGTCTCTGGGATCCGCTGGGCGGGTTGGGGACAACCCGACCTGCCCCTAACTCAAGACGCCGGCAGGTCGAGCCGGGCGGGCCGCAGGTTCACCGAGGCCTCCGTGGCGACTATGGCTCCGCCCGCGAGATCGATGCCGGTCGCCACGCCGGCCGCAATCGGGGCGTTGAAAAGCACGGTGTTGCCGCTGCAGCCGGCATAGTCCGCAAAGCCGCCCGAGCGCAACGCAAGCCGGGGATGCCCCTTGACGGTGACGTTCTCGGAGAAGGTCACGGCGATCTGGCCGCCCTGCGCCGCCACCTTGCTGATCGACGGGCCGATCTTGTTCTCCGGGTCCCACTTGCCGTCAAAGGTCCAGGCCGCGGTGACCTGCTCCGGCCTCGGGGCGCCCGCCGCGGAGCTGAGGTTGTCCCTGAACCAGGCGAAGTCGCCGCCGTCGCGGTGGCAATTGTAGTAGTAGAAACGCTCGCCCCAGATGTTGGTGGGATCGTGCTCCTTGTTGTTCTGGATGTCGGCCGCCGTCGGCGTGCCGCCATCGAGCGGATAGATCACGCGCTTCGGCTGCCGGTCGAGCATCGCGCTGGAAAAGGTGCAGTCGAGGAGGAGGATTTGCGCGTCGTGGTGATGGCGGGCCAGCTGGAAGGGCACGCCATCGAAGCGGCAGCCGCGCAGCGTGAACTTCATGCTCTTGTCCCGGTTGCCGTCCTGCCAGATGGAGGCGCCGCTATTCGGGTTCATCTCGTGGATCTGGGAATCGACCATGTAGCACCAGCCGCGGGGGCAGACGAAGTCGATCGAGCCGCAGACATCCAGGCGCGCGTGGTAATAGCGTCCGTTGGGGCTCGTGTGGGCCCCGGCGTCCGCGCTGAACATGCCGTCGCTCGTCCGCCAGAGGGAAAGCGTGTCGTTGCCCGCGCTCCAGACGTTGGCGTCGGTGATCACCGTCCGGTCGCCGCGGCCGTAGATCGCGAAGGCGTGGATCCCGACCACGTTGTTGGTGTTGTGCACCGTCAGGTTCTGGACCACGCAATCGTCGCCGTTGATGTTGAGGACCGCCGTGCCGAGGTTGTCCTTCGCCGTCCGGGCCTGGGCGGCGCTCTGGGCGAATTCGATCCGGGTGTCCTCGCGGCTCTCGCCGAGGAGCGTGACGTCGGAGGCGTCAATCCGGACCTTCTCGTGGTAGGTGCCGTTCTTCACGAGGACGATCATGCGCTGGCGGTTTTCCTTGGGAATCGAGGCCACCGCCGCCTCGACCGTCTTGAAGTCGCCCGTGCCGTCGGCCGCCACGGTGATGTCCGGCTTCAGTGTCGGCGCCAGCGCCGGCGTAGCGGACGGCATCGTGGCGCAACCGGCGAGGAAAAGGGCAGCAAGGAGGGCGGGCAGGGAATGTCTCATGGGGATTTCGATCAGGGGCGTCCGGGCGGGTTTCCGTCCAACCGGACGTCCAAGGGGGGGTGGAAGGCAAGACGCAGCGCGGCCGGCGAACGATGCGCGGAAATTGCGTCCGGACGCGGAATGCGCAGCTTGGGAAATGCTTTCCCGCCGCGCGGTCAATCCAGCCCGCTGGATCCTCGCCCTTTTCTTCATCATCGCCGGCGCGAATCATTTCCGGGTGCCCCCGACTTACCTGGGCATGATGCCGGCTTGGCTGCCCTGGCCGGTGGCCCTGAATGCAGTCGCCGGGGCGGCCGAGATGCTCGGCGGGCTCGGCTTGCTGCTGTCCCCGATGCGCCGCCCCGCCGGCTGGGGCCTGATCGCCCTGCTCGTGGCTGTCTTTCCCGCCAACGTGCACGTGGCCCTGCTGGGGCACATGCCGGGGACCGACTTTTCGCCCGCGATCCTGTGGCTGCGGCTGCCTTTTCAGGCCCTCTTCATCGCCTGGGTCTGGTGGGTGGCCTTGGGGCGCGCGGCGAATGAAGCCCGTACCTATCCCGGTCAGGCAGCCGCTCAATAGTGCGGCGGGGGCGGCTCCGGCGGTTCCGGGCCCTCCCCGGCCGATTCGGTCGCCTGGAAGCGTCCGCGCAGCGCCTCGAGTTCGCGGCGCAGCTTCCGCATCTCGTCACCCATCTCGGTCATGGCCTTGTCCTGCTCCCGCACGTGCCGCTCGAGCCAGAGATAGCGCGCTTCGAGCTGGGTCAGGCGGTCATCGCTCATGGGTGGCCCGATACAATGCGCCCCCGGGACGAGGTCAATTAGCCTGTCGGCCACCGCCAGCCCCCGATGGCGGGCGAGCCGCGTGCGGGCTTGTGATTTGGGGCCGGCCGGCGATCATCCACCCTGGAAAGTCCGTCAACCCCTCGCCCCATGTTCGCTGAACGATTCCGCGGTTATTTTCACCATCATCCCCATGGCGCACCGCTCGGGGCCGCGCTGGCGCTCGTCCTGGTGGTGCTGGTGATTGTCGCCCTCATCCGCACCGCCAAGGATTGAGGCCCCGGCCGGCGCCGGCTACTGCGCCGCTTTTTCCAGCAGGAGCACTTCCTCCCTCGGATGGGACCACTGCGCGTTGTGGTCGCTCTCAAGCGTCGCCACGGGCCAGCCCCGTGCCTGCGCCCGCTGGTA
>CAZKAH010000081.1:0-9427 GCA_964550715.1 uncultured Opitutaceae bacterium
CGGTCCTTCACGCTCGAGAGCGGGTTGAAGAACTCGAGCTTGAGCAGGATTTCCGCCTGCGCGCCGTGCTCCTTCGCCGTGCGGTTGAGGTGCACGAGGGGCGTGTTGCCGATCGTCTCGGTGATGTCGTTATAGATCTTTGCCATAGTGGGATGGGTTCGAGGGGAAAAGGCGGTTTAGATGGCGTAGTCCTTGTCGGCGGCCCGGGCCTGCCGGATCCGCAGCTGGAGCAGGTCCTCGTCCTCCAGGCCGAGGAATTCGTGGACGAAGGGGGAGGCCGGCTTGTCGTAGATCTCCTGCGGGCTGCCGACCTGCTCGATGCGGCCCTGGTTCATGATCACGACCTCGTCGGCGATCTCCAGGGCCTCCTCCTGGTCGTGGGTGACGAAGAGCGTCGTCAGCTTGATCTCGCGGTGAAACCGGCGGAGCCAGCGGCGCAGCTCCTTGCGCACCTTGGCGTCGAGCGCGCCGAAGGGCTCGTCGAGGAGGAGCACCTTGGGCTCGACGGCCAGGGCGCGCGCCAGGGCGACCCGTTGGCGCTGGCCGCCGGAGAGTTGGGTGGGATAGCGGCCGCCCAGGCCCTCCAGCTGGACGAGCTCAAGGAGATGGTGCACGCGCTCCCGGATCGCGTCCTCCG
Organism: uncultured Opitutaceae bacterium; assembly: GCA_964550715.1. Classification (GTDB taxonomy): domain Bacteria; phylum Verrucomicrobiota; class Verrucomicrobiia; order Opitutales; family Opitutaceae; genus Palsa-1447. The sequence continues at coordinate 638 of CAZKAH010000081.1, forward strand.
GCGGGCGCTCCTTCCGGCGCCGCACGCGGAGGCCGAAGGCGACGTTCTCGAAGACGGACATGTGCCGGAACAGGGCGTAGTGCTGGAAGACAAAGCCGACATGGCGCTGCCCGGCCGGGACGTTGGTCACGTCCTGGCCGTGAAAGAGGACCCGGCCGCTGCCCGCGTCCGCCTGCTCCAAGCCGGCGATGATCCGCAGGAGGGAGGTCTTGCCGGAACCGGAGGGCCCGAGCAGGGCGACCAGCTTGCCGGGAGCCACCTGGATATCGACGCCCGCGAGGGCGGCGAAGGCGCCGAAATTCTTCCGGATGTTGCGGGCCTCGATGCTCATGGGGCGGCGGCGCGCAAAGCCCGCTGGTGCCGCCATTCGACCAGGCTCTTCAGCCCGAGCGTGACCAGGGCCAGCAGCGCAAGGAGGGAGGCGATGGCGAAGGAGGCCGTGAAATTGTACTCGTTGTACAGGATTTCAATGTGCAGCGGCATGGTGTCGGTCTCGCCGCGGATGTGGCCGCTCACGACGGAAACGGCCCCGAATTCCCCCATGGCGCGGGCGTTGCAGAGAATGACGCCGTAGAGCAGGCCCCACCGGATGTTCGGGAGGGTGACCCGCCGGAAGATCTGCCAGCCGTTGGCCCCCAGCGTGACCGCGGTCATTTCCTCGTCGGTTCCCTGGGCCTGCATGAGGGGAATGAGCTCGCGGGCGACGAAGGGGAACGTCACGAAGACGGTGGCGAGGACGATGCCGGGGACGGCGAAGATGATGTGGATGTTGTGGTCGATCAGCCAGGGACCGAACCAGCCCCGGGAGCCGAAAACGAGGACGTAAATCAGCCCGGAGATGACCGGCGAGACCGCGAAGGGCAGGTCGATCAGGGTGATGAGGAGGCTCTTGCCCCGGAAGGAGAATTTGGCGATGGCCCAGGCCGCCGCCACGCCGAAAACGAGGTTCGCCGGCACGGCGATGGCCGCGGTCAGGAGCGTGAGCCGAATGGCCGCCAGGGCGTCCGGATCGTGGAACGAGGCGAAATAGGCCCGCAGGCCGTGGCCCAGCGCCTCGGCGAAGACGGCCGCGAGCGGCAGGAGGAGAAAACAGCCGAGAAAAGCCAGCGCCACCCCGATCAAGGTCCAGCGGACCCAGGCCGGGTCGTGGGTGGCCCGGGCGGCGCGGGCGCGCACGGGCTCGAGGGAGAGGCTACTGATGCTGGCGGCCATGCTAGACGCGGTAGAACCGGCGGCTCCATTTCTGGAGCAGGTTGATGAGGAGGAGCAGGAGGAACGAGGCGACCAGCATCACCACCGCGATGGCGGTGGCTCCGTTGTAGTCGTACTGCTCCAGCTTGGTGATGATGAGCAGGGGCACGATCTCGGTGCGCATCGGCATGTTGCCCGAGATGAAGACGACCGAGCCGTATTCGCCGAGGGCCCGGGCGAAGGCCAGGGCGAAGCCCGTCAGCAGGGGCGGCAGGATCTCCGGCAGGAGGACCCGCCGGGCGGTCTGCCAGCGGCTGGCGCCGAGGGTGGCGGAGGCCTCCTCGAGCTCCGGCTCCAGCTCCTCGAGGACTGGCTGGAGCGTGCGGACGACGAAGGGCATGCCGATAAAGGTCAGGGCCACGAAGACGCCCAGCCGAGTGAAGGCCACGCGGATCCCGAGGGGCGCGAGCCAATGTCCCACCCAGCCGTTGGGCGCATAGAGCGCCGTCAGGGCGATGCCGGCGACCGCAGTCGGGAGGGCGAAGGGCAGGTCGACCAGGGCGTCCACCAGCCGTCGGCCGGGAAAGGTGTAACGGACGAGGACCCAGGCGACGATCAGGCCGAAGAAGCTGTTGACCAGGCCGGCCCCGAGGGAGGCGAAGAAGCTCAGGCGATAGGCGGCCATGACCCGGGGCGAGGCGGCGGCCGCCACGAAGGCGGACCAGCTCATGCCGGCGGTCTTCAGGAAGGCCGCCGACAGCGGCACGAGCACGATGATGCCGAGGTAGGCGAGGGTGAAGCCCAGGGAGAGCCCGAAGCCGGGCAGGACGAACCGTCGGCGTCGGGCGGTGGGCATGTCAGAGGTGCTGGCCGTAGGCCTGGAAGGCCCGGTAGCGCCGCAGGAAGCGCTTCAGGAGGACCACGACAGAGCGCTGGTAGTCGTGCTCCGGCCACGCCGCCGGCACCTGGAGCGTGAGTTCGAACGGGGCGACCGGCAGGTCATCCGTCACCGAGAGGGGCCCGTCGATCGCGGGCGTGCGCGCCGAGATGAATTCAAAGCGCACCGGAAAGGATTCGGCATCTTCGGAGGTGATCAGCTCGAGATCGGGCGACAGCGCGCGGATGGCCGGCTGGCGGACCCGGATGACGAGATCATCGGCCGACGCGGCGCTCTCGATCCGGACGAAGCCGTGATAGCCCCGGCCCCGCGCGTCCTTTTCCAGCAGGTTGATTTCCGGGGACGGGGAGCGGCGCCAGTGGGCCGTGGTGAGCCGGCGGTCGGCGGCGCCCACCAGGAGGCCAGCGACATCCAGGAGCGGAAAGAAGGAGAGATTGAGGCCGTGGCCCGCATCGGCGTTTTCCGCGAGGCCCGCGATCAGGGCGAGCAGGGCCCGGGAGGAGCGCAGGTCGCGATGGTCGAAGCCCGCGATGAAGGACAGCCGCCAGGAGTCATCGGAGGCCTGCGGCCCGAAGAAGACGAGCCGGGGAACATAGGCCGACTTGCCGCCGAACTGGAAGGGGCCCAGCGGCGAGGCAAAAACGTAGGGGGAGTCCTGCGACAGGGCGTAGAGCGCGCTGAGCGGGGCCTGCAGGGGGCCGGCGAGCAAAGAAGTGGCGGCCGCCAGCTCGGAGCCGGCGGCCGCGGGACGAAACGAGGAGGGAATCACAGCTATTTCTGGTAGATCTGGTCGAAGACGCCCCCGTCCGCGAAATGCGTCGCCTGCGCCTTGGTCCAGCCGCCGAAGACCTCATCGATGGTGAAGAGTTCGATCTTGGGAAAGACCGCGGCATATTTCGCGGCGGCGGCGGTGTCGCGCGGGCGGTAGAAGTTGCGGCCGGCGATGTCCTGGCCCTCGGGGGAGTAGAGATACTCCAGATAGGCCTTGGCGAGGTCGGCCGTCCCCTTGCGCTTCACCACCCGGTCCACCACGGCGACAGGGGGCTCGGCCAGGATGCTGACGGAGGGCACGACGATCTCGAACTTGTCGGCCCCGAACTGCTTGATGGCGAGGAAGGCCTCGTTTTCCCACGAGAGGGCGACGTCGCCGATGCCGCGATCGACAAAGGTGGTGGTCGACCCGCGGGCGCCGGCGTCCAGGACCGGAACGTTCTTGTACAGGGCGGTGATGAACTCCCTGGCCTTGGCCTCACTGCCGTACTTCCGCTGGGCGTAGCCCCAGGCGGCAAGATAGGCCCAGCGCGCGCCGCCCGAGGTCTTCGGGTTGGGCACCACGATGGAGATGCCGGGCTTCACGACGTCGTCCCAGTCCTTGATCCCCTTGGGATTCCCCTTGCGGACGAGGAGCACGATCGTGCTGGTGTACGGCGTCGAGTTGTTCGGCAGGCGCGTTTGCCAATCCGCGGGCAGGAGCTTGCCGTTGTTGTGCAGCGCGTCGATGTCGGCCGCGAGGGCCAGGGTGACGACGTCGGCCTGCAGGCCGTCGACGACCGAGCGCGCCTGCGCGCCCGAGCCGCCGTGCGACTGCTTGATGACGACATCGTCGCCGGTCTTGGCCTTCCAGTATTTGGCGAAGGCGGCGTTGTAGTCGGCGTAGAGCTCCCGCGTGGGGTCATAGGAGACGTTGAGGAGCTGGAGCTCCTTGGCGGAGCCCGCGACGGCGGTGGCCAGGGCCACGGCCGCGAGGAGGATGGATTTGAATTTCATGAGGGCAGAGTTTTATCAGGCTGGGCGCGCGCTCAGAAGGAGAGCTGGATGCGGGTGGCGAGGGCCTTTTCGTCGTGCTTGAGGATCTGGGGCGTGGCCGCGGTCGGCGTCGTTACATGGAAGTGCGTGTCGTAGAAGTCCTGCGTGATGCGGAGGGACTTCGTCAGGTACCAGTTCAGGCCGAGATCGATCGCGGAAGCCTCGTTGGCGTTGGTGATGGGGGAGGCGAACGGCGTCGTGCCGCGGAAGGCATTGGGATCGATCTGGAGCTGCTCCCAGCGGGCGGCGACCTGCCAGGCGCCCCAGGTGCCGTTCGTCCAGCTGAAGGGCAGGGCGGGCGCGACGCCGTTATAGGTCGCATCCTCGCCGGTCAGCACCCAGCTGGCCGCGATGGACGAGGCTTTGTTGCGCAGCTGCGTCTTCACCGGGAAGACCGTGGCGGTCGGGGCGGTCGGGCGGACGTTGACGGCCGAGACCACGTATTCCGCCAGTGCGCCGAAGGGCCCGTGGTAGTAGTAGGCCTGCGGCGAGAAGCGCCAGACGGCGCCGTCGGTGAAGACCGCGGCATTGTAGGTGAAGAAGGTCTGCTGGCCGTCGGTCTTGTAGCCGGAGGTCACGGCGGAGTGGGTCTTCTCGCGGCCCTCGCCGCCGGCGACGCCGAAGCCGAGGCCCTGCCAGGGCGACTCCTTGTCATTGACGAACGGGGTCAGGAAGAGGCGGCCGTCGACGTCCTTGTCGTTGTCGAAGTCGGAATTGCCCGAGGAGCTGAGGTTGTCGGGAATGCCGTTGAAGAGCCCGAGCGAGTAATAGACCTTGCCGCCGGCGAGGTTGCCCTGGATCTGGGCGCCGACGTCGCGGTTGGGCTCGAGATCGGTGACGAGAGAGCGCTCGGTGAAGAAGGTGTACGAGTCCGACTGCAGGACCTCCAGGCCGATCGGGGTCTTGAACTTGCCGGCCTTGACCTGGAACTCCGGGGTGGGCGCGATCGTGACGTTGGCGTCCAGGATCGCCACGGCGGTGGCGGTGCCGCCGCTGCCGTTGCCGAACTCGGGCACGAACTGGTAGGAATAGATCTTGTTCAGCTTCCCGTCGATGATGATGCGGGCCCGGCGCAGGAAGAAGCCGTTGTTGGCCACTCCGCCGCCGTCCCGGAGGAATTCACGGGAGTCGAACTGCACCAGCGTGCCGAGGTGGAGCGAGCTCGCGGCGTCGGGCGAGGCGACGACCAGGCCGCTGTCCGTCACGGAAACCTTGGGCAGCGCCTTGGCGGCCGCCGCGGCGTCGTCGGACTGGATCTCCTGCTTGCGGGCGATCACATTGAGCTTCTCCTGGAGCGCCTGAATTTGCGCCTGGAGCTGTTGGATGTCCGAGGCTTCATCCGCGCGGAGCGACGGAGCGGCCAAGGCGGCGAGGGCCAGCGCGGAGAGCGTGGCGGAGCGCAGTTTGGAAGGGAGGCTGGGTATCATGGTGGAGGCGGTGGTTTTTGTCTGTTGGATTCTTCCCGTGGACGGGTCAGCTGAGGGTTGGTCGGTGTTGGTATTCTCCTCCGGTTGGAACCGGTCGAAAAAAAAGAGGATGGCGCTAGCGGGCCGGGCGTTCGTCGCGTTCGGAAGGCAGGCGGACCTTTTCCGTGCGCTCGATCTGGGTGACCCGGCCGTCATGCACCACGAGCTGGACGAGCCCGTATTTGAGGCCCTCGACCTGCGTTCGCACCAGCGTCAGCCAGTCGGGTTGCGAGTCGGGCTGCGGTCGAATGATGGAGGTGGTGCTCATGTGCTGAAAATCAGGTCGAATTAGCTTCTATCAGCAAATGTAGATTGAGTTAGTAGGGATATGGCAAGCGGGATTCCTAAGATTTTCTAATAATGAACCCAACGATATTACTGTGAATCAGTTACGTAACTGACTATCTCCGCGACTCACATCAAACCCGCTCAAAGCACGATCCGCAAGCCGTCGTAAGCAAGTTTGATCGGCTTGGGCAGCGTGTTCTCGAACGGTTCATGGTCCGTAAGGTGGGTGAGGTGGGTGATCCACGTCCGCGGCGACCGGATCTCCTGGGCGACGGCGATCGCTTCGTTGATGCTCATGTGCCCGGGATGCGGCTCGGGGCGGAGTCCGTCGAGAACCACCGCGGCCGCCCCGCGCGCCAGGGCGATCGCGTCGCGGGGGACGCGCTTGCAGTCGGTGTAGTACACGAACTTTTTCCCGCTGCTCTTCTCGGTGAAGATCAATCCAAGCGTGTTGAGGCCGCCGTGTGGCAGCAGCGTTGATTGGATCGTCCCCTGGGGCAGGACCATCTCAGCCGGCATCTCGAGGAGGTTGAAGGCGGGGTAGCCGCGCACGATCGGCCGATCCATAATGGCATAGGGATACATCGCGAGGACACGCGAGATCCCGTGGTCCGTGGCGTAGACCGTGAGCGCCTTGCCCCCGGCCAGGTCGCAAAACCGCCGGAGGTCGTCCATGCCGACGATATGGTCCGAGTGCCCGTGGGTGAGGATGAAGAGGTCCAGCTGCGCGATCCCCGCCGCCAGGCACTGCAGCCGCAGCTCGGGTGCCGCGTCCACCTGGATGTGCAGCCCGTCCATCACGACATGGATGGAGGTCCGCGTCCGCTTGTTGCGCGGATCCGGCGAGGTGCACACCGCGCAGCTGCACCCGATCATGGGGACGCCCTGCGAGGTGCCGGTGCCGAGCAAGATGACTTCCATGCGCCTAGGGAACAGGCTTGGGGGCGAGGCCACAAGCCTGCCGGTCCCCGGTGCCTCAGGTCGCGGGCGCGACGGTCTCTCCGAATTTCCTGCCGAGATCGCGCAGGTAGGTGTCCATCGTGGCGGTGTAGCCGAAGACGAACCGGCTCAGGAAGCGAAAAAGCGCGTTCCGGATCTCTCCGTCCTCGGTGATCCGCAGGCGGGCCCCGCCGGCTTCCGGGGAGACCTCGTAGGTCCAGGTGCCACCGAACGGGAGTTTTTCGTCGGCGATCTGCAGCACCAGCTTTTCTGGCGGCCGGTTCTCCAGGACCACGTAGGTGATGGGCCGGCGCCCTGCAGCCTCCCGAAAGGAGGCCCGGCCCCCGTTCGGCGGCAGGATTTCCACGCCCGAGAGGCCGCTGCGCCAGGAGGGCATGGCGGCAAAGTTGGCGATCACCGCAAAGAGCTCCGCCGGGGTCTGGCGGTAAACCGCCGTGCGGGTCGCCAGGTGGCGGCGCGGCAGGAGGGCGCCGATCACGGCGATCAGCACCACCGCCCCGCTGAAGACGGCGAGAACGGGGGTGATGAATTTCAAGACGATGGTCCGGGGCATTCCGGCTACCTAGCGGATTCCGGATGTTTCGTCAAAACGAACGGTTTGGGGTTGGACGCGGCCCGGCCGGCGGCCAATAACGTCGCTGGAGCTGAAGCTGACATCCCAAGAAAGCCCATGAGTACCCCCGCCGTCTTGCTCGGCTATGTGATCCTCTACGTGAAGGATGTCTCAGCCAGCCTCGTCTTCTACGAAAATGCCTTTGGTCTCACCCGCCGCTTCTTTCACGAGGAGAATGGCAAGGGATATGGAGAACTGGAGACCGGGGCGGCCCGCCTGGCCTTTGTAAGCGTCGAAATTGCCAACGACCACGGCAAACACGTATTCGTGCCGGCGTCCCTGGATAAGACGCCGCCCCCCTTTGAGGTCGCGCTGGTGACGTCTGACGTCGCGGCGCTGTTCGCGCGAGCGGTGAAAGCGGGAGCCACCGCGGTGAGCGAACCCGCGACCAAGCCATGGGGACAAACCGTCGCCTACCTCCGGGACAACGTCGGCCACATCGTCGAGCTCTGCAGCCCGCTTCCCTGAATCTTCCTCGGCGCGGCCGAGTGGATTTCGGATCGGTTCCGCTTAAAGCGGAGTTTGGCCCGGGATGGGTCCGGAAGGGGCGGTTAGCGGAGCCTCATTGGCCGCCTCTGGGCCGACCTCATTTTTCGGGAGGCCGGCTGTGGCGGCCAGTTTGGGTCTTGGCGAAGCGTAGCCCCGGAGGACCCATCCCGGGCCAAACGGAGCGATCGTCGCTGACCTCGGCAGGCCCACAAAAAAAGGCGCCCCGCTGCCGGGGCGCCCTTGAATTTTGTTCCTAAGCGCGGGGCTTAGTAGTCCATCCCGCCGCCGCCGGGGGGATGACCGTGACCGCCGCCCGCTTCCTTCTTTTCCGGGATCTCGGTGATCATGCACTCGGTCGTGAGCAGGAGCCCGGCGATCGACGCCGCGTTCTGCAGCGCCGTGCGGGTGACCTTGGTCGGGTCGACGACGCCGGCCTTGACCAGGTCCTCGTACTCGCCCGTCGCGACGTTGTAGCCGTAGTTGCCCTTGTTCGCCAGGATCTGGCCGACGACCACGGCACCCTCGACGCCGGCATTGGCGCAGAGCATGCGGATCGGCGATTCGATGGCGCGGCGGACGATCTGGGCCCCGATGGCCTCGTCGCCCTCGAGCTTGACGGAGTCGATGGCCTTGGCGCAGCGCAGGAGCGCCACACCGCCGCCGGCGACGATGCCTTCCTCGACGGCCGCACGGGTCGCGTGGAGGGCGTCCTCGACGCGGGCCTTCTTCTCCTTCATCTCGGCCTCGGTCGCGGCGCCGACATTGATGACGGCCACGCCGCCCGCCAGCTTGGCGAGGCGCTCCTGGAGCTTCTCGCGGTCGTAGTCGGAGGTGGTCTCGTCGATCTGGCGGCGGATCTGCTTCACGCGGCCCTGGATGTCGGAGCTCTTGCCCGAACCCTCGACGATGGTGGTGTTCTCCTTGTCCACGGTGATGCGCTTGGCGCGGCCGAGGTCGGAGACGGTGACGTTCTCGAGCTTGATGCCGAGGTCCTCGGTCAGGCACTTGCCGCCGGTCAGGACCGCGATGTCCTCGAGCATGGCCTTGCGGCGGTCGCCGAAGCCCGGGGCCTTGACGGC
>CAZKAH010000082.1:0-9335 GCA_964550715.1 uncultured Opitutaceae bacterium
GTCCTGGGCTATGCCAAGATCGCCCGCGAGAACGTCATTCCCGCCCTGCTGCGCTCGGCCAACGCCGAATTCCACGCGCTGGCCTCGCGCGACGGGCCGAAGCTGGCGGAGGCGCTGGCGCGCTTCCCGGCGCCCCGGGCCCATCGGGACTACGGGGAACTGCTGCGCGATCCCGAGGTCGACGCCGTCTACATCCCCCTGCCGAACTCCCTGCACCGGGAATGGACCATCAAGGCGGCCGAGCACGGCAAGCACGTCCTCTGCGAGAAGCCGCTGGCGCTGAACGCCGCGGAGGCCCGCGACATGATCGCCGCCTGCGCGGCGCACGGCGTCCGCCTGATGGAGGCCTTCATGTACCGCTACACCGACCGCATCCGGCTGGTCCGCGAGGTCCTGCGGCGCGGCGACCTGGGCGAGGTCCGGCACCTCCGGGCGAACTTCTGCTTCATGCTCGCGAATCCCGCCTCGATCAAGCTGCGGCCCGAGCTGGGCGGCGGCGCGCTCTACGACGTCGGGTGCTATCCGGTGAACTTCGCCGGCCTGGTCGCGGACGAGGCCGCCGGCGGGCCCGGCGCTTCCCGCCCGGAGTCCGTGGCGGCGGCCTGCACCCGGGTCGGCGGGGTGGACGAATCGTTTTCCGCGCTGCTGCGCTACCCCTCCGGCCTCGCGGCGGCGCTGCACTGCAGCATCCGGTCCCACCGGAGCATCGAGGCGGCGCTGGTCGGGACGGAGGGAACGCTGGAGATCCCCGACGCATTCCTGGATTCCCCGGGCAGTCTGACGCTGGTGCGCGGGGAAGAGCGCCGGGAAATTCCGGTGGCGGAGAGCGACCGGTACCGGCACGAGATCGAGGACTTTTCCGCGGCGCTGCTGGAGGGCCGCCCGCCCCAGTTCAGCCTCGCCGAGTCGCTGCGGAACATGGAGACGATCGACCGGCTCTACGCCGCCAGCTGAGCCCGGTCCGCGCGATGTCCGCCCGCCCGCATTCCCCGGAGGCCGGCGGCCCCGCCCCCGCGCAGCCGGGCGGTCCCCTCCGGCGCTTCTTCCGCCTGCTCGGCCCGGGCGTCGTCACGGGGGCGGCCGACGACGATCCCTCGGGCATCACCACGTACTCGGTGACGGGGGCCCAGCTCGGCACCGCGCTGCTGTGGACGGCCCTGGTCACCTGGCCCCTCATGGCCGCGGTGCAGATGATGTGCGCCCGGATCGGGATGGTGACGGGGCAGGGGCTGGCGGGCGCCCTGCAAAGGAAGCTGCCGCGCCGCCTGGTCCTGGCCGCGGCGGCCGCCCTTTTCCTGGCGAACACGCTCAATGTGGGCGCCGACCTGGCCGGCATGGCCGACGCGGCGGCCGGCCTCACCGGCTGGAACTCGGGTTTCTACGTCGTGGCCTTCGGGGTGGGCATCGCCGTCCTGACCATCCGCTGCCGGTACGCCCGGATCGCCTCGATCCTGAAATGGCTCGTCGTTGTCCTCTTTGGCTACGTCATCGGCGCCTTCCTGGCGCGGCCCGCCTGGCGCGAGGTGCTGCATGACACGTTCGTCCCGGCCTGGCCGCGCACGCACGACGGCCGGGTGATGCTGGTCGCCCTCCTCGGCACCACGATCAGCCCCTACCTGTTCTTCTGGCAGAGCTCGCAGGAGGTGGAGGAGGAGAAGGCGGCGGGGCGCCGGATGCTCGTCGTGCGCCGCGGCGCCACCCGGAGCGAGCTGGTCAATCGCCGGATCGACGTCGGGGTCGGCACCTTCTTTTCGAACCTGGTGATGTTCTTCATCATCGTGACCTGCGCGACGACGCTGCACCGCTCGGGCCAGACGCAGATCCAGACCGCCCGCGAGGCGGCGGCGGCGCTGCGCCCGCTGGCGGGCAACCTGGCGACCCTCCTCTACACGGTCGGCATCATCGGGGTGGGGCTCCTCGCGATTCCCACCCTGACGGGATCGGCCGCCTACGCCTTCGCGGAGTGCCTGCACTGGCGCCAGGGCCTGGACGAGCGGTTCCGGGGCGCGCGGGCGTTCTACGCGGTCGTGGCCGCCTCGAGCCTCTGCGGGGTCCTCCTCAATTTCATCGGCGTCAACCCGGTCCGCGCGCTGGTCTGGAGCGCGGTGGTGAACGGGGTCCTTTCGCCGTTCCTCCTCGTCGGCGTCCTCCTCGTGGCCTCGGACCGGAAGATCATGAAGGGCCAGACGAGTTCCCCCGTCAGCCGGATCCTGGTCGCCCTGACGGCCCTCGCGATGGCCGCGGCGGCCGCCGGGATGATCTGGGCGTAGGGGACGGGCCCTAGGCGGCGGGCGGCGAACCGCGGCCGAAGAAGAGGGTGATGATGAAGAGGACGAGGAAGATGAAGAAGAGGACCCGGGCGATCTCGCTGGCGAGGCCGGCCACGCCCCAGAACCCCAGGGCGGCGGCGATCAGGGAGACGACGAGGAAGATGAGGGCGTAGCGGAGCATGGCGGGATGATTCGGCGCGGGCGGGATCAGATGGCGGATTTTCTGAAGCTGAGAAACGCGCCCACGGCGATCAGGATGCCGCCGCCCACGATGTAGGTCACGTGCAGGGGCGTGCGCGAGCCCCCGTCGAAGGAATTGGCGACGTCGGTGGAGGCGGTGGCCACGTGGCCGACGAGGGAGTCCCGGCGGGAGACGCCCTGGAAGAGGAGAACCGCCCCGAGGATGAGGATGATGAGGCCGAGGATTTTCATGGACGCGGAGGATTGTCACCCACCATGGTACGATTTTCCGGCCCGTGGTTCCGCCGCCCATCCCCAGGCCCGCGCCCCGGGGCGCCGCGCGGCTACTGCAGCTCCGGCGCCATGCTGAAGATCCGGCTGTAGAAGCCGTTCAGGGCGGCGCCCGTCTGCTGCGCGGCGGTGTCCGCGCCCGTGTGAAAGGTCTCGCTGGCCGAGAAATCCTTCACCAGGACGCAATAGTCGTTGTTCACCATGATCCCGAGCAGCTCGCCGCTCTGGCTGAAGACGAGGTCGCCGCGCGAGGGGGCGAAGTCGCCAAAGAGCCGCTTGAAGAACCGGTTGTCGACGCGGACGTAGCCGGGATGGGAGGGATCGAGCTTGAAGCCCACCGCGCCGTAGCCCTTGCCGCGCCCGCTGATCAGCACGGCCTCGGGGAACTTGAAGGGATCGGCCGCGAGGCCGTACACCTTGACCCCCAGCGCCGCCACCTGGGCGGTGTCCACCGGGATCGCGATCACGCGGGGGTCGCTGGCCAGGAACTCGAGCGAGCCGGCGATCGCGTGGTAGCCGGAGGAGCGGTCGAACGAGACGCCCATCTGCTCCCAGTTGTCGCTGGCCAGGCCGAAGGAGAAGACACTGTCCGCCACGTGGAGCAGCGCGTAGACCCGGCTGCCGTCGGTGACGAAGACGGTGGGGGTCGTCCGGGACTTGTTCACCCGGCCGAAGAAGCCCTTGCGGCCGGCGGTGAAGGTCGTGTCGACCTGGTTGGCGAGAAAGTCGTTGTAGAGCGTGTTGGGGTTGATCGGTCGGTTGTCCCGGATCTCCTTCGTGAGTTCGCCGGACTTCTGCGCGAGCTGGCCCACGCCCTGCGCGAGCTGGGCGCTGTTCCTCTCGACCGTGGCGCGCTCCGCTCGCTCGGTCTGGACCTGGGTCTGGAGGGCATCGGCCTTGTCCTGCAGCTGCTTCTTCTCGGTCTCGCCCACGACCACCGCCATCGTCAGGCCCGCGATCTGCTTCTGGGAGTCCGCCTGCTGGCGCGACAGGACCGCGAGGGCCTCGCGCTGGCGGTTGGCCTCGGCATTCTTCTCGTCGAGCTCGCGCAGGAGCTGGGCGAGCTGGTCCCGGCTGAGGGCGGCCTGCTGCGTGGCCTCGGTGTACTTCTGGTTGAGCTCCGCCGCCGCCCGTTGCGTGGTGTCGAGGTTCGCCGCCAGCTGGTTCTTCTGGGCCTCGACCGACGAGAGGTTCTGCTCCCGCGCCGAGATCGCCGTGTTGGCGTAGGCGAGCTTCTGGGCCAGGTCCTGCCGGCTCGCCTGCTCATCGGCCAGCGACTGGCGCATTGCCTCCACCAGGTCGTCGCCCTTGGAGGGGGCGTTGGCCGCCACCTCGGGGACCGGCGGCTGTGCGGACCGCACGGGCTCCGCCCGCTCCCACCGCGTCAGCGCGATGAGGTTCAGGAAGAGGAAGTCGACGATGATGAGGAGGAGCGTCCGGTTCATGACACGACCGTGGCGGGAACGGACGGGGCGGCCTGGGCCTGGATGATCAGGCTGCGCTTGTAGTTGCGGATGTGGCGGATCTTGACGAAGGCCACGCAGACGATGCCGAAGAGGTTCGACGAGTAGGCCGCGAGCAGGTTGGGCTGGATCAGGCCCAGCACCTGCAGGACGAGCGCCGCCGCCGTGCCCATCATGCCGACGTAGAGGCCGCTGTCGAAGAGGTTCTCCTCATTCTCCATGAGGCGGAGCTTCAGCAGCGGCGGGATGTCCTGGGCGTCGATCTCCCTGACCTTGCGCAGGCAGATCAGGTAGATGAAGACCTGGAGAACGGCGAAGACGCCGATCGATATGAGTGTGGAGGTATCCATGGTGATTTGAGAGGAGAGGGCGGGAGGCGCGGCCGGCGAGGCGAGGAGCACCGGCAGCCTTAGCTGGACCCCGTATTCCGAGGCGGGTGCCCCCTTGAGGAGGAAGGGCTCGGTGATGACCACGAGGAGGGAGGCGACGAGGAGCGAGAGCAGGCCCGCGCGCACGTGCATGACCGGGCCGGAACCCGGGCCGGCGACGCCGGGCGTCACCACCCAGGCATCGAGCCCGCGCAGCACCAGGAAGGCGCCGGCGAGGTAGCCGAGGTACTTGAGGAGGAGCATCGCGCGAGGATGGACGAGGACCAGCGTGCCCGCCGCGCTCAGGGCCGGCCCGGCGTGGTGGTTGACCGGCACCTGCCGCAGCAGGAGCTGGCGGACCGCGCCCTGGCCGTCGCCCAGCGCCAGGCGGAGGTCGTCGGCGCCGGCCTTGCCGTACTGGATCAGGTAGGAGGCGACGCGGTCCGCGGAATCCGTGAAGAGGGCGGCGGAGTAGATCAGCGGGAGCTGGTTCGGCGCGACCCGCGCCAGGTGGGCGTACTCATCGACCGTCTTGACGCTGCTGGTCCGGCGCAGCAGCTCGCCGAGCTGGACCCAGTCGAGGCGGCGGCTCAGGGCCAGGAGGTCGAGGAAGAAGGGCTCGAGTTCGCCCAGTTCCTTCCGGGCGGCGGAGGCCTCGGCCAGCTCGCGCAGCTGGACCTGGAGGGGGCGGGACAGGTCCTCGCCCTGGTAGAGCGCGGCGGAAAGGAGGAGGAGCGAGTCGAGCGGCTGGCCGCCGGGATGGGTGGCGGGGACGAAGCGGCCCGTGGCCGTCAGCTCGCGCAGGCGGAGGAGGTCCTGCACGCCCTGCGAGCCGGACTGGTCCAGGACCGCATGAAGGGCGGTCCGCGATTTTTCCGGCAGGAAGAACGTCTCGACGGGGGTGCTGGCGGCCGCCCCGGAGGCGACCCGCAGGTGAAAGATCGGGTCCAGGAACGGATCCCAGCCGCCCCAGGTGGCGAGGGCCGGCTGGCGGGCGATGAGCTGGCCCAGGGCCGTCGCCAGCGCGGGGGCCTGCGGATCGCCGACGGTCCGGGCCGCGGCCAGGATCAGCGAGGCCGGCCCGATCTTTTCCACGTCGACGAGCTGCCGCCCGAATGCGGCCAGGGAGGGCGTGTCCTCGCCTGCGGCGCGGAGCACGACGGGGCTCAGCGAGCGGACGTTGACCGGCAGCATCCACGCCGCCAGCGCGACGATGATCCCAGCCGCCACCATCGCCGGTGCCAGGGAAGCGTTTTTTCGATCGTGGGTGGAGTCGGTCATCGGCAAAATCAGGCTGCCCCGGAGGCACCGAGGAAATTGATTTGCGGGCTGGGTGTGTCGAAACTTACCCTGATTAAGTTCCTCTGACCGATGTCCCTGCGAATTGTTCACTATGACGATTCCATTTTACGGAAGAAAGGCGAGAAAATCGTTAGTTTTGACCCTGCCCTGGCCGGACTGGCCGCGGACATGATCGCCACGATGCACGAGGCCGCCGGGATCGGGCTGGCCGCGCAGCAGGTGGGGGTGGCCCGGCAGCTCTGCGTGGTCGACCTGCGCCAGAGCGACGACGACTTCGCCTGGGAACTCGACGGCCGCCGGCCTCCCCGGGAGCTGTTCATGCCGATCGTCCTTGCCAATCCCAAGGTGACGGCGGCGGCCGGGACCCCGGACACGGTCCACGAGGAGGGGTGCCTGTCCTTTCCCGGGATCCGGGGCGACGTGACCCGGCCCGAGGAGATCACGGTCAAGTACCAGGATGAGCGGGGCGTGCCCCATGTGTTGTCATGCAACGGCCTCCTCGCCCGCTGCGTCCTCCACGAGTACGACCACCTGCAGGGCAAGCTCTTCATCGACCGGATGGACAAACCGGCCCGCGCCGCCATCGACCCGGCGGTCAAGGCCCTGGCCAAGCAGACCCGGGCGGAGGCCAAGGCGGAGGCCAAGGCACTCTCATGAGCCAGAAATCAGACGGGATGAATTACGCCCCCCAGGGCAAGCCCAACCCGGTGGTCAAGCCGGGGGAATTCACCTTTGCCGCCGCGCATCTCGACCACGGGCACATCTACGGGCAGTGCAACGGGCTGCTCGAGGCCGGGGCCGAGCTGAAGTGGGTCTATGACCCGGATCCGAAGAAAGTGGAGGCCTTCCAGGCGAAGTTTCCCTCCGTCCGCGTGGCCCGTTCCCTGGACGAGATCCTGGCCGACGGCGCGGTCCGCCTGCTGGCGGCGGCCGCGATTCCCTGCGACCGCGGCCCGCTCGGCTGCCGCGTGATGGAGGCGGGAAAGGACTATTTCACGGACAAGACCCCGTTCACGGCCTTCGACCAGCTCGACCGGGCGCGGGCGGCGGTCATCGCCACGCGGCGCAAGTACATGGTCTACTTCAGCGAGCGGCTGCACGTGGAATCGGCCATGTACGCGACGGACCTCGTGCGCCAGGGCGCCGTGGGCCGGGTCGTGCAGGTGCTCGGCCTGGGGCCGCACCGCCTCAGCAAGGAGTCGCGCCCGGCCTGGTTCTTTGAGCGGGCCAAGTATGGCGGCATCCTCTGCGACATCGGCAGCCACCAGTTCGAGCAGTTCCTGACCTACTCGGGCGCGACCGACGCCGTGGTCAACCACGCCGCGGTCGGCAACTTCGCCAACCCGGACAAGCCGGAGTTCGAGGACTTCGGCGAGGCCGCGCTGGTCGGCAACAACGGCGCCTCCAACTACATCCGCGTCGACTGGTATACGCCGGCGGGCCTCAGCACCTGGGGCGACGGGCGCATGGTCATCCTCGGGACAAAGGGCTACATCGAGCTGCGCAAGTACGTCGACGTCGCGCGCGAGCGGACGGGCGACCACGTCTACCTGGTGGACGACAAGGGCGAGCATCACCTGCCGGTCGCGGGCCAGGTCGGGTTCCGTTTTTTCGGCGAGCTCATCCTGGACTGCCTCAACCGCACCGAGCGGGCGATGACCCAGTCCCACGTCTTCAAGGCCGCCGAGCTCTGCCTCCGGGTGCAGGCGGCCGCCAAGCGGATCACCCGCTAGCCGCGGCCCGTGAGCATCGCGACCCGCACGGGCGACGAGGGCACGACCGGGCTGCTCTACGGGCAGCGGGTCCCGAAGGACCATCCGCAGATCGAGGCGGTGGGGGCGTGCGACGAGCTGAATGTCGCGCTGGGCGCGGCCAAGGCCGGCGTCTCGGACCTGGCGACCCGCGCGCTCCTCGAGGACGTGCAGCGGGCCCTGGTCGCGCTGATGGGCGAACTGGCCTGCGCGGAATGCGACGCAGCCCGGTACGCCGAGTCCAAGTTTGCGAAGTTGGGGGAAAGCGAGGTCCGGCGGCTCGACGCGGCGGTCGCGGCCGCCGAGTCGGCCGGCGCCAAGGCGGATGGCTGGGCCACGCCGGGCGCCACCCCGCTCGCCTCGGCCTTCGACCAGGCGCGGGTGGCGGCCCGGCGGGCCGAGCGGAGGCTGACGGCCCTGCCGGCCCACGGCCGCAGCGTCCGGCCGGTCGTGCGCCAGTTTGTCAACCGGCTTTCCGACCTCCTCTGGCTCCTGGCCCGCCAGGCGGAGAATTAGGATTTCCAAACGGGGATCCCGGCCTCATCCTGCCCCCATGCGCCTCCTTGCCCTCACCCTGATCGTGGCCGCGGCAGCCTGGCGCATCCTGGCGCTGCACGCCCCGGAATTGAGCAACTTTTCGCCGCTCATGGCGCTGGCCTTCTGCGGCGGGGTCTATTTCCAGAGCCGCTGGATGTGGGCCGTCCCTTTCGTGGCCCTTTCCGCCACGGACCTCTACATCGACCACTATTACGCCGTCCAGTACGGCTATCACTGGACCGCCGGCGGCGTGGCCCTCCGGCTCCTCTGCTTCGCCATGGGCCTGATGCTCGGCCGGACGGTGGCCCGCTGGCGCAGCTGGTTCACGCTGGCCGCCGGCTCGGTGGGGGCATCGGTCCTGTTCTACGTCCTGACGAACACGGATGCCTGGCTGAGGGACTACGGCTATGCGCACACCGCGGCCGGCTGGTGGCTGGCCCTGACCGTCGGGCATCCCGGCCTGCCCTCGACCCTCTTCTTCTTCCGCAACACCTTCGCCAGCGACCTCCTCTTCACCGCCGGGTTCGCCCTCGCCATGGAATACGTGGCGCTGCGCCGGGGGGAAACCAGCCTGCTCGGGGCCCGGCGGACGTAGCCGTCGCTTGCGGAATCGGCCTTTTCCGCCAAGTTGGGCGGTGACCCCCCTTCCGGGCGGCAGGTACTCGCCATGAAAACCCTCCTCGGCAAATTGCTGGTTGCGGTGGCGATCGCGCTTGCGGCGGTCGCGGTCCCCCATCTGCGGGCGGCCCAGCCGGTCGCCGTCCCTGGTGACGCGCTCTATGTCACGATCGACACCGACGATCCGCTGGCCTTCGACCGCTTTCGGTATGCGGACGACGGCAAGACGAGGAATGAGGACCTGATTGTCCCGACCCTGCGGGCCCGCGGCCCGGCCATGGCCGAGGCCGCGCGCTGGCCCACGCCCCTGGTCGCCCTGAACGAGGATGCTTCGCCGCCCCCGAGCGAGCCCGTCCTGCGCCTCACCTGGAGCAACGGGCGGGTCTTCGCCGAATACCTTGAGAAAAAGGGCGCCAAGCCCTTCTTCCTCGGCGTCGTCAACCGGGACTCGCTCTCCTACCATCCCTCACCGAACGAGGCCCTGAACCGGATCCTCTCGGCGACGAACAGCGGAGCAAAGCACGACGAGACCATCCGCGCCAACACCGAGATGCA
>CAZKAH010000083.1:0-8929 GCA_964550715.1 uncultured Opitutaceae bacterium
GCGGTCTCGGGCCGGCTGCCGGTGAGCTGCTGGCCGCTCATCGACATCACCCGGTGAAACAGCCCGCGCGCCGGCGGCATGGCCATGAGCGTGGCGCTTTTCGCTCCGCCGCCCGATTGCCCAAAGATCAGGACCCGGCCGGGATCGCCGCCGAACTCCGCGATGTTGTCCCGCACCCATTGCAGCGCGAGGACGAGGTCGAGCTGGCCGACGTTGCCGGAATCGGCGAACTCGGGCCCGCCCAGCTCCGCCAGGTAGAGATAGCCGAAGAGATTGAGCCGGTGGTTGAGCGTGACGACAACGACATCGCCGCGCTGGCAGAGGCGCCCGCCATCATAGACGTCGGAATTCGCCGAGCCGCCGGTGAAGCCGCCGCCGTGGATGTAGACCATCACGGGCCGCTTGCCTCCGTCGCGGAGCGCCGGCGTCCAGACATTGAGATGCAGACAGTCCTCGCCCATCGGCGTCGGCCGGCCGTTGTAGGCGTCGGAGTACGTGTCGCCGGGAGTGAAGCCGGGCCGCGGGCCCCCGCCGCCGGCCTGCGGCGCCCGCGGGCCCCAAGCCAGCGCATCGCGCACGCCCGGCCACGGCTCGGGCGGCACGGGCGGTTGGAACCGGCGCTTGGCCGTATCCCCCCCATAGGGGATGCCCTTGAACACGCTGATCCCGTCCTCCACCAGGCCGCGGACCTTGCCGGCGGTGGTGGTGGCGACGGGGGCGGGGCCGCCGGCCAGAGCGGCCCAGCCGGAATTTCTCAGGACGGCGGCGCCGGCACCGAGCGCGAGGCCCTTGAGCAGCGACCGGCGGTTGAAGGTGGTCGGCACAAAGGGCGGGGCCGCTCAGCGCGCCAGGGTTGCGCTCATCAGCCCGATCACCACGTCATTGGCCAGCGTTCGGACGGTCAGCGACCGAAGCTCCTTGTCCGAACTCAGCCGCAGCGCGAGCACGGTGGCCGCCCCGCCGCGGACCGGAGCACCCCGGCCCTTGAATTTTTCCGGATCGAGGACCCTCACCGCGCCGGTGGCCAGATTCACCCGGATGGGCAGCGGTCCCGGCCGGCGGAACTGAAAGTCGTCGATGAAGTAATCCTGCTCGATCGGCCACCAGGTCGTGGGATTTTCCAGCGCGAGCCGGTCCGTGCTGCCGTCCTGGTAGGTCACGATCACCTCGCCGTCGTCGAGCCGGCTCTGCATCGGGCCCGTGGAGCCGGCCATCAGCAGATAGAGCTCGCGGGCACGGCCGCCAAGGGGGACGACCGCGGCGGCGGGGTAGTTCCGCCACTGCGAGGTGAAGAGGATGTTCTTAGCCTGCGGATCCCCGGGAGTCGCCAGCGGCACCCCATTCGGCAGGATCAGCCGCCCGCCGGCGCGGGCCGCCGCCGCCCGCAACCCCGAGTCGTCGACCTCGGCCTGGGCGTCGAAGCCCCCGGCCCAGCCGCCCAGCCCCTGCTTGGGCAGGGCGAGCGAGACGAAGGGCGAACGCGGCGCGCGGTATTCATTCCGGAAAATCTGCGTCACCCGGTCGTTGAAATAGCCGCTCAGCTCAACCGGCGACAGGGTGGCGCCGGCGGGCGGCGCGGGGATCGCGACCATCGGCGTCTCGCCCAGATCGGGCGCGGCCGCGGGCGGCTCGGGCGCGGCCGGTTTGCCGGCCCAGGTGATGATGATTTCCGTCCGCGCGGCGGCGGGAGCCAGGATTTCAAACCGAACTCCCGGCTGGAGGCGCGAAGCCGCGGCCGCGCCCGGCAAGGCCCGCCATTCGGCCGGTTGACCGTTGATCTCGACCTGCGCAATGCGCGCCCGAGCCGCCGGCACCTGCAGGCGGAGCCTTTGCGGTTCGGCGAACCGGGGCTCAACCACATAGGTGTCGCGGCCGCCCTCGCGGCGGAAGGAGTAGGCAAGATCGGGATGCCGGAAGCTGGCGTGGGGCCAATCCGCGGGAAAGCCGGGCCGAATGAGCAATTCGCCCGCCAGCGCGTCCGGTTGCACGCCGAAGAGACCCTCCACGATGGCGCGCGACATCGTGCCGGCGCTGTCGCCGAAATCCCGCTGCGATTCCCGGCGGTAGACGTCCAGATAGGACATGGTGCCGAGGTTGCCCGGCGAGATTCCCATGAACATGGTCGCCAGCAGGGAGCCTTCGGCGATCCGCCACGCCTCCTCGGATCGCCCCGCCTCCCAAAATCCCAGCGCCGTGTGCATCGCCTCATCGATCACGACGTTGTTGACCGACCACTGATAGGGCATCCAGTTGCTTTCGGCCAGGGTGTGCAGGCCCGGAGGCACGCCGGGACCACGGACCGGCAGATGCGGAATTTCCCGGTCGACCGCGAAGGTCATTTGCCAGGCCTCCGCCGGCGTCGGCATCTCCGAATCCACCGTGTGGTAGAACGACCACAATCCGGTGCTGGGGTGGACGAGCTGCCGGCCGAGCCAATCCTTGGATTCGGCAAATTTCCCCTGGGCGGGCATCCACAGCAGCTCCCTCATCCCGCGGGCGATCAGCGCCGCTTCGCGCGCATAGGGGGCCGGATCGGCGCCGACCAGCGGCGCCAGCTTCGCCGCCATCCGGTTCTCATAGAAGTTGTAGGCGGAGGCGTGGGCGGTGCCGCCGCCGCCGTATTGCAGATTGTCGCTCGCCCAAATGGCGGCGTACGCCTCGTAGAGCGGCAGTTTTTCCGCGCCGTAGGTGCGGCGGAAGAGGCGCTGTTCCCAGGCCAGGTGCCGCACGATCACCGGCCAGACTTGGCGCGCGAAGGCCCGGTCTCCCGTCCAGCGCAGATGCCGGAACAGGGCATCGATGAACACCAGGTTCATGTCGTAGTGGCTGTTCGACATGTCGCCGTTCGAGTGGAGGCCCGCCTCGTTGCGGGCCAGATTGCTCTTTTCGTCCGCCGGCTGCGGTTGCGCGGGAATCGGATCGGTGTTTTGGCGGCCGGTCCAGTAGTCCGCATTGAGCCGGGCCCGGTCGTGCCACCCGAGTTCGTCGAGCACATAGGGACCCCGCCAGCCCAGGAGCCGCGTGCGCCAGGCGATGGCCCCGTGCATGATGGCTTGCTGCGGCTCGTCCCACAGCGCGTCGGCGGCGACGTTCAGCGCGCCGACCGCCGCATTGAGAAACGGATCGGGCGTATCGACGGCCACCCGGTTTCGCAGGGACGCAAAATGGGACTCGGTCGACGCAAACTGCCGCGGCAGGTCGGCCGCGAGAAAGGCCGGCGCCAGCTGGAAGGTGGGAGGCCGGCGATCAACTCCCCGGCGATCGGCGGTGACTTCGCGGTAGATGTTGAGATCAGGGCTTGCCTCCCCGCCGGCGCTCACGTGTTGCAGGCTGAAATAGAGCGGCTGCCCGGAGAGGAGCGGCACGTGGGCCACCAACAGGGGCAGGGTGGGAACGGCCCGAGGCGCGAGCAGGCTGGCCAGATCGGGCCAATCGCGGGCGTCGCCGATGGCGAGGACCGCTCCGGCGGGCGCAAGGCCGGCGATGGTCGCGGCCTTGGCCCGCACCATAAAGCCCGCGCCGGCGATTTCCACCGTGTTGCCCTCGCACATCTCCGGGGCCAGTTGAAAATATTGGCCGATCGGAACCCTTTCGGTGCCGATGTCGCCGTCGCGCGCCCCGCGCTTTCCGGTGATGCCGCCGTAGGCCCAGACGAAGTCGAGGTCGGCGGGAATTTGCTCCCCGGTCGCCCGCACGATCAGTCCCTCGGTCTGGTCGTAGGCGAGGACCTCGATCCGCAGCACCCCGTCCGGACCCAGGAGCGGATCGCGAATCTCGTACAACAATTCGCCGGGACGATAGCGGGTGACGATCCGGGCCGCCTGCTGCAGCCAGCGCGCGCCGGCCGCCGAACGCACGCCCAGGCGGAGGTTGCCGCCGCGGCCGGGCAGGTAGGCCATGAATTCGGGCCGGTCACCGCCATCGACGCGAAAGGCGGTGTTCCCGCCGTAAAGCGACCGGTTGAAGAACTCGGGACCGTTCTCGATCACGAAATCGCCGCCTTGCGGCTGATAGCGCAGCGGACGATCGATGTTGGACGCTAGGTTGGGAAAAACCCTCAGGGCCGACAGTGCTTCCGCCCCGCGGCTGGACCGGGTGGACGCCAAAAATCCGCCGGCGAGGCCGGCGAGGGCGAGGAAGCGGCCGAAAGGGAAGGGCATGGGGGTGGGGCGCCGACTCTGGCAGCTTTTCCCAAGCCGGAATTGGCACAAGCACGAACCGGCCCGGGTTCTTTGCAGCTTGGCGTTGCCGGCTGAATCTGGCAAATCCGGGGTCGCGTATGAGCATCTTTGCCGCCCCTCGCCCGCTGCGCCTGCTGGGATGGGGCGCGGTCGCCGCCCTCGGGGCCGCGGCGGTCGCGGTGCTGGCGCTGACGCGGGGCGAGCCGGTCAATGCGATGTGGATGGTGGTGGCCGCGCTCTGCACTTTCGCCATCGCCTACCGCTTCCATTCCGCCTGGCTGATGGCCGAGGTGCTCACGGTCGACGACCTCCGCGCCACGCCCGCGACGGTGCGCGCCGACGGCAAGGATTATGTGAAGACCCACCGCTGGATGGTCTTCGGCCACCACTTCGCGGCGATCGCGGGCCCCGGGCCCCTGGTGGGGCCGGTGCTGGCGGCGCAATTCGGCTATCTGCCGGGGCTCCTCTGGATCCTGGTCGGGGCGGTGCTGGGCGGGGCCGTCCATGACAGCGTGGTGCTCTTCTGCTCGGTGCGGCGGGGCGGCAAGTCGCTGGCCCGGATGGTGCGCGAGGAAGTCGGGCCCGTCGCCGGAATGGCGGCCCTGGTCGGCATCATCGCCATCATGGTCATTATCCTCGCCGTCCTGGCGCTGGTCGTGGTCAAGGCCCTCGCGGACAGCCCGTGGGGCCTCTTCACCATCGCGGCGACGGTGCCGATCGGCCTCGCCATGGGCCTCGTTTTGCGGGGAACCGGCGGCGGCTCGCGCCACTTGGGGCTGATCAGCGCCGGCGGGGTCGTCGCCCTGCTGGCGGCCGTCTGGGCCGGGCAATTTGTCACGGGGACGGGACTGGAAAGCTGGTTCACGCTCAGCGGCCCCGCCCTGGCCTGGTGGCTGATGGGCTACGGGCTGGCGGCCGCGGTGCTCCCGGTCTGGCTGCTGCTCGCGCCGCGGGACTATCTCAGCACCTACATGAAGATCGGCACGGTCGCCGCCCTCGGCGTGGCCGTCATCCTCTTCTCGCCCGCGCTCCAGATGCCGGCCCTGACGCGCTTCGTCGACGGCAGCGGGCCGGTCTTCGCCGGCCCCGTGTTTCCCTTCTGCTTCATCACCATCGCCTGCGCGGCGATCTCGGGCTTCCATGCCATCATCTCCTCGGGCACGACCCCGAAGCTCCTCCCGCGCGAGGCCGACATCCGGCTCGTGGGCTACGGCGCGATGGTGGTCGAGATGTGCGTGGGCGTCATGGCGCTGATCGCCGCCTGCGCGCTGCGGCCGGGCGAGTATTTCGCCGTCAACATGGCGGGGAACGCCGGGACCGTGGTGGCCAGGGTGTCCGCCCTCGGGTTTCCGGTGACCGTGGCGGACATGGCCAACCTGGCGGCGGGCGTGGGCGAGAAAACCATGATCGGCCGCACCGGCGGCGGGCCGACCTTCGCCATCGGCATGGCGCAGATGTTCGCCGGCGCCTTCCACAGCCGGGTGGCGCTGTCGCTCTGGTACCACTTTGCGATCATGTTCGAGGCGCTGTTCATCCTGACGACGCTCGACGCCGGGACGCGCGTCGGCCGCTTCCTGGTGCAGGATCTCCTGGCGCACTTCCATCCGCCGCTCGGCCACACCGCCTCCACCTCCGGCAACCTCCTCGGCACCGGGCTCTTCGTGGCGGCCTGGGGCTGGTTTCTCTATGGGGGGGTGATCGATCCCAACGGCGGGATCAATTCGCTCTGGCCGATCTTCGGGATCGCCAACCAGCTCCTGGCGGTCATCGCCCTCGCCCTCGGCACGACGGTCCTGATCAAGATGGGCCGGGCCCGCCACGTCTGGGTCACGCTCCTGCCCCTGGGTTGGCTGCTGGCGGTCACGATGACGGCGGGCTGGATGAAGATCTTCTCCGACGACCCGCGGCTGGGTTTCCTCAGCGGCGCCCGCGCCTTCGCCGCCCAGCTGGCCGGGGCCCCGCCGGCCGCCGCCGCGGCGCTGCAGCGCCAGGTCTTCAACGCCCGGGTGGACGCCGGGGTGACGGCCCTGTTCCTCCTCCTGGTCGCCATCACGGTCCTGGCCAATGCCCGCGTCTGGTGGCGGCTCCTCGCGGGGCAGGGTTCTCCGCGGCTGCAGGAAGACCCCTACGTAACCGCCGACGTGGCGACCGCGCCGCTGCGCTCCTGATGGCCCGCGTCGTCCTCGAGGACCTGGTCAAAGTCTATCCCCAGAAGAACGCCCCCGACGTGCGGGCGGTCCGGGGCATCAACCTGACCGTGGCGGACCGGGAGTTCATGGTCCTGGTCGGGCCCTCCGGCTGCGGCAAGTCGACCACGCTGCGGATGATCGCGGGCCTCGAGGAAATCTCCAGCGGCCGCATCCTGATCGGGGACCAGGCGGTGAACGACGTGGCGCCCAAGGACCGCGACATCGCCATGGTCTTCCAGAACTACGCGCTCTACCCGCACCTCAGCGTCTACGAGAACCTGGCCTTCGGCCTCCGGCTGCGCCGCTTGCCCAAGGCGGAGATCGACCAGCGGGTGCGCGAGGCGGCAGCCGTCCTCGGGCTCGAGGCCTGCCTCGGGCGCAAGCCGCGCGCCCTCTCCGGCGGCCAGCGGCAGCGGGTGGCGGTCGGCCGCGCCATGGTGCGCCAGCCGAAGGTCTTCCTCTTCGACGAGCCCCTGTCCAACCTCGACGCCCAGATGCGCGTGACCATGCGCACCGAGCTCTCGAAGCTGCACGCCCGGCTCGGCGCCACGATGATCTACGTGACGCACGACCAGGTGGAGGCGATGTCGATGGGCGACCGGATCTGCGTGCTGAAGGACGGCGAGATCCAGCAGGTCGACGCACCGCTGGCGATCTACCACCGCCCGGCCAACCTGTTCGTGGCCGGCTTCATCGGGAGCCCGCCCATGAACTTCTTCCACGGCTCGATCCTGCCGGCGGGCGGTGCGCAGGCGTTCGTGACCAGCCATGTTGGGGATGCGATCCCGGTCGCGCTTCCGCTCACCGCCGCGCTGCTGGGGCGCGCCCGGGATCTCCTGGGCCAGCCGCTCGTCCTCGGCATCCGGCCGGAGGACGTGCGGGTGCAGCGCGGGCCGGCTGCCGGCGCGCTGGAGGCCGAGATCGAGGTGGTCGAGCCGATGGGCGCCGAGACGCACCTGCATCTGCGGGCCTCCGGGCTGCCCTGCCTGGCCCGCGTGCGCTCGGATGAAACCCACCTGCCCGGCCAGCGGGTCCACCTCACGCTCGATCTCGACCGCGTCCACCTCTTCGACGCGCAGACCCGGCAGGTGCTTTGATTCCGGCGCGAATCTGACCGTCCGGCCCTAAAAGGGTCTGTTCCGCCGGTCACGTGTCCTCAGCATCGCAATTTATGCCCCGTACCCCGCCGCGGGCCGCCATCATCGGCGTCTCCGGCTATGGCAGGATTTACCTCGAAAGGCTGCTGCATCATGCCGCACGCGGGGAACTTGCGGTGGCGGCGGCGACGGTGATCAACCGGGGGGACGAGCAGGCCGCCTGCGCCGAGCTCACGGCCCGCGGGGCGATGATCTATGGCGACTATCACGAGATGCTCGAGGCCCAGGCCGGGCAGCTCGACCTGGTGCTCGTTCCCACGGGCATCCACTGGCATGCGCGCATGACCCTGGCCGCGCTGGCGGCGGGTGCCAACGTCCTGGTGGAAAAGCCCCTGGCCGCGACCATCCAGGACGTGCGGGCGATCCGGGAGACGGCGCCGGCCTCCGGCCGCTTTGTCGCGGTGGGCTTCCAGGACATCTACCTCGAGGACAACCTGGCGGTGAAGCGGCGGCTGGTCGGGGGCGCACTGGGCCGGATTCGCCGGATCCGCGGCCGCGGGCTCTGGCCCCGCGACGACGCCTACTATGCCCGCAACGACTGGGCCGGCCGGGTCCGGCTCAACGGCGAGTGGGTGCTCGATTCCCCCCTGGCCAACGCCCTGGCGCATTTCCTGAACCTGGCGCTCTTCCTCGCCGGCGGGGAGGCCGAGCGCTCGGCCACGCCCATCGCCGTCGAGGCCGAGCTCTACCGCGCCCGCCCGATCGAGAGTTACGACACCGCGGCGGTGCGCGCGACGACCCGCCAGGGGGTCGAGATCTGCTTCTACGCCAGCCACAGCTGCGCCGAGCCGATGGATCCCGAGCTGCAGATCGAGGGCGACGGGGGGACGGCCTCCTGGAGCGTCGCCGGGGGCTGGCACCTGCGCAGCGCGCGCGAGGGCGAGACCGTCCTGCCGGCCCGCGGCGAGACCCAGGCCCGCCGCGAGATGTTCGCGCGCGTGCTGCGCCGGCTGCAGGATCCGGCCACGTTCGTCTGCGGGCCCGAGATCGCCGCCGAGCACATCCTCTGCGTCAACGGCGCGCACGCGGCGACGTCGGTCCGCGACCTACCGTCCGCCTGCATCGAGAGGCGCCGCGGCAGCCCGCGCGCCGCGGTCCAGCCGGTGATCACCGGCCTGGCCGCCCAGGTGGACCGCGCGTTCGGCGCCGGCCGCCTGCTACACGAGTCCGGCTGCCCCTGGGCCTCGCCCGCCGGCAAGTTGTCGCTCGAAAACTTCCCGAACTTTCCGCCATAGTTCCGCATGGTTGTTCTCGGACTGCACTGGCAGGACTGGCTGATGATCGCGCTCTACCTCGGGGCGCTCGTCTACATCGGCCAGCGCACGGCGCGCACCGTGAAGCGGCAGACCGACCTGTACCTCGGCGGCCGCAAGCTGGGCAAGGCCCTGCAGTTCTTCCTGAA
>CAZKAH010000084.1:0-8265 GCA_964550715.1 uncultured Opitutaceae bacterium
GAGCCGTCCATCCCCATCGGGCCGAAGGCGCCGAAGAGCGGGCCGTCGAGCAGCGGCCGCCAGCGGGTGAAGAGGATGCCGGTGGCGCCGGCCGTCAGGTCGATCATGCTCCAGACGCGCACGTCCTTCTCGTCGGTGCTCCGGCCGTCCTCCAGTGGCCGGCCGAGCACCTGCGGCTGCAGCCAGAGGGGGCCGCCCGTCGCCTCCGCGTGCCAGAACGGCTTGCCGCGCGCGGCGCCGCGCACGACGTCCACCGCCTGGAATTGCATCCAGGGGGCGTTGCCATGCCGGGAGGCGACCCAGGTGTAGCCGTACGAGTCCACCTCGTCCACCGTCCGCCACTCGATCTCGGTCAGGGCGCCCACGCCATGGGCGGTGATCTTGTTGCGGTGGTCCAGCCCGCGGATGAGGCCGATGCGCCAGCGCAGGAGGGCGATGGCGTCGTCGCGCCGGAAGGCCAGCCAGTCGAGCGAGTCGGGATAGCCGCCATTGTCATGCGGCGGGTGGACGGATTCCCAATCGCCGAGGCTGTAGCGGTGCCAGGCGCGCTCCAGGGCCTCGAGGGTGCCGTACTTGGCCTTGAGCCATGCGCGGAACTTGGCCTGGGTGCCCGGGCCGTAGTCGTCCGAGGTGTTGCCCTCGTTCCAGACATCGTAGCCCAGGGTCGCCGGGTTGTCGCGATACCGCTCGACCAGGGCGGTCAGGAACCGCCCGGCCCGTTCGCGCACGGCATCATCGTCCAGGGAGAGCGGCGCCCCGCCGGTCGCGCTGCCGGAGGCGACGCTCGGAAAGCCCTCGGCCCCGTCGGCGCCAATGTGCCGGCCCTGGGGATACTTGTCCCACATCCACTCGGGCGCGCCGGAGGTGATTTCGGCGATGACGACCTTGATGTGGTTCTGCGCCTCCAGGGCGAAGATCCGGTCATAGTCGCTCCAGTCATATTTCCCCGGCGAGGTCTCGATCGAGGCCCACATGAACCAGTGGCGGAACACATTGATGCCGAGCGCGGCGGCGGTCCGGTGGTCGCGCTCCCAGTCCTGCGCCGGCGGGCTCGACTTGCGGAAGTAGACCGCGCCGAAGGGGAAGACCGGGTCCGGCAGGGGCTTTTCCTGAGCCACCGCGGCCAGGGGGAGCGCGGCCAGGACGGCCAGGACGCCGCGGCGCCAGAAGGGGGATGGCTGCATGGCAGGGGGCGGCGCCGGAGCGGGTTCTTACCGGTAGGTCTTGTCGTCGAGGTGGGTGAGGTCCACGTCGTCCCCGAGGACGCCCAGGGTGACGATGGCAAAGGTAAAGACGGTTGTGCGCGGCTCAAGATGCCCGCCGAACGCATGTTTTTCATCCGCCAGCGTGATGTGGGGGTGGATCCGGCCGTTCATGACATAGCCGTTCATGCTCACGATGTCCGCGCAGCCCTCGGGATTCTCGACGAACAGGTCGTGCGAGGGAAAGGTCCGGTTGCTGACCATGTGGTACTGGTAGCTCCGCACCGAGCCGGCGGCGGCGAGGATGACCGCGTTCTTGATCTTCTGCTCCTTGACCATCCGCTCGAGGCCGGCGAGCAGGTCCGCCTGGTACTTGAACCGCAGGATCACGACACGCTCGAACTTCGTGGGAATGGCATAGACATCCGGCACGTCGCTGCTGTTCGGCTTGGCGTCCTGCTGAGGGGTCGTGGCGTTGACATGGTCGGTGCGGGTTTCACCGGCGAGCGCGGCGCTCGCCCAGGCGAGGGCGAGGAGGGCAATCGGGATGGATTTCATGGGGGTGGGATGGGCGTGAAAAAGAACGCGGCGGCGGCGCTAGCCGCCGGGCGTGGTCACGGCGGCGATGGCCGCGGTGAGCGCCGCGCTCGAGAAGGGCTTGGCCAGGATGCAGTCGGCGCCGAACCGCTTCGCCACGTTGAGATAGTCGTTCGCGCCCACCCGGGCCCCGCCCGACATCGCGATAATCTTCACCTGCGGATAGATCCGCCGGAATTCCTGGATGGTCTCAAGCCCTTCCTTGCCGGGCATGATCAGGTCGGTCAGGACCAGGTCGGCGCCGCCCTCGGCAAACCGGGCGAGCCCGTCGTCGCCATCGGCCGCCTCGATGACGGCGTGGCCCAGCTTTTCCAGGATCTGGCGGAGGATCTCCCGCTGGGCCTGATTGTCTTCAATAAGGAGGATTCGCGCCATGGGTCTATGGGGTATTGGGGTCGGCCGGGGGATTTGCCAACGAGGAACTGACGCCGCCGGCCCCCAACCGGTATCACCGACCGGGTCGGTTATAGCCTTTTCTTCGGCGGGACGCGGCCTAGGCTGCGTCCTCCTATGCGACACCACCCCTTGAGGAACATCGCCGGGCCGATCGCCGCGCTGCTGCTGGTCGGGCTGGGCACGGGCTGCCAGACGAGCTCCGAGTCGGTCGAGCCGGCGTACATCGTCGGCGTGACGCCGCTCGGGATGCGCCTGGACCCGATCATCTGGGGCGCGCTGACGCACTTTGACATCGTGAGCGTCGACGGCGCCCCGCCGCACTCGAAGTCCCGGACCTCGGTTGCGCCCGGCCAGCACACGATCGTGGTTGACGCCACGAGCGGGTGGTCGGGCAAGTCCAACACCATCAGCATCCCGATCGCGCTCAAGTCGGGCCACACCTATATGCTGCGCCCGACGACCTTCGGGGGCCTGACCTACGCCATCGTGATCGACAACGACGCCGGGATGGTGGTCGCCCGTTCGGAGGCCCCCGCGGCGGTCGCCGCCCCGGTGGCGCCCCCGCCGCCCCCGAAGCCGGACGTGGTGGTCACGAACCCCGATGGCAGCCTGAAGACCCGCGGGGTCTCCGAGGCCGATGCCGCGGGCCGCGTGACCAAGTATAGCCTCTATGACGGGACGGGCCGGCTGCTTTCCACGGACTATTCCTATTACGACAAGGATGGCCGCCTGGTCCGCGCCGACCATCACGCCGGCGACGGCGCGCTGGAGAAGGTCACGGTCTATTTTGACACGTTCGCCAAGGTCCTCGACCGGGAGGGAAATGTGATCGGCAGCCTGGATCTTCCGGCCGGTTCGAGATGAGGACGCCGGGCTGGCTGGGCCGCAGCGGATTTGCCGCCGCCGGGCTGGGCCTGTTCCTCGGCGCAGCCCGCGCCCAGCCGCCGGCCCGGCCCCGGATCCTCGGCGTCGCCCAGGCCGCGTACTTCGTGCACGACCTGCAGGTTTCCCGGGCCTATTACGGCAGCTTCCTCGGCTTCGCGGAATCCTTCAGCCTGAAACAGCCCGACGGCAGCCCCCGGGCGGTGCTGTTCAAGATCGGGGACCACCAGTCGGTCGAGCTGCTCCCGGAAAACGCGCCCGCCACGGACCGGCTCGACCATATCGCCCTCGAGACCGATGACGCCGAGGCGCTGCGGTCCTATCTCAAGTCCCGGGGGGTGGCCGTCCCGGAGGCGGTGACGAAGGGACAGGTCACGGCCGCGTATTTTCGGGTCAAGGATCCGGACGGGCATACGGTGGAATTTGCCCAGTACCTGCCGGACAGCTGGACCGCGCGCGACTTCGGGCAGCACCTGCCCGCGACCCGGATTTCCGCGCACCTGTCGCATGCGGGCATCATGGTCCGCCACTTGGACGCCGCCCTGAAGTTCTACCGGGACATCCTCGGCTGCGTGGAGATCCGCCGGGGCAGCGGCAATGGCAAGGTGCTCAGCTGGGACAACCTGCGGGTGCCGGACGGAACCGACTGGGTCGAATTCATGCTCTACGACGGGCAACCGACCCTGGCGAAGCTGGGCGTCAACCACCACTTCTGCCTGGAGGTGCCGGATGCCGCCCAGGCGGCGGAGACTCTCCGGCACCGGACGCTTCCGCCCGGCGCCCGGCTTCTGCCGGAGGTTTCCGTCGGCAACGACCACAAGCGTAAGGCCCAGGCCTACGATCCCGACGGCACCCGCGTCGAGTTCATGGAGCCGCGCACGGTCGACGGCCTGCCGGCGCCCTCGTCGACCGCGCCCCCGCCGGCCTAGCCGCGGGTTGGCCGCATCGATCCCGCTGGCCAAGCGTCTAGCTGGACACCCCATGATGACGATGAACCGCCGGGCTTTCCTGGCCACCCTGCCGGCGCTTTCCGCCGGATTCCTGGAGGGCTGCGCCTCCGCGGGCTCGGAGCGGGCACCCCGCGCCGGCGCCATTCCCCAGAACCGGAACGTGAAATGGGCGCTGAGCCTGGCGCTCTGGCGCTACTACGCGCATGGCCCCTTCACCGACATCCTCGACATGATGAAGGAGACCGGGTTCATCGGGATCCGGCTCACCAGCTATCCCGATTTCATGCGCCAGTACGGCCTGACGCAGGCGCAGTTGCAGCAGGAACTCGCGCAGCGGGGGCTCTCCGCGGTCTCGATCTCCTGGAACGGCCCGCTGCAGGACCCCACCCAGCGGAAGGAAGTCCTGGCCAGCGCGCGCACCGCGATGAAGTTCCTGGGCGAGCTCGGCGCCAGCCACCTCGTGGTGTTCACGCCGGCGCGAAACCGCCCGGGCGCGGACACCGCCGCCGGCTTCAAGGAACTGTGCGACTGCTGCAATCAGATCGGCGAAGTGGCGGGAGAGCTGGGCTTCACCGCCGGGGTGCACAACCACATGGGCCAGATGGTCCAGACCCGGGAGGAGATCGACCGGTTCATGGCGGCGGTCGACCCGAAGCTCTTCGGTTTCTCGCCGGACACCGCCCACCTCAACCTGGCGGGCTGCGACGTCGTCGCGACCCTCGAGCGCTACAAGGACCGGATTCATTTCCTGGACTACAAGGACTCGCGCTGGACCACCCCGACCGCGGACGTGGTGCAGCCGAACGGCAAGGTGCTGGCCAAGGACTCCACCGACGCGCGCTTCTTCTCCAGCATCTATGACCTCGGCGACGGGCAGGTGGACTTTCCCGGCTGCCACCGGGTGCTGAAGAGCGTGGGCTACCGCGGCTGGATCTGCGTCGACCTCGACCGGGCCCGCCAGGGCCCCCTCGCCAGCTACCGGCACTGCGACGAGTACATCACCCGCCGGCTCGAGCCGATCTACGCCTGAACGGCCCGAGCCAGCCCGACATGAACACCCGCCTCGCCTCCGCCCTCGCCCTGCTTCCCGTCCTCGCCGGCTGCGCGACGGTCATGAGCCCGGCCGCCTCGTCCGCCCCGGCTTCCGCCCTCGACGCCCTGGTCGCCCGCGCGCCCTTCAAGATGGCGGCCGTGCCGCTGCCATCCTTTCCCGACCGGACTTTCCCGATCACGGATTTCGGCGCAGTGGGCGACGGCCGGACGATCGCCACGGCGGCGATCGGGAAGGCCATTGCCGCCTGCGCCGCGGCGGGGGGCGGGCACGTGGTCATCCCGGCCGGTCTCTGGCTGACCGGCCCGATCGAGCTGCGGAGCAACGTCGACCTGCATTCGGAGCGGGGCGCGCTCGTCCAGTTCACGCCGGACCACACGGCCTATCCGATGGTGGAGCACGGCGACCGCGGCTATTACGCGGAGTCGGCCCTCACCGGCGTGGGCCTCCGCAACGTCGCGGTGACGGGCGACGGGATCTTTGACGGCGCCGGCGATACCTGGCGGCCCGCTCGCAAGGCCAAGTCGACCCCAGCCCAATGGCAGGCGTTCCTGGCGCGGGGCGGGGTGGTCAGCGCCGACGGGGCGGACTGGTGGCCGACGAAGGAGGCGATGGCGGGGGAGGACTACCTGATCCGCCTCGGCCGGGAGACCTCGCACCCCACGCAGGAGCAATTGCTGCCGGGCCGGGACTTCAAGCGGTCGCCGCTCCTCTTCCTCGACCGATGCGAGCAGGTCCTCATCGACGGCGTCACGCTCCGGAATTCCCCGTCGGGCGTCCTCGAGCCGACCCGCTGCGCCAACCTGACGGTGCGGTCGGTCACGATCTTCAACGAGTGGTGGGCCCAGAACGGCGACGGCATGGACATCAACAACTGCCAGAACGTCCTCGTCTACCGCTGCACGGTCAGCGCGGGGGACGACGGCATCTGCATGAAGGCCAACGGCACCCAGCGCCCGGGGGAGGACGCGGCCCTGCGCAACGTGATCGTGGCCGAGTGCACGGTCTATCACGGCCACGGCGGGTTCGTCGTGGGCGGTGCGACCGACGCCGGCATGCGCAACCTCTGGGCGACCGCCTGCGACTTTGTCGGGACCGACGTGGGGATCCGGATCAAGAGCGGCCTGGGCCACGGGGGCCTGGTGCACGAGGTGACGGTGGACCACATCTACATGCAGGACATCGTCAACGATGCGATCCTGTTCGACACCCACTACGACAATACGCCTGTCAGCGCGTCGACCCTGAAGGCCCCGCTTTCCCGGGATCCGGGGAAGACGCCGGAATTCCGGGATTTCCTGATCCGCGACGTCTATTGCCTGGGCGCGGGCACGGCCATCTCGATCACGGGCCTGCCGCAGCATCCGATTCACCAGGGCAGGATGGAGAACATCGCGATCACCGCGCGTCGCGGCATCCACGTGACGCAGGCGGCGGATATCGTGCTGAAGAACGTCGTGGTCACCACGCCGGAAACGCCGGCGATGACGTCCAAGGCCACGAGCAATATTCAGCGGCTGGACTGAGGCGGCCGGGCCGCCGGGGCCGGGCACACGGGACTCGACCTCCGCGGGAGGCGCCGCTCATGCTGGGCGCCCTCCTTGATCGCCTTTGAACACGCCCTGGTGCTCCTGCTCCTGATCGCGAGCCTGAGCGTCATCGCCCGCTGGCTGCCGTGGCCGGCAATGATCACGTATCTGGCGGGCGGGGTGGGGGCGGCGCTGCTCCCGGCCTTTCCCAAGCTCACCCTCGACCCGGGGTTCTTCTTCCTCTGCTTCCTCCCGCCGCTCCTCTTTGCCGACGGCTGGCTGATGCCGCTCCGGGAATTCGGCAAGGCCAAGCGGCCGATCCTCCTCCTGGCCATCGGCTTGGTGACCTTTACGACCTTGGCCATAGGACTCGTGGCCCACTGGCTTGTGCCGGGCCTGCCGCTGGCGATGGCTTTTGCGCTGGGGGCGATCGTGTCGCCGACCGATGCGGTGGCCGTCAGCGCGATCACCGAGCGCCTGCGGGTGCCGGCGCGGCTGACCACGATCCTCAGCGGCGAGAGCCTCATGAACGACGCCACCGGCCTGGTGGGATTCAAGTTCGCGCTCGCGGTGGTGCTCGGGAGCAGCTTCTCGGCGAGGGCCATGGCCCTCGATTTCTCCATCCTGGCCGTGGGCGGCTTCGTGATCGGGCTCGGGGTCGGCTACGGGGTGGGCCGCCTTCGCGATCTCCTGCGGCACATGCATGCGAGCGATCCGTCGATCGAGATCACGCTGTCGCTGCTCACGCCCTATGCCGCCTACCTCCTTGCGGACAGCCTGCACGTTTCCGGCATCCACTTTTCCGGCATCCTGGCGGTCGTGGCTGCAGGGCTCTACAGCGGCTGGCGCGATCCGGTCCGGATGGACGCGGAAACGCGCCAGGCGGCGTGGGGCGTCTGGTCGCTGCTGCTTTTCTGGCTCAACGGCATCGCGTTCGTCATGCTCGGCCTCCAGTTTCCCCGGCTGCTCGCCGCGGTCAGCGGCGACTACACGAAGCTCCAGCTGCTGGGTTTCACCGCGGCGGTCGCCGGCACCGCGATGGTCGCGCGCCTGGCCTGGGTCTTCCCCGGGACGTATCTGCCGTTTCTGTTTCCCAGCGTGCGGGCGACGGAAAATCGGCCGCGGGCGGCCGCCGTCTTCGTCCTCGGCTGGGCCGGCATGCGCGGCACGGTCACGCTGGCGGCCGCGCTGTCCATTCCGCTCGTGCTGGACACGGGCGAGCCGTTTCCCGGGCGGGACATCGTCATCTTCCTGGCCTTCGGGGTCATTGCGGTGACGCTGCTGGTGCAGGGCACGACCCTGGAGCCGCTGATCTGCTGGGTGGGCCTGCGCGAGGACGAAAGCCGGCCGAAGGAGGAGCGGCTGGCGCGCATGACCGCGGTCGAGGCCGGCCTCGAGGTCCTCCGCGGCCTGGAGTCATCCGCCGCGACGCCCGATGAAAGCGCCGCCCTGGGCCATGTGATCGCGGAATACGAGCAGCGGCTTGCCGTCCTCACCGCCGAGGGCGAGACCCAGCGCAGCGCCCAGCAGCGCCGCCAGGCGAGCCATCGGTTCCGCCTGGCCGCGCTCCTGGCCGAGCGCCAGGCGGTGAACGGCCTCTGGCTCCGGGGCGTCATCATCGACGAGGTGCATCGGCCGCTGCAGGAGCTCCTCGACCA
>CAZKAH010000085.1:0-8232 GCA_964550715.1 uncultured Opitutaceae bacterium
AAGGGCGAGATCTTCAACAAGATCGTCTCGAGCATGCAGGAGATCAAGGCGCGCAAGGGCCCGGTCATCGCCATCGTCACGGAGGGCTGCGAGCTCCCGCCCGGCCTCGCCGACGCCGTCATCCCCATCCCCGACTGCCACGAGGCGCTCCTGCCGATCATCGCCTCGATCCCCGTCCAGCTGCTGAGCTACTACATCGCGCTCGAGCGCGGCTGCGACGTGGACAAGCCCCGCAACCTGGCGAAGTCGGTCACGGTGGAATGATGGGGCTGTCCTGGCCGCTCTGGCAGGCGGTGGGCCTGACGCTGCGGCTCGCGGCGGTCACCACCCTCGTCCTCGCCCTGGTCGGCCTGCCCCTCGCCCACTGGCTCAACGTCAGCCGCTGGCGCCTGGCGCCGGTCTGCGAGACCATCTGCACCCTGCCCGTGGTGCTGCCCCCCACGGTCATCGGGTTCTATCTCCTCCTCGCCTTCTCGCCGAACCATCCGCCGGGGAGCTGGTGGCGGGACCTGACCGGCCGGCCGCTGGCCTTCACCTTCACCGGCCTGGTGGTCGCCTCCGTGTTCTATTCCCTGCCCTTCGCGGTGCAGCCCTTCCAGGCCGCGCTCCGCGCGGTCCCGCGCGAGCTCCTCGACGCCGGCACGGCCCTGGGCGCCGGATCCTGGCGCGTCTGGCGGCGGCTGCACCTCCCCCTGGCCGCGCGCGGCATCGCGGCCGGGCTGACGCTGGGCTTCGCCCATACCCTGGGGGAATTCGGGGTGGTCCTCATGATCGGCGGCTCGATCCCCGGCGTCACCCGGGTCGCGAGCATCGCCCTCTACGACGACGTCCAGGTCCTCAACTACCGCGAGGCCCACGCCTTCGCGGCGCTGCTCCTCGCCCTGTCCTTCTGCTTGCTGCTCGCGGTGACCTTGCTACAGAGGAGGCGCCAGCATTAGGCGCCCCCTCCCGTGAGCCCGACCCCGCCGCCTTCCCCCGCCGCCAATCGTTTTGCCGCTGGCGCCGTCCTCGCGGCCCTCCTCGCGATCGGCGCCGCGATCTATGAGTGGACCGGGGCATGGCATGCACAAAAGGATCTCGCGGCGGCCAGCCAGGCCTATGGGGCCGCGCAGAAGGAGTGGCGGACGATCGCCCGGCGGGACCAGGCGGCGGCGGAGACGCTGACCGCGCTTCAGCAGAAGGCGCCGGCGGCGCCGGCCGCGGCGCCCGTTCCCGCCGCGGGCCCCGCGGCCTCCGGCCCCAAGGGGAACACCGCGGAACAGAAGGCTGCGTGGCAGCGGCTGCTGGCGATCCATCCCGAGGTGCGCGACATGGTGATCGCGGTCGGCCGTCATCAGTTTGATGTGACCTTTGGGAATTTCCTGAAGGGCGAGGGATTTCCCACGGGCCAGATCGATCAGCTCGAAACCACCTCGCTGGAAGCCTATTTCGCAGGTTTCGGCCTCGGCCCGCACGGCGACATCCGCTCGGGCGGGGGTCTGCTGCCGCCCCCGGAGCAGCTGCGGGCCATCCTTGGCGACCAGGGCGCCCAGCAGATCCAGGACTTCAACCGCGCGTTCCCTGCGCTGGGCGTCGTCAACGACATCGCGACCAAGGCGGGCCTCGCTTCCGAGCCCATCTCCTCCGAACAGGCAACCCAGCTGAACCGGATCATCACGGCAAACAGCGCGGCCTATGCGGAGGGGAAGACCGTCAGCGTCAATGCGGTCGACTGGACCGCCGCCCAGACCCAGGCCGTCGCCATCCTGTCACCGGGCCAGGCCCAGGCCGCCCGGCGGGTGATCGCGGTGCTCCAATATCAGGCCGCCCTCCAGCAGGCCCGGCTGGCCGCGGCCGGGAACAGCCCATGAAGTCCAGTATCCGCGTCGGCTCCGCGGCCTGCCTGGTCGCCCTCCTTGCCCTGCTCGCCGCCTGGAAGGGGTTCAGCAATGCGCGCAGCGCCCGCCAGGGCCGCGCGGCCATCGCACGGGACCATGCCGCCCTCGAGGTCTCCCTGCAGCAGGCGCGGGAGCAGGCCAGCGCACAGCTGCGCGATGCCGCGGCGCTGCAGGCCGCCCTCGCGGCCGCACCCTCCTCCGCTCCCGCGGCCGGCGGAGCGCCGGCCCGGCCTCCCGGAGGCCCGAGCCTTGCCAGCCTGCTCGCCGCCAATCCCAAGCTGATGGATCTCTACCTCAAATCCTTCCGGGCCGGCCTGCCCGACCGGTATGGATTCGCCTATGTGAAGCTGGGCCTGTCCCAGGCCCTGATCGACAAATTCGAGGAGATAACCACCGCCCAAGAGGGCGACCGCATGGATCTCCAGGGAGCGGCGGAGGCCCAGGGCCTGCCCAACGACGATCCCGGCATCGCGGCGATGCGGCGGCAGTCCCAGAAGCAATACCAGCAGGCGATTCTCGCCCTGGTGACCCAGGCCGGCGTCGCCACCGTCGCCCAGGTGACCGAGCTCCGCGGCCTCGCCGCGGAGCCGCTCCAGAACCTGGTGGGCAGCCTAGCCTCCATGATGACGGTGAGTTCCGCCCCGCTGACCTACGCGCAGGCCGGACAGCTGGCCCCTATCCTGGCCGCGGCCAACACCACTCCGGGCCAGAGCGTGAACCGCACTGCGATCGACTGGGACAAGGCCACAACCCAGGCTGCCGGGATCCTTTCCGCGCAGCAGCTCCAGGCCCTGCAGACGCTGGGATACGTGACCAAGGTCACGAATCTCGCGAAGGCGTTCGACGCCCAGGAGCATCCGAATACGGGACCCTAGGCTCATGGCCTGCAAATACGCCGAGAGCGGCGAATGCGTGATTTTGGCCCGCATCCTGCAGGTTTGCGGTGCGTCTTGACACCCATCGCATGACGCGCGCGCCCGCCATGAATCGCCGGAGCCATTTTCCCGAACCCTTGCGCCGCCTGGTGGCGGGGGCCGGCGTCGCCTTGGTTCTGGCCCTGACAGTCCTGTCCGTCAGCCCGACCCTCCACGCTTGGCTGCATGGCGAAAGGCAGCTCGATGCCAACGACGATTGCGCCGTGGTCCTCTTTGCGCACGGCCTTACTCCGGCGCTGGCCGCGCTCGTTCTCCTCGGTCTTTTTCTTCGGCGGCGTCCTGAAAGCCTTCCCCGTCCGGCCGTCCTCCTGCTGGTCGCGCCGAGTTTTGATCTCCCGCCGGGCTGCGGCCCGCCGCTGAGCTGAGTCGATTGGTCCTCCGCGGCCGGCGCACTTCGCGCGGCCGCGTTCCCCGCGGTCGCGCCTCCGTGCGCCGCCAGCGGCCGTCCTCCTCCCATGCAAAACTCAGTCTTACCATGCACTCTCGTCTTCTTCCGTTCCTTTCGCTCCTCACGACCGTCTCATTGGCGGCCCAGACCTCTTCACCCCCTCTCGCCGCCCGCGCGGCCCCCGCGTCGCCGTCCGCTTCCGGCCAAACCGTTGAGCTTGATCCCGTGGTCGTCACGAGCCAGCTCGACCTCGGTCGCGACACCATCCAACCCAGCCTCGGCGCCACCTCCTTCTTCATCGACAAGCAGCAGATCGAGAATCTGCCGCAGGGAGCCGATGCCCCGTTCAGCCAGGTCCTCCTGCGCGCCCCGGGGGTCGCAGAGGATTCGGCGGCTAACGGCGACCTCCACGTCCGCGGCGAGCACGCCAATCTGCAGTATCGGATCAACGACGTCCTGCTGCCCGAGGGCATCAGCGGATTCGGCCTCGAACTCGATCCCCGCTTCGTCGGCAGCCTGCAGCTGATCACGGGGTCCCTGCCCGCGCAGTACGGCTTTCGCACGGCCGGCATCGTCGACATCAAGACCAAGAGCGGCGCCTTCGACCCGGGAGGCGAGACTTCGGTCTATGGCGGCAGCTTCGACACGATTCGCCCGAGTTTCGAGGCGTCCGGCACCTCTGGCCGCGTGAGCTATTTCGTCGACGGGAGCTATGACCACGACGGACTCGGCATCGAGAATCCGACCTCCAGCGCCACGGCGATCCACGACACCACCGATCAGGACAAGGCCTTTGCCTACGTGTCCGACATCCTCGACAGCTCCAGCCGGCTGAGCTTCATGGCCAGCGGCTCGTCCAGCCAATTCCAGGTTCCCGACACCCCCGGCCTTTCCGCGGGGACCGCTCCGAATGGCAATCAATGGGTGCCGGGGGCCTTCAA
This sequence comes from uncultured Opitutaceae bacterium, assembly GCA_964550715.1. Lineage (GTDB taxonomy): Bacteria > Verrucomicrobiota > Verrucomicrobiia > Opitutales > Opitutaceae > Palsa-1447. The sequence goes on from CAZKAH010000085.1 coordinate 4,142, forward strand.
CTCCTCCGGCTTGAATGAAAATCAGGATGAGCAAAACTATTTTGCCGTCGCCAGCTATCAAAAATCGGCGGGCAACCTGAACCTCCAGATCTCGGCCTTCGGACGCCAAAGCGGCGTCCACTTCGTCCCGGATCCGGTCGGCGACCTCTATTTCAACGGCGTGGCGAGCGACGTGTATCGCCGGCTCGATTCCGGGGGGCTGCAAGGGGACGGCAGTTACACGCTCGGCGATCGGCATACCCTGCGCGCCGGAGCGATGGCCCTGGACGAATCTCTCTCGAGCAAGTCGACCACGACGGTGTTCCCGGTCAACAGTGATGGCAATCCGACCGGGCGCGCCTTTCCCATCGCGGATAACAAGGGAATTCACGCTTCCTTTGCCGGCGCCTATCTGCAGGACGAATGGAAAATCGGCTCCGGGTTCACCCTCAACTACGGGACGCGCTTCGACGCCTTCAGTTCCAGCTTCGACAAGGAAACTCAGCTCAGCCCGCGCCTCAATCTTCTCTATCAGCCGGGTGGTGGAACGACGCTGCATGCGGGTTATGCCCGCTATTTCACGCCCCCTCCGCTCGAGAACGTGGCAGCTGGCTCCGTTGCAAAATTTGACGGTACCTCGAACGCGGCGCCGACCGACCAGGACGATCCCGTCAGGGCCGAGCGCGCCGACTACTTCGACGCCGGCATCACCCAAGAGCTGGGGTCGGGATACCAAGCCGGCCTGGACGGCTACTACAAGTCGGCCAAGAACCAGCTCGATGACGGCCTCTTCGGGCAGACGCTCATTCTCTCGGCGTTCAACTACGCCCAAGGGCGAGTCTACGGCCTGGAATTCACGACATCCTACACCCAGGGCGGTTTCTCCGCCTATGCCAATCTCGCCCACTCGGTCGCCCAGGGACGGGATTGGAACTCGGCGGAGTTTCTCTTCAGTCCGGATGATTTTGCCTACGTCCAAAACCACTGGGTCCATCTCGATCACGATCAAACGCTGAGCGGCTCCGTCGGCGCGGCCTATCTTTGGAAGGAGAGCCGGGGCAGCATGCGGCTCTATGCGGACTCGGTCTACGGATCGGGGTTGCGGACCGACGCGACGGCCCCCAACGGCTCGACGATTCCCAATGGCGGAACGGTTCCCGCCTATGCCACGATCAGCGTCGGCGTGGAGCAGACCTTCCCCGCCGACCGCCACACCATCAAGCTCCGCCTCGATGTCGTGAACCTTACCGACAAATCCTACGAATTGCGCGATGGCTCGGGCATCGGCGTGGGCGCGGCGCAGTTCGGGATGCGTCGCGGCATCTTCGGCAGCGCCACGCTGGTGTTTTAGGGCGCGCGACTAGGCTGGCGCGGGTGCGCCGGATTGGCGAAGATACCCCTATGGCCTTTCCGCAGCACCCCGCCCGCCTCTTTCCTCTCCTCCTTGCGCTTGTGACCGCCGCGCCGATTTTAGCCGACCCGGCCGCGCTGCAGCGCGCCTTCGCCCAGCCGCCCGACGACGCTCGGATCATGATGCGCTGGTGGTGGTTCGGGCCGGCCGTGACCAAGCCCGAGCTGGAGCGCGAGATGCGAATGATGAAGGCCGGCGGGATCGGCGGCTTTGAGGTCAACCCGGTCTATCCCCTGGCGCTCGATGGCCAGATCCCCGGCCTGAAGAACCTGAAATTCCTCTCGCCGGAGTTCCTCGACATGCTCCGGTTCGCCTCCGCCAAGGCGAAGGAACTCGGTCTGCGGATGGACCTGACCCTCGGCAGCGGCTGGCCCTACGGCGGTCCGATGTTCTCGGCCTCCGAAGGCGCCGGCCAGTTGCGCGTCCAGACGGCGATGATTCCGGCCGGCCAACCGTCCGTGCCGCTCCCCGCCCTCGGGCCGGGCGAGAGCCTCATCGCCGCCTTCATGGGCCCCGCGCCCGGGGCCCAGGCCATCACCGATGCCTACCGCGACTTCGACCAGCCGATGGAGATCCGCGGCCAGGCGGCGTGGCTGCCCCATGCCATCAAGGGGCCCGCACCGGTGAAATTCTTCATCGCCAGCCGCACGGGCATGAAGGTCAAGCGGGCCGCCAACGGCGCCGAGGGTTACGTGATCGACCACTACGACGCCGACGCGGTCGCGAAATTCCTCAGCGCGATCGCGGAACTGGAGGTCGCCGCCTGCGGGCCCAACGTCCCTTACTCGGTCTTCTGCGACAGCCTCGAGGTCTTCAACACCGACTGGACCCCCAATCTCCTCGACGAATTCGAAACCCGTCGCGGGTATGACCTCAAACCCTACCTGCCCGCCCTGGTCGGAGAAAATGGCCCAAAGGCGGCGGACATCCGCCATGACTGGGGCCGGACCCTGACGGAGGTCTTCGACGATCACTTCATCGCCCCGATCCAGGCCTGGGCCGCCGCGCACGGCACCCGCTTCCGGATCCAAGCCTATGGCACACCGCCGGCGGCCCTGTTCAGCTACGCCGGCGCGGCCCTGCCCGAGGGCGAGGGCGACGGCTGGAAGGGCTTCCGGACCACCCGCTGGGCGTCCTCCGCCAGCCATCTCCTCGGCCGGCCCGTCACCTCGACCGAGACCTGGACGTGGCTGCACTCCCCCGTCTTCCGGGCGACCCCGCTGGACATGAAAGCTTCCGCCGACACGTATTTCCTCCAGGGCAGCAACCAGCTGATCGGCCACGGCTGGCCCTACACCGCCGAGGGCGTGCCCTACCCGGGCTGGCGCTTCTATGCCTCGGCCGTCTTCGACGAAAAGAACCCGTGGTGGATTGTCATGCCCGACGTCGCCGCCTACCTCCAGCGGGTCAGCTACATCCTCCGCCAGGGCGAGCCCGCGAATGACGTCGCCCTCTACCTCGCCGAGGACGACGCCTGGGCCCAGTTCAGCTCCGGCCACGTCGCGCTCAGCGCCCTCGTGAGCCAGCGCCTCGGGCCCGACGTCATCCCCGCCATTCTCGATTCAGGCCACAACCTGGACTTCTTCGACGACACCCTCCTGGGCCAGCGCGGCCACGTGGACGCCGGCGCGCTCGCCTTCGGCGACCTGCGCTACCGCGCCGTGGTCCTCGCCGGGGTGGAACGGATGCCCGTCACCACCCTGCGCAAGCTCGAGGCCTTCGCCCGGCAGGGAGGCATCCTGATCGCCACCCGGCGCCTCCCCGCCCTCGCGCCCGGCTTTGCCTCGACCGAAGCGGACCAAGCCGAGGTCCGCGCCATCGTGGACCGCCTCTTCGTCGGCCCAAACGCCCCCGGCCTCTTCCTCCCCTCGGAAACCCAGCTCGGCGCCGCCCTCTCCCAGAAGCTGGCCCCCGACGTCGCCTTCTCCACCCCCGCCCCCGACGTCGGCTTCGTCCACCGCCACGTGGGCGACACGGAGATCTATTTCATCGCCAACACCGGCAACACCCCGGTGAAAACCCGAGCCACCTTCCGCGTGGGGAACACCCAGCCGCAATGGTGGGATCCCATGACCGGTGCCGTCCGGGAAGCCACGGCCACGGGATTCTCCGCCACCGGCTCGACGGTCGAACTCGAACTTGCTCCCTATGCCTCGTCGGTCCTGGCCTTTTTCCCGCGCCATGAAATCCACCTGAAGGGCGGCGACTCGATGTTCCAGCCCGTGACGCTGGATCTCAGCACCGATTGGACGGTGGCCTTCGGGTCCTCCACCCCCGCTCCGCTCGCCCGCCTCGCCTCCTGGACCGCGAATCCCGCCACGAAGAACTTCTCCGGCGTGGCGACCTACGAGAAGACCGTGACGGTGCCCGCCGGCCTGCTCGTTCCCGACCTGCCCGTATGGCTGGACTTCGGCCCCGCCAAGCCCACCGGCGCCCCCAACCGCAACCGCGGCCGCTTCCAGGCCTTGCTCGCCGCCCCCGTCCGCGAGGCCGCCGTCGTGTACGTCGACGGCCAACGCGCCGGATCCATCTGGAGCCCGCCCTACCGGCTCGACCTCGCCGCCTTCCTCCACCCCGGCGAAAACCACCTCCGCATCGAGGTCGCCAACCTCGCCGTCAACGAAATGGCCGCCCACCCCCTCCCCGACTACACCGCCCTCAACGCCCACTACGGCGAACGCTTCACCCCCCAGGAGATGAA
>CAZKAH010000086.1:0-7564 GCA_964550715.1 uncultured Opitutaceae bacterium
CGCCCGGCGCCACGATCATCGCGGTGCCGACCGCCTTGGCCTTGTCCGCCGGGTAATACATCAGCACGGGATGGACGACGTTTTGGACGGTGGGATTGCTGGGGGATCCGGCTGGCCGCTCCTCCCAGGTCCACTTTTCCGAGCCGGGGGCCATCCCGGGATAGAGCGCAATCTCCTTGGCGGGCTGCGCCAGCTGCGTCCCGCGAGCGGGGGCGTCGGCTGCAGCTGCGGGAGGAGGCAAAGGAGCGTCGGCGCCAGAGGCGAGCGTCGCGGCGGCAAGAAAAGCCAGGAGGGACAGGCGGGGTGGTTTCATGGGGATGGGGTCTGAGCCAAGCTAGACGCAGGGAGGGCGCGCCAGGGTTCAATTTTCTCCGCAACGCGGCCAACAAACTTATCCCCTCCGAACCCGGCGCCCCCATGGCCGAAAATGATCGCCACTGAAGGCGCACCGTTAACCCTGTGGCGCGTGTCCCCCCGCTTCCGCCCAGCGGTCATCGCGCTCGCGATCGTCGTGGTTGCCGGCTGCCGCCGCGAGTCCCGCGTCGAATCTGGCGCGCGCGGGCAGATTCTCCATATCGGCAATGGGGCGGAACCGAAGGCGCTCGATCCCGGCCAGGTGGAAGCCGAGGTCGAATACGTCATCGACACCGCTCTCTTCGAGGGCCTCACCAACATCGCCAGCGACGGCGAGACCATCCTTCCAGGGGTGGCCGACCATTGGGAGGTGTCCTCCGACGGGAAGACGTATACCTTCCACCTGCGCCCGGACGCGCGCTGGTCGGACGGCTCCCCCGTGACCGCGGGAGATTTTGAATTCGCCTTCCGCCGCGCCTTCACCCCTTCCCTGCTGAGTCAGACCAACATCTCTGGCTTCCCGATCGTCGGGGCCCAGGAGATGATGGGCGGCCACAAAGTGCCGCTGGGTGTACAAGCCCTCGACGCTCGCACGCTGCAAATCCAGCTGAAATTCCCCACGCCCTATTTTCTCTATATCGTCGCCGGCGCCCCCTTTGACCCGGTTCCGCGCGCCGTGGTGGAGAAATTCGGCGATCCGTACCAAGCCGGATCGCCGTGGAGTCGTCCGGGCAACATGGTGAGCAACGGCGCCTTCAAGCTCGCCGCCTGGCGGCCCAACCAGGACGTCGTCGTCACCCGCAATCCCTATTACTGGGACAGGGACCGCGTCCGCCTAAATGAGGTTCACTTTTATCCCACCGATAACATCGAGAGCGAGGAACGTTCGTTCCGCGCGGGCGAATTGCACGTCACCTATGGGCTACCCCCCAGCAAGATCGCCGTATACCAGGATCGGCACGATCTCCGGCTGCGCATCACCCCCCAGCTCGATACGGCGTTTGTGGACTTCAATACGAACAAGCGCCCCTTCAATGACACGCGCGTTCGCCGAGCGTTCGCGCTGGCGATGGACCGGGATCGAATTATTCCGTTGGTGAATCATGGCGAGTTTTCCCCCGCCCATGCGCTGACCCGTCCCGGCACCGCCGGCTACCAGCCGGCGCCGGTGGTGGACTATTCTCCGGACGAGGCGCGCCGCCTTCTGGCCGAAGCCGGGTTCCCCGCGGGCGCCGGCTTCCCCGCCGTCAGCATCCGAAGTCGGCAGGGCAACAAGAAAGTCCTGGCCGAGGCGCTCCAGGAGAGCTGGCGCCGTGTTCTCGGCGTTTCGGTGGCAATTGAAATTGAGGAACAGAAGGTGTTTTTCAGCGAAATGGAGGCGCGAAACTACGACCTGGCCCTCGACAGCTACTTTTACGGCATCCAGGCGCCCGAAATGATGCTGATGATGGTGCTGCCGGATAGCCCCGCGAACTATCCCGGCTGGAAGAGCCCCGCGTTCGCGGAAGCGTTTCGCCAAGCCAACGAGGCGACCGTACCCAGGGTTCGCCGCGCGGCCTACGACCGGATGGAGCGTATCATTCAGGACGAAGCCGCTTTCGTCCCCATCGCCTATTTGAACCAGACTCACCTCCTCAGCCCCATGGTGAAGGGCTGGCGCGACAACGCCCTGTACGCAATCGACTGGCGGGAGCTGTGGCTGGAGCCCTGACCCCCACCGGCAAGGTCACCAGCTCCTAGTCGGGGTGAAAGAGCACCTGGGTCCGCCAAGGGGCTTCCCGGGTCGCGTCCGAGAAAGGCATCTCGCAGAGCGGGGCGAGGACCGGACCGTCTTGGCCGACCCTAAACCGGCCGGCGCCAAGCGGCTGAAGGTCCGCCAGCCGGAGGCTGGGGAGCGTCTGGCCATCCGGCGTGCCCAGCAGCAGATAGCCGTAACGGACCGTGATCAGATCCGCGGGGGTCGCGGGATTATGGGGACGAGCGACTTGGAGCCCCAGAGGCAGCTCCAAGCTGACGGTGAAGTCCCGGATGCCGCGGGGAAGAGAAACGGCGGCAAAACCATTCCGGACTTGGGCGGGGATGGAGCGACCATCAAGCCGGAGGCGCACTTCGGACGGCGGGCATGCGCTCGGGATAAAGAAGTTCAGTTGGCGCAGGGCCGAAGGCGCCCCTGGCTCCCGTCCGCCGTGGATCGTGACGGTGCCCTCCAGGGGCCAGCCCGTCTCCTCGGTCAGATCATATCCACCGGCGCGAATGGCGCCGTCCGAATAAAACGGCAGGAGCAGCACGCCCTCGGCGCCGCGCCACTCCCCCCGCGCCGCGGCGGCTCCGGCCAGCCCGCAGGCTCCCCGCATGTTGCAGCACCACGGGATGTCCCAGTGACGATTGGCGAGGGCGAGCCCGCCCTCCCGGCTGAAGGCGTCGCTCCCGAACCCGCCGTCGGTCTTCTGGCCATACCCCAACCCGTTGTAAAAAATACGGTGCGCGTCGTCGAGATACGCGGCGTGGCCGGTCGTGCGCCAGAGTTCCGTAGCCAGGAGGAAGGAATCGACGATCGCGCACGGCTCGGTCCAGCTGGGGCGGCCGAACCAATTCCAGTTGGCCTCATTCTCCGTCATGGCCCGGGTGCGGTAGAGTGCATAGAACGCCTCGAGGCGCGGCAGCCATCCGTGCTGGAACCCCGCAGCGCGGTCGTAGAGCAGAAGGTTGCGCGCGCCGCAGAGCGCCGCATGCGTCTGGGCCTGGATCGCGACCATGTCGGTGGACAGGAAGGCCTCCGCCGCCTCGTCGATCAGGGCGCCCAATTCGGGCGAAGGCTCCTCCCGATAGGCGCTGACCAGGCCCTCCAGAAAGATGTAGGCGCAGCCGACGTCCGTGGAGACCTTCCAGCCATTCACGGTCCGCCCGGTGAGGCGCCCCACCGTGCCGCCGTTGCGATTGCGGTCGTCGGGCGTCCGCGGATAGCGCGCGTAGGCGCCGCGGAGCGGCAGCGCGAGGCTGCGGATCATCCGCTCGACCCAGGCCAGCGGCCGCCGGTCCCCGCTGTAGTCGGCATAATGGCACAGCCCCGAGATCAGCCAGCCATGCCCCGAGAGCTGCTGTTCGTTGACGGCGCTCAGGTCCAACAACGGCCCAAGGTAACCATCGCGGTTGAAGGTCGCGGGCAGACCCGCGACCAGCGCCTTGAGCTGCGGCGGTTCGCGGCCGGTGGCCTGGGCCAATTCGGTCCACGCCAACACCAAACGGCCCTGGACATCGCCCGGCCAGGCCGGCTCGATCTTGTCCGCCAGGACGGGGCCAATGTCGTAATCGGGCTGGCTCAAGCGTTGGAAGCTCAAGCCGAGGCGCTGCTCGAGGTCGCCGGAACCGCGCGAGCGGGTGGCCGCGCCGCAAAGGCCCACGGCGCAAAGGACGACCGCTCGCAGCCTCAGTCCCATGGTAAAATGCCGGCAGGACAACTCCCGGGACGCGGCTCTCGGGCTGGCGCCATGGCTGGGACCTCGATATCCCCGGGCCTGGCCGTCATTTTGTCAGATAGCCGTTCAGCTTCAGCCATTCCTCCAGGCGGTCCATGAAATGGTCGGCTCCGCCACCCTTCTTGCCAAAGCCATGCCGGCCGGTCTGGAAAATATGGAGCTCAACGGGGACATCGGCCATGCGCCAGGCATCAAACATTTCGAGCGATCTCCGGTATCCCACCGACTGGTCATCGGCGGCGACCGCAATGAACACGGGCGGTGCGCCGGCCGGCGGAGGCTCTCCGGTGGCGTCAGCGGCATAGATGGCAGCGGCAAAATTGGGGCGGGTCTCGGGTGCGCCCCGGATCGTGCGCAGGACCACCGAGCCGCCGGCCGAGAAGCCGATGATGCCGATGCGATCGGGTTTCACGCCGTAAGCGGCGGCGTTTTGGCGAATCAGGCGAATGGCCTGCTGGCCATCGGCGCCGCCCATGGCCCGGACATCCTGACCGGCCTGCGGTCCCGTTTTCGGTAGCGGAGGGACGGGGCGATGGGCGGTGTCAGGCGCGTTGAGGGCGGCCATGGAAACGGGGGGCCGGGCCGGCGCGTTGGGCTCCGTGAACCGCAGCCGGTATTTCAGCACGAAGGCATCCACGCCCATGGCGTTCAGGCGCCGGGCGATATCCACGCCCTCATAGGACATCATCAGCTTGGTGAAACCGCCACCCGGCGCCACGATCATGGCCGTGCCGACCGCCTTGGCCTTGTCGGCGGGATAGTACAGCAGCACGGGATGGACGACGTTTTCGACCGTGGGATTGGTCGGGGATCCGGCCGCACGCTCGTCCCAGGTCCAATTCTCCGAGCCGGGGGCGGCTCCGGGATAGAGCGCGATTTCCCTGGCGGGAGGAGTCGAAGCGGGGTCGGCGCCAAAAGCCAAGGTGGCGGCCGTGAACAAACCGAGAAGGGACAGGCGGGGTAGTTTCATGGGGATAGGGTAAGACGCCCGCTAGACGCAGGCGCGGGAGCTCAGGGTTCGATCATTCTTTGGGGGGCCGAAAAGCCCGGTCAGATTGAGTCCAGGATCTCCTTCACCTTGCGGTCGTAGTCCTCCTGGTCGATCAGCCCCTGGTCGTACAGCTGCTTCACTTCTTGCAGGCGGGCGGCCCGGGCGGGCCGGGCCGGAGTTGGCGCGGTCCGATCCGGCGGCGATGGCGGCAGGCCAGCCACCGGGCCCGGGAACTGGCTGGCTGGGCCGGGACCGCCGACGTTCCAGGCCCGCTCGAGACTGCCGCCTAGAAAATAGATCAAATGATCCCGGGCATCGAACACGACCTTCCAGGCGCTGAGGACGCCCACGCCGACATTTCCCTGGGTTATTTCAGTTTTATCCCGGAGCCCGCGAATGGGCGGATTGCGCAACAGAATCGGCCCGAGGCGGGCCTCGCCGGCGAGTTGAGACTGCTCGCTTCGCTCCGTGCCCAGCACGGTGCTGATAGTGGATGCAATCGGCGGATAGAGCAGCGGGAGACCCGTCAATTTTGGAATCATCAGCGCGAGACTGCTCCCCGTGTCCACAACGGCGCGAACCCGACGGCCCCCAAGGGTCAAGCTGACCTCGGGGCACATTCCGGAATAGCGCACGGCAGCTTTATCAGCGTAGAAGATCGTGTCCGGCCGCGCCACGCTGACCTGCCCCCGGGGAAAATCCACCACCAGCAGGATGTCCTCCCACGCCTCCATTCCAAGGATCCCGTCGCAGGGGATGCCAAATGCGCTCCGGTCAGGCACGATGTCGGCCCTGATGTCTTCCAGCCGCAGGCCCCCGGACTCGAGCAGCTGCACTTGAGCCCCAGTCACCTGGGTCCGGCTCCCCGCAAAGGAGTCTCGCACCACTGCGCCGCCTCTGACCGGGTGCAGTCCGGCGGCCTCGGCCACGTCCTTGGCCAGCATCAAGACCGACGTCCCCGAATCGACGAGCAGCCGAAAAGGCCCCGCGCCATTGATCCGCGCCTCGATATAAAGCTTTTGGTGGATCTGCTCGGTGGGCAAATCCGCCCAGTCGCCGGCCAGCTCGGTTCGGGGTCGCGCCCAGGCGGCGCCACAGGAAAAATGCAGGACCAGGCAGGACAAAACGAGCCCCAGGGGGCGGCTCGGACGGCGGGCTAGTGCGGCCATCGTTTCCGCTCAGATCGAATCCAGGATTTCCTTCACCTTCTGCCGGTAGGTTTCCTCGTCGATCAGGTCCTGGGCGCGCAGCTGTTTGAGCTCCTTCAGGCGCTCCGCCACGTTGCCTTTGGCCGGGTTCCCGGTTGCCTCGGGAACCGGTGCCGGCCGGCCCATCGGCGCCCCCTCCCGCGGCACGGCCAGCACTCCGCCCTGGGACATGAACAGCGCCCGAACCCCCTCGGCAGAAAAGACCCGGTCAAACATCATCAGGTCGGCCATCGCCCCGTTGAAGGAGGCCCCGATGGTCAGGTCAGGAGAGGTGCTCCCCGGGCCGCCTTCCCAGCGCCCCAGCCTGCTCATCTGCCACCCGTCCACGTAAACCCAGGCATGCGCGCCATCATAGGTGCCGACGACGTGGTGCCATTGCCCGTCATTCACGCGGATACCGGAGAGGATCCAGGATTGCCCGGAATCGAAGCTGATTTGCCCCGGGAAAGACCTCCCCCTGCGGTCTCCCCCGATGGTCAGGTCAAATCCCGCCCCGTTCCCCTTCTCGAAAACTCCCTCCGCCGCGCGGTCCTGCGCTGCAGTCTTGATCCAAACACTCAGGGTGAACTGCGCGGGACCGAGGTCCTTTCGATTCGGCACAGTGATGCAGCTGTCCGTCCCGCCAAAGCTGGCCCCATCGCCCCGGGTCTCGTCCTTGATGAACTGCACGTTGACGGGAAGGCCGTCATTGCCATGCCCGCTGCGGTCGCGGAGCCGGCCCCCGGCAGCCGGGGGCTCAAAGTTGTAGCAAAGCACGAGATGGCTGCGGATCCCAGCGGGCAGTCGCGCCTCGGCGGGCGCTGCGCTGGGCTGGCCGACCGCGGCCGGGGCCACGCTGGCCCAGCCGCCGGAATCGATATTGATCCCCGCCTTGGCCAGGGCGGTTTCAAGGCGGGCGTCGCCATTGAGGTAGCCAACCACGACATCCACGATTCTGCCGTCTCGTCCGATGATGAACTGCGTGGGGATGCCATTCACGCCATACAGCCGCAGCGAGGCGCGATCCTCGCCGCGCTCCGCCGGATCGTGGGAAAAGACGATGTCGGGATACTTGGCCTGATTCTGCTTTATCCAGCTCTTGAACTTGGCGCGCTCATCCTGCGTGCAGGAACCGAGGACGACGACCCCCTGGTCCTTGTACGCCTTGGCCACCTTCTGCGTGTGCGGCATGGCGGCCAGGCAGGGGCCGCACCAAGTGGCCCAGAAATCGAGCACCACCACCTTGCCCTTGAAATCAGAGAGCCCGACCGCCTTGCCCGCCATGTCCTGGGCGCCAAAGTCCGGTGCCTCGGCCCCGCGCTGGATTTGCGCGCAGAGCGAGGGGCCCAGCGACAATCCCACCCAGATCGAGGGGGCCCAAAGGAGGTGTTTTAAGGCGCGCACAAAGGGGCTTGGCGGGCGACTGGCCTGATTCGAGTCCGCCCGCTTGCGGCGGTCAAGAGCGCAAGATTGGTTGCTTCTTCCCCAGCCATACGTCCCGGTATCTTTGATGGCCAGCCGGAATCGAGCCGGCGCATCGAGGCTGCGCCAACCTC
>CAZKAH010000087.1:0-7260 GCA_964550715.1 uncultured Opitutaceae bacterium
GGGAGGGATTCGAACCCCCGGTGAGCTTGCGCCCACGCCCGATTTCAAGTCGGGAGCCTTAAACCACTCAGCCACCCCTCCGTAAAACCGCGTGATATGTGGGCGCTCCCTCTGGCCGGGTCAATGCCACAGCTTGACAACGAATCGTGGCATTCGATAGGTTTGCGGGCTACAAATCACTCACTTTGCAGAAAAGTGGGCCCTGCGGCCCGCTTTTTTTTTCCACCGACACCAACCTTATGAGCAGCGAAATTCTTTCCGTCCTCGAATACATGGAGAAGGAAAAGGGCATCCCGCGGGGCGACATGATCGCCACGATCGCGAATGCCCTTAAAACGGCTGCCCAGAAGGGGTTGAATTCGGGCCAGGAGCTCAAGATCGAGATCAATCCCAAGAACGGCCAGCTGCAGGCCTGGGCCGTGCTGAAGACGGTGGACTCGGTCAGCAACCCCCGGACGGAGATCCACATCGAGAAGGCCCAGGCGGTGAAGCCCGGCGCGGTCCTCGGCGAGCTGATCGAGCGGCCGATCGATCCCTCCTCCCTGGGCCGGATCGCGGCCCAGACCGCGCGCCAGGCCGTGATGCAGCGCCTGCGCCAGTTCGAGAAGGACCGCATCTACGACGATTTCAAGGACCAGGTCGGCAACATTGTCACCGGCACCGTCCGCCGCCGCGAGCGCAGCGACATCTACGTGGACCTGGGCAAGGCCGAGGCCGTGATGCCCGCCCGCGAGCAGGTCCCGGGCGAGGAATACCAGCCGGGCGACCGCATCCGCTCCCTGCTCCTCGAGATCGAGAACACCCCTCGCGGGCCGGAGATCATCCTGACCCGGGCCAGCCCCAAGTTCGTCCGCCGCCTGTTCGAGCTCGAGGTCACCGAGATCGCCGACGGCACCGTCAAGATCGAGGCCTTCGCCCGCGAGCCGGGCTACCGCACGAAGATCGCGGTGACGAGCGGCGACCCCAAGGTCGACCCGGTCGGGGCCTGCGTCGGGGCGCGCGGCGCGCGCGTCAAGACGATCGTCCGGGAACTGGGCGGCGAGAAGATCGACATCATCAAGTATTATGCGGACCCGCGGGAAATGGTCATGGAGGCCCTCAAGCCGGCCGTGCCGCGCGAGATCATCCTGGATGACAAGAACCACCGCATCATCCTCAAGGTCGCCACCGACGACCTCGCGATCGCGATCGGCCGCAAGGGCCAGAACGCCCGCCTCACCTCCCGGCTCATCGGCTGGCGCATCGACATCGAGGAATTCAAGGCGGCGGGCGACGATCCGCGCGGCAACGCGATCGCCCTGCTGGTCAAGACCCTGGGCGTCGACGCGGCCATCGCCGGGCGGCTGGTCGACATGGGCATCAATTCACCCGCCGCCTTCGAGGGCGTGGTGGCCGACGACCTGGTCGGCGCGGGCTTCACCGCCGAGGAAGCCCAGGATATCATCGGGCGCATGCACAAAACTGAATGAGCGTCCGCATCCACGAGCTGGCCAAGCGCATCAACATGGAAGGCAAGGACCTGCTGGCCCTGCTGATTCAGCGCGGCTACGTCGCGGCGGACACGAAGTCGGTTTCGAGCACGGTCAGCAAGATTTACGTGGAGGAGGTGGAGAAGGAGTTTGCCGCCCGGATCGCCCCGGCGCCGGCGGCTCCCGCGCCCGTCCCCGCGCCGCCGGCCGTTGAGGCCGCTCCGCCGCCGGCCGAGAGCAAGGCCCGTGTCCCGGTAGGCGCGTTCGTCAAGACGGCCGACGACATCGCGCGGGCCAAGGAAGTGATCGCGCGCGAGAAGGAAGCCGCCAAGCCGGTCCCCATCCCCGCCGTCCCCCGGCCGGTGCCCCCGTCCCCGGCGCCGCCGCCCGCCGCGTTTGTGCCCCAGCGCTCCTCGGGCTCGCGCCCCTCGCGCCCCTCGTTCGGCATGCGGCCGCCCCCGGCGCCAAAGTTCGGCACGGTCGGCCCCCCGAAGGCCTCGGCTCCGGCGCCGGCTCCCGTGGGCGCCCCCCGCCCGCCGGCCCCCTCCGGGCCGCCGCCCGTCCCCTCCATGCGCCCGGCCGCGGCCGCGGCCACCGCTCCCCAGCAGCCGACGCAGCCCCCGGCGATCCCCGCGGCGGCTCCGATCATCACCATCGAGGGCGACGTCAAGACCCTCCACCTCAAGCCGCCGATCATCGTCCGCGATTTCGCGACGGCGCTGAGCCTCAAGCCCTTCAAGCTCATCTCCGAGCTGAACCAGCTGGTCGGCTTCGCCTCGATGAACTCGACCATCGAGGAATCGGTGGCCCAGAAGGTGGCCGAGAAGTACGGCTTTCTCCTGGACATCAAGCACCGCGGCGACGCCACGGTGCAGCAGGAGAAGGTCCAGAAGGAGAAGGAAAAGAAGAAGCCCGACGAGGACGAGGCCCTGCACCTCGTGCCCCGCGCGCCCGTCGTCTGCATCCTGGGCCACGTCGACCACGGCAAGACCTCCCTCCTTGACGCGATCCGCAAGGCCGACGTCGCGGCCGGCGAGGCCGGCGGCATCACCCAGCACATCGGCGCCTACCAGATCGAGTTCAAGGGCCGCAAGATCACCTTCCTCGACACGCCCGGCCACGCGGCCTTCAACAAGATGCGCGCCCGGGGCGCCCAGGTCACCGACATCGCCGTCCTGGTGGTCGCGGCGGACGACGGCTTCATGCCGCAGACCGACGAGGCCCTCAAGTACATCCGCGACGCCAAGGTCACGCTGATCGTGGCCGTCAACAAGATGGACGTGAAGGGCGCGAACCTGGACATGGTCAAGGGGCAGATGCAGCAGCGGAACATCGCCCCGGAGGACTGGGGCGGCGAGACGCCCACCGAGCCCGTCTCCGCGACCAAGGGCACCGGCATCGACTCCCTGCTCGAGATGATCTGCCTGCAGGCCGACGTCCTCGAGCTGAAGGCCAATCCGAAGGCCGAGGCGAGCGGGATCATCATCGAGTCCCAGGTGGACGTGGGCCGCGGTCCGCTCGCGACCGTGATCGTGCAGCGCGGCACCCTGCGGGTCGGCGACGCCCTGGCCTGCGGCGCCCAGTGGGCGAAGGTCCGCGCGATGTACGACGACCAGGGCCAGCCCGTCAAGGAGGCCCCCCCCGGCACGCCCGTGCGCGTCATCGGCTGGTCCGGCACGCCGGACAGCGGCGCGGTCTTCCAGGCGGTCAAGAGCTCGCGCGAGGCCGAGAACCTCGCCGAGGAGGAGCAGCAGCGCCTGAAGAAGGCGGGCGGCACCGCCGCCCCCAAGGAAGTCTCGGTCGAGCAGCTTTTCGCCAACATCGCCGCCACCCAGCAGCGGACGCTCAAGGTCATCGTCAAGACCGACGTCTTCGGCTCGGCCGAGGCCGTGCGCCAGCTCCTCGAGGGCATCAAGAGCACGAAGGTCTCGCTGGAGGTCGTCTCGGCCGAGGTCGGCCTCGTGACCAAGAGCGACGTCCTCATGGCCGGCGCGGCCGGCGCGATCATCATCGGCTTCCACACCAAGCTGGAGAACGGCGTGACGCCGCTCGCCAAGCACCACGGGGTCCGGATCGAGACCTACGACATCATCTACGAGCTGGGCGACAAGGTCCGTGAGATGCTCGCCGACCTGCTCGAGCCCGACATCAAGGAGGTCAAGCTCGGCGCCGCCGAGGTCCGCGCCACCTTCCCGCTGGCCAAGGGCTTCGTCGCCGGCTGCCTCGTCACCGAGGGCAAGATCACCCGCAACGCCGCCGCGCGCCTGCGCCGGGGCAAGGAAATCGTGCACGAGGGCAAGGTCGCCGCGCTCAAGCGCTTCAAGGACGACGCCAACGAGGTGCGCGCCGGCCTGGAGTGCGGCATCAAGCTCGACGACTGGAACGACTACGCGGTCGGCGACGTCATCGAGTGTTACGAGGCCCAGAAGGTCCGGGCGACGCTTTAACCGGCGGCCCGCGGGCTCCCATGTCCGACCGCACCATCCGCCTCAATGAGCTCATGCAGCGCGAGCTCAGCGACATCCTCCGCCAGCGCTACCAGAGCGAGGCGGTCGCGCTGACGGTCACGGAGGTGCGCGTGGCGCCCGACCTGCGCGACGCCCGGGTGTTTGTCGCGGTCGTCGGGACGCCCGAGGTCGCCGAGACCAAGCTGCGCTGGCTGCGCCGCCAGGCCCGCGCGATCCGCGAGGAGATGTCGAAGCGGATCGTGCTGAAATTCCTGCCGAAGTTCGAATACGTGCTCGATGAGACCACGGTCAAGAGCCTCAATGTCCTGCGGCTCCTGGACCAGCTGCCGCCCGCCCCGGCGGAGCCGGAGGCGGAGGAGTAATTTCCGATGGACAAGTTCTATCCTGAATTCGCCCAGCCCTTCGCGCAGCTGCGGGCCGCCCTGGCCGGCCGCCGGGTCGCCGTGGTCGGCCATGCCCGCCCCGACGGCGACTGCATCGGCGCGCAGGTCGCGCTGGCCCGGATCCTCGCGGCCGCCGGCCACGACACCGTCTGCGTCAACTCGGACCCGGTGCCGCGCCGCCTGCAGTTCCTGGTCGGCGACACGCCCTTTCTCCGCACCGAGGCCCTGCGGCCGGACGGCGCCGCCGCCGTCTTCGTCGACTGCGCCGACCACGGCCGGGCCGGCGAGCGGCTCCAGGCGCTCTTTCCCGCCCCGGCGGCGAACATCGACCATCACCTCTCGAACACCGGCTATGGCGCCGTGAACCTCGTGGACAGCAAGTCGGCCGCCACCTGCGAGATCCTGGCCGGCCTCGCCCTCGACCATGGGCTCGCGGTCGACGCCACGGCGGCCCAGGCGCTCTACGCCGGGATCCTGACCGACACGGGCCAGTTCCGGTTCGCCTCGACCTCCCGGCGCTGCTTTGTCCTCGCGGGCGAGCTCGTGGCCCGCGGCGCGGCGCCGGCCGTGGCGGGCGACGAGCTCTATGAGCGGGAGTCCCCCGGCAAGCTCCGGCTCCTGCAGGAGTTCCTCGCCTCGCTGCGCATGGAGTGCGGCGGCCGGGTGTGCCTGGGCACGCTTTCCCTCGGCGCCTTCGAGCGGACCGGCACGACCGCCGAGGACACGGAGGGGCTGGTGGACTACGCCCGCAGCATCGCCGGCGTGGAGATCGGGGTCCTCGTCGAGGAGCGGCCCGGCGGCGCGATCAAGGCCAGCCTGCGCGCCCGGGAGGCCGCCTACCGGGTCGACCTCGTCGCCGCGGAATTCAACGGCGGCGGCCACGCCTGCGCGGCCGGGCTCAATCTCAAGACTCCCACCCCCGATTTCAACGCGCGCCTGCTCGCCGCCCTGGAGCGGCGGCTCGCCGCCGTCGACCGGGAGAAGGCCAAGCGCTGAGGCGCGCCGCCATGCTCGGACCGCCGAAGGAGATCGAGGGTGTCCTGCTGGTGGACAAGCCCGCCGCCCACACCTCGCACGACGTGGTGGCGCGGCTCCGCGGGATCCTGCGGATGAAGCGGATCGGCCACGCCGGGACGCTCGACCCGATGGCGACGGGCCTCCTCATCATCCTGGTGGGCAAGGCCACGCGGGTCTCCCAGTACCTCATCGGCCTCGACAAGGAGTACGAGGGCGCGGTCGAGCTGGGCCGCACCACCGACTCGCAGGACGCCGACGGCGAGGTCGTGACGACCCGGCCGGTGCCGCCCCTGGGCGAGGCCGAGCTGAAGGCGGCGCTGCAGGGCTTCATCGGCGACCAGTACCAGCTTCCGCCCATGTACTCCGCGATCAAGATCGGCGGCGTCCCGCTCTACAAGAGCGCCCGCCGCGGCGAGGAGGTGGAGCGGGAGCCGCGCTTCATCCGCGTGGTCTCCTGGGAGCTCCTGGGCCTGGCGCTGCCCCGGTTCGATTTCCGCATGCGGGTCAGCAAGGGCACCTACGTGCGGACGCTCGCGCACGATCTCGGGGAGCGCCTGGGCTGCGGCGCCCATCTCGCGACGCTCCGGCGCACCGCCATCGGCTCTTTCCGGGTCGCCGACGCCCTCACGCTCGACCAGCTGGAGGCCCTGTCCTTCGCGGAGATCGAGCAGCGCCTGATTTCGGCCCCGGCGGCCCTGGCCCGGTGAAACCCGCCGTCTTCACCTCCCTCGAGACCGCGCAGCTGCCGGCGCAGCCGCTGCACCTGGCGATCGGCATGTTCGACGGCATGCACCTCGGCCACCACGCCGTGGTGGAGGCGGCCCTGCAGTCCGCCCGCCGCAGCGGCGGCCTGGCGGGCGTCCTTACCTTCCATCCCCATCCCAGCGCCCTCTTTCATCCCGCGCACCCGACCCGGCTGATCATGGAGCTGCCGACCAAGACGCGGCTCCTCCTGCGCCTCGGGCTCGACGCCATCATCACCCAGCCGTTCACGCCGGAGTTCGCCCGGATCGCCGCCGAGGAATTCCTGCCATGGCTGAAGGAGCGGCTGCCGGCCCTGGCGGCCGTCTACGTCGGCCAGAACTGGCGATTCGGGGCTGGCCGGAAAGGCGACGTCGAGATGCTCGTGAGCGAGGGGCGCCGGCTGGGCATCTCGGTCTTCAGCGCTCCCCCGGTGAACTTTGACGGCGAGCCCGTCAGCAGCACCCGCATCCGCCAGCTCCTGGAGGGGGGCGACGTGGCGGCGGCGGGTGCCCTGCTGGGTTACGCGTACTACGCCGAGGGCCCGGTCATTTCCGGACGCCGCCTCGGGCGGACCCTGGGCTTCCCGACGCTCAACCTGGCCTGGAGGCCGGACCTGCGGCCCCGCTACGGCGTCTACGTGGCGCGGGTCTCCGGTCCCAAGTCCGCGGCCCCGCTCCCGGCCGTGGCCAATTACGGCCTCCGCCCGACTATCGCGCAGGCCACCGAGCCCCGCCTCGAGGCGCACGTCCTCGGCCCGTGCCCCTTCAACCAGGGCGACATCATCCGGATCGACTGGCTGCGCTTCCTGCGTCCGGAGATGAAGTTCGGCGGCCTGGACGAGCTCCGGGCCCAGATCGACCGCGACGTGGCCGAGGCCCGCCGGGAATTTTCCTTGCCCTAGGCAACCCCTCTTTGGCTTAATTTCCGACCGCCACTTTCGGACCCTTAGCTCAGTTGGTTAGAGCGTTTCCTTGACATGGAAAAGGTCGCTGGTTCGAGTCCAGTAGGGTCCACCAGTTTTCGCGATGCGAAAACTGCCACGGCGTAGCGCAGCGCGCGAAGCCGGGCTTTCCGGGTCCCGTCCAAAGCATGATCGCAAAGTTTTTAAAGCCTCTTCGTCCATGGGGGATTGCGGCCGCGCTGCTCCTCGCGGGCTGCGCGACGCCGACGGGAGGAAGG
>CAZKAH010000088.1:0-5602 GCA_964550715.1 uncultured Opitutaceae bacterium
GAGGAAAAGCGGGCGGCACGTGGCCGGCTGAAGGTCTTCTTCGGCATGTGCCCGGGTGTGGGCAAGACCTTTGCGATGCTGCGGGCGGCGCAGAAGGAGGTGCATGACGGGGTGGACACGGTCGTCGGCGTCGTGGAAACGCACGGCCGGGTGGAGACGGAGGCGCTGCTGGGGGGACTGACTGTCGTTCCCCGGAAGCAGATCGACCACCGCGGGGTCGCGCTCACCGAGATGGACCTCGAGGCTGTCCTGGCCCGCCGTCCGAAGCTCGTGCTGGTCGACGAGCTGGCCCACACGAATGCGCCCGGCTCGCGCCATCCGAAGCGCTGGCAGGATGTCGTCGAGCTGATCGAGGCCGGCGTCGACGTCTATACCACCCTGAACGTCCAGCACATCGATTCGCGGTCCGACGCCGTGCGGCAGATCACCGGCATGCCCGTCCACGAGACGGTCCCGGATTCGGTGATCGACCTGGCCGACGAGATCGAACTCATCGACCTGACGCCCTCGGCGCTGCTGGACCGCCTCGAGGAGGGCAAGGTGTACCTGGGCGACCGCGCGGCCGCGGCGCGGGAAAATTTTTTCAAGGAGGCGCACCTGGCGGCGCTGCGCGAGCTCGCGCTCCGCTACACCGCCGAACGGGTCGACCGCCAGCTGCGGGACCTGCGGGCCAGCGACGTCCGCCGGGTCGTCTGGCGCAGCGGCGAACGGCTGCTGGTGGCCGTGGGGGCGAGCCCTTTCTCGACGCAGCTGGTCCGCTGGACCCGGCGGATGTCCGCCGCGTTGGGCGCGCCCTGGCTCGCGGTGCACGTGGAATCGGCAAAGACTCCGAACACCGAGGAGCAGCGGCTGCTCGACAAGAATCTCGCCCTGGCCCGTGAGCTCGGCGCCGAGGTCGTCATCACCCACGATGAGGACGCCGCGGCGGCGCTCGTGCGGCTGGCGCTGGAGCACAACGCCACCCAGATCGTCGTCGGCAAGCCCCGGGGCAACCGGTGGCTGGAGTTCCTGCGGGGCGGTTCGCTGGTGGACCGGCTGGCGCGGCTGGGGGGCGGCATCGACATCTACATGGTGCCCGCGGAGCAAAAGGCCCGGCGCCGCTTCCAGCTGGAATGGGCGGGGCATTCCCGCCCGGTGGAATACGCGATCGTGGCCGGGGTCGTCGCGGCTGTGACGGTCGTCAGCTGGCTGATTGTGGGCACCTTCGGCTACCGTTCCGTGGGGGTCCTGTACCTGCTGGCCGTGATCGGCCTGAGCCTGCGGGTGGGCCGCGGTCCGGTGCTGGTGGCGGGCCTGCTGGGGGCGATGGTCTGGGACTACCTGTTCATCCCGCCGCAGTTCACATTCGTGATCGGGTCGTTGGATGACATCATGCTTTTTGCCGCCACGATCGGGGTGTCGCTGGTCGCGGGGCAGCTCACGTCGCGCATCCGCGCGCAGAGCCGGAACGAGCGGATGCGCGAGGAGCGGGCCACGGCCCTGTTTCACCTCACCCGCGCCCTGGCCGCGGCCAAGACCCTGGACGACGCCGTCTTTGCCGCGTTGCGGCAGGTGGACGAGCTGTTCGAGGCGCAGACGTCGCTCGCCCTGGCCGACGAGAACGGTGAGATCGTACCGCATTTCGCGGGCTCCTATGTGCTCGACGACAAGGAGCGCGCGGTCGCCGAGTGGGTCTTCCGCAACCGGAGGATGGCGGGGCGTTTCACCGATACGCTGCCCTCCAGCGCGGGCTACTATGTGCCGCTGCTGCGCGAGGGAGGCTCCGTGGGCGTCCTGGGCATCCGCCTGCCGGAAGAGAAGCGGAACCTGACGAGCGCAATCCGCCGGGCGGACGAACGGACGCTGACCCTCGCCCAGCGCGATCTGATCGAGGTCTTTGCGCGCCAGCTGGCCCTGAGTGTGGAGGCGGAAACGCTGCGGGCGGCGGGCGAGCGGGAGAAGCTGCTGGCGGAATCCGAAAAACTGTACCAGGTGCTGCTCGACAGCGTCTCGCATGAATTGCGCACGCCCCTGTCCGTGATGGCGGCGGTCTTCGAGAACATCGGCCGGGCGGACGCCCAGCTGCGCACCAGCCTGGTCGCCGAGGGCCGGACCGCGCTCGACCGGCTCAACCGCCTGGTGAAAAACCTGCTCGACCAGACCCGCCTGGAGAGCGGCGCGCTCCGGCCCCACGAGGTCTGGTGCAGCGCCCAGGAGCTGGTGGAGGCGGCCCGCGCCAGCACGCAGGAGGCGCTGGCGGGCCATCCGCTCGAGATCGTGATACCCGACGACCTGCCCCCGCTCTATGCCGACTTTGCGCTGACGGAGGAGGCCCTGGCGAACCTGCTCCTGAACGCGGCGGTGCACACGCCGTCCGCGACGCCGATTTTCCTGACCGCCGGCTCGGAGCGGGGCGGACAGCGGATATTCTTCACCGTCGCCGACCGGGGCCCGGGGTTTCCGCCCGCCATGCGCGAGCGCCTGTTCAAGAAATTTGTCCGGGGCGACGCGGCCCGCGCGGGCGGGCTTGGGCTTGGCCTGTCGATCGTCCGCGGTTTCATCGTGGCCCAAGGCGGAGAGGTCGTGGTGGGGGAGAATCCCGGCGGGGGGGCCGTGATTACAATTTACCTGCCGCACCGTCCGGCCGAGGCTATCCCTCGCGAATGAACCCGCCCCGGCCCCGTGTGCTCGTCATCGACGACGAAATCCAGATCCGGCGATTGCTGCGGGTGACGCTGGAGGGCGCCGGCTTCGAGGTGCACGAGGCCGAGACGGGAACCCTGGGCCTGACCGCGGCGGCCAGCCTGCACCCGGAGGGGATCGTCCTCGACCTGGGCCTGCCCGACTTCGACGGCAAGGAGGTCCTGCGGCGGCTGCGGGAGTGGTCGCAGGTGCCGGTCCTGATCCTGACGGTGCGGGACACGGAAGCGGAGACGATCGCCGCGCTCGACCTGGGGGCGGACGACTACCTGACGAAGCCCTTCCGGGCGCTGGAACTGGTGGCGCGCCTGCGGGCGGTGCTGCGCCGCCGGCAGCCGGCGGCGGAGAACGCGGTGGTCCGCTTCGGCGGGATCGAGATCGATTTCGTCACCCGGATCGTCCGCCGCGACGGGCAGGAGGTAAAGTTCTCGGCCCGGGAGTACGACCTGCTGCGGCTGCTGGCACAGCATGGCGGCCGGGTGGTGACGCACCGGCAGCTCCTGCGCGAGCTCTGGGGGCCGAACGCGGAAAAGAACACGCACTATCTCTGGGTCTACATGACGCACCTCCGCCAGAAGCTGGAGGACGACCCCCACGCGCCCCGGTTCCTCAAGACCGAGGCGGGGATCGGCTACCGCCTGGAGACGGGGGAGTAGGCCCGGCCCCGGCTCACTTGACCGGCTCGACGTGCACCGACACGTCGGTGATCCGGAGCGGGGAGGCCAGCAGCGCGTCCTGCACCCGGTGGGCGATGGCGTGGCCGGCACGCACGGTGAGATCGCCGTCCACGCCCACATGGATGTCCACCAGGTGACTGAGCCCGCTCTTGCGCACGCGGCACTTGTCGAGGGCGCGCACGCCGGGAACGCCCGCGGCGATGGCCCGGACCGCGTTTTCCACCGCCGGGGGCGCGGCCGCGTCCATCATCTCCCCGAGCGCCTTCTTCAGGGCGGTGACGCCGTTGAAGGCGATGACGCAGCAGGCGAAGAGAGCCGCCCAGGCATCGGCGGCTTCCCATCCCCGGCCGCCCACCACGGCGATGGCGATGCCGACGAAGGCCGCGGCGGAAATGATGGCGTCGGACCCGTGGTGCCAGGCTTCGATGCCCAGGGCGATGCTGCCGGCCGCCGCGCCCGCTGCGCCCATCCGCCGCGAGAACACGATCTTGGCGACCACGACCCCGGCCAGCAGGGGCAGGGTGAACCAGTGCGGACCCTCCTGGGGAGTCGCGATCAGGTGGATGGCGTGCCAGGCGATCCAGCCGGTGGCGACAAAGGTGAGGCTGGCCACGGCCAGTGACGCCAGCGGCTCCGCCCGCCCGTGCCCGAAGGGGTGGTCGGCGTCCGGCGGGCGCCCGGCGACCTGGAAGCCGGTCCAGACCAGCGCCGAGGAAAAGACGTCGAGCAGCGACTCAGCCCCGTCGGCGATGAGGGCGTACGTGTGCCCGAGGACGCCGCCGGCCAGCTTCAGTGCGGCGAGGACCGCGTTGAGCGCGATGCCCCGCAGGACGAGGCGCGCGCTCCGGCGGGCCCGGTCCTGCATGGCGGCGTGGTGAGCCGGGAGGTCGGGCATCGCCCGCCATCTCAGCCGCCGCCGCCGCATTCAGCAAGCCCCCGTTGACCCCGGCGGGGTTGTTATCATCGTGACGTGATCACCATGCCTGCCACCCAGACGACGACCACGACCCCGGGCGATCCGGTGAAGCAATTCTCGGTCTTCACCGCCAACCAGGTGGGGCGGCTGCATGAGCTCACCGCCCTCTTCCGGCAGAACGACGTGCACGTGATGGCAATCACGGTCCTCGACTCGGCCGACAGCGCGATCGTCCGCCTCGTGGTCGACGACCCCGACAAGGCCCGCGAGTTGATGATCAACAACGATTTTCCCTATTCCGAGGCGGACCTGCTCGTCGTCGAGATCGACGACGAGTCGAAGCTGACGGCGGTCCTGGCTGCCCTGCTCGAGGCGGAGGTGAACATCCACTATATCTACAGCTTCATCAAGCGGCCCCGGGGCAAGGCCGCCCTCGCCCTCAGCGTCGAGGATCCCGACGTCGCCGCCCAGTCCGTCGCCCAGCGGGGCTTCAAGGTCCTGAGCCAGGCCGATATTGCCCGCTAGCGCCTAGGGCGTGACGGCCTGGCGCTCCGCGTCGAACTCGTAGATCCCGGTCATATAGCCGTTCTCGAACATGGCGCCGACGTGGAGCGTGCCGTAATAGGAGAGGGGGACGTCCTGGGTCACCGGCGTGCCCTGCGGCATCCGCACGACGATCCACTCGTTCATGTTCGGCACCGCGCCGTAGCAGCAGGCCATCTGGTTCGCCATCAGGAGAAATTCGGTCGCCTTGCCGTTCTCGAGCTTGGTGGGCAGCATGAAGCCGGTGACGACGGCCTTCTGGCTGTTCCAGCCCCTGACCTCGGCGGGGATCTGCTCCTCGCCGGTCGGCGGGTTCTTGCCGTCGGTCACCGGGTCGGTCGGCGGCTGGACGAACTTGTAGCCGGCGAGCCGGTCGAACCCGAGCTTGAGGTAGCCATGGTCCGAGTCCGGCGCCGCGGCGAAGGCGCCGCCGGCCAGGAGGGAAAGCCCGAGGACCAGGCCGGTGGTGCGAAGACGGGGGGATTTCACGTTCGGCGGACTATAGGGGGTTTTGGCCGCCGCACAAGTCGGGGCGTGCGTTCCCGCCGCGGCCAAAAAAGGGG
The DNA here is from genome assembly GCA_964550715.1 of uncultured Opitutaceae bacterium. Taxonomy (GTDB): domain Bacteria; phylum Verrucomicrobiota; class Verrucomicrobiia; order Opitutales; family Opitutaceae; genus Palsa-1447. Next base: position 5,379 of record CAZKAH010000088.1, read on the forward strand.
TGCAAATCGCGCCGCCCCCTGCTGGATTTGGCCATGGACCCGGTGCGATTTCCCCAGCACACGATCGCCCGCAAGCGCGATGGCCACGCCCTGAGCGCCGACGAGATCAAATGGTTTGTCCGGGGGGCCACCGACGGCTCCTGGGCCGATTACCAGCTGAGCGCCATGCTGATGGCCATCTACCTCAAGGGCATGACGCCGGGGGAGACCGCGGTTCTCACCTC
>CAZKAH010000088.1:5702-6995 GCA_964550715.1 uncultured Opitutaceae bacterium
CTGCAGGACCCGCTGGTGAGCGCGGCGGGCGGATTTGTCCGCGACGTGGACGCGCGCGTCGTTGCGCGCGCCTGCCTGCGGCTGGGAGCGGGCCGCGCGCGCGCGGAGGATCCGATCGATCCCGCCGTGGGCGTCACCCGCCTCGTCAAGGTCGGCGAGCGCGTGCCGCCGGGCGGCGTCCTGGCGTTGGTGCATGCGAACGACGAGGCCGCGCTGGCGGCTGCGCGGGCCCTGCTGGCCCGCGCGATCATCGTCGGCGATGCTCCCGGCGTGCCGTTCAAACTCATCGAGGAAATCATCGATTGAGATTTCCGCGGCCGGAAACATCGGCCAATTTTTTGTGGCGCTGATGCGCGAATTCTTTTAGAAAAAATCCGTGCCCAAGAAAGCCCCACGAAAAACCCGGCGCGCGGAAGACGTCAACGCCGCCCGGGCCAAGGCCAAGGGCCCGGTCTCCAAGTTCCTCGCCCGCCACTACCGGCATTTCAACGCCGCGGCGCTGCTGGACGCCGCCAAGGCCTACGACGACCACGTGAGGAAGGGCGGCCGGATGATCGTCACCCTGGCGGGCGCGATGTCCACGGCCGAGCTCGGCCTTTCGCTGGCCGAGATGATCCGCCAGGGGAAGGTCCACGGGATCGTCTGCACCGGCGCGAACCTCGAGGAGGACGTCTTCAACCTCGTCGCGCACAACGCCTACGAGCGGGTGGCGAACTACCGGCACCTGACCGCGGCGGATGAGCAGGACCTGCTCGACCGGCATCTCAACCGGGTCACCGACACCTGCATCCCCGAGAAGGAGGCCATGCGCCGGATTGAGCACGCCGTCCTGCAGGAATGGACCGCCGCCGACCGCAAGGGCGAGCGCTGCCTGCCGCATGAATTCATCTACCGGCTGCTGCGCAGCGGCGTGCTGAAGGGCAGCTACCAGATCGACCCGAGGAACTCGTGGGTGCTGGCGGCCTGCGAGAAGGACCTTCCGATCATCGTGCCGGGCTGGGAGGACTCAACGCTGGGCAACATGTACGCCGCCCATTGCATGACCGGCGCCATCCGCCACGTGCACACCGTCCGCAGCGGCGTCGAGTACATGATGTACCTGGCCGAGTGGTACGAGCAGACCGCGCGGACCCTGCGCGACGGCACCGGCTCCCTGGGCTTCTTCCAGATCGGCGGCGGCATCGCCGGCGATTTCCCGATCTGCGTCGTCCCGATGCTGCACCAGGACCTGCAGCACCCCAACGTCCCGCTCTGGGGCTATTTCTGCCAGATCAGCGACTCGACCACCAGCTA
>CAZKAH010000089.1:0-6993 GCA_964550715.1 uncultured Opitutaceae bacterium
GGGTTTGAGTCCTTGGCCGGCTCCCAGCAACGCAAGACCCATGGCCAATACCAAATCAGCAATCAAGGCAGCGCGCAAAGCCATCCGCTTTACGCTGCGCAACAAGGCGCTCAAGTCCCGGCTCAAGAGCCTGCACAAGAAATTTGAGGCCGCCATCGCCGCCAAGGATGCCGCCGCCGCGAAGACCTCCGGCATCGCCTACGTCTCCGCGATGGACCGGGCGGTCAAGTCCGGTGTTGTCCATCGCAATGCGGCCAGCCACGCGAAGGCGCGCGCATCGAAGCACATCTTCGCCGCCGCGGCAAAGTAAGGGCCGTCCTTTTGGTTTCGCCCCGCCGCCTCCGGGCCGCGGGGCTTTTTTTTGGCCGAAAACCCGGAGTGGGCGGTGCCTGTGATACTAAGCTTGGTAAGCCCGGGCCGATTGCTATCACCGGGAAGTCGCCATCGCCATGCCCGTCCGTCGTCACTTCTTACCCTGGGACAAGCCGCTGCTGCCCCAAGTGGTCGAGTTTCTGACTCATGGCTGGGCCGGCGGCGGTCCCCTCGATCTTTCCTCCTTCGCGATCGTCCTGCCCACCCGGCAGGCGGGCCGCCGGCTGCGTGAGGCCCTGGCGGCCCACGCCGCCGGGCGCAGCCAGGCGGTTTTCCCTCCACGGATTCTGACCCCCGAGGCGCTGGTTGCGCCGGTGCCCGGATCGGCCTCCCGGCTCGAGTCCCTGCTCGCCTGGGCGCGGACGCTGCAGGCCGCCGACTTTGCCGCCTGCCGCGAAGTCTTCCCGACCGATCCGCCTGCGCATGGACTCGCCTGGGGTCTGCGGGTCGCGGACCAGCTGCTCGGAGTGCAGGCGACGCTGGCCGAGGCGGGATTGCGCATGGGAGGCGTCGTTGACCGGGCCGGGGCCGATTTGCCGGAGGCGACCCGCTGGAGGCAACTTGCGGCCCTGGAGGAGGCCTGCGATGCGCGCCTGAGCGCGAGCGGCCTGCGGGACGCCCAGGCGGCGAAGATTGCCGGTTCACGCCAGCCCGCCTCGGTTTCCTCCGGCGAACGCCTCATCCTCGCCGGCACGCCCGATCCCATGCCGCTCGCGCTGGCGGCGCTCGAGGCCAGGGCGGCGGTCCAGGACGTCGATGTGCTCATCCTGGCTCCGGCGGATCTCGCCGACGCCTTTGACGGCTGGGGCCGGCCGGTCGCCCGCGCCTGGCAGGCGCGGGTGCTGGACCTGCCGGACTTTGCGGCGCAGGTGCGGCTCTGCGCCGATCCGTCCGAGCAGGCGAACGCTGTCGCCGTCCTCGCCGAAACGTATGGCTTGCCCGAAGGGCTTCTGGCGATCGGCGTCGCGGACCGCGAGGTGGCGCCGGCCCTTGAAAGCGCCCTGATCCGCCGGGGCTTCAAGACCTTCGACCCCGAGGGGCGCCCCCGCCGGCATGACGCGCTCCATCATCTCGTGGCGGCACTCGCGGACATCGCGCGCGATCCCGTCTTCGAGGCGGTGGAGACCCTGGGGCGCTGCCCGGCCGCGATCGACTTTCTCTCGTCGCGCCTGGGACCGTCCTTTTCGGCCGGGCCCTGGCTGGAGGGGCTCGACGAGCTGCGGGCCCGCCATCTGCCTGCCGATCTCGCCGGAGCCCGCGAGCAGGCCGCGAATCTCGAAGGGTTTCCCTCCCTGGGCCCTGCCCTGGCGGAGATCGATGCCCTTCGGGCCGGCCTGATGGCTGCGGATTTCACTTCGGCCGCCATCGCGCCTTTGCAGGCGATCTTCGCATCCCGCCGTCTCGAATGGGCGAATCCGGCCGACGCGCGGCTGGCGGAGGGCGCGGAGGCCTGGGCGAAGACGGTCGGCCAATGCGCAGCCGCGGCCGCGGAGCTGCCGCCCCCGGACCTCTGGGAACTGGCGCTGCGGCTCTTCGGGGAGGACAGGGTTGCCGCGGAGAAGCCCGCGGGCGCGCTCGAGCTGCAGGGCTGGCTCGAGCTTCTCTGGGAGGATGCGCCCCACCTCGCTGTGGCCGGAATGAACGACGGCAGCGTCCCGGACGCGATCGCTGGCGATGCCTTCCTGCCGGAGTCGCTGCGGGAAAAGCTCGGGCTCAAGACGAACGCCGACCGGCTGGCCCGGGACGCCTATCTCCTGCAGGCTCTCGCCTCTTGCCGGGCCGACGCCGGCCGGCTCGACCTCCTTTTCGGCAAGGCCTCCGCCGCGGGCGATCCGCTGCGGCCCTCGCGCCTCCTCCTGCGCTGTCCCGAGGCCGAGCTGCCCGCGCGGGTGGACGCGCTGTTCCGGACGCTTCCGCCCTCGGGGGCGCCGCTCGTGTGGACGCGGGCGTGGCGGCTGAAACCGCCCGCAGGGACGGCGCCTCCCACCCGCGTTGCGGTCACAGCGCTCCGCGACTGGCTCTCGTGCCCCTTCCGCTTCTACCTCCGGCACGTCCTCGACCTGCGGCCCTTCGACGCGGCGAAAAGCGAACTCGACGACCTCGATTTCGGCACGCTCTGCCACGCGGCGCTGGAGGCCATGGGCCGCCGTCCCGACCTGCGCGAGTGCGCCGATGCGGCGGTGCTCCGCGCCTTTCTCTCCGCCGAGCTCGACCTGTGCATCCACGCCCGATTCGGGGAAAACCTCACCGTGCCGCTTATTGTCCAGCGCGAGGCCGCGCGCCAGCGGCTGGGCCAGGCAGCGGCCGTCCAGGCCAGGGAATGCGCGGACGGCTGGCGGATCATCGACGTCGAGCGCAAGGTCCGGCTCGAGATCGAAGGCCTTCGGGTCAGCGGAAAGGTGGACCGAATCGACCGTCATTTGGCTTCCGGCGCGATCCGCGTCCTCGACTACAAGACCTCGGACGTGGCCCGGTCGCCGCGGGAAGTCCACCTGCGTGCGCCGCGGTCGGACGAGACTCCAGCCCCCGACGCGATGTACACGGGAGAGGACGCGCCGCGCGTCTGGGCGGATCTCCAGCTGCCCTTCTACCGCCAGGGGCTTGCCGCCGAGTTTCCCGGACCCATCGTCTGCGGTTACTTCAACCTGCCCAAGGCGGCGGGCGAGACCCGGCTCGCCCTCTGGGAGGACGACTCGGCCGGGCTCCGGGAATCGGCCGCGCGTTGCGCGGCCGCGGTGTGCCGCTCGATCCGTGCCGGGGAATTCTGGCCGCCTCGCGAGGAGATCCGCGCCGAACACGACGATTTCGCAGCGTTTTTCCACCACGGCGCCGGGGCCAGCGTCGCGTGGCCGGCGGAGGAACCCGCATGACCGCGCCCAGCCGCCACATGATGATCCTCGCCTCGGCGGGGTCGGGCAAGACCTTCGCCCTGACGAACCGCTTCGTGGCGCTCCTTGCGCTCGGTGCGCGCCCCGAGCGGATCGTGGCCCTGACCTTCACGCGGAAGGCCGCGGGCGAGTTCTTCGACGAAATCCTGCGCAAGCTGGCTGGAGCGGCCCGGGAGCCGGCCGCCGCGGGCCGCCTGGCCGGGGACATCGGCCAGCCCAGACTGGGCTGCGCGGATTTCCTGCGCATGCTCCGCCGGGTCGTCGAGGCAATGCCGCAGCTTCGGCTGGGGACCCTCGACGGTTTTTTTGGGCGCATCGTGCGTCTGTTTCCCTTCGAGCTTGGGCTGGCGGGTGAGTTCGAGCTCTTGCAGCCGCATGCCGCGCAGCTCGAGCGCCAGCGGGTGCTGCGCCGGATTTTTGTCGGCCTGCGGGGCGGGGGGCTGCAGGCGCAGCAGGACTTCATCGAGGAGTTCAAGCGAGCGACTTTCGGGGCGGAGGAAAAGCGCCTCGGGCCGCGGCTCGACCGTTTCCTCGACGAGCACCTGGAGATCTTCCTGAGCGCGCCCGACGCCGGGCTCTGGGGCCAGCCCGCACGGATCTGGCCGAGGGGAAATCCATGGCTGGAAGACGCGGCCCCGGCCGATGCCTGCGTGCGGGCCCTGCGCGAGGGCCTGCGGACGGCGGCGCCAGCCCCGAAGCAGCAGGCCCGCTGGGAGGCTTTCATTGCGGCCCTCGCGGTCTGGGCTCCGGGGGCGACGCTGCCGGACGAGCTCACCTACGTCCTGGCAAAGGCGCTCGAAGCCTGGAACGAGCTGCCCTCGGGCCGCGCCGTCCTCCACTTCGACCGGAAGGCGCAGCCGCTGACCGCCGCGGCGGGCGCGGCGCTGGCCGAACTCGTGCGGCGCGTTTTCGGCGGGGAACTGCGGCGGCGGCTCGAGGCAACGCGCGGCATACACGCGATGCTGCGCGCCTACGAGGACCGGTACCATGAGACGGTGCGGCGCGCGGGCAAGCTGACCTTCGCGGACGTGCAGCGGCTCCTGCAGCCCGTGGCCCTTTCCGCCTCCACGGCCGGCGCGGGCGAGCGGCTCTACCTCGACTACCGCCTCGACGCCGAGATCGACCACTGGCTGCTCGATGAGTTTCAGGACACGAACTTCGCGCAATGGAGCATCCTGCGGAATCTGATCGACGAGGCCGTTCAGGACGCTGAAGGTCGCCGGAGCTTCTTCTGCGTGGGCGACGTGAAGCAGGCGATTTTCCGCTGGCGCGGCGGCGATCCCCGGCTGTTCCGCGAGATCTTCGACCACTACAACGCGGTCCCCGGAACGATCGCGGAGGACCGGCTCGTCCGCTCCTGGCGCTCGGGACCTCCGCTGATCGAGATGGTGAACGCCGTCTTCGGGGCCAAGGCGGCGCTCGGCGGCCTATTCCCGGAGGCGGGTGCGGCCTGGAGCGCCGAATGGGAGCCGCACGAGTCCGCGGTGCCGGCGTACGACGGACAGGCGGCGCTGCTCCACGGCGGCGACGAGGCCGACCGCTGGAGGATCGTCCATCAGATCCTCGGGGAAATCCAGCCGCTGGCGCGCGGCCTGACCTGCGCGGTCCTGGTGCAGGAGAACAAGACGGCGGCCGCGCTGGCCGATTTTCTCCGGCGCGAGGGGAACTGGCCGGCCGTCGCGGAATCGGATCTGAAGGTCTGCACCGACAACCCGCTGGGGGCGTCCCTCCTCGCCCTTTTCCAGGCTGCGGCCCATCCGGGCGACCGGCTGGCCTGGGGCCACGTTCGCATGACGCCCCTGGGGGAATTGCTGGCGGCTGACGGGCTGGCCGAAGCCGGAGCGCTTTCGCGCCGGCTGCTCGGCCAGGTCCATGCGGACGGCTTCGAGCGGACAATCGAGGTCTGGCTTCGCCGCCTGGAGGCCCGGCTCGATCCGGCCGACCGCTTCAACCGCGAACGGGGCCGCCAGTTTTCCGAGGCGGCGGCGCGGTTCGACGAGACCGGTAGCCGCGACGTGACGGAATTCGTCGAATTCATGGGCCGCCACACGGTGCGCGACCCCGAGAGCCCGGCGGTGATCCGCGTGATGACGATTCACAAGTCCAAGGGGCTTGGTTTCGATGTCGTCCTTCTGCCGGACTTGGAGGGACAGTCGCTGGGGCGCCGCCGCGACGGCCTGGCCGTGGAGCGAAACAACGACCGCGACGTGGAATGGATCCTCGATCTGCCCCCGGATCCGTTCTGGGAGCATGATCCAGTGCTGGCCGCGCATGTCCGCGGGGCCAAGGCGGAATCCTGCCATGAGAAGCTTTCGCTCCTTTACGTGGCTATGACGCGGGCCAAGCGGGCGATGTACGCAATCACGAAGCCGGTGGGCGCATCGCGCTCCGCCAACTTCCCGCGCATCCTCGCCGATACGCTGGGCGGCGAAGCGGGCCCGATCCGGGTCGGCGGCCTGACGATCGCCGGAACCTGGAGCGCGGGCAGCGCGGACTGGCACCGGCGCCTGCCTGCGCCGGTGCCGCCGCCCGCCTCGGCGGCGGGCATCGCCATTCTGGACGCCGCCGGCCGGGTAATCCGCCGGGCCTCGCGCCGGCCCTCGGCGGAAAAGATTGGCTCGGTCGAGGCCGCAGCGCTCTTCGCGCCCGCGGCGGCGGCCGAATTCGGCACGGCGGTCCACGCATTGCTGGCGGGAGTTGCCTGGAGCGACGATCCGGCCCCGGCGCTGGCGGGTCTGACCGGGCCGGCCGCGGATGAAGCCCGCGCGAATCTTGACGCGGCTGAATTGGCCGGGATCTGGGCGCGTCCGGCAGGCCCGGCGGCGGAGGCCTGGCGCGAACGCCCCTTCGAGGTCGTTATCGATGAGACCTGGGTCTCGGGAAAATTCGACCGCGTCGTGATTGTCCGCGACGCCGCGGGTTGTGCGGTGCGCGCGACCGTCTTCGACTTCAAGACGGACCGGATCGGACCGGAGGCGGACCTCGCGGTCGAGGCCGGGCGGCACGCCGGCCAGCTGCGGCTCTACCAGCGGGCGGTGGCGGTCCTGGCGGGGATTCCCCCGGGGGCGGTGGCGGCCGAGATCGTTTTCACCAGCCGCCGGCAGAGGATATCCCTGCCGCACGCGGGGCCTTGAAATTCCAAGCTTTACAGCTTCCCCGCCGTTCGGTCTCCTATCCCTTCACATGGGCAACCTGAAAAAGAAACGCCGGCTGAAGATGAACAAGCACAAGCGCCGCAAGCGCTTGAAGTCGCACCGGCACAAGAAGCGCACCTGGCAGAAATAGGCGAACCCGCCGTTTCCGCGCCCCCATTGCAGCCCGCCGCCCCGAGCGGCGGGTTTTTTATTCGTAACCGTTTATATGATACAGAACGCGGCGCGCGGCCGCCGTCCCCGGCTTCATTCCCCAGCGGGCGTCCCGGGGCCCTGGTTTCCCGCGATTTCTGACCGGCCAAAATCAGGTTTAACCCATTGTTGGTTAACTAACTAAGCAAGCCGTCACGGAAACGTCAAAAAAGGACTTGAACGGATCACGAACGAGGGCATGTTCCGCCCTCCCTCCATGGCGCGTTCGGCCTATTCCAGGGCCTGAATACGAAGCGATGGAGGAGGCAAAAGAGTCGCGGCTTTTCTCGCAGGATTTCCGATTTATTCGGGAAAACCCTTGACGAAGCAGAGAGCGAAGTTCTTGCTGGAAATCTTTCCCTCAAAGGGAAGCTCTTTGAAATTTACTT
>CAZKAH010000090.1:0-1568 GCA_964550715.1 uncultured Opitutaceae bacterium
CGGCCCGAGCTGCTGATCGCCGACGAGCCCACGACGGCGCTCGACGTCACGGTGCAGGCCCAGATCCTCGAGCTCATCAAGGCCACGCAAAGGGAGCTCGGGATGGCGGTCATCTTCATCACCCACGACCTCGCGGTCGCCTCGGGCCTTTGCGACCGGGTGCAGGTGATGTACGCCGGCCGCATCGTCGAGACCGCCGGGACGGAGACGCTTTTCCGCGAGCCCCGGCATCCCTACACCCGCGCCCTCCAGCGCTCGATCCCCGCCCTCCAGCCCAAGGGGGCCGAACTCTACACGATCCCGGGCCTGCCGCCGGACGTGTCCAAGCCGATCGCCGGCTGCGCCTTCGCGCCGCGCTGCGAGTTCGCCGCTGAAAAATGCCGGGCGGCCGTGCCGCCGCTCCTCGAAACCGCGCCGGGCCACGCCCACGCCTGCGTCCGGGCCCAGGCCGGGGAGATCTGACCTCATGGCCGACGCGATCCTCGAGCTCAAGGACGTCAGGACGCATTTCCCCCTCTACGAGGGTTTCCTGCGCCGGCGGCCGGCCGGCGCCGTCAAGGCCGTCGACGGCGTGACCCTCACCCTGCACCGCGGCGAAGTGCTGGGCCTGGTCGGCGAATCCGGCTGCGGCAAGTCCACGCTGGCCCGCACGATCCTCCAGCTCGTCCCCACGACGGGCGGGGCCGTCTGGCTCGGCGGCCGCGACCTGGCCCGCTGCTCGCCGCGCGAGCTCCTCGCGGCCCGCCGCGACCTGCAGATGGTCTTCCAGGACCCCTACGCCTCGCTCAATCCGCGGCTGACCGTCTTCGACGCCCTGGCCGAGCCCCTGCAGGTCCACCGCGTCTGCCCGCCGGCCGAGATCCCGGCCCGGGTGGCCGAGCTGATGCGCACGGTCGGCCTCGCGCCGCGGTTCATGCAGAAGTACCCGCATGAATTCTCGGGCGGCCAGCGGCAGCGCATCGCCATCGCCCGCGCGCTCGCCCTCGAGCCCAAGGTGATCATCGCCGACGAGCCGGTGTCGGCCCTGGACGTCTCGATCCAGGCGCAGATCCTGAACCTCCTCTCGCAGCTCTGCCGGAAGATGAACCTCAGCCTCATCTTCATCGCCCACGACCTTTCCGTGGTGAAGCATATCTCCGACCGCGTGGCGGTGATGTACCTCGGCAAGATCGTCGAGCTCGGCCCGGCCGTGGAGGTGATCGAGCGCCCCCGGCATCCCTACACCCGGGCCCTGGTCAGCGCGATTCCCAGCGCCGATCCCGCCATCGAAAAGGGCCGCCAGCGCATCGTGCTGCCCGGGGATCCGCCCTCGCCGATCAATCCCCCGAGCGGCTGCGCCTTCCATACCCGCTGCCCCTACGTCCAGGACCGCTGCAAGGCCGCCGTCCCTCCCCTGCTGCCCGCGGGCCCGGACCGCACGGCCGCCTGCATCCGGCTGGATGAAATCTAGGCGCCGGGGAGCCCGATCTGCCGGAGCGCCTCGTACGCCGCCACCCCCGCCGCGGTCGAGAGGTTGAGCGAGCGCAGGTCGGGATTGGCGTGGGGGATCGTCACCCGCCGGTCGCGCA
>CAZKAH010000090.1:1668-6984 GCA_964550715.1 uncultured Opitutaceae bacterium
GCCTAGCGGCGCCGGCCCTTGACCGCCTTGGTCGCCTCCCGCAGCTGGGTCTTCTTCTTCACGTCCTCGCGCTTGTCGTAGAGCTTCTTGCCGGTGGCCAGCGCCACCTCGACCTTCACCAGCGCATCCTTGAAATACATTCGGAGGGGCACCAGCGCCCGGCCGCCGGCCTTGAGCGCCAGCGCGATCTTGCGGATCTGGTGGGTGTGCAGGAGCAGCTTGCGGGGGCGCCGCGGGTCGTGGTTCTGGAGGTTGCCGAAGGCGTAGGGGTCGATGTGGGCGTTGTAGAGCCAGAGCTCGCCCTTCTCCAGTTTCCCGAAGGAGTCGCTGATCTGGGCCTGGCCGCCGCGGATGGACTTCACCTCGGTCCCGAGGAGCTTGATCCCGGCCTCGAAGCGCTCGTCGACGAAGTAATCGCGCAGCGCCTTGGCGTTGCGGACCTCGGTGTGCCGGGCGGTGTCTTTTTTCGGCGCGGCCATGGGTTCCTGCCGCGCACCCTAGGGCGCGCCGGCCGGAACCGAAAGGATAAACCGACCGGGCGGAGCCCGCTCAGGCCACCGCGACGTCGTCGCCGGTGTCGTAGCTGATCTTCTCCTCGATGATCTCGCGCAGGGCGATATCCTCGGTCGTCAGCTTCTCCAGGGATTCCACCAGGGCGCGATTGCCGCGCCGCAGCTGCTTGACGCGGCGGGACACGACATTGATCAGGATGTTCGGGTCCGGGATTTTCAGCAGGGCCTGTTTGATGTAGTCGTCGCGCATGGTCGGAAAGGGGTTACGGGTGGAAGGGTCAGAATGGCCCGCGGCTGCCGGGTCGGTCAAGGCATCATTCCAGAGCGGCCGGCCCGCCCCCTTTCCGGAAAAATACTTGTCACGGGCGGGGCCCACCCCTACGAATTGGACCCTTTAACCCGTCGCAACCCGATCCTTTATCTCCCATGTCACAGCACAAAAGCCTCCAAGGCGCCAGCGGCATCGTACGCAAGCGCAACGTACTCAAGCGCTTCGAGCGCCTGGACCTCCTGAAGAAGCGGGGCCAGTGGAAGGTGGGCGACCGCGTCGTGGGTCTCCGGAAGACCAAACCGGACATTTGATTTCGTGCGGAAGGGGTCAGGCTGCGAAAGTTGACCTCGCGGCGAGGTCAACTTTCGCAGCCTGACCCCTTTGCGTTTTTTGCCCCATGATCGAACTCGCGAAGCACCTGGTTGATTTCTTCCTGCACATCGACGTGCACCTGGCCGGCGTCATCGCCCAGTACGGCGCCTGGACCTACGCCCTGCTCTTCGTGGTGATCTTCGCCGAGACCGGCCTGGTGGTGACGCCTTTCCTGCCGGGCGACTCCCTGCTCTTTGCCGCCGGCGCCCTCTGCGCCGGAACCGTGCTGAACGTCCACCTCCTCGTCCTCCTCCTGGTCGTGGCCGCCGTGGTGGGCAACCTGGTCAACTACGGGATCGGCGCCTTCCTCGGGCCCAAGGTCTTCAGCCGCGAGGATTCGTGGCTCCTGCGCCGGAAGCACCTCGACCATGCCCACGCGTTCTTCGACCGGTACGGCGGCCGCTCGGTCATCCTGTCGCGCTTCATGCCGATCATCCGGACCTTCGTGCCCTTTGTCGCCGGCGTGGGCCGGATGCCGTTCGGCCGGTTCTTCGCCTTCAACCTCGTCGGCGGCGCCGCGTGGGTGGCCGGCCTCACCTATCTCGGCTATTTCTTCGGCCGCACCGAGCTCGTGCGGAAGAACTTCGGCCTGGTGGTCATCGCCATCATCGCGCTCTCGCTCCTGCCGATGGCGGTGGAGCTGCTGCGGGCCTGGCGGAATTCCCGGCGCCCGGCGGCCTGAGCGGCCGCCGCGCTAGCTAGCGCGCGGGCGAGACGGACGGCGGACCGGCCGTCAGCTGGAGCCCGTAGATCATGAACGTGAGGGGGCGGGCATCGTCGGCGGGATAGACCGCCGGCGGCTGCGGCGTCTCAATGGTCACGACCGTTTCGCCCGGGGGCAGGACAAAGTCCGGCATCTGCACGCGGGTGGTGTTTCGGCCGTCCACCCGGCCGGACCACAGCACCGTGCCGCGCACCTTCACCTGCAGGTCGCGCGGCTGGAAACTCATCGTCGTGAAGCTCAATTGCGCCTCGGCCGGCCCGGCGGAAGGATTGGCCAGCACCAGGCTGGCCTGGGAGCGCAGCGCCCAGCGCCAAATGCGGCGATCCCGCTCCGGGGCCGCCCAACCCGTCCCGACCTTCACCGTGGGAGCGGGGGCTGCGCCCACGACCACGAACTCCGCCGTTTGCGGGGACTCGGTGTCAATGGTCGCGAACTTGTAAATGCCATAGGGCACGAAGCAGTTGCCGAGGAGAAACCAAACGAGCCAGCGCCGGGTGGGCCGCATGGCGAGCAGGAGGTTGAAGCCGAGCGTGATCGGCAGGGCCTGGCGCGTGATCGTGAAGTGGCTTTCCCACTGGGGATAGCCGATGCAGAGAAACACGGGGACAAAGGCCGCCGCCACCCGCCACAGCCGGTTTTCCCAGCGCCGATGCGTCGCCACGTAGACACACTGGGTCAGCGTCGACACGATCGTCAGGAAGGCGTGCAGCGGTTCGCTCTTGTAAAACTGCAGCCAGGCGATGTCTCCCTGCCTCGCCTTCAGGGCGAATTCCCCCAGCTTGCGGCCGATGGCCACGAGCGGCAGCCCCATGTTGTCGCCTCCCGCCGCCGCCACCATGTGCAGGCGCAACGTAAAATAGCCGAACCAGAGGGCGAAGGGCGCGATGACGATAAGTCCCATGAGGAGGTTCTTCCGGATCGTCGCCGGCCACGGCGGCCGGAACTCGAGCAGGCCCACGAAGCCCAGGGCGCTGACCTCGCGGGCAAGGGTGGCCAATGCGAGCACGCCCGCGCCCGCGGTGCCGCCGATCATCATGGCCAGCGTCATCAGGACCCAGGCGGGAAAATCCGTCAGCGAGCCCTTCATTGATTCGATCACGCCGCAGGTCAGCAGCATGGCCGCAAAGCCCCATAGTCCCTTCCAACCGTAGGGGCGGAACAGCCGGGCCATCATGGCCGCGAATCCCAGCCAGAACAAGGGGTTGAGGGCGGCGTAGACGTTCAGCACCCAGGTCGGGCGGCCCAGGCCGCCGAGCGAGGCGAGCCAGGGCAGCAGAATCCGCCGGGCCCGATAGGGCGGATTGTCGATCGCCAGGCGGGTCTGCGGGTCGCGCAGCAGGGGATCGAGGGCCAGCTGCGCGTACCACTGGCCGTCGAAACCGAAGCGGTTGCCCGGGAAGGGATCCATGTACTTCGGCGACGCGCGATAGGCCGCCACCCCGCGGTCGTTGAACTCGCGGCCCAGCTGGATGAAATAGGTAAGGCCGACCCCGGGCGCCCAGACCCGCCCGTAAACGAAGCAGATCAGGCCAAAAGCCAGGGCGGCGATGACGGCAAAATGCGCCCGGGACGGTGGAGCAGGGGTATTCTTGGGCACGCCGGAAGGAGGGTTTTCTTAAGACGGGACCGGCCGCCGCTCAAGCACGACCAGCAGGCGGGTCGAGGTCAGGCCGGGCAGCAGGTCCAGCAGGCGGTCGAGCGCCCGCATCGCCGGCAAGGCGGCCGCCGGATAGAAGCGCAGCCGCGTGAAGCCGCCCGCCGCCGCGTAGGACAGCGCCGCCAGGCGACGGATCTCGACCACCCGCCAGGCGGCCTCGTAGTCCGTCCGCTCGCGGTTGAGAAAAAAACGCGTGGCCGAGCCCTGGGCCGCAAAATAGGGCGCCGCCTCCGGGTCGAACCCCGGGGGAGCCTCCCAGGCGAAGGGCCGCCCGAGGCCGAGCGGCTCGTGGTGGAAAAAGCCGTAGATCAGCCGGCCCAGGAGGCCCATGCCCGGCTCGAAAAGGATCAGGCGGCCGCCGGGCTCGAGCACCCGGGCAAACTCGGCCAGGGCGGTGCCGGGATGCGCCAGGTGGTGCCAGACATCGCACAGGATGAGGTTCGCCACCGTGCCCCGGCCGAAGCTGAGCCGGTACGCATTCTCCCGCCGGTCGATCCAGGGATTGCTGAAGAGGTCGGTCGTGACGCAATCCGGGATGACCTCCTTGATGTTGCCCATGCCGGAGCCGAGCTCGACCGTGGCGCCCCCGAGGTCCCGCCGCAGCCGGGAGGCGATCTCCCCGTAAAAGCTCCGGTAGATCTCCCGGATCAACGGCTTGCCACCCCACACCTGCCGATTGCGCGCGATCTCGATGTTGTGTTGCTCGGATGGGATGCTCAACCCGGGAGCATTAGGTTTTCCCGGGGCATCGCGCAAGTTGCTTCCACCGGCTCAATTCGGCGCGGCGGGCCGCGCCCGCACCGCCGCCCAAAGCAGCACGCCGCAGACGGCGCTGGCGACATGCGCAACGGTCGCCACGTGGATCGAGGGATCGTCGAACTGGATCATCCCGCCGCCGTGGCCGTGACCCACGGTCGCCTCGAGCACGACCTCGCCCACGTAGATCGCGAGCACGGCCGGCCAGAACCAATCGAACCAGTTCTTCTGCCAGCCCTGGCAGGCGAGGAAGACGAGGAGGCCGAGGTTGACCGCGCTGAGCCCGCCGTAGCGGGTCATCGCCGGGTCGAACCCATAGAGCGCGCCGGTGATGATCACCGGCATCACGACGAGCGCGAGCCGGCTGGCCCGGGGATACTGCCATTCCAGCAGCCGGCCCAGGATGACGAAGAGTCCACCGTCGGCGATGAAATGGGGCCAGCCAAAGTGCACCAGCTGGCCCGTCCAGATGCGCCACCACTCGCCTCGGGCCAGCCCTGCGCGCTGGTAGAGGAGCGCTTCCCGCCAGCCGCCGTTGCATTGGATGACCGTCGCGGCCAGCGCGACGGCGAGAAAGCTCCAGGGAATCCGGCGCGGGTCGAGGATGCTTCGAAGCGGGGAGTGCAAGGCGGCCGGGGACGGCGTTCAGGCCGCCCTAGGCGGGCAGCCGTCTGCGACGGGAGGCCTGGCGGACCGCGACCAGGAGGGCCAGGGCGCCGTAAAACCACGTGCCGGGGGCGCCGCCACCGCCGCTGGAGGGGGCCGGAGCCGCAGCCGTGGTCGTGGTCGCTGCCGCCGCATTCACCGTCAGGGTGGCGGCACTGCTGGTGACCGAGCCGCCGGCGTTGGAGACCGTCACCGTGTAGGAGCCGGCGTTGGCGCTGGTCGTGGTGGCGATCGAGAACGTCGAGCTGGTCGCCCCGGAAATCGCGGCGCCGTTGAACAGCCATTGGAAGGTCAGCGTCGCGGTCCCGGTGGCGGTGACGCTGAAGGAGGCCGAGGCGCCCGCCGTGACCGTGGAGGA
>CAZKAH010000091.1:0-6861 GCA_964550715.1 uncultured Opitutaceae bacterium
CGGGCGAGCTGAACGGCATGACCCGGGTCCGGGGCTTCACCCAGGACGACGCCCATCTCTTCTGCACCGAGGACCAGGTCGCGGCCGAGCTCATCGGCTGCCTCACCCTGGTGAAGACCGTCCTCACGACGCTCGGCATGAGCGACTATCGCGTGCGCGTGGGCCTGCGCGATCCCGACTCCCAGAAATACACCGGCGAGGCCGCCAACTGGGACAAGGCCGAGGCCGCGTGCCGCGCCGCGGCGAAGACCCTCGATGTGCCCTTCACCGAGGAACCCGGCGAGGCGGCCTTCTACGGCCCCAAGATCGACTTCGTGGTCCGGGATGTCATCGGCCGCGAGTGGCAGCTCGGCACCGTCCAGGTGGACTACAACCTCCCGATCCGCTTCGACCTGACCTACACCGGCGCCGACAACCAGTCCCACCGCCCCGTCATGATCCACCGCGCGCCCTTCGGCTCGATGGAGCGGTTCTGCGGCGTCCTGATCGAGCACTTCGGCGGGGACTTCCCGGCCTGGCTCGCCCCCGAGCAGGTCCGCCTCGTCCCGATCAGCGACAAGGTCCTCGACTACGGCACCTCCCTCCTCGCCCAGCTCCAGGCGGCCGGCGCCCGCGCCACGCTCGACGGCCACAGCGACAAGCTCGGCGCCAAGATCCGCCGGGCCGAGCTCGAGAAGGTCCCCTACACCCTCGTCCTCGGCGCCAAGGAGGCGGAGGCCCAGTCCGTCAGCGTCCGCTCCCGCGCCCGCGGCGACGAGGGCGTCATCCCCTTCCCCCAGTTCCTCGAGCGCCTCCAGGCCGAAATCAAGAACCGCACCCTCCCGGACAAGAAGAAGGCCCCACCCCAATCGTAGCGCGGCAGCGGCCCCGTTCGCAGGGAAGGTCTCCTGAGCGGCGTTGCGGAGCTCATCAGTCGCCTCTTGGCCGACCTCCGTTTTCGGGAGGCCGGTTTGGCGACTGGATTGGGAATTGCGCAGCCCCGCCGCGAGGGGGACCTTCCCTGCGAACGGGGCCGCTGTCCGCCTGACGATACCCTAGTTCGCGTGGCGTTCAGCCCGCTCGGCGGCCCGCGCCGCCGAGACCCAGGTCTCCAGCAGGTAGGGCGCCTTGGTGGCTTCCCATTCGTCCTTCGTGAAGACGCTCAGCTCGTCCCGCGGATAGCCCGGCACGTCGTTGCCCAGCGCCAGGATCCCGCCCTCCTTCGCCTCGGCGGCCGAGCCGCCCTCGACCTGCACGCCGTTGGCGCGGCCCCATTCGTTCACGTGGGTTTCGGGCATCGCCCGGATCGCAGCCTCCGTCCAGTTTTGGAAATGCAGCTGCCGCTGCAGCCAGAGGGCGACCGGCTTGGTGAGGAAGTACGGCCGGTGGCCGCCGATCGGGTTGAACCCGAACTCGAACACATTCCGATCCGAGCCGTGCCGCGCGGTGGCGCGCTCGCGCATCTCCTTGAAGAACGCCGGCCCGGTCTCGGGAATCCCCACCACGGTGTC
Organism: uncultured Opitutaceae bacterium; assembly: GCA_964550715.1. Lineage (GTDB taxonomy): Bacteria > Verrucomicrobiota > Verrucomicrobiia > Opitutales > Opitutaceae > Palsa-1447. The sequence continues at coordinate 1,491 of CAZKAH010000091.1, forward strand.
GTTGAGACCGTTCCAGACCAGCATGGGCCCCCGCTCGGCCTGCAGCGCATAGAGCGTCGCCGGGCGGTCCCCCAGGAACCGGAGCGACTGGAACGCGTCGCCCTGGCAGATCATGTGCCCCTTGTCCCAGTGGCCGGGACCCACGGTCAGGTTCCCGCCGCCCACCACGACCGAGACATGCGCCCGGTCGTCAATTGCGCCCTGTTCGGCCACGAGCAGGGACCCCATCGAAAAACCGAACACCCCCACCCGCGCCGGATCCGTCTCGGGCCGCGAGAGCAGGTAGGAAACCCCCTGCATGATGTCCGTGACCATGAAGCCGTTCATCCGGCGGCCCAGCTCCTCGTCGCCCGTGACCGCGTCGTGGGCGCGGGTGTTGGACTTCCCGTCGACGTTGCGCTCGCCCTCCCCCGTCACGTCATAGGTCAGGACCAGGGCGCCCGCCCGGGCGTAGAGGATGCCGGCATAATAGGCGTACCAGCTGTACTTGTCGCCCCCGTGGCCGTTGACGATCACCAGGGCCGGCAGCTTCCCCGCCGGCAGCGGATCGGGCAGGTAGAGGATCGCCGGCACCCGGGTGCCGAACTGCGTCGCGTAGCTCACGCCCTCGGCGGTCACGCCCGGTGCCGGCGCAAAATGGCGGTGCACCCGGGCCTCGAGCGCCGGCAGCGGATCGGGGATGTACAGGTCGCGCCGGATCCGGTCCTGGAATTGCGCCGATTCCACCGGGGTCAGCGGCTGGGCGCGGACGAGCCCGGCCGCCGCCACGAGGAGGAGCGGAAGGCGCAGCCGACTGACCCGGTGCATGGCCGCCGGCTCAGATGGCGCCGTCGCCCCGCTCGTCCGTGCGGATCCGCACCGTCTCCTCGAGCGGGATCACGAACACCTTCCCGTCGCCGATCTTGCCCGTCTTGGCGGCCCGCACGATGGCCTCGACCGCCTTGCCGGCCATGTCGTCGGTCACCGCGATCTCGACCTTCACCTTGGGGAGGAAGTCCACGGTGTACTCGCTGCCGCGATAGATCTCCGTGTGGCCCTTCTGCCGGCCGAAGCCCTTCACCTCCGTCACGGTCATGCCCTCGATGCCGGCGGCGGCGAGGGCTTCCTTAACCTCCTCAAGCTTGAAGGGCTTGATGACAGCAATGATCATTTTCATGGGAATGGGTGTTGGATTTGGAGGGGGGCGGGGTCCGCGGAGGGATTAGAGGACATAACCTTCCTCGCCATGCTCGTTGATGTCCAGCCCTTGGGTTTCGACCTCCGAGGACGGCCGGAGCCCGATGCAGGCCTTCACGAGGTAGCCCAGGACGATGGTGCCGGCGATGCTGAGGACGAGGGTGATCCCGATCGCCTTCAGCTGTTCGACGTAGAGGCCGCCGTGGGCCACGAGGGCCGCCAGCCCGTTCTTCTTCGCCGCGGGATTGCCGTCGGTGAGGTTGGGATTGACCGCGCCCGTCGCCAGGACGCCGGTCAGGAAGGCCCCCAGGGTCCCGCCCACGGCGTGCACGCCGAAGGTGTCGAGCGCGTCGTCATAGCCGAACCAGCCCTTGAACTTCGTCACGAATAAATAGGGCACGAGGGCGGCGAAGATCCCGATGACGATGGCGCCGGTCGCATCGACGAAGCCGGTGGCCGGCGTGATCACGACGAGCCCCGCCACCGCCCCGGAGCAGAACCCGAGGATGGAGGCGTGGCCGCGGGTCACCCGCTCGATCATGCCCCAGGTGAAGCAGGCGACGGCGGTCGCGAGCGTCGTCGTCATGAAGGCGTTGGCCGCGATGCCGTCCGCCGCCACGGCGGAGCCCGCGTTGAAGCCGTACCAGCCGACCCAGAGCATGCCCGTGCCCACCATGCAGAGCACCATGCTGTGCGGGGCCATCTTTTCCTTCCCGAAGCCGACCCGCTTGCCCAGGATGAGGCAGAGGATCAGGGCGGACCAGCCGGAGCTCATGTGGACGACGGTGCCGCCGGCGAAGTCGATCGCGCTGATCCGGGCGGCGTCGTTCCAGACGCCGTTCATGAAGCCGCTGATGCCCCAGACCATGTGCGCCAGGGGAAAGTAGACGATGAGCATCCACAGGGTCGTGAAGAGGAGGACCGCGCTGTACTTCATGCGCTCGGCGACGGCGCCGACGATCAGGGCCGGGGTGATGATCGCGAACATCAGCTGGTACATCGCGAACACATTCTGGGAGACCCAGAAGGCGTAGTCGGTGTTCGGCGCGGAGGTGACGCCGCGCAGGAGGAAGAACTCGCTCCCGCCGAGGAACGGGCTGTGGAAGCTCTTGCCGAAGACCAGGCTGTAGCCGACCGCCCACCAGAGGAGGGTGACCAGGCCGGCGATGCCGAGGCACTGCGCCAGCACGGAGAGGACGTTCTTCTTGCGGACGAGGCCGCCGTAGAAGAGCGCCAGGCCCGGCAGGGTCATGAAGAGCACCAGGGCGGCGCTCGTCATCATCCAGGCGTTGTGGCCGGGGCCGGGGACCCCCGTCAGGGCCTTGCCCGGATCGGAATTGGTGACGTAGGCCTCGAGGGCCGTCAGGCGCTCCTCGGTCGTCGGCGCCGCCGCGGGCGCGGGGGCCTGGGCGAGGGCCGCCGAGGCGGCCACGCAGCTGAGAAGTCCGAGGCAGAGACAGCGCCGGAGGCGCTCATGAAGGGGTTTCACGGTAGCCAGAGCTACCATGAGGCAAACTAATGTCAGGTCTAAAAACTATACCGCGGCGTCGCCGCGCTCGTCGGTGCGGATCCGCACGACCTCCTCCAGGGTCAGGACGAAGACCTTGCCGTCGCCGATCTTCCCGGTCTTGCCCGCCTTGACGATCGCCTCCACGGCCTTCCCGGCCATGTCATCGGTCACCGCGATCTCGATCTTCACCTTGGGCAGGAAATCCACCGTGTATTCGCTGCCGCGATAAACCTCGGTGTGGCCCTTCTGCCGGCCGAAGCCCTTCACCTCCGAAACGGTCATGCCCTCGATGCCGGCCTCGGCGAGCGCCTCCTTCACTTCCTCGAGTTTGAACGGCTTGATGATGGCGATGATCAGTTTCATGCGGGTTGGGTTTTAAAAGGGGGCTGACCGACAGGGTTCCACCCCCCAATAGCACGCCCTGTGCCAAGGCCACTCCCCCCTACCTCCGACGAGTGTCCCAATTTGCCGGAAGGGGCTCTCGCAGCGGCCTTTTGGCCTCATCGCCGTGTGTGCCCTCGACTGCCCAAAGGGCACCCGCCGAGGGCCTCCCTTCGGGACTCGGCCTCCGGCCTCGCCATCTCCGCGCTTCCGCGCTCCGTCTGGGCCGCCGCCCGGGGCGGCCGGATTTGCGGCGAGATTGGGCCTTGGCCAGGAAAAGACGCGGAGAGAGCCCCTTCCGGCAAATTTGGACACGCCCTACTCCGGCATCACCACCTGCAGGTGCAGCTCCTTGAGCTGCCGGGGGGTGACCGTGGTCGGGCTGCCGGCCATCAGGTCCTGGCCCTTCTGCGTCTTCGGGAAGGCGATGACGTCGCGGATGCTGGTCGTGCCGCAAAGCAGGGCGCAGATCCGGTCGAGGCCGAAGGCGATGCCCCCATGGGGCGGGGCGCCGTACGTGAAGGCCTTGAGCATGTAGCCGAACCGGCTCTCCACCACGTCGGCCGGGATCTTCAGGACCTCCTCGAAAACCTTCTTCTGCAGCGCAGGCTGGTGGATGCGGATCGAGCCCCCGCCCAGCTCCATGCCGTTCAGGACGACGTCGTAGTGCTGCCCGCGCACCTTCTCCGGCGCAGTGTCGAGAAGCGCCGCGTCCTCCGGCACCGGGGAGGTGAAGGGATGGTGCGTGGCCAGGTAGCGCTTTTCCGCCTCGTCGTAGGTCATGAGCGGGAAATCCACCACCCAGAGGAACTTCCAGTCGTCGGGCCGGAGCGAGAGCTTGCCGCGCTTCTGCAGCAGGGCGGCGGCATCGAGCCGGATCCGGCCGAGGATTGCGCAGGCCTTCTCCCAGGGCGCCGCCGCGAAGAAGACGACATCGCCCTCGGCCAGGCCGAGGCGCTCGCCCACGGCGGCCTTCTCCACCTCCGAGAAAAACTTGACGATGGGCGACTTCCATTCGCCGCCCTCGACCTTGATGAAGGCCAGGCCCTTGGCCCCCAGCGACTTGGCCGTGTCCTCGAGGGCCTTCAATTCACCCTGGGTCAGGTCGGCCAGCCCCTTGGCGTTGAAGGCCTTGATCACGCCGCCGCCGGCGACCGTGGACTGGAACACCTTGAAGGCAGAGCTGCGGAAGGTCTCGCTGAGGTCAGCGAGTTCCAGCCCGAAACGGACGTCGGGCTTGTCGACCCCGAAGCGGTTCATGGCCTCGGCGAACGAAAGCCGTGGGAAGGGCGTTGGGATGTCCGTGCCCAGGACATCCTTCCAGATCTTCTTCAGCATGCCCTCGAAGAGGGCGTAGATGTCCTCGCGAGTGACGAAGGAGGCCTCCACGTCCACCTGGGTGAACTCCATCTGGCGGTCCGACCGCAGGTCCTCGTCGCGGAAGCAGCGGGCGATCTGAAAATACCGCTCCACCCCCGCGACCATCAGGATCTGCTTGAACTGCTGCGGCGACTGCGAGAGGGCGTAGAACTGGCCGGGATGGATCCGCGAGGGAACGAGGTATTCGCGGGCGCCCTCGGGCGTGCTCTTGAAGAGCGCCGGCGTCTCCACCTCGATGAACTCCTGCGAGTCGAAATAGTCCCGGATCGCCTTGGCCGCCTGGTGGCGCACGCGGAGGTTGCGCCGCATCTTCGGCCGGCGGAGGTCGAGGTAGCGGTAGGTCAGCCGCAGGTCCTCGTTGACCTTGTCGCCGCCCGCGTCGTCCAGCGGGAAGGGCGGCGTATCGGAGACGTTGAGGACCTCGAGCTGCGTGGCCTCGACCTCGATCTCGCCCGTCGGCAGGCCCGCGTTCACCGTGCCGGCGGGGCGCGCGGTCACCTTGCCGGCAATGGCGATGACCGACTCCGGCTTGAGCTGGGCCGCCCGGCCGCCCAGGGCGGCGTCAACCTGGGGGTCGAACTTGATCTGCGTGATCCCCTTGCGGTCGCGCAGGTCGACGAAATTGATGCCGCCATGATCCCGGATGGAATCCACCCAGCCGACGAGGGCGACGGCGGCGCCGAGGTCGGCCTTGGTCAACTGGGCACAATGATGGGTTCGCGACATGTAACCGGAGAGCAAAACCCGTCCGCCAAGGGCGGGGCAAACAGATTTTAAATCAAGGGGTCAGGCTGCCCGTTGTGAAATCGCGCCGCGATTTTACAACGGGCAGCCTGACCCCTTACTTTTTGGTCACTTCCACGAAGGCCGTCACCAGGGGCTTGTCCTTGTGGTAGCACCAGTTTTCGCGCCGGAAATCCGGCG
>CAZKAH010000092.1:0-6700 GCA_964550715.1 uncultured Opitutaceae bacterium
GCTTCGCCAGCCGCTCGACCGCGATGGCGTAGGCCATGTTGTTCGCCAGCGGCGCCAGGTAGTCCAGCCGGTCCGTGTAGGGGACGAACTGGTTGTAGGTCATGTTCTCCGCGATCTTCTCGTCGCCGCGGTGGAGGTAGCCGATCACCGGCTCCGCCTTGGTCACGACCTCCCCGTCGAGCTCCATCTGCAGCCGCAGGACACCGTGGGTCGAGGGGTGCGACGGCCCCATCGAGAGCGACATCTTCTCGGTCTCAAACTCGCCGGCGGCATTCTTCGCCCCGGCGTCGCGAAAGGTGTGCTCGACGGGCATCAGTCGTTCCCCTCCGGCTTCGGGCGCCGCTCGTTCCAGCTCTCGTCCTTGGCCCGGGGCTCCGCCTCGCCGAGGTTGACCTCGCCGGCCGAGGCCACGAAGGGCCCGCCGGCCATCGGCGCCGGCCGCGCCTTGGCGCCGGTCTCGGCCACGACGTCGGGATCGGGCAGTTCCGCGTCGAGCCCCGCGAGCGGGAACTCCTTGCGCAGGGGAAAGTAGGGATAGCCCTCCCACATCAGGATGCGGCGCAGGTCGGGATGGCCGGTGAAGCCGATCCCGAACATGTCGTAGGCCTCGCGCTCGTGCCAGTTCGCGCCGGCCCAGAGGCCGGTGACCGAGGGCACCGCGGGGGCGGCGTCGTCCGGGCAGTCGGCCGCCACCCGCAGGTAGTCGTGCCGCGTCGTCGAGTAGAGGTGGTAGACGACCGTAAAGCGGGGATGCGCGGCTTCCGACCCGTCGACCGCCGTCAGGTCCGCCAGGAAATCGAAGCCGGCCGAATCGCGCAAATGACGCAGGAGGTCCGGGATCCCCGCCGCCGGGACATTGACCGCCGGATGGTCGAGGCTCGGGCGCTCGGCCACGTCCGGGAACTGGGCCTTCAAGTCGGCGGCGGTCATGAGCAGGCGGCTGGAAACGCTGCTGGCGGCGCTCAGGCGGTGAAGAGCTTCTTGGCCGAGGGCTCGCGCTGGATCTTCCCCTGGAGCTTGATGACCGCGTCCAGCAGGGCCTCCGGCCGCGGGGGGCACCCGCTGATATAGATGTCCACCGGGACGATCCGGTCGACGCCCTGGAGGACGGCGTAGCTGCGGTACATCCCGCCGGTGCTGGCGCAGGCGCCCATCGCGATGACCCACTTGGGGGAGGCCATCTGGTCGTAAATCCGGCGGAGGGAAGTGGCCATCTTGTAGGTCACGGTGCCGGCGACGATCATCACGTCCGACTGGCGGGGGGAAAAGCGCATGACCTCGGCCCCGAAGCGGGCGATGTCGAAGCGGCTGGCCGCCACGGCCATCAGCTCGATGGCGCAGCAGGCCAGGCCCATGGGCATCGGCCACATGGAGTTGCTCCTGATCCAGTTGATCACCGCATCGGCGCGGGTGACAATCACCTCGCCCTCGATCTTGCTGTTGTAGGCCAGTTCGGTGTTAGCGGAAACCATGTTGGAAACAGATGCCGCAACCTACCGCCGCCCACCCACCGCGCAAGAAGCTTTTCCAGCGCCGCCGGGGCCTTTTGAACTTTTCCTCGCAACCTTGGCCGCGAATCCCGGTTAATAGGGGATAACCATGAACCACCACCGGGTCACGTCCTCCTGGGCCGCCGCCGCCACGCTGGGCCTTTGGCCCTTCTTCGGCGCGGTCCCGGGCCCTGACGCCGCCGTGACGGGCCAGCGCAGCGACCAGATCCTGCACCATCTCACCCAGGCGATCAGCTGGTATCGGCTGGAGGGCAAGGGCACGGCGTGGGTCGGGCAGCCCGGCGACCGGATCTATTTCATCAACGAGCGGAACCTCTCGGCCCGGATCGTGCAGCTCGCCTTCGAGGCCTCCCGGGCGGACGCGGCGGGGCTGCCCAGCGCGCCGGCGGGCAAGCCGACCGCCGACCAGGAGACCCTCGCCAAGTCGGAAGCCAGCGCGGCGGCCCGGATCGCCGAGGCGCGGACGAAGATGGCCGCAGTCGACGTCCAGCTGGCGGCCGCGCCCGCCGGCGGGCGCGACCTCCTCCAGGCGCAGCGGGACGAGCTCGCCGCGGAGCTCGACCTCGCCACCACCACCCAGGACGCGATCAATAAGATCTCCTCCTTCATCGCCTACAACGCGGGCTCGGGCGTCACCGCCAGCCTCGCGGACAAGATCAGGGACTTGGAGCTGTCCGTGCCCGAGGCCTTCGCCCAGGGGGAGGCCTCCAAGCCGCCCGAGCTGCACCTCATCGGCGGCGGCGGCAGCGGCCTGGTGGCGAATGCCGAGGCACTCTACGGCCTGCTCCGGGCCGACCAGGCGGCCAAGGCGCTCGACGATCAAACCAAGGCGCTGGACGACACCGTCAACGGGCTGCGGAAGCCCCTCGGCGCCTCCCTGAAGGGCATCATCCAGCAGGGCAGCGCGGCCACCGACCAGGCGGCGGCGGCCGACGTCGGCCGGCTCAATGCCCTCCGGGACAACTTCGAGGACCTCGCCGGGAAGTTCAAGGACCTCGCCGGCGCCGCCGTGCCGCTCCGGCAGGAGGACCTCCTCCTGCAGCAGAACCGGCAGAACCTCGGCCTGTGGCGGGCCTCGCTCGAAACCCAGGCGAACGCCATCATCCGCGACCTGGCCCTGCGGGCGCTGGGCCTCGCCGTGGCCCTCGGCGTCCTCCTGGGGCTCTCCGACCTCTGGCGCCGCGCCACCTTCCGCTACGTCCACGACGTGCGGCGGCGCCGGCAGTTCCTCATCCTCCGGCGCATCACGACCACCATCGTGCTCGCGCTGGTCGTCATTTCCTTCTTCGTCAGCGACTACAGCTCGCTCGCCACCTACGCCGGCTTCATGACCGCGGGCATCGCGCTCGCGCTGCAGACGGTCATCGTCTCGGTCGCGGCCTATTTCCTCCTCATCGGGCGGTACGGCGTCAAGATCGGGGACCGGCTGACGGTCTCGGGCGTGACCGGCCAGGTCATCGAGATCGGCCTGATGCGCTTCTACATGATGGAACTGGCCGGCACCGGCGCGAACCTGCATCCGACCGGCCGGGTCGCCGTCTTCGCCAACTCGGTCTTCTTCCAGCCGACGCCGCTCTACCGGCAGCTCCCCGGGACGGATTACACCTGGCACGAGGCGAACGTCCCGCTGGCCAACACCGCCGACTTCACCTATATCACCGCGAAGCTCCTGGCGACGGCCACCGCCGTCTACGGCAAATACCGGCCCGAGCTCGAGAAGCAGCATGGGGAGACCGAGCGCCTCATCGACCTCAAGCTCGAGGTGCCAGAGCCCTCGGCCCAGGTGCGCTTCAATCCGGCCGGCGTCGAGCTCGCCATCCGCTATCCCGTCGGGACCCTCCGCGCCGGCGAGACCGACAGCCTGATGGCCAGCGAGCTCCTCGCCGCCATCCGGGGGGACGACCGGATCAAGGATGCGACGACCGGGATGCCCCGCATCACCGCGGTCAAGGTCTGACCGGGGCCGGGTTTCCTTACAAAACTGTCATTTTCGGGACAGGGGCGGGTAATCGGGGTGTGCGACCTTCGGGCTCACATGAACGCCACCCTCCCTCATTCTCCCCGGCGCCGCGGCCTGGTTGCCCTCGCCGGTCTCTCCCTCGCGGGCGCCCTGGCCCTCACGGCCCTGCACGCCGCCCATTCCGATCCCGCCCATCCGCCCGTCGCCGTCCAGGTCGACCCAAAGCCGGTCAACCGCGGCACCCTCGAGAGCGCGAGCTTCTCCTCCGTCGCCAAGCGCATCGCGCCCAGCGTGGTGAAGATCACCGTCACGGTCCACGGGCGCCGCGGCGAGGAGAACCAGGAAGCCCGCCAGTTCCAGCAGATGGATCCCTTCTTCCGCCAGTTCTTCGGCCAGGGCCGGATGCCGCAGATGCGCGAGCCCGACCAGCAGGGCCTGGGCTCCGGCGTCATCATCAGCCCGGACGGCTACATCGTGACGAACAACCACGTGGTCGACGGCGCCCAGCAGGTCACCGTCGCCCTCGACGACGGCCGCGAGCTCAAGGCCAAGGTCGTCGGGCGCGATCCCCAGACGGACCTCGCCGTCGTCAAGGTCGACGCCACCGGCCTTCCCGCCATCACTTTCGCCGCCAGCGCCAAGGTCGAGGTGGGCGACCGCGTCCTCGCGGTGGGCAATCCCTTCGGCATCGGCGAGACCGTGACTTCCGGCATCGTCAGCATGAAGGACCAGCGCAGCCCCGAGCTGGGCGGCCTGGCCGACTATGAGGACTACATCCAGACCGACGCCGCCATCAACCCGGGCAATTCCGGCGGCGCCCTCGTCGATGTGGACGGCCGGCTGATCGGCATCAATACCGCCATCCTCACCCACTCCGGCGGCTTCCAAGGCGTCGGCCTCGCCATTCCCTCCGACCTCGTGCGCACGGTCGTCAACGGCCTGGTGGAGAACGGCAAGGTGGTCCGCGGCTACCTCGGCGTCAGCATCCAGAACCTCAACCGCGCCCTGGCCGAGAACTTCGGGATCTCGGTGCGGGCCGGCGCCCTCGTGACGGACGTCCAGCCCGACACCCCCGCCTACCGCGCCGGCGTGCGCTCCGGCGATGTGATCACCAAGGTCGGGGACGTGGGCGTCACCGATGCGGACCAGCTGAAGCTGGCCGTCAGCGAGACCGCTCCCGGCACCAAGCTCGAGCTGCAGGTCCTGCGCGATGGCGCGACCAGGCACCTGACCGCCACCACCGGGACGATGCCGAACCACCGCCTCGCCGGCCAGCCGGAGGAATCCTCCTCCAGCGTCGCCAGCGGCACCGACGAGGGCGTCCTGAACGGCGTCTCGGTCGCGGACCTCGATTCCGCGGCCCGCCAGCAGTTCGACATCCGCGATCCCCGGATCCGCGGCGCCCTCATCACCGAAGTGGCCGCCGACTCGGCCTCGGCGAAGGCGGGCCTGGAGGCCGGCGATGTGATCCTGGAGATCAACCACCATACCGTGAACTCGGCCGACGAGGCCGTGAAGCTCAGCACCGACGCGACCAAGAAGAAGACCCTGCTCAAGCTCTGGTCGCACGGCGGGATGATCTACACGGTCGTCGACGAGACCCCCGCCGGCAGCTCCTGAATTTTCCCCTAACCCGCCAACCAAAGCCCGCCGCGGGCGCGCCGGCCCTGCCGGACACCCGTCGCGGGCTTTGCCATGGGCCCAATTTTCGTCCAGCCTGCCCCCGACCATGCGCCTCCTCGTCGTCGAAGATGACCCCAAGATCGCCTCCTTCGTCGTGCGCGGGCTGAAGGAGGCCGGCTTCTCCGCCGACCATGCCCCGGAGGGCGAGACCGGCCTCGCCCTGGCCCAGACCACCGAATACGACGCCGCCATCGTCGACGTCATGCTGCCGCGCCTGGACGGGCTGAGCCTCGTGCGCCGCCTGCGGGCCGCCCGCAAGCCGGTGCCGATCCTCTTTCTCAGCGCCAAGGCCAGCGTCGATGACCGGGTCAAGGGCCTGGAGGCCGGCGGCGACGACTACCTGACCAAGCCCTTCGCCTTCTCCGAGCTTCTCGCCCGGGTCCAGGCGCTGATCCGCCGGGCCTCGCGCGCGCCCGAGGCCGTGCGCCTCGCCGTCGGCGACGTGACGCTCGACCTGGCGACCCGGGAGGTGACGCGGGGGGGCCAGCCGGTCGAGCTCCAGCCGCGGGAATTCGCCCTCCTGGCCTTCCTCCTGCGGCACGCCGGCCGCGCCGTGACCAAGACGATGATCCTCGAGCACGTCTGGGACTACAGCTTCGACCCGCAGACCAATGTCGTCGACGTGGTGGTGCACCGCCTCCGCGCCAAGATCGACCCGGACAAGACCCGGCTCGAGACCCTCCGGGGGGTCGGCTACGTCTGGCGCGGCCATGCTTGACCGCATCCGCCAGTCCCTGGCCCTCCGGCTCGGCGTCCTCTATGCGCTGATCTTTGCCCTGGTGGCCGCCGCGGTGTTCGCCCTGCTCTATTGGGTCCTCGCCGACGCCCTGGGAGCGCGGGAGCGCGCCGCGGTTGAGCACAAGGCCGAGGACTACGCGCAGACCTACGAGCAGGGGGGCACCGCCTTCCTCCGCGCCCGAATCGCCGACGAGTCCGGCAGCCCGGACTTCGGCTCCCTCTTTGTCCGCATCATCAACCCGGACGGCTCGACGCCCTTCGTCCGCATTCCCCCCAGCTGGGTGCAGACCCAGGCCGAGCAGATCGTCGTGCCCGACGGCTGGGGCGGCTGGCAGACCCAGGCCGTGCGGACGATCCAGCTGCCCCGCGACGCGGAGAAGGACTACACCGTGGCCTCCCGGCCGCTCGCGGGCGGCCAGCTGCTCCAGGTCGCCCAGAGCACCGACAACCGCACGGTCCTGCTCGCGCCCCTCCGCCGGAATTTCTTCACGATCGGGGCCGGGGCGACCCTGATCGCGGCCGTCGCCGGCGGCCTCCTCGTCTGGCGCGTGACCCGGCCGATCCGCGAGGTCAACGCGACCACCCGGCGGATCGTCGCCACGGGCGACCTGACCGCCCGCGTGCCCGTTCCCGCCGGCGGCGGCGAGCTCGCCGACCTCGTGCGCCAGCTCAACACCGTCCTGACCCAGAACGCGGCGCTGATCGGCGCGATGCGCGAGACCCTGGACAACCTCGCCCACGACCTGCGGACCCCCCTCGCCCGCCTGCGCGGCACCGCCGACCTCGCCCTCCAGGCCCAGGCCGATCC
>CAZKAH010000093.1:0-6610 GCA_964550715.1 uncultured Opitutaceae bacterium
CGATGTCCTCGAGCATGGCCTTGCGGCGGTCGCCGAAGCCCGGGGCCTTGACGGCGCAGACGTTCAGGGTGCCGCGGATCTTGTTGACCACGAGCGCGGCCAGGGCCTCGCCCTCGACTTCCTCGGCGATGATCAGGAGCGGCTTGCCGCCCTTGGCCACGCTCTGGAGCAGGGGCAGGAGGTCCTGCAGGCTCGAGATCTTCTTCTCATGGATGAGCACGTAGGCGTCCTCCAGGACGACCTCCTGGCTCTCGGCGCTGGTGACGAAGTAGGGCGAGAGGTAGCCCTTGTCGAACTGCATGCCCTCGACGACGTCGAGGGTGGTCTCGATCGACTTGGCCTCCTCGACGGTGATGGTGCCGTCCTTGCCGACCTTGTCCATGGCATCGGCGATGATGTTGCCGATGGTGTCGTCCCAGTTGGCGGAGACGGTCGCGACCTGGCGGATTTCCTCGCGGTCGGAGACCTTCTTCGAGCTCTTGTGCAGCTCGGCGATCGCGGCCTCCACGGCCTTGTCGATGCCGCGCTTGAGGAAGATCGGGTTGGACCCGGCGGTGACGTTCTTCAGGCCCTCCTTGTAGATGGACTCGGCCAGGACCGTGGCGGTCGTGGTGCCGTCGCCGGCGGCGTCGGAGGTCTTGGAGGCGACTTCCTTCACCATCTGGGCGCCCATGTTCTCGTAGGGATCGGGGAGCTCGACCTCCTTGGCGACGGTGACGCCGTCCTTGGTGACGGTCGGCGAGCCGAATTTCTTGTCGATCACCACATTGCGGCCCTTGGGACCGAGGGTGACCTTGACGGCGCGGGAGAGGAGCTCGACGCCGCGCAGGATTTTCTGGCGGGCGGCCTCATCGAAGAGCAGTTGTTTGGCGGGCATGATATTTTATTTTCTGGGTTGAGAGTTGGTTGAGGGGGAAGGGAGTTCAGCCGAGGATGCCGAGGAGGTCGTCCTCGCGCACGAGCGTGTACTTCACCTCGTCGATCTTCACCTCGTTGCCGCCGTACTTGCTGATGAGGACGCGGTCGCCGACCTTGACCTCGAAGGCCAGGGGCTTGCCGTCCTCGTCCTTCTTGCCGGTGCCGAGGGCGATGACTTCGGCCTCCTGGGGCTTTTCCTTGGCGCTGTCCGGGATGATGATTCCGCCGCGGACCTGCTCCTTCTCCTCGTCGAGGAGTTTCACAAGGATGCGATCGCCGATGGGCTTGATTTTGATTTTGGCCATATGCTGTGGGTTTCTGGTTAAGGGTGGGTTTGGCTGGGTTTTAAACCCATGCGCCGCCGGGCCGGGAGACCGGCCCTGGCGGCGAAAGGGTTTTGAAATTACTTTTTCGTCTTGTCCTCGTCAACCACTTCGAAGTCCGCGTCGACGACGTCGGCCTTCTTCTCGGTCTTCGGGGCGCCCTCGGGGGGCGGGCCGCCCGCGCCGGGGGGCGGGGGGGCGGACTGGGCGGCCTGGGCCGCGGCGTGGATCTCGGCGCCGGCCTTGGACAGGTTCTCGAGCGCGGCCTTCATCTTGGCGGTGTCGCCGCCCTCGAGCTCCTTCTTGGCCTCGGCCAGCGCGGCCTCGATCGCCTGCTTCTTGTCCGCGGGCAGCTTGTCGCCCGCGTCCTTGGCGGCCTTCTCCAGCTGGTAGATGGTGGTGTCGAGCGAGTTCTTGGTCTCGGCGGCCTCCTTGCGGGCCTTGTCCTCGGTCGCGTGCTGCTCGGCCTCGCGGGTCATCCGCTCGACCTCGTCCTTGGACAGGCCCGAGGATCCCTGGATGGTGATCTTCTGGTCCTTGCCGGTGCCGAGGTCCTTGGCCGAGACGTGGAGGATGCCGTTCGCGTCGATGTCGAAGGTGACCTCGATCTGCGGCAGCCCGCGGGGCGCCGGCGCGATGCCGTCGAGCCGGAAGGTGCCCAGGGTCTTGTTGTCCCGGGCCATCGGCCGCTCGCCCTGCAGGACGACGATCTCGACCGAGGGCTGGTTGTCGCTGTAGGTCGAGAAGACCTGCGTCTTCTTCGAGGGAATGGTGGTGTTGCGCGCGATCATCGCGGTGGCGACGTCGCCCGCGGTCGTGATGCCGAGGGTGAGCGGGGTGACGTCGAGGAGGAGGACGTCCCGGACGTCGCCCTTGAGGACGCCGCCCTGGATGGCCGCGCCGACCGCGACGACCTCGTCGGGATTGACGCCCTGGTGCGGCTGCTTGCCGCCGAGGCCCTTGGCGATGTCCACGACCTTGGGCATGCGGGTCATGCCGCCGACGAGGACGAGCTCGTCGATCTGCGCCGGGGTCAGCTCGGCGTCCTTGAGGCAGCTCTTGAAGGGGGGAATGCAGCGCTCGAAGAGGGCGTCGCAGATCTGCTCCAGCTTCGCGCGGCTCAGCTGCACGTTGAGGTGCTTCGGGCCGGACGCGTCGGCGGTGATGAAGGGCAGGTTGATGTCGACCGACTGGGTCGAGGAGAGGGCGATCTTCGCCTTCTCGGCCTCTTCCTTCAGCCGCTGGAGGGCCATCGGGTCCTTCCGCAGGTCGACGCCGTTGTCCTTCTTGAAGGTGTCCACGAGCCAGGTGATGATGGCCTCGTCCCAGTTGTCGCCGCCGAGGTGGGTGTCGCCGTTGGTGGCCTTGACCTCGAAGACGCCGTCGCCGATCTCGAGGACGGAGACGTCAAAGGTGCCGCCGCCCAGGTCGAAGACCGCGATCTTCTCGTCCTTCTTCTTGTCCAGGCCGTAGGCGAGCGACGCGGCCGTCGGCTCGTTGATGATGCGCATGACATCGAGGCCGGCGATCTTGCCGGCGTCCTTGGTCGCCTGGCGCTGGGAGTCGTTGAAATAGGCCGGGACGGTGATGACCGCCTGGGTGATCTTCTCGCCGAGGTAGGCCTCGGCGTCGGCCTTCATCTTGCCGAGGACGAAGGCGGCGATCTGCTGCGGCGCGAACTGCTCGGTCTTGTCGCCGACCTGGACCTCGATGTAGGCGTCGCCATTCTTGCCCTCGACGACCTTGTAGGGCATGTTCTTCGCCTCCTCGCGGACCTCGGTGAACTTGCGCCCGATCAGGCGCTTGGCCGAGGCGACGGTGTTGCGGGGATTGGTGACGGCCTGGCGCTTCGCGGCCTGGCCGACGAGGCGTTCGCCCGATTTGGTGAAGGCGACGACCGAGGGGGTCGTGCGACCGCCCTCCGCGTTGGGCACCACGACAGGCTCTCCGCCTTCCATGACGGCCATGCAGGAGTTGGTGGTTCCAAGATCGATTCCGAGAATGCGGCTCATGCCCTCTAGCAGCAGCAGCCGTACCTCGGGGGTGGGTTGTATCATTAGTTGATACCATACAAATGGTTAAAAAATAACGCCGCGCGCCGCGAGCCGCCGGCCGGGCAGAAGAATAGGCCATCCTGTCCCAGAAACCCGAGCACTGTGCCAGCGGCTGGCACATCGGGGGACCTCCTTTCGTCTTGTTGGGGTCCGGGGCGGGGGGTACCACTTGACCTCTTCCATAGAGATGAGCGCTCCTTCCCACCATTTTGCCTGCATCCTGGCCGGCGGCAGCGGCGAACGCTTCTGGCCGATGAGCCGGGCCAGCACGCCCAAGCACCTCCTGAAGCTTTTGTCGGAACGGACGCTCCTGGAGGAGACGGCGCGGCGGTTGGAGGGAGTCGTTCCGTCCGAAAACATCTTTGTCCTGACCAACCAGGACCAACTCGAGGGCATTCGCGCGGCCCTCCCGGGGATTCCTCCCGGGCAGATCGTGGCCGAGCCGGCCCGGCGGGACACGGCGCCCGCCGCGGCCCTGGCGACCGCCCTGGTCCGGGCGCGGGATCCGCGGGGAGTGCTGGCGATCCTTGCCGCCGACGCCTTCATTCTCAACCGGCAGCGCTTCGCGGTCCAGTTGCGCGCCGCCTTCGAGTGGGCGGAACGGAATCCTTCGCTGCTCACGTTTGCCGTCACCCCCAGCCATGCCTCCACGAGCTTCGGCTATCTCGAACTCGGGGATGCGCTGGGCACAGCCGGGCCGGGCGGCCAATTCCGGAGCGTCCGAAAATTCGTCGAGAAGCCCGATGCGATCACGGCCCAGGGCTACCTGCGGAACGAAAATTTCGCCTGGAATGCCGGGATGTTCGTCTGGCAGGCGGCGACCTTCCTCCGGGAGGCCGAGACCAACGCGCCGGAACTCGCCGCCTTCATCCGCGAATTTCCCGGCGACCGACCGGCGGCCTACCTGGCCGCCCGCTTTCCGGCGCTGCCGAAAATATCGGTCGACTATGCGATCATGGAAAAGGCCGCCAGCGTGGCCACGCTGGTGGCGGATTTCGATTGGGACGACGTGGGCTTGTGGACGGCCCTCCCCAAGCACCTCGACACCGATGCCGCCGGCAATTCGGCCAGGGGCTCTGTCTTCACGACGGGTTCTTCCGGCAACATCGCGGTCAGCAACGGCCGGGTCATCGCCCTCTGCGGGGTCAAGGACCTCGTGGTCGTTGAGACGGCGGACGCCATCCTCGTCTGCCACCGAGACGCGGTGCAGGACATCAAGAAGCTTCATCCGCTCCTGCCGAAGGGGGTCCTCTGAAGGCGCCGCGCGCGCTCGACTGCCGCGGCCGGAGCCTGGGGGTGGGCGGGGAGACCCGGATCTTCGGGATCCTGAACGTCACGCCCGACTCCTTTTTCGACGGCGGCCGGTTTGCCGGCGTTGACGCGGCGGTCGGGCAGGGGCGGCGGCTGGCAGGGGAGGGAGCGGCGGCGATCGACGTCGGCGGCCAGTCGACCCGGCCCGGCGAGCGGGAGGAGCTGGGCGCCGCCGCCGAGATCGCGCGGGTGGTCCCGGTGCTCGAGCGGCTGGCGCCGGCCGTGGCCGTGCCGATCTCGATCGACACCTTCCAGCCGGCGGTGGCCCGCGCGGCGCTGGCGGCCGGGGCGCACCTCGTCAACGACGTGCATGGATTCCAGGGCGACCCGGGCATGGCAGCCGTGGTGGCCGAGTTTGGCTGCCCGGTGATCCTGATGCACTGGGACCGCGGCTTCGCGGCCGAGCCGGGGGACGCGATCGAGAAGATCAAGCGCTGGTTCGCCCGCTCGCTCGAGCTCGCCCGGCAGGCCGGGGTGGCCGCGGAGCGGATCATCCTGGACCCCGGCATCGGCTTTGCCAAGGCGCCGACCCAGAGCCTGGAGGTCACCGGCCGGATCGGCGAACTCCGGTCGCTCGGCTTTCCGCTCCTGCTCGGCGCCTCGCGCAAGTCGGCCCTCGGGCATGCGCTGGGCGGGCTGCCGGCCGGGGAGCGGCTCGAGGCCACGCTGGCGACGACCGTCCTCGCCGCCGCCGAGGGGATCGAGTTCGTCCGGGTGCACGATGTCCTGGCCAATTTCCGCGCCGCGCGTACCGCCGAAGCGGTGTTGCGCGCCAAACGGATGTGTGCTCCGTGATGCCTATGCAGGGGCGGATCCATCTCAAGAACATGGCCTTCTACGGCTACCACGGGCACCATCCGGAGGAGACCGCCCTGGGCCAGCGCTTCCAGGTGGACCTGGTCCTCACCTCCAACGTCGACGAGGCCGCGGCCACCGACAGCCTCGGCAGCGCGGTCGATTACGTGAAGGTGTACGACCTCTGCCGGCGGGTGGTGGAGCAGGAGCGGGTGAAGCTGCTCGAGACGCTGGGCGGCCGGATCATCGACGCCATCCTGCGCGAGTGCCCGCGGGTCGAGCGGGTCGACATCATGATCAAGAAGCCGGCCGCGCCGATTCCCGGCACCCTCGACTATGTCGCCTTCGAAGCCAGCCGTGACCGCGCAGACCGCCTACCTCGGGCTGGGGAGTAACCAGGGGGACCGCGCGGCGCTCCTCATGGAGGCCCTGTCCCGCCTGGATGCCACGGCGGGGATCCGGATCGTGGCGCTATCCTCCCTCTATGCCACGGCGCCGGTCGGTCCGCAGGACCAGCCGGAGTTCCTCAACCTGGCGGCCGAAGTGAGCACGTCCCTGTCGCCGGCGGAACTCCTGGCCGCCTGCCTGGGGATCGAGGCCGCGCTGGGCCGGGTTCGGGCCGGGCGCTGGGGGCCGCGGACGATCGACATCGATGTGCTCCTCTACGGCGCTCTCCAGGTGGCGGAGGCCGGGCTGGAGCTGCCGCATCCGCGGATGCGCGAGCGGGCCTTCGTCCTGCAGCCGCTGGCGGAGATCGCGGGGGGCCGCCCGCTCGGGGACCGCACCATCGCGGAATGGGCCGCGGCGGTGGGCGACGCCGGCGTCCGGAAGGCGGCCGGGCCGCCGGCCTGGCCCGCCCGCGACGATGCCCGCCGCCAATCGTTAGACCGAAATGGCCCGATTTTGAATTAACAACCGGGGATTCCGTCCTACCGTTTTTCCATGGCTCTCTTCATCGGCATCGATTCCGGCACCCAGAGCACCAAGGCGGTCGTCGTCGACCTCGAGGCCCGGCAGGTGGTGGCGGAGGCCCGCGCCCCGCACCGGATGATCCCGGGCCTGCCCCTCGGCGCGATGGAGCAGGAGCCGCGGCAATGGTGCTCGGCGCTGGACGCGGTCCTGCAGGAGGTGGGCTCGCGCATCGATCGCAGCCGCGTCCGCGGCATCGGCGTCTCCGGCCAGCAGCACGGCTTCGTGCCGCTCGACGCC
>CAZKAH010000094.1:0-6496 GCA_964550715.1 uncultured Opitutaceae bacterium
CGATGTTCGGCATGACCGCGATGGCGGTGAGGAAGACCGCGCCGGCCAGGGTCAGGCGCGTCATGATGAAGTCGAGGAACTGCGCCGTCGGCTCGCCCGGGCGGACGCCCGGGACATAGCCGCCGTACTTCTTCAGGTCGTCCGCGATCTGGATCGGCTTGAACATGACCGAGACCCAGAAGTAGCTGAAGAACAGGATCAGCATCGCGTAGCAGGTGTAGTAGATCCACCGGCCGGGCAGCAGGTTTTGCGAGAACTCGGTCAGGAAGCCGAGCGGCTTGAAGGCCGCGCCCAGCTGCGAGAGGATCTGCTGCGGGAAGAGGAGGATGGCGGCGGCGAAGATCACGGGCATGACGCCCGAGTAGTTGACCTTGAGCGGCAGGAAGGAGCTCTGCCCGCCCATGACCTTGTTGCCGACGACCCGCTTGGCGTACTGCACCGGGATCTTCCGCTGGCCCTGGACGACCAGGATGATGCCGACGGTGACCGCGAGGAACAGGAGGAGGAGGAGGATCGCCAGCGGCACGCCGGCCAGGCCGCCCGTCGGGCCCGAGCCGACCGGATGGATGAACATGCGCTTGGTCGCCATGGCCGCGCTGGGCGCGCCGGCCAGGATGTTGACCGTGATCAGGAGCGAGACGCCGTTGCCGATGCCGCGCTGGGTGATCTGCTCGCCGAGCCACATCAGCAGCATCGTGCCCGCGGTCATGAAGACGACGGAGGTGAGCAGGAAGCTGGCCTTGTCGACGATGACGATCGGGCCGTAGACGTTCGGATCGTAGCCGGAGAAGAGCCGGCCCGGGTTTTCCAGCGAAAGGATGAGGATCGTGCCCTGGACGAGGCAGATCAGGACCGTGGCGTAGCGGGTGTACTGGGTCAGCTTCTGGCGGCCGACGTCGCCCTCCTGCTGCAGCCGGCTCAGCATCGGCACCACCGCGGTCATCAGCTGGAAGATGATCGAGGCGCTGATGTAGGGCATGATGTTCAGCGAGAAGAGCGCGCCCTTGAGGAGCGCGCCGCCGGTGAACATGTTGTAGAGGCCGAGGATGGCGCCCGCGGCCCCTCCCCCGCCCTGCGTGCGGAAGAAGTTCAGCAGCGGGTTGGGATCGATCCCGGGCAGCGGGATGTTCGCGCCGACCCGCGCCACGAAGAGCAGGGCCAGGGTGTAGAAGATCCGCGAGCGGAGCTCCGGGATCTTGAGCGAATTGGTGAAGGCGGAGAACATCAGCCGACGATGGCCTCGCCGCCGGCCTTCTCGATCTTGGCCTTGGCCGCGGCGGAGAACTTCGCCGCCGTGACCTTGAGGGCGCGGGTGAGCTCGCCGTCCCCGAGGACCTTGATCGCCTTCTCGTCCTTGCGGACGAGCCCGGCCTGCGCCAGGACGAGCGCGTCGATCGCCGTGATCTTGGCGTCGACCTTCGCGAGGTCGCCGACATTGACGATGACCGGCTCGGTGCGGAAGGAGGCCTGGTTGAAGCCGCGGTGGGGCAGCTTGCGGTAGAGCGGCATCTGGCCGCCCTCGAAGCCGGGCCGGATGCTGCTGCCGGAGCGGGCGCTCTGGCCCTTGCCGCCGCGCGTGCTGGTCTTGCCGTGGCCGCCGCCTTCGCCGCAGCCCACGCGCTTCTTGCGGTGGATGGCGCCGGGGACGTTGACGAGTTCGTGAAGTTTCATCGGAGTTATTTGCGGATGGCCGCGATGTCCTCCGCCGAACGCAGCTGCAGGAGCGCGGCGAGCGTGGCGTTGACCACCGCGATGTGGTTGTTGGAACCCATCGACTTGGTGAGGATGTTCTTGATCCCGGCCGCCTCGAGGACCGCGCGGACGCCGCCGCCGGCGATCAGGCCGGTGCCGGGCGAGGCCGGGCGGAGGAGGACCCGGCCGCCGTCGCACTTGCCGAGGACGTCGTGGGAGATCGTGTCGCCGCGGAGCTTGACGCGCACGAGGCTCTTCCGCGCGTGCTCGGTGCTCTTCTTGATGGCGTCGGGGACCTCGTTGGCCTTGCCGTAGCCGATGCCGACCTGGCCCTTCTGGTCCCCGACCACCACGAGGGCGGCGAAGCTGAAGCGGCGGCCGCCCTTCACGACCTTGGCGCAGCGGTTCACGAAGACGACCTTCTCGACCATGCCGTCGGCGGCCGGGCCGTCACGGTTGTCGCGGCGGGAGGGGGAGGAAGTGGGTGCGGAGCTCATGGGCGATTAGAAGGACAGGCCGCCCTCGCGGGCGGCGTCGGCGAAAACCTTGACCTTGCCGTGATAACGGGCGCCGTTGCGGTCGAAGACGACCACGGTGAGACCGGCGGCCTTCGCCTTGGCGGCGAAGGCGTTGCCGAGGGCCTTGGCCCCGGCGAGATTGGCCGCGAGCTTCTGCTTGCGCAGGCCGGCGTCGAGGCTGGAGAGGAAGACCAGGGTGGCGCCGCTGTCGTCGTCGATCGCCTGGGCATAGACATGCTTGGTGCTGAACTTGACGCTCAGGCGCGGGCGCGCGGACGTGCCCTTCACCTTCTTGCGGATGCGCCAGCGACGCTTCTGCAGCATCCGGGCCTTGTGAATGGTGTTCATGGGTAAAAGGGGGCGCCTTAGGCGACCGTCTTGCCTTCCTTGCGGCGGACGCGCTCGCCCACCAGGCGGACACCCTTGCCCTTGTACGGCTCGGGCGGGTAATGGCTGCGGATCTCGGCCGTGATCTTGCCGACCAGCTGCTTGTCGCAGCCCTCGACCTTGAGGCGGGTGCCCTCCACGACCGTGATCTTGATCCCGTCGGGGATCTGCATGAGGATCGGGTGCGAGTAGCCGAGGGCGAGGTCGAGCTGCTTGCCCTTGAGGTTGGCCTTGAAGCCGACGCCCTGGATCTCGAGGTCCTTGGCGTAGCCGAGGGTGACGCCCTTGACCATCCCGGCGATGATCGAGCGGGTCGTGCCGTACATGGCGTTGGCGAAGCGGGTCTCCTCCGTCGGGGCGACGGTGACCTTCTTGTCGGCCTGGGAAATCTTGACCACGGGCGCAAAGGTCTTGTGGACCTTGCCCTTGGGGCCTTCGACGTGGACGGTCGTGTCCTTGATGGTGACCGTGACCTTGTCCGGGACGGGAATGGGCTGTTTGCCGATGCGGCTCATGGGTGCGGGTTCCTTACCAGACGTTGCAGACGAGTTCGCCGCCGGCCTTGTGGCGGCGGCAGTCGGCGTCCTTCATGAGGCCGCGCGAGGTGGAGATGATGCCGATGCCGAGGCCGTTCAGCACGCGCGGGATCTCGGAGTACTTGAAGTAGAGGCGGCGGCCGGGGGTCGAGACCCGGGTCAGGCCGGTGAAGGCGGGGGCGCCCGCCACGTATTTCATCTGGACGATCAGGGTCTTGTGGCCCTGGGCGTCGGCGCCGGAGCTGATCTCGCCGACGTAGCCCTCGTTCTTGAGGATGACGGCGATGCTCTCCTTCAGCTTGGAATGGGGGATGACGCACTGGTCCAGCCGCGCCTTGGCGGCGTTGCGGATGCGCGTGAGGAAGTCACTGATCGGGTCGGTCATGGCGGATGATATTTTTGTCCCGGGGCCGAATCATATCCGACTTTCGGCCGGGAAAGGAAAAGGGAGGCGGGAAGGGAGGACGGCGCGGCTTACCAGGAGGACTTGATGACGCCGGGGATCTTGCCGGCGAGCGCGAGCTCGCGGAAGGTGATGCGCGAGACGCCGTACTTGCGCTTGTAGCCGCGCGGGCGGCCGCTGAGCGAACAGCGGTTGCGGACCCGGACCGGGGAGGAGTTGCGGGGGAGCTTCTGCAGCTTCACCTGCGCGGCGAAGAACTCCTGGTCGGTGGTGGCGGGATTGATCAGGGCGGCCTTCAGCTCGGCGCGCGACTTGGCGAACTTGGCGACGAGGCGCTGGCGCTTCTTGTTGCGTTGGATGGCGGAGGTCTTGGGCATGGCGCGAAGGGGGCGGGTTAGGCGGCGTGGGTCTGCGCCTTGGGGGCGGTGGGCTCGGTGCGGCGGAAGGGCATCCCGAGGAGCCGGAGCAGCTCGCGGCCCTCGTCGTCGTTCACCGCGGTCGTGACGATCGCGATGTCGAGGCCGAGGCTCTTCTTGACGTTCTCCACCGTGATCTCGGGGAAGATGGTGAAGTCGGTGATGCCCAGGTTGTAGTTGCCCTGGCCGTCGAGCTTCGGCGAGACGCCGCGGAAGTCGCGGATGGTCGGGAGGGCGACCGCGATCAGGCGGTAGAGGAACTCCCACATGGCGTTGCCGCGGAGCGTGACGTGGCAGCCCACGACCTGGTTCTCCTTGAGCTTGAAGTTGGAGATGGCCTTGCGGGAGCGGGCCAGGACCGGCTTCTGCCCGGCGATCAGGGTGAGGTCGCGCTGGACATCGGCGATCTGGTTCTTGTCAGCCTCGGCATCGATGCCGGTGTTGACCACGACCCGCACGAGCTGCGGGACCTGGTGCTTGTTCTTGTAGCCCCGGCTCTTCACGAGCGCGGGCGCCACCTGCTCCAGGTAGGTTTTCTTGAGTGAGGGGACGTACGACATGGCGGGCAAACTTGGGCGGAAAAGGGTCGATTAACGCACGGGGGGACGGTCTTGGCAAGCGCCGGCGTCAGGCCTTGGCCGGAACCGCCCCACCCCGGCGGGCGCGGCGGGCGTCATGCCGGGATTTCAGCATGAGGTTGGAGAGATGGATGGAGCCCTCGCGCTCGATGATGGCGCCCTGGGGGTGGTCCTGCGACTTCTTCATGTGCCGCTTGAGCATGGCCACGCCCTCGACCCGCGCGCGGCTCTTCGCGCCCAGGATCTCGAGGACCTTGCCCTCCTTGCCCTTGTGGGAACCGGCGATGACGAGGACGGCGTCGCCGCGTTTGATGTGGAACTTCTGCATGGTCAGAGTACCTCCGGGGCGAGCGAAATGATCTTCATGAAGTTCTTCGCGCGCAGTTCGCGGGCGACGGGGCCGAAGATGCGGGTGCCCTTCGGGTTGCCGTCCGGCCCGATGATGACGATGGCGTTGCTGTCGAAGCGCAGGTAGCTGCCGTCGGCCCGGCGGACCGCCGTCTTGGTGCGGACGACGACGGCCTTGGCCACCTCCCCCTTCTTCACCGTCGCGTCGGTCGTGCTTTCCTTGATGTGGACCGTGACGATGTCGCCGACGCCGGCCGTGTCGGTGTTCTGGCCCTTCTTGCTGATCATGGCGGCGCGGCGGGCGCCGGTGTTGTCGGCCACCTCGAGGATGGAGCGAAGTTGGATCATGGTGGTGGGGGCTTAGGCTGGGCCGGCGGAAGAGCCCGCCGGCGCTGAAGCTGCGGCGGGAGACGAAGCCGACTTCGTCGTCTTCGTCGGGACCTGGGCGGCGACATCGGCCTCGGAGATCGCCACGTCGCTGGTGCCGACGGCCTTCTCGGTGACGCGGATGACCCGCCAGCGCTTCAGCCGGCTGAGGGGGCGCGTCTCCATGATCTCGACCTTGTCGCCGACGCGGGTCTCGTTCTTCTCGTCGTGCACGTGCACGACGGTCTTGCGGTTGATGACCTTGTGGTAAAGCGGGTGCGGCGTCTTGTAGGGCACGGTCACCTTGACCGACTTGTCGCCCGAGCGGCTCGTCACGAACCCGAGGATGGTCTTGCGCGTGTTGCGCGCGGTGGAGGCGGGAGAGGACATGAAATTTAGGCGGCGGTCGCCGGGGAGGAATTTTTCTGGCGGAGAACGGTCTCGAGGCGCGCGATGTCCTTGCGGAGGGAGCGCAGCTCGTGCGTCTTCTCGATCTGGCCGGTGTGCTTGCGCAGGCGGAGCTGGAGGAGCTGGTCGCGGGTGTCGCGGAGCTTGGTGACCACCTCGGCGGCGGAGAGTTCGCGGGCTTCTTTGGCTTTCATGGCAAAAAGGGAAAGGACGGGGGCGCTCAGACCGCCATGCCCTCGCGGGCGATGAAGCGGCAGTGGAAGGGCAGCTTGGCGTCGGCCAGGCGGAAGGCCTCGCGGGCGACGCGGGGCGGGACGCCGGCGAGCTCGAAGAGGACGGCGCCCGGCTTGATCACGGCCACGTAGAACTCGACCGGGCCCTTGCCCTGGCCCATGCGCACCTCGGCGGGCTTCTTGGTCACGGGCTTGTGCGGGAAGACGCGGATCCAGAGCTTGCCCTTGCGCTTGAGGTGGCGGGAGATCGTGACGCGGGCCGCCTCGATCTGCTGGCCGGTCATCGGGCCGCGCGTCAGCGACTGCAGGCCGTACTCGCCGAACGCGAGCGTGTTGCCGCGCTTGGCGTTCCCGGCGCGGGAGCCTTTCTGGACTTTGCGGTATTTGGTGCGGGCGGGGGCGAGGGCCATGGTCGTCTTAGGTCGGGATTATTCGAGGGGAGGCCGGCCTCAGGTGGCGGGCTCCTCTTTTTTGCAGATCCAGCATTTGACGCCGATCTTGCCGTAAAGGGTCAGGGCCTCGGAGAAGCCGTAGTCGATGTTCTCGCGCAGGGTGTGCAGGGGCACCCGGCCCTTGCGCTGCCACTCGCGGCGGGCGATGTCGGAGCCGCC
>CAZKAH010000095.1:0-6457 GCA_964550715.1 uncultured Opitutaceae bacterium
TCTACCTTTGGGCGGGGGCCCAGTTTGTGGCCTTTGCGCAGGTGTTGGTCTACCTGGGGGCGATCTCCATGGTGGTCCTGTTTGCCGTGCTTCTCACGCGCCGGGCCCGGGAGGAGTCCGTGGCGGGGCCCGACTTGAAAAGCCGGACGTTCTTCTCGGTCCTGGCGGGGCTGGCGGTGGCCGTGGTGCTGCTCGCGGCCGGAGCCAGCGCACCGCTCGCCGCGTCGCCCGGCCCGGCGCCGGAGGTGACGGTGCGCGATCTTGGCGTCCTTCTCATGGGGCCCGACGCGGCGGCGCTCCTCGTTGCCGGCGTCCTGCTGACCATAGCCCTGATCGGCGCCGTCGTCCTGGCGGCGGGGAGCGGGCCGGATGAAGGGGAGGACGCGCCATGAATCCGCTGCATCTGTGCCTTGCGTTTTCGAGCCTGCTCTTCGCGGTCGGGCTGACCGGCGCCCTTGCGCGGGGCAACAGCATCCTCGTCCTGCTCGGCCTTGAGCTGATGCTGAATGCCGCCAACCTGAACTTCATCGCGTTCTGGCGCTTCGGCCCGCATGGTGCGCCCGCCACAGGGGTCGTCTTCGTCCTGTTTGCGATCGCGGTCGCGGCCGCGGAGACGGCGGTCGGCCTCGCGCTCATCATCTCGTTGTACCGCCATCAAAGGAACATCCGCCTTCCCGAGGCGACGCGCCTGAAGGGCTGAATACCATGGACCTCCCGGCAGCCCATCTCTGGATCATCCCGGCCCTGCCCCTCCTGGCCGCGGGATTGGGCGCGCTCACGCCCAGGCCGGCCCGCCGGTTTGCCGCGGCTGCCGCCATCGCCGGGATGGTCGGGGCGCTGCTCTTTTCGATCCTGGCGCTGCGAGGCGCGGTTTCCGACCCGTCGGCGCACTCTTTCTCCAATTTTGCCTGGTTCGACCTCGGCCACGGGGCCGTGACGCTAGGCTGGCTGCTGGACCCGCTCAGCGCGCTCATGTGCGCCATGGTGAGCCTCGTCGGGCTGCTGATCTTCATCTTCAGCCTGGGCTACATGGATACCGACGAGAATTTCACCCGTTTCTTCTGCTTCCTGAGCCTGTTTGCGTCGGCCATGCTCGGCGTCGTCATCGCCAACAGCCTCCTGCTGCTCTTCGTCGGGTGGGAAGTGATGGGGCTGGCTTCCTACCTGCTGATCGGCTTCTGGTTTCACAACCCGGTGGCCGCCGCCGCCGCCAAGAAGGCCTTCATCACGACCCGTATCGGCGACCTTGGATTCCTGCTCGGCCTGGTCTGGCTCTACAATGCGACCGGATCGACCCTGCTCTACGACGGCGGCCGGGGTGTCCTCGAGGCCGGCCCGCTGGGCGGCCTCGCGGTGCCGGCGCTCGCCGGGGGGATGGCGGCATCGACCGGGATCGGCCTCCTGCTTTTCTGCGGCGCGGCGGGCAAGTCCGGCCAGTTTCCGCTCCACGTGTGGCTTCCCGACGCCATGGAGGGCCCGACCCCCGTCAGCGCGCTGATCCATGCGGCCACGATGGTTGCCGCGGGTGTGTTTCTCATCGCGCGGGTGTTTCCGCTTGTGTCGGCCGACCTCGCGCGGGCGGCCGCGCCCGTCCACGCCCTCACGGTCGTGGCCGCCATCGGCGCCATCACGGCGCTGCTCGGCGCCTCGATCGCCATCGCGCAGCGCGACCTCAAGCGCGTCCTCGCCTTTTCCACGATCTCGCAGCTCGGCTACATGATGCTGGCGCTCGGCGTGGGATCCTGGGTGGCCGCGGTCTTCCACCTGCTGACGCACGCCTTCTTCAAGGCCCTGCTCTTCCTCTCCGCCGGCTCGGTGATCCACGCCGCACACCACGAGCAGGACATCCGCAGGCTGGGCGGGCTGCGCGGCCGCATGAGGACTACGTTCGCCACATTTGCCGTGGGGATGATGGCCCTCGCCGGCGTGCCCTTCCTCTTTTCCGGATTCTGGAGCAAGGAGGCCATCCTGCACGCCGCCCTGGAATGGAACGTCTCGACCCTGCCGCTGTACGCCGGGCTTGCGGGCGTGGTCCTCACCGCCTTCTACATGACGCGCCTGCTGTGCGAGGTGTTCTGCGGGGAGCCGCGGTCCGGGGCCGCGGCCCATGCCCACGAGAGCCCGGCGGTGATCACGATTCCGCTGGTCATCCTGGCCGTCGGCTCCATCGGGCTCGGGTTCCTGGGAACGCCGGCGTGGCCCTGGCTCCAGTCCCAGCTCACCGGAGAAACGGTTCCAGCGCGGTCGATCCTCGAGGGCGGCGGCCTTACTGCGCTTTCGATTGTGCTCGTGGCGATCGGCATCGGATCCGGATGGGCGCTGTACGGGCGGAGGCCGCGCGCGACCGAGTCCGCCCCCGATCCTGTCGAGGCCGCGGCCCCGGGGCTTTTCGCATTTCTCGGGGCGCGCATGAGGATTGACGAGGCCTATGCGGCGACGCTGGGCCGCCTCAACTCGTTCGGCGCGGCGCTTGCCGATTTCCTTGACCGCAGGCTCTGGGGCGGGCTGGTCTCGCTCCTTGGCAGGCTCGGGGAGGGCGCGGGGCTCATGAACACCGGCGCCGATGAGGCCGGGATCAACGCGGCCTTTGACGCGGTGAGCGGCGGACTTCGCCGCACCGGGCAGGCCTACTCGCGGGCCCAGACGGGATCCGGGCAGGGCTACCTGCGCGCCCTCGCCATTGCCTTCGTGGTGCTGGCGTTTCTTGTGTTGCTGGGGGGCGGCCGATGAACGGCTTTCCGATCCTTTCGCTCCTGGTGTTTGCCCCCTGGGCCGGGGCGCTGGTCCTTGCCGTGCTGCCCGGCCTGGGCGGCCGGACTCGCACGCTCTTCACCCTCGCCGCAAGCCTTACCACCCTGGCGCTTGCCCTTCCCTTGCTGGCCTCGTTCGACAGGGCCGGCACAGGCTTCCAGTTCGTCGAGCAGCATGGGTGGATCAGCTCCCTGAACGTCACGTACCACCTGGGGCTCGACGGCCTGAGCCTGCTTCTCGTGCTGCTGACCGGTCTCCTCGGGCCGGCGGGATTGCTCGCGTCCCAGGCGGCCGGGCGTGAAACGCGAAACTTCGGCATCCTTTACCTTCTGCTCCAGGGCGCCGCGCTCGGCGTCTTTCTCGCCCTGGACTTCTTCCATTGGTTCATCTTCTGGGAGCTGAGCCTGATCCCTGCCTATTTCCTGATCAAGTGCTGGGGCGGCCCCGGTGCGGGCCGCGCGGCCTACCAGTTCGTGATCTACACGATGGGCGGAAGCGCCTTCCTCCTGCTCGGGTTTGTGGCGATCTTCGCGGCGACGGGAACCCTCGACTTTGTCGAACTGGCCCGGCTCGGGGCCGGCGGGGTGCTGGCCGCGAAGCTTTCGGCCCTCGGGGGCTTCTGGCCCAAGGCGGTCTTCCTCGGCGTGTTCCTTGGATTTGCGGTCAAGGTGCCCCTCTATCCCTTCCACACCTGGCTGCCGGGGGCCTATGCCGAGGCGCCCACCGGCGTGTCGATGTTCCTGACGGGCGTCCTCTCCAAGATGGGAGTCTACGGATTCCTGCGGATTCTCTGGCCGCTCTTTCCCGGTCCGCTTCATGACGCGGCGCTGCCGCTGCTCTGGCTGGCTCTCGGGGGCGCGGTGCTGGGAGCGTTCGCGGCCATGAGGCAGACGGACCTGAAGCGGATGATCGCCTATTCCTCGGTGAACCACCTGAGCTATTGCCTTCTTGCCCTGTTCGCGGTGTCCGCGGCAACCGGACGGCCGGGCCTGCCGGCCGATGCGGCCGCCGCCGCGCTCGGCGGGACGCTGCTCCAGATGTTCAACCACGGCCTGTCCGCCGAGGCG
The DNA here is from genome assembly GCA_964550715.1 of uncultured Opitutaceae bacterium. GTDB lineage: Bacteria > Verrucomicrobiota > Verrucomicrobiia > Opitutales > Opitutaceae > Palsa-1447. The sequence continues at coordinate 3,819 of CAZKAH010000095.1, forward strand.
CTCTTCTATTGCGTCGGTGTCCTGGAAGCCCGCTCGGGCGGGCTGCGCGGCCTCGGGGACTTCGGCGGCGTCCGGTCCGCGGCCCCGGTGTTCGCCGGGCTCTGCGGGATCGCCATGTTTTCTTCGCTCGGCCTTCCGGGACTCAATGGCTTCGTCGGGGAGTTTCTCATCTTTCGCGGTGTGTGGGGGCTGGCGCCTTGGGCGGCCTCGGTGGCCTGCCTGGGGCTCTTCGCCACGGCGCTCTTCCTGATGACCTTCTGGCAGCGGGTGTTCCACGGGCCGCGCGCGGGCGCCGCAGCCGGGGCGTTTGCAGACCTGCGCGGAATCGACATCGCCGTGCTCGGCCCGCTGGCCGCCCTGATGCTCATTTTCGGCGTCCTGCCCCAGATCCTGACCGGGATCTTCAATCCGCTCATCACCGCGTGGGCGAGCCACCTTTCCCTGCCATGAGCCTGCTTCCCTGGTGCATCTACCTGTCGCTGGCCGGGGCCGTGCTGTCCCTTGCGGCGGGCCGGCGATCCGCCGGAGCCGCGCGCTGGATCGCGCTTGCGACGGCGGCCGGGTCCTGGGGCCTCACGCTCCTCGCCGCCGCGAGATTCACACCCGGCCCCGGCATGCAGACCCTGGTCGACATTCCCTGGATTCCGACCATGGGGGTGCGCTACCACCTCGCGGCGGACGGGATCAGCCTCACGCTGGTCGTCCTCACCGGGCTCGTTGCGACCTCGGGTGTCCTGTTCTCGTGGAACATCGGGGAGCGCACCGGAGAATTCTTTGGCCTTTTCCTTGCGCTGGTCGCCGGCGTCTACGGCGTCTTCCTGAGCGCAGACGTCCTGCTTCTCTTTGTGTTCTACGAGGTCGCGATCGTCCCCAAGTACTTCCTGATCGCCGTCTGGGGCTCGACGAACCGCGGGTACGCGGCGATGAAGCTCGCGCTGTATTCCTTCGCGGGAAGCGCCCTGGTGCTGGCCGGGCTGCTGTGGGTCTATGCCGCCGGGGGAATGCATTCGTTCGGCTTTGCCGAGCTGGCGCAGGCCGCGGCCCTGCTCCCGCGCGCCCAGCAGATCGTCATCTTCGGCCTCGTGTTCTTCGGGTTTGCCACGCTGGCCGGCATCTTCCCGCTGCACACCTGGGCCCCGACGGGCCACGTTGCGGCCCCGACCGCCGCCTCCATGCTGCTCGCCGGAGTCGTCATGAAGCTCGGCGCCTACGGCTGCCTCCGCGTGGCGCTGCCGCTCTCTCCCGTGGGGTTCGCCTTCTGGCAGACCCCGATTGCGTGGCTCGCCCTGATTGGGATCGTCTATGCGGGCCTCGTGGCGCTCATGAGGGAGGATCTCAAGTTTGTGATCGGGTATTCGAGCGTCAGCCACATGGGCTTTGTCCTGCTGGGTCTTGCCGCCGCGGATTACCGGGCCGTGAGCGGGGCCGTCCTGCAGATGTTCTCGCACGGGGTCATTGCCGGCCTCCTCTTTGCGGTGGTTGGCCGCATGGTCTACGACCGGACGCACACAAGGATGCTTTCGGACCTGAGGGCCATGCCGCTCGCCCGGTTGCTTCCCTTCGCGGCGGTGGTGTTCGTGATCGCGGGGATGGCCTCGATGGGCCTTCCGGGATTCAGCGGATTCCCGGCCGAGCTCAGCATCCTGATCGGCTCCTGGACCGTGGCGCCAGGTTGGGTGGCGGTCGCCGCGGTGGGAGTGCTCGTGGCCGCGGCCTTCACGCTGCGCGCCATCCGTCTCAGTTTCTTCGGAAGCGGCGAGGGAGCGGCTTCGCAGGAATCAGGCAAGGCGTCGGACCACGCCCTCCAATTCCCGCCGATCACCCTGGCCGAAAAGGCGGGGGCGCTGCTGCTTGTCGGCGCAACGGTGCTGGTCGGGCTGAAGCCCGACCTCCTGCTTGACTGGATCAACCCGGCGCTCCAGTCGCCGCTCTTTCACGCCGTGCTGAAGGGAGGCGCGCCTTGAACCCGGACTACGCGGGACTGTTCCTCGCGCTGCGCCCGGAGGCTGCCCTGGTGGCGGGTGCGCTGCTCGCCCTCGCCCTCGACCTTTCCCTGTTCCGCCGCAGTCGCGCGGGCGTCCGCCTCGGAGCCGCCCTCTGGGTCGGCGCCCTGGCCGTCCTGGCGGCGGGATTCTGCGCGGCCCTGGGTGCGCGCGGGCCCGCCTTCGGCGGAGTCCTCATGTTCGACACGCTCGCCGTCGCCGCCCGCATCGGCGTGCTGGTGCTGACGTTGCTCACGCTCGGAGCGGCCCGGGCCGCTCCGCCAGGGCGCCAGCCGGCGGAGTACGTCGCGATGATGCTCTTCGCCGCCACCGGCCTCGTCCTCATGGCGGCGGCGCAGCAGCTTCTCCTCATCTTTCTCGCGCTGGAGCTTGCGAGCCTCTCGCTCTATGTGATCTCCGGGTTCGACCGACGGCGCCCCGAGTCTGCCGAGGCGGCGCTCAAGTATTTCGTCTTTGGCGGCATGGCCTCCGCCTTCCTCCTGTTCGGCTTCAGCCTCCTGTACGGAGTCACAGGGTCGATCGACCTGCCGCAGATCGCCGCCGGGATCGCGGGCCAGGGGTCGAACCCGCTGCTGCTGGTGGCGCTGGTGATGGTGCTGGTCGCCTTCGGCTTCAAGGTTGCGGCGGCCCCCTTTC
>CAZKAH010000096.1:0-5215 GCA_964550715.1 uncultured Opitutaceae bacterium
ATCAGGAAGCCGGAGATGACGAAGAAGATGTCGACGCCGATGAAGCCGCCCGGGACCGCGGCGGGAAAAGCGTGGTAGCCGACGACGGCGAGGATCGCGATGGCCCGCAGGCCGTCGATCTGCGGCTGGTACCCCGACCGGGCGTTAGAAGGATTGGGAGACATCCAGGATCGTGCCGGTAAAGCGATTGGTGACCAGGGATCCTCCCACTGGATTCGTGCCAAAATAGAGGCGGGAGTGCTCCGGCTGCTCATAGGCCACGGCGCCCTCCAGCCTCACCACGCCGTTGACGGTGATGAGATATTCCCCGTGCCGGAGCGCGGCCGCGCCAGGGGCGGCCTGGCCCCAGCGGTGGTCGCCCACGGGAGGAAACAGGGCGGGCAGGGCACAGGTCAGGCTGACCGGGGAAGGGTCGGCCGGAAGCGCGAAGGGCTCTCCCTCGAAGGCGCCGAGCCCCCAGAATTCCACCCCGACCTTCGCCTGCTTCCGGCTGAGAAAGCGGATATAGACGAGGGCGGCGCGGCCCGGAACGCCGCACACGATCAGCGGCTCGGGAATGCCGCCGGCAGTTCCCGGCAGACCCACCTTCAGGCTAATCGCGCCAAAGGCGCTGCGGCTGGGCGCCTGGTCGGCCGCGCTGGGGTGGAGGTGGCGGTAGAGGGCGCTGGCGAGCCACCACGCCACGAGGAGGGGAATGACGATGTTCAGCGCCGCAAAGCGACTGCCGGCCCACAGCCTTCTCGCCCCGGAACGTGAGCTGGCGCGCGGCGGCATCAGGGGGACAAAATGCGGCCGGTGGGCCGGGCGGCAATGGCCAAGTTGCCACCCCGCGCGCGGCGGGTCCGGGAATTTCGGCGGACGGCGGATTCTTGGTTTGCAGGCGGTTCCGCTTTCCAGAACGCTGGACCGCCTATGGCCGTCCCGCCCACCTCCGGCATCCGCTTGAGCGTCGTCATGATCACCATGAACGAGGAGAAGGCGGTCGAGCGGGTGATCGGCGAGATCCGGGCGGTGGCGCCGGAGGCGGAGATCCTGCTGGTCGATTCGAGCAAGGACCACACGGCGGAGAAGGCCCAGGCCCTGGGCGCCCGGGTCATCAAGCAGTTTCCCCCGAAGGGTTACGGGCCGGCGATGGATATGGCGCTCCGTGGCGCCGCCGGGGACGTCATCGTGACGCTCGATTGCGACGGGTCCTATCCGGCGGCGATGATTCCGGTCCTCGCCCGATATATCAGCGACGAGGGCTATGACCTGGTCGATGGGGCGCGGCTCAAGGGGAAGCCCGCGGCGATGCCCTGGATCAACTACCTGGCTAACCTGGGATTCGGCCTTGCAGGGTCGATCCTGTTCCTGCGCTGGCTGCCGGACCTCCACAGCGGGATGCGGGCGTACCGGCGGACCCTGATCCACGAGCTGCGGTACAACCCGAAGGGCGCGGCGTTGCCGGTTGAACTCCTGACCCGGCCGATCAAGAACGGCAAGAAGGTGAAGATCGTCCATATCGACTATCACGAGCGCATCGGGCAGAGCACGATGCGGCCGCTGCAATCGGCCTGGTGGACCCTCCGCCGGCTGCTCGGCGTCCGCTTCTCCTGAACATGCCGGTCCCAAGGAGAGCCGCTCCCTGCACGGGCATCCTGGGCGCCGGGCCCTCCGGGCTGTGCATGGGCCGCCTCCTGCGGGGGAAGCATGAGACCGTCGAGCGCAGCGGGCACGTCGGGGGGCACGCCTCGTCCTTCTTCCGGGACGGCTACACCTTCGACTACGGCCCCCACATCATGTTCTCGCGGAACAAGCCGGTGCTGGACTTCATGGTCGGGTCGCTGGGCGGCAACGTGCAGCAGTGCCGGAGGAACAACAAGATCTCCTTCAAGGGCCGGCTCGTCCGCTATCCGTTCGAGAACGACCTTGGCGCCCTCGACCTGGAGGATAATTTTCGCTGCACCTGGGGCTACTTCAACAACCCCTTCAAGGCGAAATATCCCAAGCCAAAGAACCTGGAGCAGTGGCTTCTTTCGGTCTTCGGGGAGGGCATCTGCGAGGCCTATCTTTTCCCCTACAACCGGAAGGTCTGGAATCTGCCGGTCAGCAGGCTGTCGATGCTCTGGGCCGACCGGATTCCGCGGCCTCCGGCCGAGACGATCCTGCGCGCCGCCCTGGGCTACCCGACGGAGGGATACCTCCACCAGCTCTTCTACCACTATCCGAAGCGCGGCGGGTACCAGGCGATATCCGAGGCCTTCGCCCGGAAGGCCGGCCCGGTGCGGCTCGGCTACAACGTGACCGCCGTCAACCGGCTCAAGGACGGGCGCTGGGAGATCACCGACGGCAAGACCCCCCTGGTCTACGACCGGCTGGTCTCGACGCTGCCGGTGCACGAACTGGTCCGGATGGCGACCTTTCCCATCCCGGACCGGGTGCGCCAGGCGGTCCGCCGGCTGATCGTGAACCCGATGTTTATCATCTCGCTGGGGGTGCGCGGGGTTGATTCGGAGCAGATGACGGCGATTTATTTCCCGGAGAAGGACTTCCTCGTCAACCGGGTCAGCTATCCCGCCACCTTCTCGGCCGAGAACGCTCCCGCGGGACACCACAGCATCCAGGCGGAAATCACCTGCCGCCCCAACGACGCGACCTGGCGGATGAGCGATGCCGCCATCCTCGAGCACGTGATCGCGGGCCTCGAGCAGCGGAAGCTCGTCCGGCGCGGGGACATCGCCTTCACCGACGTCCGCCGCTCGCGCTATTCCTACGTGGTCTACGATGCCGACTACGAGAAGAACGTGAAAATCGTCCGCGACTGGTTTCCGCGGCAGGGACTGCACCTGGTCGGCCGCTTTTCCTACTTCGAATATGTCAACGTCGACGGGGCGATCGAGCGAGCGATGGAGATTGCGGGCCGGATGAATGGTGCGCCAGTCTCGGTCCCATCCGCATGACCCCGCTCGCTGGCTCCAGGGCAGTCTTCGTCTCCGGCGGCGCCGGCTTCATCGGCAGCCACCTGCTGCGCCGGCTGCTGGCGAACCCCGGGGTCGAGCAGGTGGTGGTCTACGACAATTTCTCCAGTGGGCAGGAGAGTTACCTGGCGGAGCTGCGGGGGGACCCGCGCCTGCGGGTGGTGCGCGGGGACCTGAAGGAAAAGGACGCGGTCGTGGCCGCCATGCGCGGCTCCGACACGGTCTTCCACCTGGCGGCCAACCCGGACATCGCCAAGGCGGTGACCCAGCCGGACATCGATTTCTGGGAAGGGACCTTCCTCGCGCAGAACGTCCTCGAGGCGATCCGGCTCACCGGGGTGCGGCGCCTGCTCTACATGTCGGGGAGCGGGATCTATGGCGAGAACGCCGCCGTTGCCTTTGCCGAGAACTACGGCCCTTGCCTGCCCATCTCCACCTATGGCGCGAGCAAGCTCGCCTGCGAGGCGCTGATCTCGGCCTACTGCCACATGTTCGACCTGACGGCGCGGGCGTTCCGCTTTGCGAACGTGGTTGGCCCGCGGCAGACGCACGGGGTCGGCTACGACTTCGTGCGCCGGCTCAAGGCCGATCCGACGCGGCTGCGGATCCTGGGCGATGGCTCCCAGAGCAAGAGCTACATCCACGTGGAGGACATCCTGGAGGCGGTGTTTGTGGCCGCGGCGCAGCCGGCCCCGAAGTACGACGTCTTCAACGTGGCCACCGCGGACTACATCACGGTGCGCGAGATCGCGGACCTCGCGGTCCAGGTCAGCGGCCTGGACCCGGCGCGCGTGGCCTATGAGTTCACCGGGGGCGACCGGGGCTGGAAGGGCGACGTGCCGATCGTGCGCTTTGATTGCGCCAAGATGAGGGCGCTGGGCTGGCGCCACCGGCGCACCTCCTCCGCGGCGGTGCGCGATTCGATGGCGGCCATGCGGACCGAGCTGCCGTGACCGGGCTCCCATGACGCCGTCCCCCTGGCACCCGATGCAGTACGAGAACCGGCACGCGCCGCTTCTGCCCCGCCGGCAATTCTACCACCGGATCGCGCGCACGGCCCGGCTGGGCGCGGCGCTCATCCTGGTCGCCCTGGGTATCGGCATGGTCGGCTACCGCGCGACCGAGCACATGACCTGGCTGGACGCCTTCGCCAACGCGGCGATGATCCTCTCCGGGATGGGCCCGCTGGGGATGCTGCAGACCAGCGCGGGCAAGCTCTTCGCCGGATGCTACGCGCTCTTCAGCGGGCTGGTGTTCATCACCCTGGCCGGCGTCATGCTGGCGCCCTTCGTCCACCGCGCCTTCCATCGGTTCCATCTCGCGGACGACGAGGCCGGGAAGAAGTAGGCGCCCGCCATGGCTGCCCCCAACCCTGAGCAGGCCCGTATGGCGGAGGACGCCCTGCGCAAGAAGAACTGGAAGCGGTGGGGGCCGTACCTAGCCGAGCGGCAGTGGGCGACGGTGCGGGAGGACTATTCCGCCGACGGCGACAGCTGGAAATATTTCACCCATGAGGACGCGCGGAGCCGCGCCTACCGGTGGGGCGAGGATGGGCTGCTCGGGATCACCGACCGGGAATGTCGGCTCTGCTTCGCGTTGGCCCTGTGGAACGGCCGCGACCCGATCCTGAAGGAGCGGCTCTTCGGCCTCACCAATGCCGAGGGCAACCACGGCGAGGACGTGAAGGAGTGCTATTTCTACACCGACGCCACGCCGACCCACTCCTGGCTGAAGGCGCTCTACAAGTATCCCCAGGCGGAGTTTCCCTACGAGCGGCTGCGGGTGGAGAACCGCGCCCGGAACCGCGACCAGCCGGAGTTCGAGCTCCTGGACACGGGCATTTTCGAGGGCGAGCGGTATTTCGACGTCGGGGTGGAGTACGCCAAGGCCGGCCCGAACGACCTGTGCATCCAGATCACGGTGGCGAACCGCGGGCCGGAGGCGGCGAAGCTGCACGTGCTGCCGACCCTCTGGTTCCGCAACACCTGGTCCTGGGGCTGCCGCCACGAGGGCTGCGAGGTGAAGCCGCGCCTGCGCGCAGCCGGGCCGGGCACGGTGCAGTGCGACCACGCCAGCCTGGGCCGGTTCTTCCTCGAGGTGGAGCTGCCGAAGGAGGGCGTCCCGCCGCTGCTCTTCACCGAGAATGAGACCAATGCCGCCCGGCTCTACGGCGGGACCAACGCCTCCGCCTTCACCAAGGACGGGATCCACGAGTGCGTCGTCGGCGGGCGCGGGGACACGGTCAATTCCGGCCAGGC
>CAZKAH010000096.1:5315-6380 GCA_964550715.1 uncultured Opitutaceae bacterium
TTCGCCAAGGGGCAGCTGAACCTCCTGCTGCGCGAGTGGTACATGAACCCCAACGGGCAGATCCCGGCTTACGAGTGGAATTTCTCGGACGTGAATCCGCCGGTGCACGCCTGGGCCTGCTGGCGGGTCTACAAGATGACCGGGCCGCGGGGCGGCCGCGACCGGCTCTTCCTCGCGCGGGTCTTCCAGAAGCTCCTGATGAACTTCACCTGGTGGGTGAACCGGAAGGACCCGGACGGGCGGAACATCTTCAGCGGCGGCTTTCTCGGCCTCGACAACATCGGGGTCTTCGACCGCTCGAAGCCGCTGCCAAACGGTGGCATGCTGGAGCAGGCGGACGGGACGGCCTGGATGGCGTTCTACTGCGGCACGATGCTCTCGATGGCGCTGGAGCTGGCGGAGGAGGATCCCTCCTACGAGGACATCGCCTCGAAGTTCTTCGAGCATTTCGTGGCCATCGCCGATGCGATGAACACCTTCGGCGGCACGGGCCTGTGGAACGAGGAGGACGGTTTCTACTACGACCAGCTCTCGGTCGACGGCCAGACGGCGCCGCTGCGGATCCGCACGCTCGTGGGAGTCATCCCGCTGTTCGCCGTCGAGTTCATCGAGGAGGGGAGGCTCGACGCCCTGCCGGGCTTCGCCAAGCGCACGCGGTGGTTCCTGAAGAACCGGCCGGACCTGGCGGCCCATATCTCCTATATGGCGCGGGATGGCGAGGATCCCGGGCGCCGGCTGCTGGCCATTCCCACCCGCGAGCGGCTGGAGCGCGTGCTCAAGTACGTCTTTGACGAGAAGGAGTTTCTCTCCCCCCACGGGATTCGCTCGATGTCGCGGGCCTATGCCGACCGGCCCTTCACGATCAAGCTGGGCGACGAGGAGCACCGGGTGGGGTATGAGCCGGGCGAATCGCGGACGTGGCTCTTCGGCGGGAACTCGAACTGGCGCGGGCCGGTCTGGTTCCCGCTGAACTACCTCCTGATCGAGGCGCTGGAGCGATACCACCACTTCTACGGAGACTCCTTCACCATGGAGTTTCCGACCGGGAGCGGCCGCCGGCTCAAC
>CAZKAH010000097.1:0-6108 GCA_964550715.1 uncultured Opitutaceae bacterium
AGGCCTCGGAGACCTTCTTGAACATCTCCTCGGCCTCCTTGTTGCCGGGATTCTTATCCGGGTGGTACTGCACCGCCTTCTTGCGGTAGGCCTTCTTCAGCTCCTCCACCGTCACCGTGCGCTCCACCCCGAGGAGCACGTAATAGTCTTCCTTCGCCATGGTCAGGCCCTGCCTCCCCGCGGCTCCGGGCCGCTGGAAACGACCACCGAGGCGGGGCGCAGGAGCCGCCCGTTGAGGGAGAAGCCGGGACGCACCACCGCGAGGACGTGCTCGGCCGCCACCTTGGCGTCGGCCTGGTGCGAGATCGCCTCGTGCTGGTGGGGATCGAAGGGCTGGCCGGCGGGATTGATCTCCTTCAGGCCGTGGCTGGAGAGAGCGCCCTTCAGCTGCTGCAGGACCAGCTCCACGCCGTCCGTCAGGGTCTTCAGGTCGGCCTTGGGCTGCCGCGCCGCCGCCAGCCCGAGCGCCAGGTTGTCGAGGGCCGGCAGCAGGTCCTCCAGGATCCGGGAAGCCGCGTACAGGCGCAGCTCGTCCTTCTCGCGCACGGTCCGCCGGCGGAAGTTTTCCAGGTCGGCCGCCACCCGCAGGTAACGGTCATGGTTGTCGGCCGCCTCCTTCCTGGCCGCGGCCAGGGGGTCCAGCTTCGTCCCCTCCATGGAGGGAAGGACGTCGCTGGTCGGCGGCGGGGGCGAGTCGGGCGGCAAATCGGAGGAGGCGCTCATGCGGAAAAAGGGGATAATCTATGCAAAATTTTCCGTCAGGAGCAAGATCGTGGTCGTGTCGGCGGCAAAGGTGAAGGCGCCCCCGAAGGGCAGGAGGACGTTTTCGCCCCGCTCCACCGGGCGGCTGGCCCCGGGACGGTCCTGGCCTCCCCCCTGGAGGGACACGCTCCCGCTGACCACGCTGAGGAGCCGCGGCTGCTGCCCGGCGGAGACATGGAACCTCTCCCCCGCCCCCAGGACGACCCGCCGGATGCAGAATTCGGGACAGTCGGCGATGACCCCGGAGGTGGGAGCCGCCCGCACCGGCGCGGGCTCGAACTCGTTCCAGCGGATGCTGCGGAGCGACTCGGTGATGTGGAGCTGGCGCGGCCGCCCGTCCAGGCCCATCCGGCCCCAGTCGTAGACCCGGTAGGTCGTGTCGGAATTCTGCTGGATCTCGAGGATGAGGTTGCCCGCGTCGATCGCGTGCACCTCCCCGCTGTGGACCAGGATGGAGTCGCCGGCCGCCACCGGGAAGTGGTGCACGCAGCCCTCGACGGTGCCGCGCACGATCGCCCGCTCGAACTCCGCGCGGGTGACCCCGCGGCGCAGGCCCACGATCAGCTCCGCGTTCTGGGCCGAGTGGGCGATGTACCAGTTCTCGGTCTTGGGCTCCCCGTGCAGCTCGCGGGCCAGGTCGGCCGGCGGATGCACCTGCAGGCTGAGGCGCTCCCGGCAATCGAGCCATTTCACCAGCAGCGGGAAGGGACGGTCCTTCGGCCAGCGCGGTCCCATCACCGCCCCGGCGTGTTCCGCCAGGATGCGCCGGAGCGTCCAGCCCCTGACGGGACCCGCGCACGCGACCGACTGGGCCTCCGGCCGGTCCACGATCTCCCAGCTCTCGCCGATCGGGCTGCCCGGGGGCAGCGTCCGGCCGAAGACCTCGCCCAGCACGCGACCACCCCAGACCCTTTCCTGATAGAGCGGTTCGAAACGAAGGGGTTCGCGCAAGATCATTCCGAGGCGAGCAGCGAGGGTTTACATTTGACCGGCCCGGAAGTAGGCATGATGAGACAAGACTAGACCTGTCGACCCACACAAATGCCCAAGGCGGAGACTTCAAACTCAAACGGCGGCAGGTCCCTGCCCGCGGCCAGCCGGCAGTCCAACTGGCTCGCCGCCCTGCTCTTTTTGCTCGCCGCCCTGCTGCTGTCCGCGGCGCTGGTCAGCTATGAGCCCGAGCAGAGCCGGTTCTACCGCGTCGGGGGCAGCAACGCCTGGGAGAACGGCCAATGGGTCATCCGCAACGCCGCGGCGCCCGAGACGAACTGGGTTGGCACCGGCGGCGCCGAGATGGTCCACCTCCTCCTCTGGGCGGTGGGCGCGGCCACCTGGCTCCTGCCGGTTTTCTGCTTCTGGTCGGCGTGGCTGTCCTTTCGGCACTGGCGTCGCCTGACCGCCACCCGCCTGACCGTGATGCCCCTGAGCGTCCTGGCGCTGGCCGGGATGCTCGCCATGGTGTTCGAGAGCTTTGGGAGCACCGGCCGCTTTCCCTACGGGCCCGGCGGGGCGATCGGCCAGGCGTATTATGGCCATATCCTCAAGCCCGTCGTCGGCGACGTCGGGACCGCCCTGATCCTCGGGACCGCCTACCTCCTCGCGCTGGTCTACATCTTCGACAAGGACATCTCGACGGAGGTCGAGAAGATGCTCGCCCAGTTCGCCGCCTGGCGCGAGGAGCGGGCCCGGCAGCGGGCCCGGCAGCAGGAGCAGGCCGACCTGGCGCTGCTGGCCGCGCGGAAGGGCGAGCCCGCGAAGACGGCGCGCACCCCGCTCGAGCTGATGCCGGTCGACCCGGAAAACAAGAACGTGCTGGTGGCCAAGCCCAGCGAGGCCAAGGCCGCGCCTGCCAAGCCCGCCGCCGAGGCCAGGGCGGAACCGCCCAAGCGCGACGAGCCGAAGCCGGAGGCTCGGAACGGGGCCGCCGAGAAGCCGCCGGGAAAGATCTCGCTCAACATCGTGAAGCCCGAGGAGACGAAAAAGGCCAAGGCCGGCGTCGTCCCGAGCGCCGAGGACAACTACACCTTCCCGCCCCTGAGCCTGCTCAAGGAGCAGGTGCGCCAGTCGGTCCAGAGCAGCGAGGAGGAGCACCGGCGGAACGCCGAGAACCTCCTGCGGATCCTCGGCGAGTTTGGCGTCGAGGTCACGCTGGGCGAAATCCATGTCGGCCCGGTCATCACCCGCTACGAGGTCGTGCCGGCCCCCGGCGTCCGCGTGGAGAAGATCTCCGGCCTGGACAAGAACATCGCGCTGGGCATGCGCGCGCAGTCCGTGCGCATCCTCGCCCCCATTCCCGGCAAGGCGGCGGTCGGCGTCGAGGTGCCGAACCAGAAATCGACGCCCGTCGGCCTCAGGGAGATCATCGAGAGCGAGCTGTGGAGCTCGGCCCGCGCGGAACTCCCGATCGCCCTCGGCAAGGACGTGTCGGGCAAGCCGCTGATCTCCGACCTCTCGAAGATGCCCCACCTCCTGATCGCCGGCGCCACCGGCTCGGGCAAGTCGGTCTGCATCAATGCGATCGTCGCCTCGATCCTCTACTCCAAGAGCCCGCACGACGTGCGCATGATCATGGTCGATCCCAAGGTGGTCGAGCTCAAGATGTTCAACTCGCTGCCGCACATGCTGATCCCGGTGCTGACCGAGGCGAAGAAGGTGCCGGCGGCGCTCAAGTGGCTGCTGCGCGAGATGGAGCAGCGCTACCAGATCTTCGGGAAGGTCAATGTCCGCAATATCACCGGCTTCAACAGCCGGAAGAAAGGCGCGAAGGCCGAGGTCCCGCCGGCCCCGGATGCCCAGGGCGCGCTCGCGGGGCTGGATCCCCTGGCCGTCGACGACGGCATCGACGTGCCGGACCACATGCCGTACATCGTCGTCATCGTCGACGAGCTCGCCGACCTCATGATGGTCGCCCCCGCCGAAATCGAGACGAACGTCGCCCGCCTCGCGCAGCTCGCCCGCGCGGCCGGCATCCACCTCATCATCGCGACCCAGCGGCCCTCGGTCAACGTGGTCACCGGCATCATCAAGGCCAACCTCCCCTCCCGCATCGCCTTCCAGGTGGCCTCGCAGATCGACTCCCGGACCATCATCGACACCAAGGGCGCCGAGACCCTCATCGGCCGCGGCGACATGCTCTTCACGCCCCCGGCGAGCTCGAGCATCGTGCGCGCCCAGGGCGCGTTCGTGGCCGACGACGAGATGCAGTCGATCGTGGACTATCTCAAGGAGAACAACGATCCGCCGCTCTATGCGCAGGCCGTCCAGCAGCACATCGACCGCACCGCCCGCGAGGAGGAGGAGGGCGAGGACGACGGCGACGACGACGAGGAGCTGGGCGACGACAGCGAGCTCTACCAGCAGGCGATCGACGTCCTGAAGTCGACCCGCCGCGCCAGCACCTCCATGCTGCAGCGCCGGCTGCGGATCGGCTACAACCGGGCCGCCCGGATCATGGAGGTCATGGAGGAAAAGGGCGTGGTCGGTCCCGAAAACGGCTCCAGCCCGCGGGAGATCCTCGTCGATCTCGACACGCTTTAGGCACCGGCGCCCTTCGGGGCCACTTCCTGCTTTCCCTTCACCCCAAAACCTTCTACGACACTGCTATGCAGACTATCGGCGAACGCCTGGAAGACGCACGCAAAAGAAAGGGCATCTCCATCCGCGAAGCCGCCGAGGCGACCAAGATCCGCGGCGATTACCTGACGAAATTCGAGGCCAACCAATTCGACCTCGACCTGGCCGGGATCTATATGCGCGGGTTCCTGCGCAACTACGCCCTCTTCCTCAAGCTTCCGCCGGACCGGATCATCGATGATTTCGACGCCCTGGGCCGCGCTGACACCCGTCCGCACGCGCCCAGCCGCGAGGTCTACGGCCGCATGGACCTCTCCATTGCCTCGGCCGAGGACCGGGTCGAGCATCCGTCCGCCGTCGGCGGCGAGGCGGCCCCGCGTCCCAACTCGCCCCTGCGCGGGCACAACAATCTCCCAAAGGCCCCGCCGCTCGATCCCGCGCTGGTCTTCAAGGGTGGCATCGCCCTCGCCTGCGTCCTCGTCCTCCTCCTCATCTTCTGGATCGGCAAGTCTCTCATGGGCGGCGCGGCTCCCGCCGCTGTGGAAACGCGCCCGCCTGCCGCCGTGGCCAGCGAGCGCAGCTTCACCCTCATCGCGCTCGACACGGTGCGCGTGAACGCGACCCTCGACGCGGGCAGCCGGGTCCTCCTCTCCGACACCACGCTGGAGCGGGGCCAGCGCCGTTCCGTGCCGTGGCTTGGGTCCACCCTCGTGCAGGCCGACGACGGCGCCAACGTGCAGATCGAGGCCGACGGCAAGCGCTACACCTTCGGGGCGGGCCACAACCAGGTCCGGATGCCGGCCCCGCGCTGAAGTTCAGCGCAGGCCCACGGGCGGACCGAGAATCTCGCGCAGGAGGATCGCCCGGCGGACGCCGGCCGGCTCGCGCAGTTCCGCGAGCCACGGTGAAATGACCACGGGCTGCGCGTCCAGGGCCGTGCCAAACGCCGGGAGCGCGGGGACGGGCTCGACTGCGCGCGACATCGCGGCCAGCCGGCGCTGGCGCTCCAACACCGCCGGATCATCAGGGTCGGCGGGAGGAAAGCGCTCCGGCGCGGGGGAAGGCTTCACCACCCGCCGGCCCGGGCCGCCAAAGGGATCAAGGGTGCTGGGAGCGGCAATCCGGCGTTCCACGATCTCGCGCCAGCCCCCGCTGACCGAGGCGGGCCGGGATTCCGCCATACTGGGATCCTCCGCCGGGCGACCCCGGCGCTCGGCGATCTTCCGGCGCACCTCCTCCTGGACCCGCCGCGTGCGCTCCGCCTCGTCGACGGCGGGCGGGGCCGCGGCGGCCTGCTTCTTCTTCAATTTGCTCCAGGTCGCGGCCGCCCAGGCGGCGAGCGCGAGCACAATCGGCAGGAAGTTGTGCGCGTTCGCGAGCAGCTCCTGGATCGGATCCGAACTGCGGGAGGAATAGCTCATCGGCGTCGGCCGGGACGCGGCCTACTTCTTCTGCTCGGGCTGGGCGATGCTCGAGCGCATGGAGGTGTCAGCCTGGACGTTCTCCATCCGGAAGTAGTCCATGACCCCTAGGCGGCCGCTGCGGAAGGCCTCCGCCATCGCCAGCGGCACCTGCGCCTGGGACTCGACCACCTTGGCCTGCATCTCCTGGACGCGGGCCTTCATCTCCTGCTCGAGCGCCACGGCGGCGGCGCGGCGGATCTCCGCCTGCGCCTGGGCCATGTTCTTGTTGGCCTCGGCCTGGGCGACCTGCAGCCGGGCGCCGATGTTCTCGCCCACGTCCACGTCGGCGATGTCGATGGAGAGGATCTCG
>CAZKAH010000098.1:0-5867 GCA_964550715.1 uncultured Opitutaceae bacterium
GATTCACCATCAGGACCTGGATCCGGCAGAGCATGTAGATGCCGGCGGCGACCATCGTCGCGGCGTGGATCAGGGCGGAGACGGGCGACGGGCCCTCCATGGCGTCGGGCAGCCAGACCTGCAGCGGCAGCTGGGCCGACTTGCCGACCGCGCCGCAGAAGAGGAGGAGCGGGATCGCCCGGCTGAAGGGCGCCGCGCCGGATGAGGCCTGCGCCGCCAGGTCGGTCAGGTTGACCGTCCCGCGCAAGTGGTAGCAGAGGATGATCCCGAGGAGGAAGCCGAAGTCCCCCACCCGGTTCACGATGAAGGCCTTCTTCGCCGCGGCCGCGGCCGACGGCCGCTCGTACCAGTGGTTGATCAGGAGCCAGGAGCTGAAGCCGACCAGCTCCCAGAAGATGAACATCATGAAAAGATTGTCGGCCAGGACGATGCCGATCATCGAGAACATGAAGATCGAGAGCCCGCCGAAGTAGCGCGCCTTGGCCTCGTCGTCGCGCATGTAGCCGAGCGAGAAGACGTGCACGCAGAGCCCGACCAGCGCGACAATCGCCAGCATCAGGGCCGCCAGGTCGTCGAAATTGATCCCGAAGGACACCGTCAGCCCGCCGAGCCGGAGCCACTCCCGCGAGGCCTCGAAGCGGGGGCCGTGGAGCGAGAGCCAGCCGGCTCCGGCCGCCACCGCCAGCGCGGCCAGGACGGAGACGGCCGAGGCCAGGCCGCCCTGCCGGCGCAGGAAGAGCGCGATGAACCCGGCCGAGGCCGCCGGCACGGCGAGGACGAGGAAGGCGAGATGGGAGGGGGCCAAGGGGAGGGTCTCTTAAGAGGGTGGGCAGTGCCGGTTCAGTTCTTCAGCGAGTCCAGCCGATCCACCCGGACCGTCTGGGTCCGCCGGAAGAGCGCCACGACGATCGCGAGGCCGACGGCGACCTCCGCGGCGGCGACCGTCAGGATGAAGAAAACGAAGACATTGCCCTCCATCGTGCCGTTGAACCGCGAGAAGGCCACCAGCGCCAGGGTCGAGGCCACCAGCATGAGCTCGAGGCACATGTAGATCACGAGCGTGTTCCGCCGCACGAGGACGCCGAGGAACCCGACGCCGAAGAGGACGGCGCTCAGGAGAACGTAGGAATTGAGGGTCTCGGGCAGCATGTCAGTTGCCGTAGCCGGAATGCTCGCCCTCGCGCCTGCTGAGGACGATCACGCCGAGCATGGCGATCAGGAGGAGGAAGCTGATGATCTCCACCGGCAGGAGGTAGGTCGTGAAGAGCAGGTAGGCGTAGGCCTTGAGCGAGGCGCCGACCGCCGGGACGGCCGCGGCCGCCGGCGCGACCAGCCGGCCGCGCAGGGCGAGGGAGGCGATTCCCGCCCCCACCAGCGCGATCGCGACCACGCGCGGGGCCACGGTCAGGCCTCGGCGGGCCTGCGGGGCCTCCTGGCCGCGGGTGTCGAGGAGCATGACGATGAAGAGGAACAGCGCCACGACCGCGCCCGCGTAGACGAGGAGGAGGAGGAAGGCCAAAAGGAAGGCGTCGAGCCGGATGAAGAGCGCCGCCACCCCCAGGAGGCAGAGGAGGAGGCACATCGCGGCGTTGACGACGTTCTTGCACACGACGACCCCGGCCGCGCAGAGCGCGGAAAAGACGGCGAAGAAGCTGAAGAGGAATTGGCCCATGGGCTAGTGGCCGGGGGGCGCCTCCGCCGCGGCCTTCTTCTTTTCCCACTTGTAGTGGCGGTCCGGGAGCGTGCCGCCGAGCTCGTAGAGGCGGTCCTTGTGGTTGACCATCTCCTCGCGGCTGGTGCCGGACATCGAATACTGCGTCTGCAGGAAGATGGCCTCCTCCGGGCAGACCTCCTCGCAGAGCCCGCAGTAGATGCACCGCAGCATGTCGATGTCGAAGGCCTGCGGGGCCTTCTCGACGGCCGCGTTCGGGCTGGCCTCGGGGATCGCGCCCGGGGTGATCCGGATCGCCTTCGGGGGGCAGACAAACTCGCAGAGCTGGCAGGAGACGCATTTCTCCCGGCCGTTCGGGTCCATGACCAGGGTCGGGACGCCGCGGTAGCCCGGCGGGATCGCCGGCCGCTCCTCGGGATACTGCAGGGTCTCGATCGGCTTGAACAGCCGCCGCAGCGTGATCCGCAGCCCGGCCGCGATCTGCGGCAGGTAGGCGCGCTCCGACCAGGTCAGCGGCTTGCGGGGGATGGTGATGACGGCCATGGCGGGTTACTTGGTCAGCAGGGCGATCCCCAGGGCGTAGACGATGAGGTTGGCGATGGCGAGCGGCAGGAGCCGCTGCCAGCCGATCTTCATCACCTGGTCGTAGCGGAAGCGCGGCACGGTCCAGCGCACCCACATGAAGAAGAAGATGAGGGCGACGATCTTGCCGAGGAAGATGCCGATCGAGACGAGCCCGAGGACGAGGGGATGGCCGGCGAGGTGCAGCCAGCCCGCCAGGGTCTCCAGGGAAACCCAGGGCAGCGGGTTCCAGCCGCCGAGGAAGAGGAGCGTGAAGACGGCCGAGCCCACGATCATGTTGGCGTACTCGGCGACGAAGAAGAGCGCCCACTTGAAGGCGCCGTACTCCGTGTGGAAGCCGCCGACCAGGTCCGCCTCGGATTCGGGCATGTCGAAGGGCTGGCGGTTGGTCTCGGCGAAGAGGGCGATGATGAAGATCAAGGCCGAGAGCGGCATCGTGAAGACGAACCAGGCGCCGCCCCAGAAGCCCGGCTGGCTCTGGTAGGCGACCACCCGGACGAGGCTGAGGGATCCGGCCGTGCCCGGGGCGTTGATCCAAAGGAAGACCGGCAGCACGGCCAGGGTGAGCGAGAGCTCATACGAGATCAACTGCGCCGAGGCCCGCACGCCGCCGAGGAAGGGGTACTTGGAATTGGAGGCCCAGCCGGCGAGGATCAGGGAATAGATGCCGAGCGAGGAGACGGCGAAGACGGCGAGAAGCCCCACGTCCACGTTCGCCAGGACGAGCGGGTGGATCTGCCCGGCCGCGAGGTAGGCCCCGAACGGCACGACCGTCACCGTGGTCAGCGCCGGGATCATCGCCACGATCGGCGCGAGGACGAAGTACGGCTTGTTCACGTGCCCCGGGACCGGCTCCTCCTTCACGAGGAACTTGAGCCCGTCGGCCGCCAGCTGGAAGAGGCCGAGCCGCTGCAGGACGACGCCCAGGACGGGGATGTACGCGGCCCACGGCACGATTGTCCGGTTCGGACCCGGCCGGCCCTGGATCCAGGCCGAGACCTTCCGCTCCGCCATGGTGCAGAGGCTCGACATCGGGAAGACGACGAGGATCACCGCGAGCCCCTTGAGGAGGCCCTGGACGACGACCGGCAGGTTGAAGAAGAAATCAGCCATGGGTGGGGACGGCTGGGACCGCAGGCGCGAAATGCAGGGCTTTCCCCTCGACGAACGGCAGCGCCGCCCAAGGCGTGGCGTCGAGAAGGAGGCCGGTGTCGGGAAGGTTGCGGTGGCGCGCGGTGCCGAGCGCCGGGACGGCCGCGGCAATCTGCTCCCAGAGCGCCGCCAGGTCGATCCGTCCGGAAGCCAGGTAAAGCGGCTTGTCCCAGAGCTTGCCGCCGGCGGCGACGATGAGCTTCGCCAGGACCTCAAGGTCGTCGGTTGCGCCGCCGGGGCCGGGCACGGCCGCGGCGAACTTCTGCAGCCGGAACTGCTGGTTCACAAAGGAGCCCGACTTCTCGAAGACGGTCAGGGTCGGCAGGACCACCTTCGCGGAGGCGCTCGTCGGATTGGCGTGGGTGCCGAGATAGACGATGCCGACCTTCGCCAGCTGGGCCGCGCTCAGGCCGGCCGCCGCCAGGTCCTCGCCCATCGAGACCACCGTCTTGACCGCGCCGGAATCGATCTTCGCCGCCAGGTCGCCGAGCTGCGCCGACGGCAGCTGCGGAATCAGGCCCGTCACGAGCGCGCCGCGGACATTCGGATTGCGGTCGGCGGAAATGAGGATCCCGTCGCCCTGCCCCACCCGGCTCACCAGGGCGACCGGGGCCGAAACCGCCTCGGCCAGCCGCTTGGTCAGGAATTGCTCCTCGACCGAGCTTCGGCCGGAGCCGACCACCGCCACGCCGCCGGCCCGCAGGAGGTCGGCCGCCGCGGCCACCGCCGCCGCGGGCAGCGCCACGCCACCGGCAACCGTGCTCTCGGTGAGGCGGTCCGCCGCGCGCACCTGCTGGTAGAGCACGCGGCCGGTGTCGGCCATCCAGGTGTCGTTGACCGCGTCGTTGCGGCGCGGGGTGATCCGGTGGATCACGCCCTCGCGCGACCAGACGACGGTGTTCGCCCCGACGCTGCTCTCGGGGTCGATGCTGTCGGTCTGCTTCAGGAACCAGACGCGCATCTTGAAGCGGAAGTCCGTGCTCGTCAGGGCGCCCACCGGGCAGATGTCGACGGTGTTGAGCGAGTAGTTGTTCTCGAGCTTCTTCCCCGGGAAGCAGGTCAGGGTCGAAAAGCTGCCCCGGTCGATGAAGCCGAGGACGTCGTCCTTCGCCACCTCCTGGCAGAAGCGGATGCAGCGCGAGCAGAGGATGCAGCGCTCGTCGTCCAGCGTGACCCGCGGCCCCAGCTGGGTCCGCTTCGGCTTCACGTTCTTCGGCTCGATGTAGCGGGAGTAGCCGCGGCCGTAGCCGGTCGCCTGCTCCTGGAGCTTGCATTCGCCGGCCTGGTCGCAGATCGGGCAGTCGAGCGGGTGGTTGACCAGCAGGAATTCCATCACGCCCTCGCGGCATTCCTTCACGAGCGGCGTCGTGGTCCGGATGTGCAGGCCGGGGGAGGCGTTGGTCGCGCAGGCGATCGTCGGGCGGGGCGACCAGTTGATCTTCTGCCGGCCGGTCGCCGGGTCGATGACCGGCGCCTTCGTGGCGGGGTCCACAGCCGGCATCCCCATCTCCACCAGGCACATGCGGCAGTTGCCCACCACCGTCAGCTTGGGGTGGTAGCAATAGTGCGGCACGTCGATCGCGAGCCCGCGCGCCGCCTCGATGATGTTCGTCCCCTTCGGGACGGCGATCTCGCGGCCGTCGATGTTGACGGTGATGAGTTCGGGCTTGGGCGGGGCGATCATGGTCGGGCTAGATAAGCGGCTGCGCCGGCTCCTTGCCGTCGGCCTTCACCTGGGCGTAGGCCTTGAACTCGTCGCCGAACTTGGCGACGAAGCTCTGGGTCGGCCAGGCGCAGGCCTCGCCGAAGGCGCAGATCGTGCGGCCGGCGATCTGGTCGGCCACGCTCTTCAGGAGCTCGCCGTCCTGGGGCCGGGCCTCGCCGTGGACCATGCGGGTCGTGATCCGCTTCATCCAGAGCGAGCCCTCGCGGCAGGGCGTGCACTGGCCGCAGCTCTCGTGGGCATAGAAGGCGTTGATGTTGCCCAGGGCCTCGACCATGTTGACGGAGTCGTCCATCACGATGACCCCGCCCGAGCCGCCCATCGAGCCGATCATCGCCAGCGAGTCGAAATCCATCGGGACGTCCTCCAGGCCCCAGTCGTACTCCACCATCTCGGCCCCCACCTTGCGCTTGCCCTTGAAGCGCTCGCCGAAGCGGAGGACCTTGGCCGAGGAGCCGCCGGGGATGACCGCCTTGAACTTCCGGCCGGGCAGCGGGCCGCCGCAGACCTCGTGCAGCAGCTGGCCCATCGTGCACTTCCCCACCTCGAACTCGTAGTAGCCCGGGCGCTGCACGTGGCCCGAGACGCAGAGGATGCGGGTGCCGGTGTTGTTGGGCGTCCCGATCCGCGCGTAGGCGTCGCCGCCCATGTCCACGATGTGCTTCACGTGGCAGAGGGTCTCGACGTTGTTCACGATCGTCGGGCACTGGTAGAGCCCGAGGACCGCCGGGAAATACG
>CAZKAH010000099.1:0-5784 GCA_964550715.1 uncultured Opitutaceae bacterium
AGGTGGACCTTCTCGCCCTGGCCGGTAAGCGTGGGGCGGTAGACCTTGTTGCCATCCGCCGTGAGGAGCCGGTCCACCTCCTGGAATGCCCAGCCGCCGCCCCAGGCGCCATGCACGATGACGTAGGTGAAGGGGGCCGACCGCGAGGACGGCGCGAGGACGGCGAAGGCGAGGCCGAGGAGGAGCGAGGGGTGAAGGCGCATCTTTCCGGGACGTAAATCGTCTGGGCTGTTCACGGTCGACCCTGTCCCGACCGCTGACAAGCTCCGATCACCCCATGAAAGCAAACGCGACCCTTCCCCTCCCCTCCGCCCTGCTTCTCGCCCTGGCCCTCGCCGGCTCGCCGCTCGCCGCCCAACCAGCCGCCGCGCCTGCCCCAGCCGCCCCGCCAGCTCCCAAGCTCGTCGACTCCCACGGCAACGCCCTCCGCCGCGCGCCCACCGGGCACATCTCGAACTACGACGAGGACAAGGTCGGCACGTACGTCCTGCCCGATCCGCTGGTGCTTGCGAACGGCCAGCCGGTGACCGACGCGACCACCTGGTTCAATCAGCGGCGCCCCGAGATTCTCGAGCTCTACCGGAAGTTCATCTACGGCCGCATCCCGGACAGCGCGCCGACCGCGCATTTCGCGGTCGCCTCGATCGATCCAGAAACGATGGGCGGCACCGCAAGAATCGAACACGTCGTCGGGCACTTCGGGCCCGGCAACGACGGCCCGACGGTGCACCTGGTCCTCTACCTGCCGGCCCACGCGACCGGCCCGGTGCCCGTGCTGTTGCACATGATTTTCTTCGGCAATCCGGCCCTGCCCGGCGGCCCCGCCCCCATGTTCCCTCCGGGCCTCGCCCCCCAGCTGGCCTCGCCCGGGAGGCCCGCCCGCCGTCCCGGCAGCGAAGCCGGACCGATCGCGGACATCCTCGCCCATGGCTACGGCTATGCCTCCTTCCGCTACACCGAAATCGAGCCCGACACGAAGTGGGGCGCGCCCGGCCGTCCCATCGGCATCCGCGCGATGGCCCTCGCGCCCGGCCAGACCGAGCCCGCCCCGGACGAATGGGGCACGATCAGCGCCTGGTCCTGGGGAGCGAGCCGCGTGCTCGACTATCTCCAGGGCGACCCGGCGGTGGACGGCAAGCGCGTGGCCCTGATCGGCCACTCCCGTCTGGGAAAGACGGTGATCTGGACGGGCGCGCGCGATCCCCGCTTTGCGATCGTCTACTCGAGCTGCGCGGGCGAACTCGGCACCTCCCTCGCCCGCCGCGACTTCGGCGAGACCGTCGATGACATGGCCGCCAATTTTCCCTGGCAGTTCGCCGGCAACATCCAGCAGTTCCCGGCCCATTGGAACAAGCTGCCGGTCGACACCCACATGGTGATCGCCCTCAACGCCCCTCATCCGGTCTTCATCGGCGGCGGCACGACGGACCAATGGTCCGACCCGCGGGGCGAATTCCTGGCGGAAGTGGCCGCCGGCCCCGTTTATCGCCTGGTCGGCAAGGCGGACCTGGGTTCGAGCGACCTGAAAGTCGAGGCGCCCTACATCACCGGGGACCTCGGTTTCCACTATCACGATGGCGGCCATACCATCAGCGCCTCCGACTGGAAGGTCTTCCTCCAGTTCACCGACAAGTACTTTCAGCCGAAACCCCAGGGCGGCTAGGCTTCGCCGGGGTTCCGCCATTGGGACTCGTTGTCCCGGCGGCGCTCCCGCAGCTGGGCCTGCTGCCGCTTTTCCGCCCGCTCGATCCAGCTGGCCAGGTCGGCCGAGGAAATTCCGCCGGCCCCCAGGGCCTCCACCGCCTGCCGCTCGCCCCGGTCGTCCGTGGCCACGAGGCAGTCCGACGGTTCGCGCGCCTGCCCGACCAGCTGCGCGATCACATCGTCCGCCGTCGTGCCGGCCGGCGTGTGGATATGCGCAAAGGTTGCCTGGCCGGCCGGCTGCTCGACGGACAGCTCGGGCCCGCGCCCGTCGAAGACCACGGTCACCCGCACCTGCTCGACGTCATGGAGGATGCGCACGGAGCGCGACAGCCGGGCGCGCGCGGTATCCCGGTCGCCGGCGAGGAGGACGCGCAGCTCGGGCCACGCGTGCATGATGTTCGAGCCGTCGACCAGGAGGTGCTTCTGCCGTGGCGCTCCCATGGCCGTCGCGCGCCGGGGAGGCTAGGCCGCAGATGGCGCGCGGCCGCCCTCTTTGGCGTAGTGCTGCAGGATGCCGAGGTAGTAGGCGATGAAGTAGCCCGCGAGCAGCTCGAAGCTAAAGTCGGTCAGCGCGCTCTGGCCCGGCGGGGGCGGCGGATGTCCGGTCAGGGAGAAGTGGGTGTAGAATGCGGCCGCCCGGTAGATGATGCGGCCAAGGAAGATCAGGTAGAGGGCGCCGCCGAGGTGCACATTGGGGGTAAAGCACGGGCCCTTCTCGGTCATTTCGTAGCGCGTAAGGTGCAGGGCCCAACGGCCGAGCAGGATGCCCAGCGCCAGGCCGCCCACCCAGCCCGACACCAGTTGCGGGCGTCCCGAAGTATAGACGGCGAGTCCAAGGCTGATGACCGCATAGAGCAGGATCAGGTAGATCATGCGCTTCTTCCGGAACACCTGCCGGCCCACCGAACGCTGGAGCCGCGCATAGAGCCGCCAGAAGACGAGCGCCCCGATGATGACCCAGGTGAGAATATGATAAATGTCCGGATGCATGCCGTTTTTCTGGAAATGAGAAGCCCGCGAGCATTCCGGCCTTCGTCCGGGCGGGCAAGCCGCATTCCACCGCCCTAGGCCGGAGGCCGGCGCAGGACGACATCGCACCACTCCCCCAGCGGGCGGGAATCGGAGGACCAGCCCGGCGCGGCCGCGGCCAAAGCCGACCGAACCGCAGCCCCCTCGGCGGCCAGGATGCCGCTCAGCACGAGTTCGCCGCCGGCGGCGACCGATCCGACGAGCTCGCGGGCGTGGCGGACGAGGACGTCGGCCTGGATGTTGGCCAGGACGAGATCCGCCATCCGGCCGGCCAGGCCGCCCGCTAGGTCGGCGACAAAGAACCGGACCCGGCCCTCGAGCCCGTTCAGGGCCGCGTTCTCGCCGCTGATCCGCACCGCCTCCGGGTCGTGATCGAAGGCCGCCACTTCGCCGCAGCCGAGGATCGCGGCGGACAGCGCCAGGATGCCCGAGCCGCAGCCCGCGTCGACGACCCGGGGCGGCGGGCCTCCCGCCGCGATCCGCGTGACAAGCCGCTCGCAGCAGAGCCGGGTCGTCTCATGGTTGCCCGTGCCGAAAGCCATGCCCGGGTCGAGCCAGAGCACCGCGTGCCCCGCCGGGAGCGTGAAGGCCGCGCGCTCCCAGAGTGGGACCCAATGCAGCCGGCCAAAGTCCCAGGCCTGGAAATGCGCCTTGTAGCTGTCGCGCCAGTCGCTCTCCGCCACCGGGCGCAGCTGCGGCCCGGCCAGGGGCGCCGCCGGCAGCAGCGGCCGAAGGGCCGCCCACCGGCTCCGCGCCTCCGCCTCCTCCGGAAAGATCCCGACGATCCACGCCCGCCGGGCCAGCGCGTCCTCGAGGAGGCTCCAGCCGCCGTCCTCCGTCTCGAGCAGCACCTCATTCGCCGCGTCGGACGCGCCGACCGGGATCTCGACCTTGATTTCGGTCAGCGGCACGCGGTTATTGCCGGCTCAGCCGGGCGATGACCGCGGGCAGCAGGCGGTGCTCGGCGGCGTGGACCCGGGCCGCCAGCGTCTCCAGGGTGTCCCCCGGCTCGACCTTCACCTTTTCCTGCGCCAGGATCGGGCCGCCGTCGACCTCGAGCGTCACTCCGTGCACCGTGCAGCCGGTCACCTTCACGCCGCTGCGGAGGGCTTGCCCGATCCCGTCGAGCCCGGGAAACTGCGGCAGGAGGCTCGGGTGGAGGTTGATGATCCGGCCGGCGAACGCGCCGAGGAACCCGGGCTTCAGGACGCGCATGAAGCCGGCGAGGACGACGAGGCCCGGATCGAGCGCGCCCACCGCCGCGATGTAGCGCCGCTCCCCCTCCTCCTCCAGCTTCGTCTTGAACGGGGCCGGGTCGACGAAGCGCGCCGGCACGCCGAAGCGCGGGCCCAGGGCGAGGATGCCGGCGTCGGGCCGGTCGGAAAAGATCGCCGCCACCCGGGCCTGGCCAAGGCGGCCGGCCTGCTGGGCCAGGAGAATCGCCTCGGCATTCGAGCCGCGGCCGGAGCCGAGAATCACGACGCGCATGGTCAGAGCCGGCCGGCCGACTTCAGCTCGGCGATCTTCCGCGTCGTGCTGAACCCGCGAAGGAAGGGCATGAATTTGATCCGCGCGCCGGCGGCCTCCAGCGCCGCGCGCTCCGCGCGGTCGAGCTTGCCCAGCGTGTAGTCGCCCGCCTTGCAGTAGACGTCGGGGCGGAGGACCGCGATCTCCCGGTCGAGCCGCTTGCCGCGGAAGATGACGATGGCGTCGACGCCCGGCAGCCGTCCCAGGGCGCGGGCGCGCTCGCGCTGGCCCTGGATCGGGCGCGACGGTCCCTTCAGGAGCCGCGTGCTCGCGTTGGAATTCAGCGCGACGAACAGGGCGCCCCCGAGCGCGCGGGCCCGCGCCAGGTAGTGGCGGTGCCCGGGATGCAGGAGGTCGAAGACCCCGTTGGTGAGGACCACCGTCTTCCCCGCGGCCGCGAACCGCCGGCGCCGGGCCACCGCGGCGCGCAGCGTCAGCAGCTTGGCAGGAGAGGGGCGCGCCATGGGCCGGGCCTCAGAAGAACTTTTTCGCCTTCTCGAAGAAGCTGCGCGAGGTCGGCTCGGCGGCGTCGCCGCTGACCCGCGCGAAGTCCTCGAGGAGCTTGCGCTGCTCGGCCGCCAGGGAGGTCGGGACCTCGACGTGCACGCGGACCAGCTGGTCGCCGTGGCCGCCGCCCCGCAGCCGCGTCATGCCCTTGTCGCGCAGGCGGAAGGTCGTGCCGCTCTGCGTGCCGGACGGGATCTTGAGCGAGGCCTTGCCCGACAGGGTTGGCACCTCGATGGCGCCGCCCAGCGTGGCCAGGGTGAACTTGATCGGAATCTCGCAAAAGAGGTCGTCGCCCTGCCGCTCGAACAGCTCGTGCTCCTTCACGCTGAGCACGATGTAGAGGTCGCCGGCCGAACCGCCGGACGCGCCCGCCTCGCCGTTGCCCGCGGAGCGGAGCCGGGAGCCGGTGTCGACCCCGGCGGGGATCCGGACGGTGAGCTTGGTCGTCTTCGGCATCCGGCCCTCGCCGCGGCAGACCGTGCAGGGCTTCTCGATCTTGCGGCCGGTGCCGCCGCAGGTCGGGCAGGTCTGCGTGAAGACAATGATCCCGCCGGAGCGGCGGACCTGGCCGGCGCCGCGGCAGGTCGGGCACGTGACCTTCTTGGAGCCCGGCTCGGCGCCCGAGCCCTCGCAGCGCTCGCAGGCGGCCAGCTTGCGGAAGGAGATTTCCCGCTCCATGCCGCGGGCGGCCTCCTCGAGCGTGATCTCGAGGTCGTAGCGCAGGTCCGCCCCGTCGTGGCCGCTGTCGCGCCCGCGGGTGCCGCCGCCGAACATCTCCTCGAAGATGCCGCCCCCCCCGCCGCCGCCGCCCTGGTTGAAGACCTCGCGGAAAATGTCGAAGGGATCGTGGAAGCCGCCGCCGCCCGCCATGCCGCCGGGCCCGCGCGCGCCCGGACCCGTGAAGGCCGCATGGCCGTAGCGGTCGTAGGCGGCGCGCTTCTCCGCGTCCTGCAGGATTTCGTAGGCCTCGGAGACCTTCTTGAACATCTCCTCGGCCTCCTTGTTGCCGGGATTCTT
>CAZKAH010000100.1:0-5404 GCA_964550715.1 uncultured Opitutaceae bacterium
GCCGTCTTCTCGACGAAGCCATGGGCGCCGGCCTCGATCATCTCCCGGACGAGGACGGGGTTTTCGTAGCCGGAGAAGGCGAGGACCCGCAGGTGGGGCAGCTTCTTGCCGAGGCGCCGCAGGAGGTCGACCCCGTTGAGGCCCGGGAGCTTGGCGTCGAGGACCGCGATGTCCGGCTTCACCTCGAGGCAGAGCTGGTAGGCCGCCTGCCCGTCGCCGGACTCGCCGACCAGCTGGAAATTTTTGTCCTGGCGCAGGATCTCCGCCAGCATTTCGCGGATGGCGGTTTGGTCTTCGATGAGGACGAGACGCTTCATGGGGCTGGAACTCCGCGGCTGGTGGGTTGGCCGGGATTCGAACCCGGAACCAACGACTTAAAAGGACGCTGCTCTACCATTGAGCTACCAACCCTTCAGTCCAAGGGAAGGGGCATAAATGGATTTGCCGCCCAGGTATTTGCAAGATTTTTCTCCCGGCGGCCGGGCCCCGGCGTTGACCCCCGCCCCGGCCGGTGTATCCCTGAAAATAGTGGGAACAATTCAGCAGTACAACCATCACACCGAGGCTGAACGCCAATCCATGAAAGCCCAGGAAGTTGCGCTTGATCGCCTGCTGGTGGACCGCTTCAAGGCCGGTGACGCCGCCGCCTTTGACGAGATGGTGACGCGCTATTGGGTCCGCATCTACTCGATGGTCAACCAGCTCCTCCGCAATCCCCAGGATGCGGAGGAGGTGACGCAGGATGCGTTCATCCGGGCGCATCGCGGCCTGGTGAATTTCCGCGGCGAATCGGCCTTCTCCACCTGGCTCTACCAGATTGCCACCAACCTGGCGCGGAACCGGTACTGGTACTGGTGGCGGCGCAAGCGCGACCAGTCGGTCTCCTTCGACATGCCCATGGGCCCCGACAACGACATGACGCTGGCCGAGGTCATCCCGGCCCCCGTCGAGACCCCGGATGACATCACCGTCACCCAGGAATTCGTCTCCCGCATTGGAACCGGCATGGAGCGACTCAGTCCAAAGCATCGGGAGATCCTCATCCTCCGCAACGTCAAGAACCACTCCTACGAGGAGATCGCGGACATTCTCGGCATCTCGGTGGGCACGGTGAAGAGCCGCATCGCCCGCGCGCGCGAGAGCCTGCGCTCCAAGCTCGGGGAAGATTTCAAATGAAAGACTCTGAATTCATCGAACTCCTGAACCTGTATCTCGACCACGAGATCAGCCCGGACCGGGCGGCCCTCCTGGAGGCCGAGGTGGCGCGCGACCCGGCCCGCCGCGAACTCTACCGCCAGTACTGCCGGATGCAGAAGGCCTGCGTGGTCCTCGGCCAGCAATTTGAGTCCGCCCCGGCGCAGGCCGGGAGGACGGCCCAGCTGCTCTCGCTCGGCTCCGCGCGGAAGAGCCACGCCGGACTGTGGGCCACCGGCCTGGTGGCCGCCGCCGCCTGCGCCGCGCTCGCCCTCCTGCCCCGGATGCATCCGGCCGCCCCCGCGGCCGCCGCCTTGGCGCAGGGCGCGCCCGCCGCCGCCGTCGCGGTCGCCGCCCCGGCCCGCAATGACTTCCAGCCCGTGTTCGTGGCCCGCGCCCTGGCGCCATCGGCCGAGACCGCGCCGTTTTCCTCCGCGAGCCCGTCCGGCCAGTTTGCCTGGATCCAGCAGGTCCAGGTGACGCCGATCGGATCGCTGCAGGCGGAGCCGCTCGTCTTCACGCCCAAGCCGGCGCTGGACTTTGGCGGCCGTCCCGAGATCGAGCGTTCGTCCGGAGCGGGTCCGGAGGAGAAGGCGGCGTTCCAGTTCCAGCGCTGAGCTTTGGTCAGCCCGCCAGGGCTTTCTTTACCAGCGCCTCGGTCGCCGCGCCGGGGCCGAGCGCGAGCGCCGCCCGCCGCACCGCTTCGTCCGCCGTGGCGGTTTTGTAGCCCAGGGCCATCAGCGCCGCCACCGCGTCGCGGTGGGGGCTCGTCTCGCCGCCGCCGGCCGCCGTTTCCGCGGGGGTCAGGGCGCCGGGGGCGCCAAGCCGGGCCCGGAGCTCCACCACCAGGCGCTCGGCGGTCTTCCGGCCGATCCCCTGGCACTGGGCCAGCGTCGTGACGTCGCCCGTGCGGATGGCGCTTTCCAGGAGCGGCAGCGAGAGGCGGCTGAGGATGCTGAGCCCGACCTTGGGACCGATGCCGGTGACGTTCTCGATCATCAGCCGGAAAAAATCGCGCTCCGCCGCGCTGGCGAAGCCGTAGAGCGTCTGCGAATCCTCGCGGTAGATGGCCAGGGTGTGGAGCTTCACCGCCGCGCCGGCCGGGGGCAGCTTCTCGGCGGTCGTAACCGGGATATGGACCTCGTAGCCGAAGCCGTTCAGCTCGATCACCGCCACCAGCGGGCCGGAGGAGGCCAGCGTGCCCTGGATCGAGGTGATCACTTGAGCCCGAGGACGTCCTGCATGTCGTAGACGCCGGGCTTCTGCCCCGCCACCCACTGCGCGGCGCGCAGGGCCCCGCGGGCGAAGATGGCCCGGTCGGACGCCTTGTGGGTGAGCTCGAGGCGCTCGCCCAGCGCGGCGAAGATGACGGTGTGGTCGCCGACCACGTCGCCGCCGCGCAGCGCGTGGACGCCGACCTCGGAGGGCGAGCGCTCGCCGGTGAGGCCCTCGCGGCCGTGGCGCAGGGCCTGGGCGCCGAGCTTGCGCTCCTCCAGGATGATCTCGAGCAGGCGCGCCGCCGTGCCGCTGGGCGCGTCCTTCTTGAAGCGATGGTGCATCTCGACGACCTCGGCGTCGAAGTCGGACCCGAGCGTGTGCGCGGCGCGCCGGACCAGCGCAAAGAGCAGGTTCACCCCGACCGAGAAATTGCCGGCCCAGACGCAGGGGACGCGGCGGGCGAGCTCGAGCAGCGCGGCCTTCTCCGAGGCCTCGTGGCCCGTCGTCCCGATGACGACCGGCTTCTTCCGGGCGACGGCGAGCTCGAGCAGGGCCCGGGTCGCGCGCGGCGAGCTGAAGTCGACGATGACGTCGCAGGCGCCGAGGTGAGCGGAAAGATCCTCGCCCACGTCGGTCGCGGCGCCGACGGCAACGCCGAGCTCCGCCGCCGCCGCGGCGAGGGCGTGGCCCATGCGTCCCTTGGAACCATTGACGAGGAGGGTGAGCGGCATGGTGGAAGGGCGGAAGGCGGAACCGGTGTCAGCGAAGCGAGGCGATGGCCCGGCGGAGGACGGCCCGGCTGGCCGGGCTCAGGGGGCAAAGCGGCAGCCGCACCTCGGCGGAGGAGATCACGCCGGCGCGGGCCATGGCGTCCTTGATGGGGGAGGGATTGGGCTCGACGAAGATCGCCTTGAAGACCGGGTAGAGCCGGCGATGGGCCTTCCGGGCCGCGGCATAATCGCCCGCCAGCGCGGCGCGGACCATGCCGCCGACCTCCCGGACCCAGAGGTTCGAGGCCACGCTGATGACGCCCTCGGCGCCCACGGCCATGAAGGGGAGGGTGAGGGAGTCGTCGCCGGAGAGGACGGTGAGGTCGCGGCCGAGGGCCTGCTTCAGCTGGTCGACGCGGTCGACATTGCCGCCGGATTCCTTGATCCACGCGACATGGGAATAGCGGGCGCGGAGCCGCTCCATCAGCGGCACCCCGACCTCGATGACGCAGCGGCCGGGAATCGAATAGAGGATGGTCGGGCGGTCGGTGGCCTCGGCGACGGCGCAGAAGTGGCGGAAGAGCCCCTCCTGGTTCGGCTTGTTGTAATAGGGCGTCACCGCGAGCATCGCGTCCGCGCCGGCCGCGTGGGCCAGCTTGGTCAGCTCGACCGCCTCATGGGTCGAATTGGATCCCGTGCCGGCGACGACCGGCACGCGTCCGCGCGCGGCGGCAACCACCGCCCGCACCACGTCCATGTGCTCCTCGTGGGAAAGCGTGGGCGATTCCCCGGTGGTGCCGACCGGCACCAGGCCGTCGATGCCGCCCTGGATCTGGTATTCGGTGAACCTCCGCAGCTCGTCATAGGCCACCGCGCCGCGGCGAAACGGCGTGACCATGGCGGTAAGGGTGCCGGTGAGGGGTCGGAGCTTCATGGAAGGGCTGATAGGTAACAGCCAACGGCCCAAAGACAAAAGCCGATTTTCCTCAAAAGTGGTAAAGTGCTGATCCAGCTGGGGAAGGGTCCCCGCAGCGGCCTCCTGGGCCTCATCGCCGGATCCGAGAGAGATTGTGGCCTCGGCCGCCCAAAGGGCGCCCGCCGAGGCCATCCCTGCGGGATTCAGCCTTCGGCTTCACCATCTCCGCGCTGCGCGCTCCGTGGGCCTTGGCCAGGAAAAGCCGCGGAGGGGACCCTTCCCCAGCTGGATCAGCACTTTATATCGAAAAGCTTGTGGCCGCGCCCGGAACGATCTTCGCTCTTCCTTTATCAGTCTTTGGACAGCCTGGTACGTTTTCCATCCATGCCATTAGCACTCCTCTTCGCCGGTCAGGGCGCCCAAAAGGTTGGGATGGGGGCCTCGCTGCGCGAAGCCTCCCCGGCCGCCCGGGCCCTCTACGACGAGGCGAACCAGGTGCTGGGCTGGGACCTGGCCAAGGTCAGCTTCGAGGGGCCCGAGGCCGAGCTGACGCAGACGAAGGTCTGCCAGCCGGCGCTGTTCGTGCACGGCCTGGCGCTGGCGGCCGCGCTCCGCGAGACCCGGGGCGACGCCTTCCGGCCCGCCCTGGCGCTGGGGCTCAGCCTGGGGGAACTCACGGCCTACGCGGCGGCGGGCGTCTTTGATTTTGCGACGGGGCTCAGGCTTGTGGCCGAGCGGGGCCGGCTGATGCAGCAGGCCTGCGAGCAGACGGTGGGCGGCATGGCCGCCGTGATCGGCGAGGACCGCGCCAAGGTCGCCGAGCTCTGCGGCGAGTTCGGGATCGAGGCCGCCAATTTCAACGCCCCGGGCCAGATCATCGTCTCGGGCGAGAAGGCCCGGGTGGAGGCGGCGGTGGCGGCCGCCAAGGGCCGCGGGATGAAGAAGGTCATTCCCCTCAATGTCGCGGGCGCCTACCACAGCCGGCTGATGGAGCCCGCGCGCGCGGCCTTCGTCGACTACGTGCAGCCGGTCCCCTTCGCCGCGCCGCGCTTCCCCGTCTTCACCAACACCACCGGCGGGGCCATCGCCGATCCGGCGGCCATCAAGGAGGCGCTCGGCCGGCAGCTCGTCTCCCCGGTCCTCTGGGAGGACTGCCTGCGCAGCGCCGCCGCGGCGGGCGCTACGCAATTCTGGGAGCTGGGGCCGGGGGGGATCCTGGCCGGGCTCGCCCGCCGCACGGACAAGGGCTGGCCGGTCAAATCCTTCAGCGAATTCGCGGACCTGGCGGCCGCCTGAGCCTGTCTCCTTCCTCACCGTGTCCGCGCCGCTCACCCGCAATTTCTGCATCATCGCGCATGTCGATCAC
>CAZKAH010000101.1:0-3413 GCA_964550715.1 uncultured Opitutaceae bacterium
TGTAGTCCTCGACCTGGTCGGGCTCGAGGATCTCGATCTCGAGGTTCTGCAGGATCGAAAGGACGTTATCGATCTCCTCCTGGTTCTCGACCGACTCCGGCAGCGCCTCGTTGATGTCGTCGAAGGTCAGGTAGCCCTGCTCCTTGGAAAGCCGGATCAGCTGGCGGATCTTTTCGTTGATTCCTCCCGGAGCGGCCGTTTCCGCGCCTTCCACGCCGGCGGCATCGGGCGCGCGGACGCGGGCGAGGGCGGCTTCAACGGCCTCGGAAGTTGCGGTGTCGGCACGCTTCGCTTTGCGCGGCATAGGGATGGGTTCGATTATAGACGAAAAAACGCCTCAACCCGCAACGGTCAGGGCTGGCGTCTGGCGCAGCTTTCGTTGCAGTTCGGAGCGCTCTCTCAGGAGTGAATTTGGGTCAGTATTAATGTCCGATGACCCCCTGGCTAAAGCAAGTTCTATTTGTCGGAGGCGGGGCTCGAGCATCCGGGTCTGGAGCTGGCGCAGCCCCTCCTGGGCGACCTTGACCGGATCGTCGATCTCCGGGGCGTCGAAGAGGAGCGAAGCCACCAGGGCCTTCTCCTCGGAGGTCTCCAGCAGCTCGTCCAGGTGGTCGCGCCCGGGCCAGTCGCCCTGCTCGAAGGCCGCCAGGAAGCGGTTGAGGAGGAGCCCGGCCGCATGGCGGGTGTCGACCCAGTCGTGGGGCAGGGCGGCGCTGAGGGGCTTGCCCAGGTGCTCGTAGTGCAGGCAGAGCATCAGGAGGTGGTGCTCGGGGGTGATGCCGACAGGTGGCGGGGGCTGGGCCGGGGCCCCTCCCTCGGCCGCCTCGCGGCGGATGGCGGAGCGGGCCGCGGCGTCCGCCGACCGGCCCCGGACCTTCTCAAAATCGCGCTGGAGGGCCGTGGGCTGCAGGCGCAGGTAGCCGGCGGCCTCGGCGATGAATTCGGAGCGGGTGACTTCGCTTTCGGCGGCGGTGACGATCTCCAGGATGGCCTGGGCCGCGCGGCTCTTCTGCTCGGGCGAGGCCTTCTCCGGCTCCGGCAGGAGGGCCCGGCAGGCGAAAGCCATGGCCCCCAGCGACTTGCGCCGCAGATCCTCATAGGCCGCCAGGCCCTGTTCGAGGAACAGGATGTCGGGATCGACCTTGGCGGCGCCCCCGGCCCCGAGGAAACGGACTTCCATCCCGGCCCGGAGCGCCAGGGGCAGCAGCCTCTGGGCGGCCTTCTGGCCGGCGTCGTCGCTGTCAAAGAAGCACTCCAGCTGCGCATGGTAGCGGCGCATCAGCCCGAGCTGGTTTTCCGTCAGGGCGGTGCCCTGGGGCGCGACGGCGGTCTTCAGCCCGACCTGCCAGCACCGGAGGGCGTCGAGCTGGCCTTCCACAAGGACGAACGGCTTGCCCTCGCCGACGGCGGTGCGGGCCCGGTCCAGGTTGAAGAGCAGGTGCCCCTTGGTGAAGATGGGCGTCTCGGGCGAATTGACGTATTTCGCCTCGCGGGCCGGGTCATCCGCCGGGGTCAGGGTGGTCTGGCGCGCCGTGAAGGCGACCACGCGGCCCTGGTGGTCGCGGATCGGGATCATCAGCCGCCCGCGGAAACGGGGCCGCAGGGCCCCGGTGGTGATCAGCGAGCCCTCCCGGATGAAGAAAAGCCCGCACTGGCGCAGCGCTTCCTCGGAATAGCCGCGCTTGAGCAGGCGCGCGGCCAGCCCGGCGTCCTCGGGTGCGGCGGCGCCGATCTTGAATTCCACCGCCAGTTCCGGGGGAAAGCGGCGCTGGTCCGCCCAATAGGCCCGCATGAACTCGCCCGTCGGCTGGGTGGACTGGAAGGCCTCATGGTAGAAGTCCGCCGCCTGCTCGTGCAGGTCGAAGATCTCCTGGCGGAGGGACCGCTCCTCCCGGCTGGGGCCGGAGCCCTCCTCGTATTCGATGACGATGCCGAAGCGCTGGCCCAGCGCCTCGACCGCCTCGGTGAAGGACAGCTGCTCGGTCTCCCGGACGAACTCGATGGCGTCGCCGGCCTTGCCGCAGCCGAAGCACTTGTACGAGCCCCGGTCGGGGTTGACATAGAAGGAGGGGGTCTTCTCGGAATGGAAGGGGCAGAGGCCCCGCAGCCGGGAGCCGGACCGCTTCAACGTCGCCACGCGGGAGACCACGTCGGCGATGTTGACGCGCAGCTTTAGGTCGCGGACGCAGGTGGGTTTGATAACAGGCATGGAACTTACAGGGCACCGGCGGCGTCTTTGCACTTTCAACCGCTTCACCATCCTGTCAAGTTTCGCGGCTCGGTCACCCAATTTGCGCGATCACCGCGGTCCTTTCCCTCTCCTTCATGCGCCTCCGGCCCGCCTTTTTCCTGCCCGTGTTGTCCCTCGGGCTGATGGTTGCCCCCGCGCGCGCCCAGATGGCCGCCCCGACCCCGGAGGCCGCCACGGCCGCGGCGGAAAAGGCGGCGGCTCCGGCCCCGGCCGCGGCGCCCGCGATCACGCCGATGGCGGCCCCGTTGACCGGGCATGACCCGGTCTGGGAGGCGGAGCTTCCGGCCTTCGACCAGGTCAGCTACGACCGGGCGGTCGAGGCCCTGCTCTCGAGCTTCGAGAAGGCGATCGGCCACCCGCTGGCGCCGGGCGCGAAAAAGCGGGTCGGCCTCAAGGTCTACACCGACTCCGGACCCGGCCTCGCCACGCCGATCCCGATGGTCAAGGCGGTGATCGCGGCGCTGCGCCGCCGCGGCTTCGAGGACCGGAACATCTTCATCGTCGGGCTCAACGCGCTCCGCCTGCGGATGACCGGGTACCTGCCTTCCCTGGTGACGGGCAAGTCGCCGTTCGAGGGCAATCCGATCTACGTCCTGGAGTCCGGCCGCTTCTACGACCCGATCTGGTTCTATCCCAGCCCGCTGCCCGACCGCTTCGATCCGGTCTTTGCCGCGCAGCAGACCCGCGACTACAACAACACCTCGACCAAGGCGGAGGACCGCAACAGCTTCCTGGATACGCTGCTTTTCCTCGGGGACGACTTCTGGATCAACCTCCCGGTCTACACCGACCACCCGGTGCTCGGGGTGAACGGCGCGCTGGTCAACGCCACGCTCTGGAACGCCTCGAACACGGCGCGCTTCTTCCGCTCGCCCGCCACCGCGCCCGGCGCGGTGGCGGAGATGAGCGCGATCCCCGAGCTGCGCGAGACCTGGATGTGCACGATCGCGAGCCTCGAGGAATACCAGTATATCGGCGGCCCCTTCTTCAATTCGCTCTATACGAGGTCCGAGCCGAGGGTCTGGCTGAGCAACGACCCGGTGATCATGGACTCCCTGATGCGCGAGCGCATCGACCGGGCGCGGAAGAAGGACGGCTTCGACCCGATCCCCGACGACATCCGCACGCTGGAGGACGCCGAGATGCTGGGCGTCGGCTCCAC
>CAZKAH010000101.1:3513-5354 GCA_964550715.1 uncultured Opitutaceae bacterium
GCCTACGAGTGCGGCGTGCCGGCGGAGGCGCTGCTCCACACGCGCTTCTCGGTGAAGTTCTACCTGACGGCGCTCCTCTTCATGCTCTTCGACCTGGAGGTGGTGATCCTCATCCCCTGGACCTTTGTCTACCGCGAGTTCCTCGCCTATCACGTCGCCATCCTGGTCCCGATCCTCTGCTTCTTCGGCGTCCTGGTCCTCGGCCTGTTCTACGAGATCAGGAAGGGCGCGCTCGAGTGGGAACGGTAGGCCCCTGACCGGCCATGCGGCTCGACAAGATCATCGCGCGCAGTCGGGTCGTCGACCTGCGGAGCCTGACGCTCGCGGGCGCGCTGGCGGAGCTGCTGGACGTCGCGATCGCGAAATTTCCCGATCTCCGGCGCGAGTCGCTGCTCAAGGGCCTCCTGGCCCGCGAGAGCACCATGACCACCTACCTCGGCCTGGGCGTCGCCCTGCCGCACGTGCGGGTGAAGACGAGCCGGCGCTACGTCCTCGCGATCGGGCGCAGCGTCGCCGGCATCCGCCACGACGGCGCGGTGGCCGACGAGCGGGTGCACCTGATCGTCATGCTCATCGCCGGGGAGAAGGCGCGCGACTACCTGCAGGTGCTCGCCTCCATCGCGCGGCAGGTGCGCGAGCAGGAGCTCGTGGACAGCCTCGTCCAGGCGCCGGACCTCGACACCCTCTATGAGCGGCTGGTCGCCGGCTTCGGCGGCATCCGCCCGGTCCAGGCGCAGCAGAACCGGATCAACAAGCTGATGTTCCGCGAGGCCGAATGCGTCGCCAAGGGGGCGGGCTGCAGCGCGGTCATGGTCTTTGGCGACACCTTCATTGGCGGCATCCAGCCCGGGACCCTGCCGTCCAAGCTCAAGACCATCCTGGTCACGCGCAATCCGATCGAGCCCAGCGAGGACGACGCGGAGTTCGCCGAGACCATCCAGGTCCGGTCGTTCTCGAACCAGCGGCTGGCCCAGCTGCGCAGCGCGATCCTCGTCGCCCTGACCCGCGGGGTGATCTCCTTCAACGACCGCGTCTGCTGCGTCGGCGGGATCATGGGCAGCAACCAGTTCGACACCCTGGTGGTGGTCGACATCGAGCGGGAGTTCCAGACCCTGCTGATCGGCTCGGCCGCCGACCTCCTCCCGGAGGACGTGAAGCCGGAGGTCCTCGAGCGGGTCATCGCGGTCGCCACGGAGCTCGCGGTCGAGGGCCGGGAGGGGCGCCCGGTGGGCAGCCTCTTCGTGGTGGGGGACACCGACAAGGTCCTCGCGCTGACCAAGCCCCTCGTCCTCAACCCTTTCTTCGGGTACAAGGAGGAGGACCGCAACATTCTCAATCCCTTCATGGACGAGACCGTGAAGGAGTTCTCCTCGATCGACGGCGCCTTTATCATCCGCGGCGACGGGGTGGTGGAGTCGGCCGGCGCGCTGGTCCAGGCCGCCACCTATAAGTTTGCGCTGCCCAGCGGGTTAGGCTCGCGTCATGCCGCGGCGGCGGCCATTTCGGTGGCGGCGGAATGCATCGCCCTGGTGGTTTCGTCCAGCTCGGGCCAGGTGACTCTCTTCCGGCGGGGGGTCATGATGCCTCTCTCAGAAAACAAGAGAAGCGAGGGGTAAAAATTGGGGTTGCCGGGGTGGCAGGCGGCTTCCACCGTGTGCGACTATGCAAGAAGTCGTCACCCTCGAATGCACCGAAGCCCGCAAAGAGGGCAAGCCCGTGTCCCGTTACCTCACGCGTCGCAACAAGAAGACCGTGACCGAGCGCATTGAGAAGAAGAAGTACAATCCCTTCCTCAAGCGCCACACCCTCCACAAGGAGATCAAGTAGTCGGAAAAGGGGTC
>CAZKAH010000102.1:0-5082 GCA_964550715.1 uncultured Opitutaceae bacterium
GCCGCATTGGAAACATTGCGCATCGCGATGTTCGTGATGGTGACATTCTCGATCGACCCCCCGTCGACCGCCTCGAGCGCGAGGCCCCGGCTCCGGTCGAAGACGCAATTGGCGATGGTGATGTTCTTGAAGCTGCCCACGGAACCCGTGCCGAACTTGATCCGGCCCGTCGGTCCGTCGCGGTCCGGGGCGACCGGCTGGCTGTGCCGGTAGGTGCCGTCGAAGACCGAGCCGGTGTCATAGCCGCTGACCAGGCAGCCGGTGATCGTGATGTTCTCGCAGTCGCGCAGGGCCCCGAGCGCGTCCGGGGTCTTGATGCAGATCGCGTCGTCGTTCAGGGCGTTGATCGTGCAGTTGGCGATCCGGACATTGCGGCAGCAGTCGATGTCGAAGCCGTCGCGGTTGGTGTCCACCTTGACGTTGTCGATCGTGAAGTTGTCGACCCCGAGGGTGTCGACCGCGCTCCAGCCGCCCTGGCGCACCCAGAAATCGCGGAGCAGGACGTTGCGGCAATTGACCAGGCCGATCGACTTGTTCCCGCCGTTGCCGGGCAAGGTCAGCCCGATGCTCGCGGGCAACCCCGGCGCCAGCGAAACCCTCGGCCCGGAGAAATCGCGCCCGGTCCCGCCATTCTGCCTCGGGAGGCCCTTGCCGTAGATGACTCCGGGGCCGGTGATGGCGATATCCTCCAGGCTGTCGCCCCAGATCAGGCTGTTGTGGAAGCGGCCGCTGATGTCCGGGTAGCCCGACCGATTCGGCTCGGCCTCGTCGTAGTGGCCAAAACCGGGCGCTTCTGCCGCCGCCTCAATCACCGAGCCCGGGCTCAGGTGCAGCCAGACATGGCTCTTCAGACGGATGGAAAAGCTCAGGTAGGTGCCCGGAGGAAACTCGACCGTGCCGCCGCCCTCCGCGGCAGCCGCCGCAATGGTTCGGTTGATGGCATCGGTGTCCAGCGTCTTGCCATCGCCGGTTGCACCGAAGGAGCGGACGTCGTAGGTGCGGGCGGGATTTGGGGCGGCTGGCTGCGCTTGGGCGCGCCCGATGCCGGCGGCGGCGAGACCGAGGATGCAGATGCCAAGGAGGCGAGGGCAGGCGAGGATGGAGGGCATGGGGAACGGGGTTCGCCGAGGGGGATGGTCAACCGGGGCGGCGATGAATTTGCGACCGGGAGGGGAGAATGGCTAACGGGATGCATGACGATGCGGAAGGGGATTGGATGCAAGGAGGGCAAAGCGATGCCCCTCCGGCCGGACGGCATGGAGTGTCGCCGCTGCCAGGCTCAAGCCACGGTCGGGTTCCCAGCCCCCCCATCCCCGCTCAGGAGGTCGGTGCGGAAGGGGATTCCGTCGGGGCCGGGGTGGACGCCGGGTTCGCCGAAGCGGCCTTCTTGGCCGCCACGCGCTTCTTCCGGGCCTTGGGGGCGACGGCGCGCTTGGCCGGCTTCCGAGCGGCCTTCGGGAGAGGGGCCTTCTTGGCCGTCTTCACGAGGCCTAGGGCCTTTTTGACATTCTGGACGCTGGCGGAGGAGATGCCGACCGCCTTCGCGATCTCGGCGCCGCTCTTGCCGGCTCTGACCAGGTCCTTGACCGTCGCCCGGACCGCGGCGGTAATTTCCGCGCGTTTGGCCCTCGGCAGGGCGCGATTGACCGCCTTCCGGCCTTCGGCCTCAGCCTCCGCGGAGGCATTTTTCACGGCTTTGATGAAACCGTCGACGGAATCAAAGCCGTGCTCGGCGTGGATCGTCGCCAGGGTCTTTTTCAGCCCTTTCTCGACCTTTGCTTCAAGCGCTTCGACCTGGGCTCTCGTATCGTTGAGGGATTTGATCAGTTCTTTTAGCATGTCGTTATATGGTAGAAGTTGTTTCGCCCGGCCGCAAATGCGAAAGCGCGAGGTTCACCGACAGGTTCTCCCGGGCAAAGGTCCCTGCGATTCCTCCACGGTTGGCGGCGTCATCTTTCTGGCTGGCAAATGCCGGCGTTGCGTTTGCCATTTGGTCAAACGGTCGCTCATCTCTGGCAGCCGAACCCCCGTAACCCCATGAAACCACCCGTCCTCCTTCTTGCCGCGATGTTGCAAATTGGCGCAAGCCTCGCCTCGGCCCAGCCCGCCGCCGCCCCGGGGCCGGCGCGCGCCGGCGGTCGCCCTCCTGCGCCCGTGCGCGATCCGCACACGCCGGGATATGTCACGGCCAGCGAATTGCCCGACGGCCAGGTTCCGCCCGTCGCGGCCGACGGGAATTTCATCATCGGTCCGACGCACGTGCCGTCGCCGGAAATGAGCCCGGTCGGGGACGGCGTCCCCAAGGGCGACATCTACAAGTTCACGCTCCGCTCAGTCGACAGCCGCTTCTATCCGGGCATCGCGCGCGACCAGCCGGCGCCGGGAACTGAGCCGCTGCCCGGGGCCAGTCGGCTGCCCGTGACCAGCCATGCCGCGCCCTGGACCCGCACGGTCTCGGTGTACGTTCCCAAGCAGTATGTCCCGGGAACGGTCGCGCCGTTCATGGTCACCTGCGACGGTGATGGCCGGGCGTTCAATGTGCTCGATCACCTGATTCCGCTCAAGAAGGTGCCGGTAATGATCGTCGTCGCCATCCCGAACGGCGGCGGCGATGGGCCCGGCAGCGAGCGCGGGCTGGAGTACGACACGGTGTCCGGCAAATACAGCGACTTTGTTGAGGCGGAGGTCCTGCCGATGGTCGAAAAGGTCGCCAAGGTGAAGCTCACCACGGATCCGGATGGCCGGGCCACGATGGGCACCAGCTCCGGCGGCTCGTGCGCGCTGAGCATGGCCTGGTTTCATCCCGAGCGCTACCACCGCGTCTTCACGTTCTCCGGCACCTTCGTCAACCAGCAGTGGCCGCTCGATCCGGAATATCCGCACGGGGCCTGGGGCTTTCACGAGACGCTGATCCCCAACAGCCCCGCCCAGCCCGTCCGCATCTACCTGGAGTGCGGCGACCATGACAATCTCGGCTCCCGTGACGGACTGCACGACTGGGTGCAGGCCAACGAGAACATGGCCAGGGTCCTGGCGGCGAAAGGCTACCACTTCAAATTCGTCTTCGCCCGCGGCGCCGGCCACACCGACCGGCCGACGATCGCCGAGCTCTATCCCACCGCGCTGGAATGGCTCTGGCAGGGATATCCGATCGCGGGGAACTAGGGCCGGTCCTGAGGTCTTGGAACCGGCCAGGACCCGCCCGCCGGGCGGGTCCGAGTCCGCTTGCTATCGGGTGGTGACGTGGGCCTGAGTCACGCGGCCGTTGGTGAAAACGACCTGGCCGAAGATGTCCTGCCCGAGCGGGATGCCGTCGGCGGAGGCTCCTCCGGCCACCGCCGTGGAACCATTGTACGAGCCGCCTCCGACCGCGAAGCTTATGCGGGCGGCCAGGTGACGGTAGGACCAGACTTCGACGATCGTGCCGGCATCCTCGGTCGCGGTCTTTTCGTTCGGCTCGCCGAGGGCTATGAACACTTGTTCTTGGGTGTCGTCTTGGCCGATCCGGCCGGCGCGGAGCCTGGCCTGGACATCCGGCGGCCAGGAGTTGAAATCCGCCTGATGGGCGGCGATTCGGTCAGTGGGGTAGCTGGAGCAACCGGTCAGGACCGCGAGGCCGACGAGGAGGGATAAGGTTGGGAGGGCTTTCATGGGGTGAAGCGGAGAACCACACCGCCTCTGAGACTGGAATCGGCCGCCCAAAGTTCCGTCGGCCCGCCTGGAACGGACCGGACGGCCGAGGCGTGAGCGGGGGGAGGATGAAGCAGCGCAACCCATTGGTCGATATTGCGTCTAGCAGTTACACCCGATGCCCCTCCCCGTTCACCATTCCCGCTTGCTTCCCCTCTTCCTTCTTTCCGCGACCCTGCTCCCCGCCGGCCTTGTCGCCGCGCCTGATGTTCCGCCGAAGTCCTGGATCGACCCCGACACCGGTCACCGCGTCATCCGCCTGACGGATGAGCCCGGTTCGGCGAGCCTCTATTTCAACGACAACAGCTTCACGCCCGACGGGAAGAAGATGGTCTATCTGCTCCCGAAGGGGCTGGGCGTCGTCGACCTGACGACGTTGGCTACGCGCCATCTCGTGGAAGGATCGGCCCAAGCCATCGTGGCCGGTCGCAGGAATCCGACCTTCTACTACTCCAAGTCCTCCGGCCGGCCCAACTACAGTGAGCTCTGGTGCGTGAATGTGGACACCGGCGAGTCGCACAAGGTCGTCGATCTTCCGCGCCGCGCCTCGATCTTCAGCATCAACGCCGACGAGACCCTCGCCGCTGGCGTCTACGTCGAGGGGGATGCCGGCCTTTCGCCTGCTACCGCCAAGCCTGCCGGACCGGCCAAGCCGGCCGGTCCGGCCACGTCCCAGGGCGGACTCTACCAGGCGGTCTCCAAGGAGCAGAATATGGCGGACCGGCTGGCGGCGCACTATCCGGAGGTGCTTTTTACCATCGATCTCCGAGATGGCACCGTCAAGACGCTCCTCAAGACAACCGATTGGATCGATCACATCCAATTCTCACCGACGGATCCGGGCCTTTTCATCTACGCGCACGAAGGCGCCTGGCAGAAAGTCGACCGGCTCTGGAGCATTCGGACGGACGGCAGCGGCAATCAGCTGCTGCACCGCCGCATCCTGGAAAACGAGACCGCGGGGCACGAATGGTGGGGCGCCGATGGCCAGACGGTCTACTACCAGCTGCATTACCCTCCGGGGATGGAATCCTCCTTCGTTGCCAGCTACAACGTCGTGACCGGCGAGCGGGTTTGGTACCACTACACCCCCGACCAGATTTCCATCCATCACTCCTCATCGCCTGACGGCAAGCTCTTCTGCGGCGACGGCGGCGATTCCGCGGTCCATTTGGCGAATGGCTCCCCCTGGATCTTCCTCTGCCATCCGGTGCTCAACAAAAGCAACGGCACCGTCGGGACCAACCTGATCAAGGGCGGCTACCTGAAGTCCGAGAAGCTGGTCAACATGGCCCAGACCGCGATTCACGGGAAGCACAACTACCTGCTCGAGCCGAATGCCTTCTTCACCCCGGACCAGAAGTACATCGTCTTCCGCTCCGATATGTTCGG
>CAZKAH010000103.1:0-4748 GCA_964550715.1 uncultured Opitutaceae bacterium
CGCTTGCCCGCGACAGAAATTTTTACGGGAGTGGGCCGTGCCCCGAATGTCCGTCAGGGAGATGTGGAAGGCAAAGCTGGAGGGAAAGCCGCTCCCGGCGCGCAGCGCCGCGGGCGCCGTGGGCTTCGTCCTGAGCCGGCCGACCTTTGCGGGCTGCGTCCTGGGGATCGATCCGTCGCTGCGTGGCACGGGGCTCGCCCTGATCGAATTTGTCGCCGGGCGGGGTCCGGTCCTGCTTCACTGCCGGACCGTGCGGGTTACCGCACGGCGGCCGATGGCGGAGGCGCTGGGGGAGATCCATCGCGCGGTGGCGGAGGTCCTGGGTGGCCGGCCGGTCCGGCATGTGGCGCTGGAGCAGACGATTTACGTGCAAAATTTCCAGACGGCGCAGATCCTGGGCGCGGCCCGGGGTGCGGCGATTTCGGCGGCCGCGCTGCGCGACCTGCCGGTCTTCGAATACGCCCCGACCCGGGTGAAGCAGGCGGTGGTCGGTGCCGGCCGGGCGAGCAAGGAGCAGATGGCGCGGACGGTGATGGCGATGCTGGGTCACGGCCGACAGCTAGCGCCAGACGAGGCTGACGCCGCGGGGGTGGCGCTCTGTCATGCCTTTACGTGGCGGGAATAGGGCAGGCGCGCGGGTTGTTATCATCCCGGTTGACCGCAACCTCAACCACACCCACATTATGAGCATGCAGGCGAGTACGCTTGGAATCCTGGAAGCTGCAGACTTTTCGCCGAAGCAGGCGAGGGCCCTGGCGCAAGCGATCGAAGGCGAAATCAAGGGTTCCGACATCGTCACGAGGCCCGTTTTTGACGCGGGGGTCGCCGAATTGAAGCTCCAGATGTCAGAGATCAGAATCGAGCTGGCCCGGCTTGAGAATCGGATGTTCAACAAGAT
Source organism: uncultured Opitutaceae bacterium (assembly GCA_964550715.1). Lineage (GTDB taxonomy): Bacteria > Verrucomicrobiota > Verrucomicrobiia > Opitutales > Opitutaceae > Palsa-1447. The sequence continues at coordinate 899 of CAZKAH010000103.1, forward strand.
GGTTGGCCTGGGAATGACCAGCATCGGCCTGACGCTCACGGGCGTCTATTTCGTGGTCCTCCATCTCAAGAGCTGAGCCACTTCTTCGCCCGTCCGGCGAGGAAATCGATGTAGGGCTCCTGGTCGTTGAGGCAGGGGATCAGCGCGAAGGATTCGCCGCCGGCGGCCAGGAACATCTCGCGGCCGCGGACGGCGATCTCCTCCAGGGTCTCCAGGCAGTCGGTGACAAAGGCGGGGCTGAGGACGAGGAGCCGCTTCACGCCGGCGGCGGCCAGCCGCGGCAACTCCACGTCGGTAAACGGCTCCAGCCAGGGCTCGCCGGCCAGCCGGGACTGGAACGACACCGAATGACGGCCGGGCGCCAGCTGCAGGCGGGCGGCCACGGCGCGGGTGGTGGCATAGACCTGGGCGCGGTAGCAGGTGGCGTGGGCGGGGGAGGGGGTCGTGCAGCAATCGGACGTCGCGAGGCAGTGGCAGCCGGTTGAATCCGCCTTGCGCATGTGCCGGACCGGCAGGCCGTGATAGCTGAAGAGGAGGTGATCGTACGGTTCGGCGAGGGCCGGAGCCGACACGGCGCAAAGGGCCGCGATGTAGTCCGGGTCGGCATAGAACGGCTGCACGCAGGTCAGGCGGAGGCGGGGGGCCCGCCGGGCGACCTCCTCCTCGACCTTCACGACGACCGTCTCCCAGGATGCCATGGCGTAGTGGGGATATTGGGGAAAGAGCAGCACCTCCTCGACGCCGTCGGCCGCCATCTGCGCCACCATGGCGCCAATCGAGGGCTGGCCGTAGCGCATGGCCAGGTAGACGGGGGTCTTGGGACCGAGCGCGGCGGCGAGCTTCCGCTCCACGCTGCGCGAGGTGACGATCAGCGGGGACCCCTCGGCGGTCCAGATGGAGGCATAGGCGTGGGCGGTCTGGCGCGGCCGCGTGCGGAGGATGATTCCCTCGAGGAGCAGCCACCGCAGGACCGGATTCATGTCCAGGACCCGCGGATCGCCGAGGAATTCGCGCAGATAGCGCCGGACGTCCGGGACGGACGTGGAGTCCGGGGAGCCCAGGTTGACCAGCAGGACGGCGCGTTTCGGCATACGCCGGATTGGTCCCGCAGTTCGGGGGTTAAGTCAAACCTAGCCCGCCCCGCGCCAGGAGCGGATGCGGCTGATCAGGCGGTGGACGTTCTCCGGGGCGATCCGGTCGGTCACGACCGTGCAGGGGTAGTTGTACTCGGTGTCGAGGTGCAGCCCGTCTTCCGCGCCCGGCCGCACAAAATCCTCGATGAAGTCCATCCCGCCGCGCGGCTTGATCCAGCGGTAGTAGGTGTCGATGTCGTCCGACTCGATCACCACGTCGTCGCGCAGGAAGATGCGGCAGTAAAGCGTCAGGTCGCGGAAGGACGCGAACCACGTGGGCGGGTTGACGAGCTGGTCCCGGATGATGAGGGTCATCGAGCTGCTGCGCTTAAGCACGGTGAGGGCCAAGAAACGCCGGGGGAAGAAAATAAAAAGCTGAAAAGGCCTTTATCCCCCACCGTCGATCCGCTTACATCGGCCTGGTTCCCTTTGCATGAACACGCCTTCCCGCCAGCCCGTCCTGCTCGTCATTCGCGACGGCTGGGGCAAGAACCCGCATCCCGAACAGGACTCGTACAACGCCGTCCACCTGGCCAAGAAGGCCTGCGACGACCGGCTGCATGCGCAGTACCCCGTCACGCTGATCGCGGCCTCGGGCCACGACGTCGGGCTGCCGGACGGGATCATGGGCAACAGCGAGGTGGGCCATGAGAACATCGGCGCCGGCCGGATCGTCGAGCAGGAGCTCCTGCGGCTGAACAGGCTCTTTGCGGACAGGCTGATCGAGGGCAACCCGGTCTGGCGGGCCGTGATCGAGCGGGTGAAGACCCGGAAATCGCGGCTGCACCTCTTCGGCATCGTGTCCGACGCCGGCGTCCACGGGATGCTGGAGCACCTCTACGGTCTCCTCCGGCAGGCGAAGGCGGATGGCCTCGAGCCGGACCAGGTCTTCATCCACGCCTTCACGGACGGACGGGACACGCCGCCCCAGAGCGGGCTGGGTTACATCAAGCAGGTCGAGGAACAGTGCAAGAAGATCGGCCTCGGGCGGATCGCCACCGTCTGCGGGCGGTTCTGGGTCATGGACCGCGACAACCGCTGGGACCGGGTGGCCAAGGCCTATGCGATGCTGACCGGCCGGAAGGCGGAGGCGACGGCGCCGAACGCGGCCGCGGCGGTGCAGGCCTACTACGACAAGCCCTTCAACAAGTCGCAGACGGGCGACGAGTTCATTGTCCCGACCTGGGTGGTCGGGGCCGACGGAAAGCCGATCGCGGCGGTCGCCGATGGCGATGCGGTGGTCTTCTACAACTACCGGGGCGACCGCCCGCGCGAGATCACCAAAGCCTTCGTCCTCGACGGCTTCAAGGAGTTCGACCGGGGCAAGAAGCTGGACCTCTACTACGCCACCATGACGGCATACGAGGAGGGCCTGCCGGTGCACGTCATCTCGCCCAAGCCGCCGGCCCTGAAGCACATCCTCGGGGAGGTCGTGAGCAGCGCCGGGATCGGCCAGTTCCGCTGCGCGGAGACGGAGAAGAACCCGCACGTGACCTTTTTCTTCAACAACTACCGGGCCACGCCATTTCCGGGCGAGGACCGGGCCTGCCCGCCCAGCCCCAAGGTGGCCACCTACGATGAGAAGCCGGAGATGTCGTCGGTCGAGGTGACCCAGGCGGCGAAGGAGGCCATCCTCTCGGGCAAGTACGGGCTGATCGTCGTCAATTTTGCCAACCCGGACATGGTCGGGCACACCGGCTCCCTCGAGGCGGCGGTCAAGGCGGTCGAGGCGACCGACCGGGGTCTGGCGATCCTCCTCGAGGCCCTGGCGCAGAAGCAGGGGAGCGCGGTCATCTGCGCCGACCACGGGAACGCCGAGCAGATGTGGGACCCCGTGCACAACGTCCCCCATACCCAGCACACCCTCAATCTCGTCGAGGTCTTTGTGGTCGGCCCCGGCTATGCGGCCGGCCGGACCAAGCTGCGGACCGGCGGGCGGCTGGCCGACATTGCGCCGACGATCCTCCAGCTGATGAACCTGCCCAAGCCGGCGGAGATGACCGGGAAAAGCCTGCTCCCCGCCTCATGAAGTTCTTCGAGGCCGGGGAACTGGACGACGGCTTCCGGGAGCGGGTGGCCGCCTACGACGCCTTCGTGCACGGGAAGGTCGGCCCGGGGTTCCGGTATCCGGTGCGGCAGCGCGACTGGGAGCTCGACCAGGTGCTGCAGCGGCTGCCCGCCCGGCCGATCGGCGGGACCGCCCTCGACACGGGATCCTTCAACACCTACCTCGGCCTCTGGCTGGCCCGGATCGCGCAGCGGGTGGTGGTGTCCGACCTGACCCGCGCCCGCCTGCAGAAGAGCCTGATGCGCCGGATCGGCCTGCTCCCCCTCAAGGCGAGCGAGGCGCCGTTCTTCCTCTGGTGCCGGATCATGAAGCGCGGCGCGCCGAACCTCGAGGTCCGCTCATTGGACGTGACGCGCCTCCCTTATCCCGACGGGACCTTCGACCTGATCACCAGCATTTCCGTGGTGGAGCACATCCCCGCGGTCGAACAGGCCATTGCGGAGATGTATCGCTGCCTCAAGCCGGGCGGCCGGCTGCTCCTGACGACCGACTGCGGCCAGACCGGCAAGCCCTTCGGCCACGGCGTGCGCTATTTCACCGCCGGCGAGCTGGAGCGTCTCTTCGCCCCTTATCCCGTCACCTCCGAGCGCCGGCCGCCGGATTTCCGGCGCGAAAACTGGTGCTACCACAAGGACAAGCCCCTGGTGAC
>CAZKAH010000104.1:0-4719 GCA_964550715.1 uncultured Opitutaceae bacterium
GCAGGAAAAGGAAGATCGTGGTCGCGATCGAGCCGAGCCAGACGACGAACATGACCAGGTTCTTGATCTCGTCGCGCGGGTTAAGCTTCTTGAACGCATCGATGACGGCCTGGCGGACCAGCGACGAATAGTTGATGTCAAATTTGGTGCTCATGGTGAAAGTTCTCCCGGGTTAGAATGTCCGGCCGGCCAGCATGAGCCCGTGTTCCACCAGCGGCCCGAGGCAGAGCGCCGGGAAGAACGTGAGGGCGGCGACGATGACGATCACCCCGGTCAGGGTGAATCCGAACGTCCAGCCGTGGGTCGGCAGCGTGCCGGCCGAGGTCTCGACCGTCTTCTTCGAGGCCAGGCGGCCCGCGATGGCCAGGGCGGCCGCGATCGGCGCAAACCGTCCGATGATGATGGCCGCGCCGAGCGCGACATTATACCAGGGCACATTGGCATTGAGGCCGGCGAACGCGCTGCCGTTGTTGTTGGCCGCCTCGCCGAAGGCATAAAGGACCTCGCTGAAGCCATGGGGGCCGCCGTTGTTCATGCTGGCCAGCCCGGCCGGCAGCACACACGAGATCGCCGCGGGAATCAGGCAGGCGGCGTTGGGCCCGAGCACCCCGATGACCGCCCAGGTCGCCTCCCAGGCGCCGAGCTTCTTGCCCAGGTACTCCGGTGTTCGTCCGATCATGAGGCCCGCGATGAAGACCGTGATCAGGACGTGGAATAGCATGCAGTACATGCCGCAGCCGACGCCGCCGAAGAGCATCTCTCCGACGAGGATATTCCACATCGGCATCATGCCGGCGATCGGCATCCAGCTGTCATGCATCGAGTTCACCGAACCGTTGTCGATGGCGGTGCAGGAAATCCCCCAGAGGACGCTGTTCATCACGCCAAAGCGGGTCTCCTTGCCCTCCATGTGCGTATGCACGTCGGTCAGCACCGGATTGGGCTGCACCTCGGCATAGTAGGCCACGACGAACGAAAGCACGTAGAGCGACAGCATGACCGCGAAAAGGCACCAGGCGTGGCGCCGGTTGCCCACCATCAGGCCGAACATGTAGACCTGCGCCATCGGGATGACGATGATGGCCAGCATTTCCAGAAAGTCCGACATGGGTGTCGGATTCTCGAAGGGATGCGCGCTGTTCACGCCATACCAGCCGCCGCCGTTGGTGAAGATCTGCTTGCAGGAGACGAAGGAGGCAACCGGGCCGATCGGAATCAGCTGCGTTTCCACCTTCTGGTCCACCATCACCGGTTTGCCGTCCTTGTCGTTGACTGTGTTGCCCTTGTCGTCGGTCTTCGGCACCTGGGTGGTGTAGGGTTCGACGATGCTCGCCGTCACATAGGGCTTCCAGGTCTGCGGAACGCCCTGCCATGCGAGCGGAATCGCCCAGACAACCGACAGCGGGATGACGAGGTAGAGGGTGCAGCGCGTCAAATCCGTCCAGAAATTTCCGATCACCTTCAGGCTTGCGCGCTTGAGGCCCCGCGCCACCGCCGCAAGCACCGCGATCCCGGCCGCCCCGCTCAGGAATTGGTGCACCGAAAGCCCGAGCGTCTGCGAGAAATAGCTCATCGTCGATTCACCGGAATACGACTGCCAATCCGCGTTGCAGGTGAAACTCCAGGCAGTATTGAACGCCAGGTGCCAGGAAAGATTCGGCAGTCCCTGGGGGTTGAACGGCAGCCATTGCTGCGTCATCAGGATCGCCATCAACGACACGAAACCAACCGCCGTGAAGATGATCACCGCGGCCAGGTAGTGCAGCCAGGACATCTCCGCCGCGGCGTCGACGCCGGTCACCCGGTAGATGAATTTCTCCACGGGATAGAGGAGCGGGTGCAGGAAGGTCCGCTCGCCCTTGAACACCTTGGCCATGAACCGGCCGACGGGCGGGGTCAGGGCGATGCCTAGGCCAAAGAAAAGGACGATCTGGATGATTTCACTGGTATTCATGATGGACGTGGAGAAATTGAGTCGCGCTCAGCCCTTCAGGTGGGCCTTGAGAAAAAAGAAGAGGGCCGCCGCCACGGCGCCATAGGTCAGGATCAGTCCGACGCCGGCCGCGCGCAGCCAGCTGAGGCGGGCTCGCCAGGGGCTCGCGGCCGCAAGCTGAAGATGGCGCTGGGTCAGGTTGACGGTTCCGTAGTTTTCCAGTTCCCCCTTCATCGCCAGGGCGGACTCGTAGCGCCGGCCGGGATCGCGCTCCATGGCGTGGAGGACGATTTCCTCCATCTCCGGGCTCAGGTCGGGCCGGAGCGAACGCGGTGGGACCGGGTCGCCGATCAGGCGTGCATTCATCACGACGAACGGGTTCTCGCCCTCGAAGGGCGGGACGCCCGTCAGCATCTGGTAGAGGATGGCGCCCAGGCTGTAGATGTCGGTCCGGTGGTCGCCACGCTTTCCCTGCGCCCGCTCCGGGGCGATGTAGTCGGGCGTGCCCATGACCGACGACAGCTTCGCAAAGGTCAGGCGGCGGGTCCGCCCCGTGCAGGCCAAGCCGAAGTCGATGAGCCGATACTGGCCGTCCCGGCAAAGAACGATGTTCTCCGGCTTGATATCCCGGTGGGCAATGCCCTTGAGGTGCAGGTGTTCGAGCGCGTCGCACACGATGCCGCAGATCCGCACGGCCTCTTTTTCCGGCATGAGGCCCGTCCGGACCATGACCGCGTGGAGCGTCTCGCCCTCGATGAACTCCATCACGAGATAGGGGCGGCTCTTTTCCTCCACCGGGATGAATTTCAGGATTGCGGGGTGGTCCAGCTGCTCGCCGATCTGCGCCTCGCGCCGGAATCGCTCAAACCCCGCGGGTTCGGACTCCACGGCCATCAGTGGGGCCTTGACCGCCACGGTGGCGCCCGTCGCACGGTCGAGCGCCTTGAAAATCTGCGCCTGATAGCTCCGCGCGATCAGTTCATTAAGTTCAAACCGGTCGTCCAGGAGCATGCCGACGGTCAGTTCGCCCTTCGCGGGCCGCCAGCCGTCCGTCTCCGCAGCGATGACCATGGGAGCGTTCACGGGCGATCGTCAGCGGCGGGCCCAGGAGTCCGCGGGCCACTGGATGCGCGAACTGGAATGCCCCGGCAGCGAGGCGTTGCGGTCCTGCGACAGGCCGAGGAAGAAGCCGAAGATCGCCGCAAGCAGGCAGGCAGCGAGCCAGCGGCTGGTGATTTGAAGGGCGGTATTCACGGCGCCCCCAGCATAGGCCAGGGGTCGCGATTTCCCTAACTAAGACCCGCCCAAAACTCCTAAAAAGAAACTAAATGCCCGCTAGAAAGCCGCGGTCAGCTCCTGCTGCCGGCCGGATTCCAGCGTGCCCTCGCCCAGCCCGGCGCACTCGATCTCGTCGTTCTTGTAGAGCTTGAACCGGATCGGCGCCGAGGCATCCGAGGTTTCCCAGCGCCATTTTCCGATCGAGACGAATTGCAGCGGAACGCCCTTCTCCCAGCTCAGGCCCGGGCCCTCACCGCGAATGAAGAGCCGGTTGCCGATGCCGATGTAGGCGGTCACGAGCAGCCGCGTGGCGCCGTCGGACGACACGGCCGGAGGCGGAGCCGCTTCCTCCGGAGAAACCTGCGAGAATTCAGCGGCAGCCGGGGCCGCGGGTGCCTCCGGCTCGGCCGCGGAAGGTTCCGGCACGGCGGGCTCGGCCCGGGGTTTCCGCGGCTTGCGCGGCGGCTTTGCCACCGCGACCGGGGCCGGAATGTCGAGGGCGAGCGTCGGGGCCGAGTCTGCCGCCGGCTCCGCGGCTGCGGGCTCCAGCGCCACCGGAGTCGCCGGCAGGGGCTCGGGCTCGGACTGCCAGGTGGGTGGTTCCGGTTTCCGTTCCTCGACCGGCGCGGGCGGCGGAGCCACGGATTCGGCGGGCGCCGGTTCCACCGCGGTCGGCGCAGACGCTTCCGGCTTCGAGCGTGCGCTGCGCCCGGGAAATTTCTCGAGGGTTGCCAGCATCTTCTGGAAGGCGGCATCCGCCTTGGCCCAGTCGGAAGCGCCCTTGGCGATCTGCTCGGCCACCGCCTCCAGGCGCTCGGCCTTCGCCGTGAGCGTTGCGGTCCATTCCTTCTCGGCCTTCTCCTTCTCGGCGGCGCGCGCCTTGGCCCTCTCGCTCAGCTCGCTCATCTTCTCCTGCAGTTTGTCCGCACCCGACGCCCGCCGGAACTCGGTCATCTTATCCTGCAGCTTGGCCGGCAGCTCCACGGTCTCCTGCAGGTTCTTCTGCGCGAGCGCCGCGATCTCCTGCAGCCCCTGGGCGGCAATGCTGATCTGCTCGGCCGACGCCGCCACCGTCCGGGCCAGCGCCTCGAGCCCGCGCTGGCGGTCGTCCAGCGCCTCGTCCTGGCGGCGCGCGTAGTCGGTCAGGAAGGGGATGACCCCGATCAGGCCGCCGGCGAGCACGCAGCCGACAATGGCCAGGGTGTGCTCCAGCGGCAGCGGATGAGGCGCCTGGGCGGCGATGAACCAGGCTCCGGCCAGGAGGGCGGCATCGCCGAGGACGAATGGAAGCTTGGGCAGTTTCGGGGTCTGATCGGGCAGGGGCATGGGGACGCGGCGGCGGCGGAAAGTTTGTGTGACCGCGCCACCCTTTTCTCAAGCAGTTTCCCATCCGGCCCGGGATGCCGCACGTCAATCCTTCGAGCGGAGCTGCCCGATCACGATCAGGCTCAGGTCCACGACAAAGATGGTGATCACCAGGCTGTCGACGACCGTGACCCACGGGCCGG
>CAZKAH010000105.1:0-4598 GCA_964550715.1 uncultured Opitutaceae bacterium
CGGCGTTGCCGGAAATCTCGACCGTCCCCTTGATGGTGTCGCCGTCCTGCTTGCCCTGGTACTGGATCACGAATTTCGAGCCGTTGATATCGCGCTCCACCTTGAAGGCGACGTCGTTGTCCTTGACCGTCCCACTGGAGATCGTGCTGTCGCCGTACGTGTTGCTGTAGCTGCCCGTGATCTGGCCGTCCTTGGCCACGAGCTTGGCGGTCGTGGAGATCTCTCCATTCTGACCGTTGACGGTCCATTTCCACGTGCCCGTGGGATCGCTGGCGAGGGCCGCGGCGGAGAGGAGGCAGGCGGCGCAGGCCGCGAGGAGGAGGCGGAGGTTTTTCATGGGGATTTTAGGGGACCCCGAGCAAACGCCAGCCCCGGCCGCTTGGCCAGAATTTTCAGCGCCGAGCTAGAGCGACGTTGCGCTCCGCGGTGCAGCGGTCGGTGCGAAGGAATCAAGCGCCCGATCGATGTCGGTGCTGAACAGGTCGCTCAAGTTCGCCAGGCGGCCGGCCGCGCCCAGCTCGGCCGCTCCCAGGGCCATGGCGCAAAGCTGCCGCCGGGCCTCGACCCAATGGTCGTAATCGCAGCCCATGGGCTGGCCGCGGGCCAGCCAAATGGCGTAGGCGCGTTCGGCAACGACATGGTGGGGCAAGGAGATGGACGCTTGGACGGAGGAAATCTTGGTTTTCATGGATGGTAGGGACGCCTTGCCGGCCGCCATGGTGGCGGCCAAGGAGGCGGTCGTGCTAGGACTGCCTCCCAATTCTTAGGTTCCCTCTCCGGCTAATTTGGCCGCCGCAGGCAAGCGGTACCCAACCGCAGAATCGCGTCCCATTCCGGCCGGCCCCGGAGGGCTTCCAGGCTGAGCGGCTCGGGCGGATTGGCCGGGAGTTCCCGGAGGGCGCAATGCCACCAGCCCACGTCGCGCCAGCCCCCTTGCTTGAAGCCGACCTGCGGAAACAGCGCGAAAGGCCGGAAGCCCACGGCCTCGTGCAGCCCCACGCTGGCCGGATTCGGGAGATAGATGGCCCCGTAGGCATGGCAAAATCCCTGCAGGCGCAGCGAGGCCAGCAGCGCCGTGTACAGCGCACGACCGATGCCCGCCCGGTGCTCCCCATTTCGCACATAGATCGCAACGTCGACCGCCCAGCGGAAGGCGGCGCGCACCCGGTGCTCGCTCGCATAGGCGTAGCCGACCAACCGTCCGTCACGCTCGCACACCAGCCAGGGCCACCGCGCCAGGACACTTCCAATCCGGCGCCGGATCTCCTCGACCGACGGCGGCTCCAGCTCGAAGGAGATGCAGGTGTCGCGCACATAGGGCGCGTAGATCGCCTGGATTTCCCCGGCGTCCCCTTCCGTGGCCAGGCGCAGGGTCAGCGCCGGGAGTGCTTGCGACATCGCCTTCTTCAGAATCCCCCTGCCCTCCCCGAGTCAAGATCGCTTCCGCGTGGCCGTCGGACCCAACGGGAAGTGTCACGTAATACGTGACACTTCCCGGGAGCGCCCGTTCAGGGCCGTGCGAAGAGCTCGATGCCTACCGGTTGAAGATCGACACCAACCCTCCGCCGCCCCACCCCGATGCCGTGGGTATCGCAAAGGACAAGCTGGCGCGCTGCGATGAGCTCCTGACCAAGCTTAAGGCCGCGGAGGCGGGACAATTCGATCCGATCAAGGCGCAGTACGAGGCCGCGCGCGACGACCTCGCCCAGGCCACGGCGACGGCGACCCGGCCCTAGGGCCGCAGGGAAATAACCCTGCAGGGTTGGCCGAGAGCGCCGGTCCGCGCCTATTTCAGCGCGGCCAGCGCCGCCGCCGCACCCTTGTTGCCGGGCTGGAGCTGCAGCACCTTCTCATAGGCGATCCGGGCAGCGGCGTGGTCCCCCAGCTTCTCGTCAATATTCCCGATCCGGCCCCAGGCGTTCCAGCCCGGCGGGGTCCCGGACTCGGTCGGGGCCAGCTCAACGTAGCGCTTCAGGCAGGCAAGTCCCCGGGGAAGGTTCTGGCCGGTGATGTCCGCGATGCGCCCAAAGTTGAAGAGCGCCAGGTGATGATCAGGGTTCTTGGCGAGCAGGCGGTCACAGGTCTGGAAGGCGCCGGCGTAGTCCTTGGCTGCGACCTGGGCGTTCAGGTCCAACACGATCGCGCGGTCGGGATTCCGGCGCCTGATTTCCTCCAGCTGTTCGGCCGCCTTCGCCTTGCTGCTGATGGGCCACGGCGCCTGCCGATAGAATTGATAAAGCGTCTCGCGCGCTGCGAGGTCGTTGGGATTGAGCTTGAGCGCCGCCTCAAGCGCATCGCGGCCCCGGAGAGCGGCCGGCACGGAGGTATGGATCGCCGCGACCTGGAGGGAGAGCTGGCCGTAGGCGGACAGGATCTCCGGATCGGCCGGGGCGACCTTGGCGGCCTTTTCCATCAGGATCAGCGCGTTGGAGAGGGCTTGCGCGCTGTGGCCCTGGACTATGACCACCTGCGCGAGAAAAAAGGTGGCCCGGGCGTTTTGCGGCTCGGTGGCCAGGATAGCCTCAAGAGCCTGCCGGGCCTCGGGATATTTCCTGGCCCTGAGCAGCGCGGCGGCCTCGTCAAGCGGAGTGGCCGCCGCCGGAATGGCCAGGGCCAGCGCCAGCAGCAGGGGGCGGAAAGACATCCCGCGATGTGGCAGCGGACGCCCCGGATTGTTCCGGAATTCGGCGCGCGGACGCCTGGAAAAAAACCGCCAAGGCTGGCCTTGAATTTGCGGCCGGATGGACGGGTTCATCTCGGTTGAAGTTCAGGAAGCGGTGGCGGATTCGGAATGATTTCGACGAGAAGATGCGAGCTGCAAATGGATCACGGCATCGCCCCGGCGAGGAAGGTCGCAGGTGCGGTACATGTGCCGAAGACCTCTTGCCATCCGATATAGGCCGACGGCGGCAGAGCAGAGGAGCCCAGCCATGCCGAGAGGCGTGAACACGTAAGGGAGCCAGAATTCGCGCGTGGCGCCGATCCATCCGGTCAAGACGACCGCCGCCACGAGAACGATCAGCAAAAGAACGACCGCCCCACGGCATAGGAATTCGTACATGCGCATATTGGCGGCGAGGGCACCGAGGCGCAGGAGGGGGCGAGCGAGGAGAAACAGGCTGCAAGTCAATATCAGTCGGAATACGGTGAGGCTGACGGCGAATGCGACCAACACGGGAAGCCCAAACCCAGGGCGAAAGTGACCCTCGAGCCACTGGCCGAGCAGGGAAACCAGGAATATCGACGAGGTGATGGCCACGTCTGCGCGCGCGAGGTGAAAGAGCGTCAGGCCGAAGGCGACCCGGGCGAGGCGATCGCGGGAGAGCGGAAACGCGATCATCGGGCGGGGAATCCCCAGGACGAGCACGCTGGAGAAGAGAGCGGAAAGGATCCAAACCCCATACGTCACGGCGTGGAAGCCCCAGGGCCCCGGGCGGTGGAGGTCCGCCAGTTCGGCGAGGCGGGCGCCATATAGACGCAGGGATGGCCGGCGGATACCGTCGCCCAGAATGCCGAGGAACGGAAGGAGGAGAGCGCAGATGCCCATCGGGATCACGACTTGAACCGTCCAGACATGGAACCCGCCACGTCGCCGTCGGCCGGTGCAGGCATGCCGAACCACCTGCATCCAGGAATAGAGGGAGCCGCTGATTCTTGGGACCTTCCAATCCCGGCCCAGCGGGCCGCGCCCGAAAAGAATCCGCTCCGTATTGCGGGTCGGAACGGCAGAAAACATGCCTTGGAGTGCCCGGAATGGTGTTTCAATGCGCTGGCGCAGGTGCCGGCGGGAAAAGCCGTCCAGGATGCAGGCCGGCGCGATGGCCAGACCGCCCAGGAAAAAGGCTGCAGGTGCGAGCGTCATCGCGTGCTGGAGTGCGCCGCTATACACGACATAAGTGAGGCCGCCCATGACCAGCAGGAAGGCGGTCGGCCAGCCCCATCCGCGGTGTCGGGAGGTGGTGGGAAGCGCCAGGAGCGCGGCGGCGAAGCCGAAGGCCGCGGTCACGGGGACCGGGGAACCGGCAAGTACGGTCAGTCCAGCCAGCAGCGTGGCAAAGATGAGCACGCCGAGGACGGTTCGATTGCGAAGCTGTCGCAGGGCGTCCGGCAGGAGTAGGATCTGCGGTCGGTGCATCAGCTCGTGGGCCGCACCCGCGAGGCAAAGACCAATCACGGGCGACATCCATACGACCGCGCCGAAGGAAAGGTAATAGAAGAATTGCTCGTGCCGACCGGCCGAGTGACGCAAAACGCGAATCACAAACACCGGCGGGTAGATCCACTGGAAGAGAACGAACAAAGAACCGATCGGCCGCAGGAGCCGAAGATAAGTACGCAGTTTCATTCGACCTCCTGCTGATGGCCCGCGAGGAGCGGGAACATCTCGTCGAGGCTGAGGGAACGGGACTGAATCTCCGCCCTGTGGGTTTGCGCGAAGCGCGCCCGGTCCTCGGGATCGCGGGTGCGCACCCGGAGGCGGGCGAGGCGATCATTGCCTTGGCGGGCGAGTACGAACGGCTCGGAGAAGGTGTCGGGCAGGCCGCCAGCCGCGGCCGTCACGGTCCATTCCGCAAAGCTCTCCTGCAGGACGTCGAAGG
>CAZKAH010000106.1:0-4411 GCA_964550715.1 uncultured Opitutaceae bacterium
AACTTCGGCGAGATCGCCCAGATCTGGCGCGGCGGCTGCATCATCCGGGCGGCCTTCCTCCAGAAGATCACCGAGGCCTACGGCCGGAAGCCCGACCTCGCGAACCTGCTGCTCGACCCGTATTTCAACAAGACCGTCCAGAAGGCGCAGGCCAACTGGCGCAAGGTGGTGGCCCTCGCCGCCGAGTGCGGCGTGGCCGCGCCGACCTTCAGCTCGGCCCTGGCCTACTACGACAGCTACCGCTCGGCCCGGCTGCCCGCCAACCTCCTCCAGGGCCAGCGCGACTTCTTCGGCGCGCACACCTACGAGCGCGTCGACCAGCCCCGCGGCAAGTTCTTCCACATCGACTGGCCCGAGCCGACGCGGCCGCAGCTGTCGATGTGAGGGAATCCTTTCCCCTGCGGCGGAGAAATTCAGGCCGGGCTTTTTGCCCGGCCTTTTTTCAGGGCTTTGCTGCCGCCGGAATCAGGCGGTTGAGCCGCAGCCAGGTGGCGGCCAGCTGCGGCCATTCCGACGTCTCCAGGCCCGGCTTCAGGCCGAAGCCGTGGGCGCCCTTCTCGTAGATATGCAGCTCGGCGGGCACGCCTGCCTTTTTCAGCGCCTCGAAGAAGATCAGGCTGTTCTGGACAGGGACGGTCTTGTCCTCCTCGGTCGCGACCAGGAAGGTCGGCGGCGTGTCCTTCGTGACCTGCAGCTCGGGCGAAAGGTGATCGACGAGCGCCTGGTCGGGATGCGCGCCGATCAGGTTGAGCCGCGAGCCGGGATGGGCGTAGGGCAGCTGCATCGTGATCACCGGATAGAGCAGGAGCAGGAAGTCGGGCCGGCCGTTGACCGCGTCGATGGCGGCGCCGGTGCGCCCTTCCGGCGCGTCATACAGGGTGCCGGCGCTGGCTCCGAGATGGCCGCCGGCGGAAAAGCCCAGGAGGCCGATCCGGTCGGTCTTCACGCCGAACTCGGCGGCGCGGGAGCGCACTGTCCGCAGGGCGCGGAGGACATCGCGCAGCGGCGCGGGCTGCCCGTATTCCTTGACCCGGTATTTCAGGATGAAGGCCGTCACGCCGAGGGAGTTCAGCCACTCGGCCGGGGAAGTGCCCTCGTTGACCCAGGACAGGCGCGCATAGCCCCCGCCCGGGGCGATGATCACGGCGGTGCCGTTGGCCTTGTCCGCCGGCGCGGCATAGACGGTCAGGCTGGGATGATGGATATTGCCGACGTTGGTGCCCTCGTGCTTCTCGGGACCGGCGTCCGCCTTGAGACCCGGCACGCCCTCGGGCCAGAGATCGATGACCGGATGTTCGTCGGCGGCGTGCAGCGGGGCGCTCATGAGGGCGGGAAGCAGGAGGAGATGACGCAGGGCGGCGGAGGTGATCTTCATCAGGATTGGGGTCGGACGCGATCGAGAATGGCCCGCAGCGCCGCGAAGTCCTCGTCGCGGGTGCGGCTGTGGATGACGAAATCAAACTTCGGGGCCTCGCGCAACTCGGCTTCGGCGGTCGCCATGCGCCGGGCGATCTCCTCCTCGTTGTCCTTCCCGCGGTCGCGCATGCGGGCGAGCAGGCGGTCGTGGTCGACGACCAGGAACACGGTGGTGAGGGCCTGGCGCAGCAGCGGATTGGCGGCCGCCACCTGCCGGAGGCTGGCGACCCCCTGGACGTCGACGCTCATCACCAGCCGCCCGCCCTCCGCCAACGGCCCGAGGACGCTGGCCATCAGCGTGCCGTAGCGGCGCTTCCCGTGCACCCACGCCCATTCGAGAAACTCGCCGGCCCCCACCTTCGCCTCAAAGGCCTCGGGGGAGAAGAAATGGTAGTGCACCCCGTGCTCCTCGCCCGTGCGCGGCGCGCGGGTCGTGGTCGTGATGACCCGGCTGAAGCCCAGGTCCGCCGCCACCAGCCGGTCGCAGAGCGTGCTCTTGCCTGATCCCGCGGGCCCGGCGATGACGAGGAGGATCGGGGCGGCGGGCATCCGGGTCAGTAGGTCAGGGCGACCCCGCAGAGCAGCAGCCCGTAGGCGGCCAGCAGGCCGCCGAAGCCGCGGGATCGCCCGGGCCGCGCAAAGAGCCAGTCGAGGAAGTCCCGCAGGCGATAGGGCTGGGCGCCGAGCCAGAGGGCCAGCGTGAGGGCGAGGTAGACGACGCTGACCATCCAAAGCCGCTGCGGCCGGTCGTAGTGCATGTAGGCCGCGTCGAGGAGCGGCATCGCGCCGAGGAGGACGAGCACGCAGGCGCCGCGCACCGCGAGGAAGTCGGGCACGCACTTGAAGGCGAGCGCGGCCAGGATCGCGAAGAAGACGAAGAGGAGCTGGCGGTAGTCCCCGAAATCGGCGGGCGACAGGTGCCAGATGACGTAGAGGAACCAGAGCGAGCCGGCCCCAAAGCAGACCCGGGTGGCCGCCGGCGACCGGGGGAAGGCCTTGTAGGCCGGGGCGGAGCCCCCGGCGAAAAGCAGCAGGGGCGCGCCCAGCGCGAGGAGCAGCAGGCCGGGCAGCAGGGTGGCGAGGGCGAGCGACATGGGAAAAGGCAGTCTTAGGCGACGGCGGCGACCCCTGCCAGCACCAACTCGCCGTAAAGGGTGCTGACCGTGGTGCGGGTGATCCGCAGCGGCACGATTGAGCCGACCAGGCGGGGATCCGCGGCAAAGATCGCGACCCGGTTGCCGGAAGTGCGCCCGGTGAAGCCGCGGCCGGTCCGGTCTGGGCCCTCCACCAGGACGTCCCGGACCGTGCCGACGAGCGACTGGTTGCGGCGCACGGAGTTCTCGGCGAGGAGATCGAGGAGGATGCGGTTGCGCTCGTCCCGTACCGCCGCCGGGACCTGGCCGGCCAGGCCGGCGGCCGGCGTCCCGCTGCGGACGGAGTACTTGAAGACGTAGGCCATGTCGTAGTTGACGGCCTCGAAGAGCGAGCGGGTCTCGGCGAAGTCCGCCTCCGTCTCCCCCGGGAAGCCGACGATGACGTCGGTCGAGAAATACATCCCCGGCCGCACCGCGCGGAGTGCCTGCACGATCTCCAGGTAGCGCTCCCGGGTGTAGGGGCGGTTCATGGCGCGCAGCACGCGGTTGCTGCCCGATTGCATGGGCAGGTGCACATAGTCGCACAGCTTGGGCAGCCGCCCATAGGCTTCGACCAGGTCCTGCCGGAACCCAAGGGGATGCGGCGAGGTGAAGCGGATCCGCTCGATGCCGTCGACCGCCTGCACGCGCTCCAGCAGCCGCACGAAGGGGGTCACCCCACCCTCGTGGGCATAGTCCCGGCGGCCGTAGCTCGTGACGATCTGGCCGAGGAGCGTGATCTCGCGGACGCCCCGCTCGGCCAGGGTCCGGCATTCGGCCACGATCTCTTCCATGGGCCGCGAGCGCTCGTCGCCCCGGGTCTTCGGCACGATGCAGAAGGAGCAGTGCATGTTGCAGCCCTGCTGGATCGAGACGAAGGCGCTGACCTGCCGCTCCTCGGTCTCGAGATGGTCGCGGATGGCGTTCTGGGATCCCGCCTCCTCGGCGAGGTCCACGATCGTCTCCCCGACCGGGGCGCCCGCCTCGCGCGCGGCGCGCAGGTTGTCGAGATAGTCGGGGACGCGGTGGAATTTCTGGGTGCCGACGATCAGGTCCACGTCCGGCAGCCGGTCCAGCAGCTCCGCCCCGCGGTTCTGCGCCATGCACCCGAGGATCCCGAGGACGAAATCCGGATTCTTGCGCTTGCGGCGCTGGACGGAGGCCGCCTTGCCGATCGCCTTCTGCTCGGCCGCGTCGCGCACGCTGCAGGTGTTGAGCAGGAGCACGTCGCAATCGTTCTCGGAATTCACGATGCGGTAGCCCCGCGCGCGCAGAAGGGCGGCGACCGCCTCGCTGTCGCGCTCGTTCATCTGGCAGCCGTAGGTCTTGATGAAAACCCGGTTCACGTGGGGGAGGTTTTATCTATCTCCCCGGCCCCGGGGGTCAACGCGACAAAAGGCCGTGCCTGGAATCCGGCCGGGGCGCCGGGCGTCTTGTCACGTATTGCGTGACAAAGACCTCCGCACTTCGATTGGCGGTTCGGCCGGCCGCGGCCGGGGCTCAGCGCCGGCGGCGCACGGCGAGCTGGGCGACGGAAAAGCGGACGATGCCCTCGAGGCGCTCGACCTCGGCGTGGGGCAGCGAGGAACTGCCCTTCAGGAGCTCCTCCTCGGCGCGCTTCATGGCGTTCTCGGCCGCCTGTTCGTCGATCTTCTCCGCCTCGATGGCGCTCTGCGCCAGCACGGAAACCTTGTCGCCGGCGATCTGCGCGAACCCGCCGCTGACGGCCAGGAGCTGGGTCGCGCCGCCCTTGGTCACGCGCAGCGCGCCGGCCGCCACCTGCGTGAGCAGGGGGATGTGGCCGGGGAGGATGCCGATCTCGCCGCTCGTCGTCGGAATGACGACGGTGTCGATGGTGTCGG
>CAZKAH010000107.1:0-4308 GCA_964550715.1 uncultured Opitutaceae bacterium
ATGGTCGCCGCCGGCATCTACATGCTCTGCCGGATCCAGGTCCTGATGGTGAATCCCGCGCTGACGGTCATCATGTGGGTCGGCACGGCCACGGCGCTCTATGCCGCGTTGTGCGCGATCGTCCAGAGCGACATCAAGCGGGTCCTGGCGTATTCCACGCTGTCCCAGCTGGGCTACATGGTGGCCGCCTTCGGCATGGGCACCTACTTCCAGCCGCAGGCCGACGGCAGCTATCACACGGCGAGCGGCGTCAGCGCCGCCATGTTCCACCTGACGACCCACGCCTGCTTCAAGGCGCTCCTCTTCCTCGGCGCGGGCTCCGTCATCTACGGCTGCCACCACGAGCAGGACATCTTCAAGATGGGCGGACTGGCCGGCCGGATGAAGCTCACGTTCGTCACGTTCACGATCGGCGTCGCGGCCATCATCGGCTTCCCCTTCCTCGCGGGCTTCTTCTCCAAGGACGCGATCCTCGCCCTGGCCTTCTCGAGCAACCGGGCGGTCTTCGCCCTCCTCGCCCTCACGGCGATCCTCACCGCCTTCTACATGGTCCGCCTCTGGAAAATCGTCTTCTTCGGGGCGACCCGCTCGGAGGCCGCGGCGCACGCGCATGAGGGCGGCGGCGTCCTCACCGGCCCGCTGGTTGTCCTGGGGGCCCTTTCGGTGGTCGCCGGCTGGCGACGGTTCTACCCCGCGGCCTTCGCAGGCATCCTCAACAATGTCCCGGAGGCGGAAGGTCGGGCCCACGGGATTGTCCTCGGCGTCTCGCTGACCGTCCTCCTCATCGGGGCGGGCGCGGCCTGGGCCTTCTACGGCGTGTCCGGCCCGGACGCCCTCGAGCTCCGCGCGCCGGGGCTCTTCCGGGCGCTGGGCGCCCTGCAGGAGTGCTTCGACCGCTGCTACGGCTGGTACGTCGCCAAGGTCCAGCAGCGGCTGGCGATGGCCCTCAATTTCCTGGACGTGATCGGGCTGTCCGGCCTCGTGGTCCGGGGCACGGCCGGGCTGGCGGGGCTGGCGGGCCTGGGCGTCCGCGCCCTGCACGTCGGCCGGATCAACGCCTACGTCTACTGGTTCCTGGGCGGCGTCGCCCTCCTCTGGCTCTTCGCCGCCGGCATCCTCTGACATGCACCCGCCCTGCAACCCCCTGCTGCTCGCGATCGCCGCGCCCCTGGCCGTGGCGCTGGCCATCGCCCTGGGCCTGCCCAAGCGCTGGTCGCTGAAGCTGGCGTATGCGGGCTTCGCGGTGCCGTTCCTCTGCGCCCTGGATGTCTGGTGGCATTTCAACCACGCCCCGAAGGCCGACGGCTACGCCTACCTCGCGCGCTATTCCACGGGGCTCGACGGCCTCGGGATCGGGCTCGTCCTGGGGGTCAACGGCATCGCGATGCCGCTTTTTCTCCTCGCCGGCATCGTGGGCCTCGCGGCCGGGCTCTACGCCCTCCAGTCGACGGCGGAGCGGCTCAAGCTCTATGTCATGCTGCTCCTCGTCATGCAGGCGGGCCTCATGGGGATCTTCGCGAGCGTCGACGTCTTCTTCCTCTATTTCTTCCACGAGCTGGCGCTGATCCCGACCTTCATCATGGTCGGGATCTGGGGCGGGCGCGACCGCAACTACGCGGCGATGACGATGACGATCTACCTGACCCTGGGCGCCATGCTCTCGCTCCTCGGGCTGATCGCGCTCTACGTGAAGAGCGGCGCCCACAGCTTCGACCTGATCGCCCTGCGCTCCACCCTGGCGGCCCAGCCGCTCGGCGCCCTGGCGCAGAAGCACCTCTTCGGGCTCCTCCTCTTCGGCTTCGGCATCCTCGTGTCGCTCTGGCCCCTGCACAGCTGGGCCCCCCTGGGCTACGGCGCCGCGCCCAGCTCGGCGGCGATGCTGCACGCCGGCGTCCTGAAGAAGTTCGGGCTTTACGCCCTGATCCAGGTCGCCCTGCCGCTCCTGCCGGCGGGGGCCGCCCCCTGGGGCCACACCCTCGCGGTGCTGGCGGGCTTCGGCAATGTCCTCGTCATCGGGCTGGTCACGATCGCCCAGCGGGACCTGAAGCAGGTGGTCGGCTACAGCTCGGTCATGCACATGGGCTACGCCTTCCTCGGGCTCGCGTGCGGCTCCGCCCTCGGCGTCGGCGGCGTCGTCCTCCTCATGGTGGGGCACGGCCTGTCGGTCTCGCTCCTCTTCCTCCTGGCGACCAGCGTCCACCAGCGGACGCGGACGTTCGCGATGGACGAGATGGGCGGCCTGGCGAAGTCCGCGCCGGTCCTGGCGGCGTTCTTCGTCGCGGCGACCTTCGCCAGCATCGGCCTCCCGTGCTTCGCCAATTTCTGGGGCGAGCTGACGATCTTCGTCGCCCTCTGGCCCTTCTCGCCCTGGTTCACCGCCCTGGCGGTGTCCGGCGTCATCATTTCCGCGGTCTACGGGCTGCGCGCCGCCTCCCGGGTCTTCTTCGGGCCGCCCAGCGAGGCGTTCGCCCTCGTCGCGGCCCAGCATCCGCCCGCCGACCTCGGCTGGTCCGAGCGGATCCCGGCGCTCCTCCTCCTCGCGGCCCTGCTCTTCCTCGGGCTCTGGCCGCGGTCCATTGCCCGCCCGATCGACGGCGCCCTGGGCTCCATCGCCCCGATCGTGCGGGCCGAGCCCGCCGCGGCCACGCTCGCCCGCCTCTGACCCGATGAGCCTCGACCTCCTCCAGCACCTGGCCGCGGGAAACTCCTGGCGCTCGATCGGCCCCGAGCTGGCCCTCGGCTGCCTCGCCCTGGCGCTCCTCGTGCTCGACCTGGTGCTGCCGAAACGCGCCCCGCACGCGGTGGCCGGCGTCTGCCTGGCCGGCCAGGTCGCCATCCTCGCGAGCGTGCTCTGGCATTTTCATTCGGCCTGGATCGGCCAGGACACCTTCAACGGCCTCCTCCACGCCTCCCTGGCGGGCCAGGCGATGCGGGTCTTTCTCCTCCTCTCGTCGATCCTGGTCGTCCTCCTGGCGCGGGTGACGCTCGCCCGGCGCACCGGGCCGCGGATCGAGTTCTACCACATCGTGCTGGTGGTGACCGCCGCCCTGATGCTCCTCGTGCAGAGCAACCACTTCGTGATGCTCTTCGTCGCGCTGGAGACGGTCACGGTGGGCTTCTACATCCTCGTGAGCTATTTCCGGACCAGCACGGCCTCGCTGGAGGCCGGCCTGAAGTACCTCATCCTCGGGGCGCTCAGCTCGGCCCTCCTCCTCTTCGGCATCGCGCTCCTCTACGGCGTGGCCGGCAATCCGCTCCTGCCGGAGCACTCGGCGGACGCGATGCGCTACGGCGAGCTGGCCCGGTTCCTCGCCGCCAACCCGCACAACTTCCTCGCCAGCGCCGGCATCGTCCTCGTCCTGGCGGGAGTCGCCTTCAAGATCGGCGCGTTTCCCTTCCAGATCTGGATCCCGGACGTCTACCAGGGCGCGCCGACCCCGGTCACCGCCTTCCTCGCCGTGGCCTCCAAGGCCGCCGGCTTCGCCGTCCTCCTCTCGCTGACCCTGCGCGCGTTCCCGGCCTACGGCTGGCTGGTCACGCCCGTCCTGACCACCATGGCGATGGCCACGATCCTTTTCGGAAACTTCGCCGCGCTCACGCAGCACAACGTCAAGCGGCTGATCGGCCTGTCCGGCGTCTCGCACGCGGGCTTCCTCCTCCTCGGCGTGGCGGCGGCCCCCGCGGCGCCGCTCGCGGTCGGGGCGATCTACTTTTACCTGCTGGCCTACCTGCTCGCCTCCTTCACGGTCTTCGGCGTCATGGCGCACCTGGCCGGGCCGGAGGATGCCGACCAGGAGATCGAGCACTACGCCGGGCTGGCGAAGGAGAATCCCTTCCTGGGCGGGCTGCTGGCCGTGGGGCTGGGCTCGCTGGCGGGGATTCCGCCGCTGGCCGGGTTCCTGGGGAAGTTCTTCGTCTTTGTCGCCGCCTACCAGGCGGGGCTGCGTGCGCCGCTGGTCGTGGCCATCGCGGGCGTGGTGATCTCGATCTATTATTATTTTGGCTGGATCAAGGCCGCATATTTCGAGTCCTGGAAGCCCGCGGCGGCCGAGGGCGCGGTCCCGCCGCGGACAGCGGTGGGTCCGCTCTTCGGCCTCGTGCTCGGTGCCCTGGCATTGTCTTCCGTGGTGCTGGGGTTCTTCCCTGGTCCACTCGGCCACTGGCTTCACTGGTAGTCGAGGTCGGCCGACCTAGATGGGGTTTAAAAATAAAGGCGGGCCCGGGGGGCCCGCCTTGGGATTTTGTGCTCTGACCCGGCTTAGCGCCAGTAGCCGCGGACGTAGACGTAGCGGCCTTCGCGGCGCTCCC
>CAZKAH010000108.1:0-4120 GCA_964550715.1 uncultured Opitutaceae bacterium
ATCGCCTCGAGCGAGATCTGGGCGACGCTGTTCGTCCCCATCCGGGGCGCCTCGTCGATCGGGTTGAGGACGTCGGGCCCCTCCACGTGGCGGGTCGCGTACATGCCCGCGCGCAGGCCGCCGAAGCCGCCGAAGAGGCCGGCCACCGCGCGCTTCGCAAACGCGGGGTTCCTCGTCTGCAGGTAGGCGTAGGCCGCGAGACGGGCTCCGCCCTGCTCCTCGCCCGTGTACTTGCCGTCCGCGCCCTCCATGCCGGTGCCGCGGTCCAGCTTCATGACGTCGGCCGGCGCGTCCTCCAGCCGGCAGTACTGCAGCCAGGTCTTCTGCCAGGCGGGATTGTCGACGAGGGTGTTCAATTCGAAGACGACCTCGGCGCCGCCCTGGATCGTGGTCAGGTTGTAGTCCCCGAGCTCGTCGGAGACCTGGAAGAGTTTTCCGGTCTTCGCGTCATAGCCGTAGACGAGGTTCCGCCCCGAGCGGAAGCCGTAGGGCATGGCCGAAAGGGAATCCATCCCGGCGTAGATCTTGTCGCGCCACTGGGTGTCGCCCGTGCGCTCCCACTTGGTCATCCAGTTGCCGATGAAGGCCAGCCAGTCGGGCCCGCCGCGCACGCGGCCGGGAAACTGCTGCTCCCGCGCGTTCCGCGGCTGGGCCAGGCGCATCGGGTCGTACTCGACCGCCTTGAAGTCGGCGTTGGCGACCTCGTCCATCAGGTCGCCCACCCGCTCGTCGGTCGACAGGTAATAGTAGAACCGCTTCCAGGCCGCCTGGCTGATCCGGGCCTCCTTGGCGCCGCAGCCCCACGGCACGACGTTGTGCCGCGAGCCCAGGCCGGCGAACCGCCCCAGATGGTAGACGTCGACCTCGCTCGTGTTCCGGGTCTCCGCCTCGGCCAGCCGGTAGATGTCGGCCCGGCCCGTCCGCAGGAAGCTGTACCAGAGCCACATGTCGCTCGCCAGCTCGGTGTTGTCCCAGGCCATGCCTCCGAGGTCGTACCGCCAGACATGGCGCACCTCGTCGTAGGAGTGCATGATGTTCCCGAAGTACCAGAAGCCGTACCAGTGGCGCTGCTCGACCTCCTTCTCATAGAGGGCGATCGGCGCGGCGAGCTGGTCCTCGACCATCTCCCTGAGCGGCGTCGAGCGGTCGACGGGCGACCACGGCCCGAAGACGCCGGCCGCATGGAGATATTGCGGCGGGGCGACGAGCATCGGCGGCAGCTTGCCGACCTCCGCCATGCGCGCCATCTCCTCGCGGGCGGGGACGCCGCCCGTCGCGAACAGCGTCAGTTCGCTCGTCCGGGCCACCCCGGTCGCCGTGCTGAAGCCGGGCTGGACGTCCTCGTAGACGGCATCGAGCCCGTGGGCCTTGATGTCGTAGTGGCGCAGGTCCATGGCGGGCGCATCCGGCGACCAGAGCCAGGCATAGACCTCCGCCGCCGGGCTCGCGGCGCGGCGCACCTCGAGCGAGGCGGGGAAGGACTGCCAGAAATTGCGGATGCTGACCCCGAGCCCGCCGCTGACATCGCCCGCGAAGACCAGCCCGGAGGCGCGCCGGCCGGCGCCGGAGGGCAGCCAGACGCTCTGGGGATTGGTGCGCTTGACGATGGTGAAGCCGTCGGCGTTCGGCTGGGTCAGCTTGAAGTCGTCCCAGACGGCCCAGTCGCCCATGAGTTCCTGGGAGCGGGCGTCCACCTGGTCGAGGTTGGGCACGCGCCGGCCCGCGACCTGGTCGGGGAAGACATCGACGCCGCGGCGGCCGCGGGTGAAGCCGGGCGGCACGCCCGGGGGCGGCGGCGGCGGCCGGCGCGTCGGGTCGGGATCGACCACGCCCCCGCCGGCGCGGCCGACGAGCGGCTGCACCGCCTCGGTCCAGAGCCCGGCGCCCTCGCCGGAGAAGCCCACGTGCCGGTTCTGCACCTCCTCGCGCATCGGGACGCTGAAAACCAGGCCCAGGCCGCGGATGAAGTCATGGTCCTGGTCGCCGTCGAAGATGACCGAGTGCACCATCCGCACGGACTGCTGGCCGGCGTAGAAGTAGAGCCGCACGACGAAGGGCAGCCAGCGGCGCGCGCTGCGCTCGCCCTGGTGCCGGCCTTCGATCTTCACGACGGCGCGCACCGGCCCGGACTGCTCCAGCGTGACCTTGTCGATATGGCTCACGTATTTCTCGCGGTGCGGGGTGTCCTCGGCCGTGCCGTCGGGACCGTCCTGGAGGATGCAGACCAGCCGGCCGTTCGCCGCGACCTGCCGCCCGTTCACCTCCATCCAGTCGACGAGGGCGGCGCCCTCGTTGGGAATCCGGCACCGCAGGGCGCCCGTGTCGATGATGACGCCGGTCTCGCCGCGGTGCACCTGCAGCCCGGCGCCCGCGGGCTTGCCCGGCGCCCCGGGGGCGAGCCGGAAGGGACCGTCGGAGCCGGCGACGGTCGCGATTCCCGTCCACTTGATCGAGCCGTCCGGCCAATAGGCCAGGGTCCAGCTTTGCGCCGGCGAGACCTTCCCATCCGCCCCCGTCAGGCTGAAAGCCTGGTCCTTCTGCACCGTTCCCCGCGGCCACGGCACCCCGAAGCTCACCCCGACCGGCCGGCCGGGCGGGGCGCTCTCGAGCCAGTTCAGGGGAACGTCACTGGCGGCGGCCAGGGACGTCCCGAGGATTGCGAGGAGCGGAGCCAGCAGGGCGAGTTTGGTCTTGGGCATCATCATGGGGATTGCGGCACCCGGCGGGGCCGGGAGGGGTGGCGGGGCATCGGGCCAGACGCAGGGGACGGTCCCAGGTTGCGCCGCTCGATTGGCGGACGGTCTGATTGCCGGGCCGTCACTCCACGAGCCGGCGGTGCGCGGTGAACGCCGGCCGGAGGGCCAGGCTCAGCTGGTCGTGGAGCGCCTGGAGGTCGCGGTAGCGCGCGGCGTGCCGGGGGTTCGGCACGCACCGGGTCTCGGGGTCGACCGCAACCAGGGCGGACGTGAAATCACCGATCCGCGCCCGGCCGTCCTCGCGGCGGGCCCGGGCCCAGGCCGCCTGCAGCGCGGCCCCGAGCGCGGCGCCCTCGTCCGTCACCATGCCGACCACCGGGACCCCGAAGATGTCCGCCATGATCTGCCGCCAGGCGGGAGACTTCGCCCCGCCGCCGGTCACGCGGATCTCCTTCGCCCGGACCCCCAGCCCGGCCAGCCGGCGCAGGCCGTAATTCATGCCCAGCGTGACGCCCTCCATGGTGGCGCGGGCGAGGTGCGAGTGGCTCAGGGTCTGGCGGTTCAAGCCGAAAAAGACGGCGGAGCCGTCCGGCAGGTTCGGGGTGCGCTCGCCCGCCAAATAGGGCAGCAGGACGAGCCCGCCGGCCCCCGGCGGCGCCGACTCCACGGCGAGGTCGAGGCCGGCGTGGTTCGTGTCGAAAAGCGCCCGCATCTGCTCGGTGACGTTGGTCGCGTTCATCGTGCACAGGAGCGGCAGCCAGCCGTCCGTCGAGGAGCAGAAGGCCGCGATCTCGCCCCGGGGGTCGACCACCGGCTTCGCCGCGTAGGCATAGATCGTCCCGCTCGTCCCGAAGCTCGCCGTCACGACGCCCGGCGCGACATTCCCGGTCCCGATGGCGCCCATCATGTTGTCGCCGCCGCCGGCGCTCACCGGCACGTCGGCCGGGAAGTCGTACTTCCTCGCCAGCCGCGGCTGCAGCGCGCCGGCCAGGGCGCCGGAGGACGAAAGCGGCGGGAGCCAGTCCGCGAGATTCCGGTCGACGGCCGCGATCGCCGGCGCCGACCACGCGCGCTTCCTCACGTCCATGAGCGCCGTGCCGGACGCGTCGCCGTACTCCATGAAATAATTGCCCGTCAGGTAAAAATTCAGGTAATCATGCGGCAGGAGCACGTGCCGCAGGCGACGGTAGTTCCTCGGCTCGTGACGCTTGAGCCAGAGGATCTTTCCCGCGGTGTAGCCGGGCAGGAAGGGCATCCCGGTCCGGCGGAGGACGGCCGCCTCGCTGCCGAGCCGGCCGGTCAAATGCGCGCACTCCCGCACGGTGGTGGTGTCGCACCAGAGCTTGGCCGGGCGGATGACCTCGCCCGCGGCGTCGAGCGGCACGAAGCCGTGCTGCTGGCCGGAGACGCCGATGCCGCGGACG
>CAZKAH010000109.1:0-4066 GCA_964550715.1 uncultured Opitutaceae bacterium
AAATTCCGGCTGCTCGACGACGCCAAGAGCAACCTGGTGGGGACGGTGAGCCACGAACTCAAGACCCCGCTGACCAGCCTGCGGCTGGCGGTCTACCTCCTCTTGGAGCAGAAGGTCGGCCCGCTCGCGCCGGCGCAGCTCGAGCTTCTCGAGACCGCGCGGGACGACGCCGACCGGCTCCTGCGGATCCTCGACGACCTGCTCGACCTCGCCCGGCTGGAGAGCGGGGACGCCGCCCTGTCGCGCCGCGACGTGCCCGTGGCGGACCTCCTGGCCGACATGGCGCGCGAGGCCCAGCCGCATCTCGCGACCGCCGGCCAGCGCCTGGTCGTGCGCTGCGACCTGGCGGTGGGGACGGTCCTGGCCGACGTCGACCGGCTGCGGCACGTCTTTCTCAACCTCCTGACCAACGCCGCCAAGTACGCCCACCCCGGCGGGACGGTCACGCTCTACGCGGAGCCCGCGGCGCGCGGCTGCGTGCGCTGCGGCGTGCGCGATGCGGGCCCGGGCATCCCGCCGGAGGCGCTGCGCCACATCTTCGACCGCTTCTACCGGGTGCCCGGCTCGGCCCGGAAGGGGGCGGGCCTCGGGCTGGCCATCGCGCGGGAGATCGTGGCGGCCCACGGCGGGACCATCGCCTGCGCCAGCCGGCCGGGCGAGGGCAGCGATTTCTATTTCGACCTGCCCGGGAACACTTGGGGCCCCGCCGCTACCAAGCTGGGGTGAGGCCTGATGGCGCGGAAACACCCGCGCCGCGCCCACGCCCAAAGCGATTCCCAACATGAACCACCGCACCGAAGCCCATGCCCAGTCCCCCGAACAGCTGATCAAGAACATCCAGCAGCTGATGGAAGAGGTCGAGACCGTCATCGCCAAGTCGTCCGACACCGCCGCCGGCGGCTTTACGGACAAGCTGGGCGAGCTGCAGGACCGCTTCAACGGCGCCAAGGCCAAGGCCGCCGGCTACTACAAGGTGGCCCGCCAGAAGGTGGCCGACGGGGCCTCGGCGGCCGACGACGCGATCCGCTCGCACCCGTATGAATCCCTGGCCGTCGCCCTCGGCGTCGGCGTCCTGCTCGGCGCGCTCCTCCGCCGCCGGGACTGATTTCGCCTTTCCCTTCCTTCCTCCGGACTCCTCCAGCCCAGTCCGGCCGGCGCAGGCGCCGGCCGCGGGCGGAACCGAACCGGAGGCAGGGGGGATGTTTGGTCGGAGGTTTCCAGCCATGCCCGACTCTTCCTCTTCCTCCCCCGGCCTGATCCAGTCCGTCCGCGAACTGGCGGACGGGCTCGTGGGCTCGGCCCAGGACCGCCTCGCGCTCCTGGCGGTCGAATTCGAGGAGGAAAAGCTCCGCCTCATCCGGACGTTCCTCTGGCTCGCCGCCGTCTTCTTCAGCGGGCTCCTGGCGGTCGGCTTTCTCAGCCTGACCGTCGTCTATTGCTGCCAGGGCCCCGCCCGGCTGGTTGCGCTGATCATCCTGACGGCCGTCTACCTGGTGGCCCTGACGGTCTTCATCCTCGGCGCCCGGCGCCACTTTGCGCAGGAGTCGCGTCCCTTCGCCGCCACGCTGCAGGAGCTGAGCCGCGATCGCCTATGTATCCGTCCCGAGAGCTGAGCATCCTGGCCGAGCGGCGCGAGTATCTCCGGCGGCGCATCGAACTGCACCGCGAGGATTGCCTCGTCGCGGGGCAGGGCGTCGCGGACAGCGTCGAGCGTTACCTGGCCTGGGGCCGGCTCCTGCGGGCCGGCGGCCTGGTCGGCGCGATCGGTTCGGGCTTCCTGGCGCTGCGCCGCCGCCGGCGGGCGGACCCGGACGAGGGCGAGGAGGACTCCGGGGGGACTTCCTGGGGGAGCCGGGCGCTGCAATGGGCGCCGGTGGCCTTCCGCGCCTTCCGGATAATTTCCTCCTTCGTCTGACCGCGCGGCGCAGCCGGCTACCTATGCCGGTCGTGGCGGATGATGTCCCAGATGACGTAGAATCCGAGGATCGCGGACAGGAGGTAGCCGACGATCCCCAGCATCGGATAACCCAGGAGGTAGGGCGGGATGTGGGTGTTGACGATGAACGAGGAGCCGATGATCAGGGACCCGATGATGACGCCGAGCGCGATCCGGTTCGAGGCGGTCTGCAGCCCCTCCTGCAGGCGGTCCAGGCCCCGGTGCTGCATGTTGAAGGTGAGATTGTCGTTCTCGAAGCGGCGGACCAGCCGCTGGACCTGCCGGGGGAGCTCCTCCAGCCCGCCGAAGCTTGCCCGCAGGAAGTCGCGGGTGTGGCGCCACACCGCCCGGGTGCCGGTGCGCTCGTTCCCCAGGTCGCGCAGGACCGGCTGGGCGTAGGCGCGCAGGTCGAAGGACGGATCGAGGGCCCGGCCGATCTCCTCGATCTCCAGCACGGCCTTCGCCATGAGGGAGTAGTCCCGCGAGAGCGGGATCCCGTGGCTGCCGAAGATGAAGAGGAGCTTCAGCATCGCCCGGCCGAACTGCGGGCGGCCCAGCGTGAAATTGAGGTCCTCGCGCAGGACGAGGGTGATTTCCTTCTCCATCACGCGCCGGTCCGGCCGCGCCTCCGGCGAGGCCAGGTCGCCGGCGATCTGGACGATGCGCTCGGCGTCCTGCTCGAGGGCGGCCGCCCACAGGTCCGCCAGGGCGTAGCGCAGCCGCCGCGTCAGGTGGCCGGCCAGGCCCCAGTCGAGGAAGCACAGCCGCCCGTCCGTCGTGACGAGGAGGTTGCCGGCATGGGGATCGGCATGGAAGAAGCCCTCGACCAGCACCTGGTGCAGGATCGAGCGGGCGCCGTCGGCGGCCAGGGCGCGGCCGGTCTCGGCCGGCAGGGGCCCGCGGCCCGCCGGCACGCCGTCGACCCGTTCCATGACCAGGACGCGCTCGCCGCTCAATTCCTCGATGACCGCCGGGGCGAAGACCCGGTTCGGGTAGGGATTGACCGCATTGAAATACTGCTGGTTGCGCGCCTCGTTGCGGAAATCCAGCTCCTGCTGCACGCCCGCGCGGATCTCCTCCACGACGGCGGGCAGGTCATAGGGCTGCAGGGCGGGGCTGCGCTGGTGGAGCTGGGCCGCCAGCCACGCGGCGAAGCTGAGGTCGGTCTGCACCATCCGGACGATGTTGGGCCGCTGGACCTTGACCGCCACGGGACGTCCCGCTTCCCCCTTGGCCAGGGCCTCGGGCGATCCGCGCAAGCGCGCGAAATACACCTGGGCGAGCGAGCCGGAGGCGACCGGCGTCTCGTCGAATTCGCTGAAGACCTCGGCCAGGTCGACCGGCAGCTCCTCGAGCAGGACCGGCCGGATCTCGGCGAAGGGCACGGGCCGCACCGCGTCCTGCAGCTTGCGCAGCTCGAGGATCAGGGGATGCGGCAGGACGTCGGGCCGCATGCTCATCAGCTGCCCGAACTTGACGAAGGCCGGACCCAGCTCCTCGAGGGCCAGCCGGACGCGCTCCCAGGTGCTCCGTCGCACCCGCGGCTGCGGGACGAGCTTCTGCCAGAGGCCCGGGGGCCCCTCGAGCTGGTCGAGCAGGTCCGCGAAGCCGTGGCGCGCGAGGACGCCGGCGATCTCCTTCGCGCGGACGGCGTGGACCAGGAACGGCTTCACGGCTCGCCGGCGCGGGAGGGCGGAGGCGCGAGCTTTTCTTCCAGCACCCGGACGCGCACCTCGAGCGCGGCGATCCGGGCCGAGGTGGCCGCGTCGGTGCGGGCGGTCGCCTCCCTGACCTTGGCGCCGAGGCCGGCGAGGAGCTCGTCGAATTCGCGGCGACCCTGCTCCGCGATCTTTTCCGCCATCACCCGGGCATCCGTCGTGCTGAGCTTGCCGTCGCGCACGAGCTCGCCGAGCGCCTCCTCGACTTTCTCCTTGGTCACGAGCGCCACCCCGACGCCGGCCAGCAATGACTTCTTAATTAGATCGATCATAGGGGCGCACTATGGGCGGCCTGGGCCGCCGTCGCAAATGCTATCCGCCGGGAGGACTTGGCCGCCGGCCGGTCAGGCGGGCAGGGTATCGTGGGCCCCGTCCCGCCGGAGGAACGCTGCGACTATCAGGGTGACGATCG
>CAZKAH010000110.1:0-3912 GCA_964550715.1 uncultured Opitutaceae bacterium
GGTTCGAATCCCTCCCTCTCCGCCAATTTCCAGTTCGCTTCGTCTTTTCGCTTCAGCGTTCGGCAAATTCAGCGGGAATCTCCGTGATGGGCTGGACTTCCACGTTGCGGAAGTAGCATTCACCCCCCTCCGTCTGCAGGCATATCTTCCCGGAAGTGATCGGCGCAGGGGCGTCGCCGTCGAGCCGCTGGGCGTTGTACAGCCGCATGACCACCTGGCCGTTGACGACGTGGATGCTGTTCCCATTGAAGGTAATCAGGTCGAGCGTGTTCCATTCACCCTTCGGCTTCTCGGCGTCCACGAAATGCACACAATGATTTCCGATGGGCGCTTTTTGGACAAAAAGCGTCTTGGTGCCGGCGGGGTCGTAGCGCCACAAGTTTCGCTCCACAAATCCCGATGAGCCCCACGTCTTGCACGGGGCCCGGCTGGCCGGCACGACGACTTGCCCGCCGAGGGCGTAGAGATCGCCGAATTCATTCTGGCAAATCTGAAATTCGAAGGAGCGCGGCCAGGTCTTGAGTTTGTCCGTGAGCGCAACCCCGGCTTCGCTGTGGCAGAAATAAAGCAGTCCGGTGTCATACGGCTGGGCACTTTTTTTGCTCCATTTTCGGTCGCCCCATTTGATCTGCAAACGGAGGTGGACGTTCGTGAACGTCGCGGTGGTCATCATGACGCCAAAACCCTGCCCGGAAACGTGGATGACCGGACCTCCGTCGACGGTGGTCACGGTGAAGACGTGCAGCGGGTCGTTGTTTTTGCCGACGGGCTGGGTATAATTTCCGCTCGCGTCGCGCGGGAGCCCCGGAACTTCCCACTTCGGATCGGGCAGAATCATCATTTCCGTGTCCCAGCCGGCGAGGTCCTTGCCGTTGAAAAGCGGCTGCCAGGAACCGGGCGCGGCTGGGACCGCGTCCGCCATCAACAACGTTCCGGCAAGCAGGAGGATTGGCGTGCGCATGGTCATCAGCTAGCAAGACCGAGGCGCCGGTTCAACCCATTCGTCGCCTAACCGTCAGAGCGTTGCAATTTCCTCCATCGTCTCCCGGGGAGTGAACCGCATCCGCTTCGTGACCTTCTGCTCCTGCAGGTGGGCATGGCCCCATTTGACGATGGCCGCCAGCACGGGCAGGAGCCTCGCGCCTTCGGGGGTCAGCCCGTATTCCACCCGCGGCGGGATCTCGCCGAAGATCTTCCGGCCGACGATTCCCTCCCGCTCGAAGAAGCGCAGGTTCTGGGCCAGGACCTTTTCGCTCAGGCCGGGCAGGTGGCGGCGCAGTTCCCCGAAGCGCAGCGCGCGCTTCCGCAGGTTCCAGAGGATGCCCATCTGCCATTTGCCCCCGATGAAGGTCAGCGCGTGCTGCACCGGACAGCCTACGCAGAGTTTTTTCGGCGGCTTCATCGCGGCGTTTTGATTACCTGGAGGTTAGTTAATTACAATGGGAAAACATCCTTGAGGCCCCCCGTTTTCGGGGCGTCATCGGGCGCATGACACACCCCGATTCCTCTCAGCCGCGGCCGCCCTCGCCAGAGGGCCGGCCGCTCGCCTCCCCCCGCCGGGAGTTCATCCGCAACCTGTCGCTGGCGGCCGTCACCGGCATGCTGGCCTCAGTCCGCTCCCCGGCCCAGGGTGGCACGAGCCCGGCGAGCGGGGCGCTGAATCCTCCCTCCCCCTTTTATCTGCCGCCCCGGGAGCCGCTGGCCCCCGGGCCCGGCGGCCTCGACATCCGCACCTGGGTGCGCAGCGCCCAGACCAACGGGCAATTCTCGTGCGTGGAGTCGGCCGTCGCGCCGCGCCAGATGGGTCCGGCGCCCCACGTGCACCAGGACCTCGACGAACTGATGTTCGTGCAGGAGGGCACCGCCACGGTGTGGATGGACGGGCAGGTCGAGGAAATCAAGGCCGGGGGGTGGCACCTGCGGCCGCGTCGGATCCCCCACACCTTTTGGAACGGGTCGGACCAGCCGCTGCGGTTCATCGACATGTATTTCAACCAGAACTTCGAGGACTTCCTGGAGGAGCTGTTTCATCGCATCGTCCCGGATATGATGAAAAGTCGCCTGGGGCCGACCGATCCCGGCATCGCGAAACGCCTCGATGACCTGTGTCGGCGTTTCGGCGTCACGATGTTTCCGGAAAAACGCCAGGCGCTGGTCGAACGCTACGGTCTCTCCGGATAGTCCCCGCGGCCGCCCCGCGGCCAACGGCTCGCCGCTCCCGCTCACTTCGCCTGGAGCGCCGCACTCGCGGCGGGACCTTCCAAAAAGGAAGCAATGGTGCTAGGATGGTGGCCGCCACCCAGATCCATCCCATGAAGAATTCCGGCAACACCATCCTCGTCACCGGCGGCGGCTCCGGCATCGGCCGCGCCCTCGCCGAGGCCTTCCATGCCCGCGGCGACCGCGTCATCATCGCCGGCCGCCGCCCGGCCGTGCTCGACGAGGTCGTCCGGGCCAATCCCGGTCTGGCCGCCCTCACCCTCGATCTCGAGGATCCCGCCGCCATCCGCTCGTTCGCGGCGCAGCTCACCGCGCAGTTCCCCACCCTCAACGCCGTCGTCCACAACGCCGGCGTCATGCGCCCGGAGAACCTGCGCGATGCGCCCGCCTCCCTGGCCGACGCCGAGGCCCAGGTCACCACCAACCTCCTCGGCCCGATCCGCCTGACCGCCGCCCTCCTGCCCCACCTGCTCCGGCAACCCGGCGCGACCATCCTGACGGTCACCTCCGGGCTCGCCTTCGTCCCGCTCGCCCTGTTCCCGACCTATTGCGCCACTAAGGCCGCGCTCCATTCCTACACCGAGTCCCTGCGCTACCAGCTCCGCGAGACCAGGGTCGAGGTCATCGAGCTGCCCCCGCCCTACGTGCAGACCGAGCTCACCGGCGCCCACCAGGCCTCGGACCCGGATGCCATGCCGCTCAAGGACTACATCGCGGAGACGATGCACTTGCTCTCCACGACGCCCACGCCGGCCGAGATTCTGGTCGAGCGCGTCAAGCCCCTGCGATTCGCGGCCCAAGGCGACTACGCCGCCTTCGTCCAGACCCTCAACGACGCTTTCGCCAAGCACTGAGCCCCACCTAGGGCGCTGTCATTTCCGTGCGAAACTTCGGGAGAAGCGCGGCAACTTTCGCCTTCATTTCCTTCGCGGCGGCGGGATCGGGCTTGGGGGCCGGCGTGGTCCGGGTAGCCACCGGGACTCCCACCGCA
Source organism: uncultured Opitutaceae bacterium (assembly GCA_964550715.1). Classification (GTDB taxonomy): domain Bacteria; phylum Verrucomicrobiota; class Verrucomicrobiia; order Opitutales; family Opitutaceae; genus Palsa-1447. Next base: position 3,212 of record CAZKAH010000110.1, read on the forward strand.
TAGAAGAATTCCTCCTGGCCGGCAGGCGACCAGATGCACAGCAACCGGGCCGGCTCCTGGGAAGCGTTCGTGAAAGGAATTCGAAGGTGCCGGAGGTCTACTGTTTGATTCCGTGTGAGAGGCCCCCGTCCCGCCCCGCCAAATTATTTAAAAAGCTCCAGGTCGATCGAATCGGCCAGAAGCCGGTATCCCGCGGTGTTGGGGTGGACGTAGTCGCGCGTCAGATCCCGGCGGATCCGCAGGGGGTTTTTCGGATCCTGCACGACCTTCTCGAAGTCGAGCACCGCGTCGTAGGCCTGGGCCGTGCGGATCCAGCGGTTGACGGCCTGGCGGGTCGCCTCGTTGGCGGGCGTGTCCTTGGTGGAATTCTGGATTGGCAGCAGCGTCGCGCCATAAACCTTGATGCCCCTGGCGTGCGCCCTGGCGATGACGTCCTGGTAGGCCCCGATGAGCAGCCCCGGCGAGGCGTGCTCGTAGCTGATGTCGTTGATCCCCTCGAACACAATCACGTGCGTGACGTTGGGGCGGGAAAGCACGTCGTCGGCGAAGCGGTGCACACCCGAGGGCCCCGCGGCGTCCGCCGACACGATGCGATTCGAGCCGATGCCCATGTTGATCACGGCCACCGGCGTGCCGTCGGCCAGGGCCGGCAGGCGCCTCGAGAGCAGCTCCGGCCAGCCGGTGTTGCTGTCGAGATCGGA
>CAZKAH010000111.1:0-3748 GCA_964550715.1 uncultured Opitutaceae bacterium
GCACCGTGACGTCGAGCGCCGTCGTGGGCTCGTCGGCGATCAGCAGCTCGGGCCGGGTGATGAGGGCCATCGCGATCATCACCCGCTGGCGCATGCCGCCCGAGAATTCATGCGGGTACTGGTGGAACCGGCGGCCTGCATCGTGCAGGCCCACCGACTCCAGCATCGCGAGGGCGCGGCGCTCCGCCTCCTTCGCCGGGATCTTCTCGTGGATCAGGAGGGGCTCCATCAGCTGGGCCGAGACCTTGAGATAGGGGTTCAGGGACGTCATCGGGTCCTGGAAGATCATCGCGATCCGCTTCCCGCGGATGCCGCGGGCCTGGCGCGGGCTGCAATGCAGGAGGTCGACGCCGTCGAAGACGGCCGTCCCGCTCTCGATCCGGCCGGGCGGCTGCGGCACCAGCCCCATCAGGGAATAGCAGGTGACCGACTTGCCCGAGCCGGACTCGCCGACGATGCCGAGGGTTTCGCCCCGCTCGAGGGAGAAATCAACCCCGTCGACCGCGCGGTAGACGCCGCTGCGCGTGTGAAAATAGGTCCGGAGGTCGGTGACGGAAAGGAGCGGCACGGAAGAAAAAGAGGAAGGCGGAGACTACGGACCCAGCAGGGAGGAGGCCATCCTGGAGACGGCGGCGACGACGGTTTCCGGCGCCAGGTCGGCCAGGTTCCCGCCCCCCGTCTCCGCGCAGCCCGGCGGCTGGAGGATCGCCACGGGGGCATCGAAGACCGGGCGGGTGCGCACGGGGTTCGTGGGCCCGAAGAGCGCCACTACCGGCACGCCCACGGCGTTGGCGAGGTGCATTCCCCCCGTGTCGTTGGTCACGAGCAGCCGGCAGAGCCGCAGCTTGAGGGAGAAAGAGGGGAGGTCGGTCGTCCCGGCCAGATTCTGGACGCGGTCCGAGGGGAAGCCGGCCGCGACAGCCTCCGCGATCGGGACGTCGTTGGGGGTGCCGAAAATCGTGAAGCGCTCGGCCGGCGCGGCTTCGATCAGTTTCCGCCAATGGGCCACGGGCCAGCGCTTCGCCGGCTCGTTTTCCGAGCCGGGAATAAGGCCGATCGGGCCGCCGCGGCCGGCGGCGGCCCCGCCGGGCAGCGGGGAGCGGTCGAGGGGCGCGGCGAGGCCGAAGTGCCGGAGATAGGCCTCCCACAGTTCCAGCTGATGGTGCCGGCTCTCGTCGAAACCGGGCGGCACGGGGTAGGCCCCGGTCAGGGCCGGCCGCGCCCGGCCGGCCCGCCGGATGCCGAAGCGCTGCGGCACGCCGGCCAGCCAGCCCTCGCAGTCGCCGCGCGCGGAATTGGTGAAGGTGAGCCAGATGTCGGGATAGGCCGCCCGCATCCGGAGGAAATCCGCGAAATAGCCCGCGCCCTTCGGCGGCAGGGCCCGCACGCGGTCGGCCACGTCCCAGCCCGCCAGGAGCGGCGCGAACTGAGGCCGGGCCAGCAGCGTGATCTCGGCGTCGGGCCGCGAGGTCCGCAGCGCCCGGAGGAGCGGCAGGACCATGACGACGTCCCCGAGCCAGTTGGGCAGCCGCACCCAGAGGCGCAGCCGGCGGGGCAGGGCGGGGATCCCGCGGGCCCGGCGGTCGGCCTCGAGCAGGTTGCGCTTGGACTCGAGACGGAACCTCCGTTCCGGCACATCCTGGTGCCTCCAGCGGTCGTGAGCCCACAGCCAGGACGCGCAGAGGTCGTCGTCGGCGCCGAGCGCCTGCTCGAGCCAGCGGTTGAGCGCCAGGGTCGCGCCCTCCGCGGTGCCGTCGTGGGCCACCGGCTCCGACTCGAAGGCGACCCGCCAGAAGCCCGAGCGCCGGGGATAGAAGGTGCGGAGCTCGGCGCCGAACTTGGCGGTGAGGAGCCCGGGCAGCTCGGTGGTCGAGCCGACGCGGCCAAAGAGGAGGGTGAGGGCCCCCTGGTTGCCCGCGTTCTGGTCGAAGAGCACGCCGACGCAGCCCTGGCCGCGCAGGATATGCAGGGCCTGGGCGAAGCCCCCCTTGCGCGAGAGGAGGCGCATGCCGAAGCGCTCCCGCGTCCGCTTGAGGTAGGCATCCGCCCCCGGGTTGTCCAGGGGCCGGTAGATGATCCCGAATTCCGGCAGCGGCACCGGGCTCAGGAGCTTGAGCCAGGTCTGGCTCTCCCACAGGGCCAGGTGGACGGTGCCAAAGACGACGGGCCGCGGCCGCGCCGCGCGGTCCCGGGCCCAGGCCTCGACCGAGGGCGCGAGCCGCGCGATGGCGCGGATCCGCCTTTCGCTGAGGTGGGGGGTGGCGAGGGAGAGCAGCCCGGTCTCGACCAGCCGTCGCGAGCATGCCCGGCCCAGCCGCCTCCGCCAGGCGGCCGGCCGTTCGGGGAAGGCGTGGTCGAGATTGGACAGGACGAGCCGCCTCCGCCGCGGCGCCGCCCACCAGAGGAGCTCGCCCAAGAGCGCGGCGAACACCCGGAGGAGGCCCTCGGGCGCGCGCGCCAGCAGCCAGCCGGTGGTTTGGAGCGCGAGGGTCAGCATCGGAAAGGCGGAAGGCGGAAGGGGGAGGGCCGGAGGGGAAAATTTGAGGGGGGATTCGGAAGGCGCTCAACACTCAATCGAGTCGATTCCCGGAATTGGGGATTGAGCGGCGGCCGTTTCCCACGGCATTTTCGCCCACGCCCGATCCATGACCGAATTGCTGATCATCAAACCCTCGTCCCTGGGCGACATCGTGCAGGGCCTGCAGGTCGCGACCTCGCTCAAGGCGCAGCGCGAGCACCTGCGCATTTCCTGGATCGTGCGCGAGATGTTCGCGCCGCTCGTCCGGGCCTGCGAGGCCGTGGACAAGGTCTACGTCTTTGAGCGGGCGGCGGGGGCCAAGGGCTTCCTCCAGCTGATGCGGGAAGTCCGCCGGACGAAGTTCGACTACGTCTTCGACCTGCAGGGGCTCCTGCGCACGGGCCTCATGACCTCGCGCGCCCGGGGCAAGCACAAGGTCGGCCGGTCCGACGCGCGGGAGGGGGCCGGGCTTTTCTACAACCAGAAGGTGCCGCTGCCCCCCGACGGCCGGAAGAGCCACGCCATCGACATCCTCCTGCAATTCTGCCCGGTCCTGGGGGCCAAGGCCGAGCTGCGCGGGACGCTCAAGTTCCGGGACGTCGAGAACCTGAACCTCAAGTTCGCCGAGGGCCGCGGCGGCGCCAAGCCGGTCCTGATGTTCCCGGACAGCCGCCGGCCGGAGAAGCGCTGGGGCGGCTTCAAGCAGCTGACCGAGCTGATCCTCCGCGAGGATCCGTCGCGCAAGGTTGTCTGGGCCGGCAGCAACCCGCTGCCGGACCGAAACGCCTTTTCCCCCGCCCGGTTCCTCAACCTGGCCGGGAACACCAGCCTCGTGTCGCTGCCCGCGCTGATCAAGCGGGCGGACTGGGTCGTGACCAACGACAGCGGACCGATGCACCTCGCCGCCGCCCTCGGGGTGCGGGTGTTCGGGATCTTCGGCCCGACCGATCCGCGGCTGTACGGCCCGTACCCGCTCAACGGCGCGACCAATTTCGTCATCCAGGCGCCCGTCGGCGACCTGAAGCTCCTGACCGCCAAGGACGTCTATGCGCGCTTCCAGCGCATCCGGACGCGCTTGGCGAAGGAGCCCTGATCGTGTAGCAGGATTCTCCCCCGCCATGCTCGACCCCAAGCTTGTCCGTGAATCCCCCGACCTCGTCCGGGCCGCCATCGCGCGGAAACACCTGACGGTCGACCTCGACGCCGTGCTGGCGGTCGACGCGGCCTGGC
>CAZKAH010000112.1:0-3629 GCA_964550715.1 uncultured Opitutaceae bacterium
TGCCTGTGGGTCGTGGCCGTGGCGAAGTTCTCCGACGTGGGCGGCCTCCTGGCCGGCATGGCGGCGGGCCGGACCCCGCTGGCCCCCCTGATCAGCCCCAAGAAGACCTGGGAGGGCGCCGTCGGCGGGGTGCTCGTGGCGATGGGCGTCGGCGCCTTCGTCGCCTGGCTGGGGCGCGGGCGGGTCCCCGCCGGCTTCACGCCCGGCCATGCGGCCCTGGTCGCCGCCCCGGTCGCCGCCGTGGCCATTGTCTCCGACCTGATCGAGTCGATGATCAAGCGCCGCGCCAAGCTCAAGGACTCGGGCGGCGTGATCCCGGGCATCGGCGGCATGTTCGACATGAGCGACAGCCTGATCCTGGCGGCGCCGGTCGCGTATTTCCTCCTGGGCTTTCGGTGAGCGGGACGATGAAGCGAAGGGTCGTCCTCCTCGGGGCCACCGGCTCCATCGGCGAGAACACGCTGCGCGTGCTGGCGGCCCACCGCGACCGGCTGGAGCTGGTCGGCATTGCGGCCCGCGCCAACTGGCCGCGGCTGGCGGAGATCGCCCGCGAATGGGGCGTCCGGCACGTGGGCGTCTACGAGAACGAGGCCTACGCGGCCGCGCGGGATTCCGGGGCCCTGGCGCCGGGGACCAGGCTGGTCGGCGGACTCGCAGGCCTGGTCGAGCTGGCGCAGCTGCCCGAGGCCGACATCGTGCTCGTCGCGGTCGTCGGAACCACCGGACTGCAGCCCGCGCTCGCCGCCCTCGCCGCGGGGAAGAAGCTGGCCCTCGCCAGCAAGGAGATCCTCGTCCTCGCGGGAAAGTTCGTGACGGCGGCGGCCCGGGAACACGGGACCGTCCTCCTGCCGGTCGACAGCGAGCACAACGCGGTCTTCCAGTGCCTCCAGGGCCATCCCGCCGCGGGGGTCAGGCGGATCCTGCTCACGGCGAGCGGCGGCGCCTTCCGCGACTGGCCGGCCGAGCGCCTCGCGCAGGTGACGCCGGCCGACGCCCTCAAGCATCCCAACTGGGCCATGGGGCCCAAGATCACCGTGGATTCGGCGACGCTGGCCAACAAGGGGCTGGAGTTGATCGAGGCCCAGTGGCTCTTCGGGCTGCAGCCCGGGCAATGCGGGGCCGTGCTGCATCCGCAGAGCATCGTGCACTGCCTCGTCGAATTTGACGATGGCAGCATGCTCGCCCAGCTCTGCCCCCCCTCGATGACCTTTCCCATCCAGCACGCCCTCCTCCATCCCGAACGCGCCCCGGGCACCGACGCCCCGTTGGACCTAAGTCGCCTGGTTTCCATGGAGTTCCGGCCGGTCGACGAGGGACGCTTCCCGCTGCTGCGCCTCGCCCGCGAGGCCATGGAAGCGGGGGGGATCGCCCCCGCCCTCTTCAACGCGGCCAACGAGGTGGCGGTCATGGCGTTCCTGGACTCGCGCATTCCGTTTCTTGCCATTTCCCGCGTGGTGGAGCAGACTCTTTCCCTTTCCGACCACTTCGACCCCCCTGACCTGCCCGCCGCGCTCTCCGCTGATGCCGCGGCCCGGCGGCTCGCCGGCGAACAAATCATCAAACTGAGCTGCTGAAAAATGATGTCCCCTGTCTTCCTTCATTCCCTGCTGTCCCATTTCTGGTCGATCTTCCTGATGGTGTTCTTCTTCGGGGGCTCGATTTTTGTCCACGAGCTCGGTCATTTCCTCGCCGCCCGGCGCCGGGGGCTGGTCGTGCAGCGCTTTTCGATCGGCATGGGACCGGCCATCCCGGGCTGCAGCTGGAAGGGAAAGGACGGCGTGGAGTACTGCATCGCCTGGTTTCCGATCGGCGGCTACGTCCTGATGCCCCAGTTCGCGGACCTGGGCCTGATCGAGGGCGGGGATGCCGCCGACGCCGCGAAGCTCCCGCCCATCGACTATGCCTCGAAGATGATCGTCTCGGTGGCGGGCGCGACCTTCAACATCCTCTTCGCTTTTGTCCTGGCCTGCGTCGTCTGGGCCGTCGGCCAGCCCATGCCGAACGACACCAGGGCGGCCGCCCGCATCGGCTACATCTCCAAGACTCTCACCGTGGCCGACGGCGGGACGGTCAAGAGCCCGGCGGCCGAGGCGGGCCTGCGCGTCGGTGACACCGTGCTCGCCATCGACGGCCAGCGGGTGGCCGACTGGAACGCGCTCCAGCAACTCATGGTGACCGGGTCGGGGCGCGACGCGGCGGGGCGGCCGGAGGCCGTCTTCACGGTGGAACGCGAAGGGCGCAAATTCGACCTCACGGTCCATCCCCGGATCTCCGAGGACCGGGTCCGGCAGGTCGGCATCTCCAACTGGTTTGATGTCGTCGTCGCCCCCTTTGCTCCGGCGGTGGGGCCGGCCGAAAAGACGCTCGGGGAAAAGCTGGGTTTCCGCGAGGGCGACCAGATCCTCAGCTTCGACGACGTGCCCATCATGAACTGGAGCGAATACCAGGACTACCTGGTGGATCACCGGGCGCTGGCCGTGGCCGCCCGGGTGAAGCGCGGCGACGAGGTCCTGACCCTCTCGATCCCTCCCCGCCCCGAGGACAAGCTGACGCCCCACCTGGGGCTGGTCCTCACCCGCCGCATCTCGATCGTCCATCTCTCCCCCTTCACCCAGATCGCCGACCAGATCCAGAGCACGCTCCGCACCCTCTCCAGCCTGCTCAATCCCCGCTCCGATGTCGGCCCCTCCAGCCTGACGGGACCGATCGGCATCGTCCACATCCTCAACAGCGCCGCGGAGGAGGGCCTGCTCGTGGTGGTCAACTTCTCGATCATGATCAACGTGTGCCTGGCGATCTTCAACCTCCTGCCGATCCCGGTGCTCGACGGCGGGCACATGCTCTTCGCCACGATCGCCCGGCTGCGCGGCCGCGCCCTGCCGATCAGCTTCATCGTGAACACGCAGGTCGCGTTCTCGGTCCTCCTCCTGTCGATGTTCGTCTACATCAGCGTCTTCGACGTCAAGCGGTGGGCCAGCGACGCGCATGCCGAGCGCGCGGCCGCCACCGCCGCCGCGGCGGAGAAGCCCTGAGCGCGCCGCCGGCGCGTTGGCCGCGAAGCCCGAGCCGGCAGCAGGCCCCATGTCCTACACCGCCTCCCGCTTCCGCACGGTGCGCCGGGCCACCACCGAGGTCCGGGTGGGGGCCGTCGGCGTCGGCGGCAGCCACCCGATCCGGCTCCAGTCCATGACGACGAGCGACACGCAGGATGTCGCCGCCACGGTCCGCCAGTGCATCGCCCTGGCGGAGGTGGGCTGCGAGATCGTCCGGGTCACCGCGCCCAATGTCCAGGCCGCGCAGTGCCTGCGGGACATCCGCGCCCGGTTCACCGCGGCGGGCTTCGGCGGCGTCCCGCTCGTGGCGGACATCCATTTCCTGCCCCAGGCCGCGATGGAGGCGGTGGAGCATGTCGAAAAGGTCCGGGTCAACCCGGGCAACTATGCCGACAAGAAGCGGTTCGCGGTCCGCGAGTACACCGACGCCGACTATGAGCGGGAGCTGCAGCGGCTCCACGAGTCCTTTTCCCCGCTCGTCCGGCGCTGCCTGGAGCTGGGCCGCGCCCTGCGGATCGGGACCAACCACGGCTCGCTCAGCGACCGGATCATGAACCGCTACGGCGACACGCCGCT
>CAZKAH010000113.1:0-3361 GCA_964550715.1 uncultured Opitutaceae bacterium
CGACATCTCCACCCTCGCCGGACGCAACTTTCCCGCCGGCCGCTGGACCCGCGGCCTGGTGGGACAGGCGGGGCAGCCCATCGCCGCCCAGGGCTTTGCGATGGGCTATGTGGTGCTCGAGCCCAAGGGAGGCCAGGTGCCCTGGCACAACCAGGAGCAGGAGGAGGTCTACATGGTGCTGAAAGGCCGGGGAGAAATCTGCGTCGGGAAAGAGCGGCGGGAGATCATCGCCGGCCAGGCCGTTTTCCTTCCCCCGACGGTGTTTCATCAGCTGACCAACACGGGGACCGAGCCGATGCACATGATGTACATCTACTGCCCGGGCGGCGACGTGGCGCACTGGCGGCAGGAACTCGACGGGACGCTGCCGCCCGCCGGCGTGGGCGCGACCCCGCCGCTTCCCGAAGGCGCGCAGAAGCAGTGCCTGGAGAAGTGCTGAATTTATGGCCACCCACCGGATCGGCATCATCATGAACGGCGTCACGGGGCGCATGGGGACTAACCAGCACCTGCTGCGCTCGATCAAGGCGATCATCGACCAGGGGGGAGTCCGGCTCGACGGGGGCGACGTGATCCTGCCCGACCCGATCCTGGTCGGGCGGAACGAGGCCAAGCTGGCCGAGCTCGCGGCGCGCGCCGGCGTGAAGCGCTTCACCACCGACCTCGACCGGGCCCTGGCCAACCCGGCCGACCAGGTCTACTTCGACGCCACGCTCACCGGCCAGCGGCCGGTGGGCGTGCGCAAGGCGCTGGCCGCGAAGAAGCATGTCTATTGCGAGAAGCCGACCGCGACCAATTCCGCCGAGGCCCTGGCACTCTACCGCGAGGCTAAGGCCGCCGGGGTGAAGAACGGCGTCGTGCAGGACAAGCTCTGGCTGCCCGGCCTGCTGAAGCTCCGGAAGCTGATCGACGACGGGTTCTTCGGGCGGATCCTGTCAGTGCGCGGCGAGTTTGGGTACTGGGTGTTCACCGGCGAGCACGACAAACTCCAGCGGCCCTCGTGGAACTACCGCAAGGAGGATGACGGCGGCATCATCGTCGACATGCTCTGCCACTGGCGGTACGTGATCGACAATCTCTTTGGCGAGGTGAAGTCGCTCTCCTGCCTCGGCGCGACGCACGTGCCCCGGCGCTGGGACGAGGCCGGGAAGCCCTATGCGTGCACCGCCGACGACTCCGCCTACGCGACCTTCGAACTCGTGAACGGCGTCATCTGCCATTTCAACTCGTCCTGGACGGTGCGCGTGCGCCGCGACGACCTTTTGACCCTGCAGGTGGACGGGACGGAGGGCTCCGCCGTGGCCGGCCTGCGCGACTGCGTCGCCCAGCCCTTGTCGGCCACGCCCCGCTGCACCTGGAACCCGGACGTGGATAGCCCGATCAAGTATTTCGACAACTGGCCCACGGTTCCGCTCACCGGGTCCTGCGACAATGCCTTCAAGGTCCAGTGGGAGCTCTTCCTCAAGCATGTCGTTCGGGGCGATGCTTTTCCGTGGACCCTCCTCGCGGGAGCCAAGGGGGTCCAGCTGGCCGAGCTGGGGCTCCTTTCCTGGGCCGAGCGGCGCTGGGTGGACGTCCCGGCGCTGGTTTGACGTCCGGCCCGTCCCGGTTAGGTTTTGGGCAATTCCCATGATGCTGCCCTCCGCCTTCCTGTCCTCCGGGATGTTCATGATCCTGTTCATCTTCGTGCTGATCTTCTCGATCTACGCGCAGATCAAGGTCTCTAGCGCCTATAACAAGAATTCCCGGATCCTGTCGCGGGGCGGCATCACCGGCCGCGAGGCGGCCGAGGCGGTCATGTCCCACGCGGGGATCACCGACGTGACGATCAACGAGATTCCGGGACACCTGACGGACCATTACGACCCGATCAACAAGGAGCTCTCCCTTTCCTCCGAGAACTATCGCGGGACGAGCCTGGCGGCGCTCGGCGTCGCGGCCCACGAGTCCGGCCACGCCATCCAGCACAAGGTGGGCTACAAGATGCTCTTCGCCCGCATGGCGCTTGTCCCGGCGACCCAGTTTGTGTCCCGCGTGGTACCCTTTCTCTTCCTGGCCAGCTGGTTCCTGGTTCGCGGGCTGACGGGCATGGTTCTCGACGTCGCGATCATCTGCTACGCCGTCCTGACCCTCTTCCAGCTGATCACCCTCCCGGTGGAATTCGACGCCAGCCGGCGCGCCAAGGCGCAGTTGGTGACCCTGGGGATCGTCGACCGTGACGAGATGGCCGGCGTGAACCAGACGCTCGATGCGGCGGCGCTGACCTATGTCGCCGCCTTCGTCAGCGTGCTGCTCGTCTTTCTCGAGCTGATCTCGCAGCGCCGCCGGTGACCGGCGAGCTCGGCGTGATCGTGCGCCTGTCCGTCGGCGCCCTGATGCTCCTCCGGCTGGCCGGGGAACTCGTGCTGTCCGCGCTCAACCGGGCCGAGGTGCGCCGGCACCCGGCGCCACCGGCGGCGGTCGCCGCTTTCACCGACCCGGCCACCCATGCCCGGGCCTCCGCCTACACGCTGGAAAAATCCCGCTTCGACTCGATCAGCACCGTCTATGAGACGGGGATTCTGGCCCTCGCGCTTTTCAGCGGGTTCCTGCCGTGGCTTTACGCCCGGGTGGCGGCCTGGGGGCCGCCGGGCGCGGGTTGGACCGGCGCCCTTTTCATTCTCATGGCCGTCACCGTCCTCGGCTTGCCCGCGATGCCCTTCGAGTGGTGGCAGCAATTCCGGATCGAGGCCAGGTTCGGCTTCAACCGGACCACTCCGGGCCTCTGGCTGGCCGACCGGCTGAAGGGGCTGGCGCTGGCCTGCGCCATCGGCTTCCCGCTGCTCTGGGCGCTCCTCGCGCTGGTGCGCCGGGCCGGGGCCGGCTGGTGGGTGTGGGGCTTTGTCCTGGTCTTCGGTTTCCAGCTGGCGGCGCTCGTCCTCTATCCGCGCCTGATCCTGCCGCTATTCAACAAGCTCTCGCCGCTGCCGGAAGGGGAGCTGCGCACCCGGCTTCTCGCCCTGGGGGAGCGGACGGGGTTCCGCGCCTCGACGATCCAGGTGATCGACGGCAGCAAGCGTTCGGCGCATTCCAACGCGTACTTCACCGGCTTCGGGCGGTTCCGGCGGATCGTGCTCTTCGACACCCTGGTCGCGCACCTGGCGCCCCTCGAGCTGGAGGCGGTGCTGGCGCATGAGATCGGGCACTACCGCCGCGGGCATGTCCCAAAGCGGCTGGCGCTGGCCGCGGCCTCCGTGCTCGCGGGGTTCGGGATCATCGCCTGGCTGGCTTCCCAGCCCTGGTTCAACGGGGCCTTCGGGTTTCCCTCGGGGGCGATGGCGCCATCCTTCCTGCTCTTCGGCCTCCTGAGCGGGCTGGTCAC
>CAZKAH010000114.1:0-1605 GCA_964550715.1 uncultured Opitutaceae bacterium
GTGCCCCCGCCCTCGGTCACGCAGCGGGCCACCGTGGCCTCAAGGACCTCGAGATCGAAGGGCTTGCTCATGACGACGATCGCACCGGCCGCGAGCGCCTGGCGCCTCGCCTCCTGGGTTGCCTGACCCGTCATCATCAGGACCGGAATCCGCTTTAGCACCGGATCCGCCTTCAGGGTCCGGCAGACCGCCACGCCATTCAGCAGCGGCATCTCCAGGTCGAGCATGATCAGGTCTGGGGCTTTTTCCGCCGCCAGCTGCAGCCCCTTCCGGCCGTCGCCGGCCGTCTGGACGTCGTAGCCGACGCTCTTCAGGCAGTACTCGAGGGCCGCCAACACGGACGGGGTGTCATCAATCAGCAGGATGCTAGCCATGGGGTGGTTTGTATTCAATTGAATGCATTCGAGTGCGGCTTGTCACGTTTCTACTTGAGGCTCCGTCCGGCCGGCCCGCCTCGCGGACCAACGCCGCCTCGAGCAGACCGGCCACCTCGCGGCAGGCCCGCCGGCCTTCCCGCGAGACCTTGAGGCGCTCAAGCTGCTCGCAGACCCCGAGCAGCGAAGCCAGGACGCGCGCGCGGTGGCGCCGCCGCAGGGCAGCCCCGGAGGGCCCCGGCGAAAGCGAGGGTTTGGCCATGGGACACATATTTTGAGTATGATACATCTTTTGTCAACGGCGCCCGTCAAGCCGCCGCGTTGACTTATCCCACCCCTGGCCGCTACTCCCTTGCGATGCACTACACGCAGCTTTTCCGGAAACTCCGGGAAGCGAAGGGACTCACCCTGGAGGCGCTGGCCCGGCTGGCCCGTCGCCATCGCAACACCGTCATCAATGTGGAGTCCGGCCGGCCGGTGAAATTCAAGACCATTGCCGAGCTGATGGTGAAGATGGGCTACGGGACCAAGTCTCCCGAGATGAAAAGCATCGCCCTGCTCTGGCTGGAAGCGGTCAGCGGCATTCCCTTTTCCCAGCCGGAGACCGAGGCGGCCGCCCGCCGGGCCGTGGCCGGCTACCAGGCCAGTGCGCGCCAGGCGGCGCGGCAGCTGGACGAGACGGTGGCGCGGAGCAGCCTCGATGTCGGCCAGATCGAGCTGCTGGCTTTCGCCGCCCGCAACCCCGGCGTCCTCGATATCCTCCAGAACATCCGTTCCCTGGCCACCGACCTCGCGGCCGGTGAACGAATCGCCGAGCGCGAGGTCGCCGAGGATTCGTGAGGCGGGGCGCGTTGTCCTCAACGCGCCGGGCGGACACCAGGCGAGGACGGCGCGAACGGCGGGTTGAGGACAACCCGCCCTACCTATAAAGCAGGGCACGCAGGTCCTCCGGGGTCGTCACCGGCGCCTGGCAGGCGTAGTTCTCGCAGACGTAGGCCGTGGCCCGTCCGCCGCGGGGATGCAGGTCGGCCAGCCAGGGGGCCCGTTCCGCGAGCCAGGCCTGCGCCGGCCCGGCGTCAAGGCCGGCCAGCGCGCGGGTGGGCCCCAGCCGCTCGCGGCAGACCTCCGCCAGCGCGCGAAAATCCGCCGCGGCGGGATCCCCGGCCAGGACCACGTGGCGGGGCGGCGCCAGGGCCGGCTCAAAGGCGCAGAGCATCTGGGGCAGCGCCTG
>CAZKAH010000114.1:1705-3246 GCA_964550715.1 uncultured Opitutaceae bacterium
AGGTCGATCGCCCCCTGGATCACGCAGGCGTAGTCCTCGGCAAATCCCTCCACCGCGCCCCGGCCCTCGAGCCAAGCGCGGAAAAGGACACCGCGGGCCTCCTCGCCCAGCTCGCGCCGCGCGAACTCGGCCGCCCGCACCGCCGCAGCCAGGTAGGCTCCGCGCCGGTCTGCCAGCGCCGCGGCCGGCACCGCGGCGGCCCGCGCCAAAGCGGAGATGATCAGCCCATTCCAGGCGGCGAGGATCTTGTCGTCGCGGAGCGGGCGCGGACGGCGGGCCCGGACCGCGCGGAGCCGCTCGAGGGCCGACGCGATCCGGTCGCTGGCCTCCTGGTCCCCGAGCCCGAAGAGCCGCGCGGTCTCGCCCAGGGCCCGCGCCGCGGCGAGGATGTTCTTCCCGGTGAACTCGCGCTGCGGGTCGCGGGCCGCGGGCACGTTGCCCTCCGGCCGCACGCCGAAGTGGCTGCAGAACAGCGGGGCGTCGCCGCCCAAAGCCTCGGCGAGCTCCGCGTGCGTCCAGACATAGAAGGCGCCCTCGGCGTGCTCTGGCTCGCCCGTCTCCGTCCACTGCCCGGTCGCCGAGTCGGCGTCCTCCGCCGAGTGGAATCCGCCCGCCGGATGGGCCAGGTCCCGCAGGACATAGTCGAGAATGTCGCGCACGAGCCAGGCGTGCCGCTCGTCCCCCGTGGCCTGCCAGGCCTCCAGCGCGTTGAGCGCAATCTGCGCCTGGTCGTAGAGCATCTTCTCGAAGTGCGGCACGAACCAGTCCTCGTCCACCGCGTAGCGGTGGAAGCCCCCGCCGACGTGGTCATGGATGCCGCCCCGCGCCATCTGCCGCAGGGTCTGGGCCGCCATCCGCACCGCCAGGCCGCCCGTCTCGCTGCCCACCCCTTCCATGGCGGCGCAGCGGAACAGGAAGGCGAGGTTGCCGGCCCGTGGGAATTTCGGCGGGCCGCCGAAGCCGCCGCGGGCCGGGTCGAAGGCCTGCTCGAAATACCCGAAGCACCCGCTGAACGCCTCGCTGGCCGCGGCCAGCGCGTCCGCCGCGGGCGGGGCGGCCCGCGGGACCGCCCGCGCCTGCAGCGCGGCCACGGCGCGCTCGCCCTCCGCCACAAGCTTGGCCCGCTCGTCGCGCCAGCCGCGCGCGATCGCCGTGAGGACGGACGGAAAACCGGCTCGGCCGGGGCGGTCCTCGGGGGGAAAGTAGGTCCCGCCGTAGAAGGGCTTCAGTTCCGGGGTGAGCCAGACGCTGAGCGGCCAGCCGCCGTGGCCCGTCAGCGACTGCACGTAGGTCATGTAGACCCGGTCGAGGTCGGGGCGCTCCTCCCGGTCCACCTTGATGGCCACGAAGTCGTCGCTTAGCTGCGCAGCCACCGCGGGATCCGCGAACGACTCATGCGCCATCACGTGGCACCAGTGGCAGGTCGAGTAGCCGATGCTGAGGAAGATCGGCTTCTCCCCGTCCCGGGCGGCGGCCAGGGCCTCCGGGCCCCAGGGAAACCAGTCGACCGGGTTCCCGGCGTGCTGGAGCAGATAGGGCGA
>CAZKAH010000115.1:0-3169 GCA_964550715.1 uncultured Opitutaceae bacterium
TGGTCGGCCACGCGCTTCTGGATCGTCTCGATCGTCAGGATCGTCTGCGCCTGCTCGATCAGCATGTCGTGCAGGAGCCGCTCGGCCGTCGGGACGTCGAGCGGCTTGCTGAAGAGTGCGGCGTGGCTGGCCACCCGGATGAACGCGCCCTCGAGGCGGCGGACGTTGCGGGTGATGTTCTGGGCGATGAACGTGATGACGGCCTCCGGGAGGTCGCACTTCAGGCTGACCGCCTTGTTGCGCAGGATGGCCACGCGCGTCTCGAAGTCGGGCGCCTGGATGTCGGCGGGCAGGCCCCACTCGAAGCGGGAGACCAGGCGGGACTCGAGCTTCTGGATCTCGCTGGCGCGCCGGTCGCTGGACAGGACGATCTGCCGGCCGGCCTCGAAGAGGTCGTTGAAGGTATGGAAGAACTCCTCCTGGATGCGCTCCTTGCCGGCGAGGAACTGCACGTCGTCGAGCAGGAGGACGTCGGCGTGGCGGTAGCGCTGGCGGAACCGGGTCAGGCTGTTCTCCTGCAGGGCCTGGATGAACTCGTTCGTGAACTTCTCGGTCGAGAGGTAGGCCACCCGGGTCTCCGGGTTCTGGTGGAGGATCGCGTGCCCGATCGCGTGCATCAGGTGGGTCTTCCCCAGGCCGGTCTCGCCGTAGATGAAGAGGGGGTTGTAGGCCTGGGCGGGGGCCTGCGCGACGGCGAGCGCGGCGGCGTGCGCCATCTGGTTGTGGGAGCCCACGACGAACGTCTCGAAGGTGTTGCGCGGGATCAGCGTCCCGGCGGCCGGGCCGCGCTCGTCGAAGCGCGCGCCGCGGCGGGCGGGGGCGGGGCGGGACCGGGCGGGCGCCGCGTCGGCGGGGCGGGGAGCGGGGCCCATGCTGCGGGCCGAGGCGTCGGCCTTTCGTAACGTGACGGACACCATGCGGCCGGCGGTCAGCCGGAGGCGCTGGGTGATCAGGTCCAGGTAGTTGTCGTGGATCCAGATGGCCGCGAAGTCGTTAGGCACGCCCAGGACCATGGAGTCCTCGGTCGCCTCGAGGCAGACCAGGGGCTCGAACCACATCTGGAAAACATCCTCCGGGAACAGCGACTTGAAGTCGCATTTGACGGTTTCCCAGAGAACGGGGGTTAGGGACGAAGAGGGCATCTGAGGGCTGGAGGCTGGTTTATTCACACGCACGCCGACAGCCCCTTCCCCGCCTCCGCTTCTGCCTCCGGCGGATCACATCGGGGACAGCGAAATTGAAATCCGGGCCATCGCTTGGGGTATCAGAGTGGAGGGATGCGTAAGGTCTTGATGGCTGGGTTATAACGGGTGGTGCTGCCGCGGGATCGCGCTACGGGACTGAAGCGACGTGGGAAAGAACAACCGGACGATAAAACGACTGAACGAAGCTGTTATAACTGTGAACCCCAAAATCATTACAAGGCGAACTTTCTGACAAGTTGTTCACAACCCCGCGGGGATAACTTTTTTGCTTTTTTCGTTGCCTCGGCGCGGCGGATTCAGGCGCCGCTTTTTCCGGCGCGATTGCTGTAATTCAGGAAATGTTACGTCGCCGTGGAACCCGCTTGGCAAGCCGCCTCCGGGTTACAGCCGTGTGACGGGATCGTGACGGTGCCGGCAAATTTGAATACGCGCTCAGGCCGTCGCGGCCGCGGGCTCGAGCCATTTCCCGTGCTCGCGGATGAGCGCGATCAGGCGAGCGTCGGCCTCGGCCTGCGGGATGTTGTACTGCACGCACTGCTTGCCGACGTAGAGATTGATCTTTCCGGGCGCGCCGCCGACGTACCCGAAGTCCGCGTCCGCCATCTCGCCCGGGCCGTTCACGATGCAGCCCATGATCGCGATCTTGAGGCCCTTGAGATGCCCGGTCTGCGCGCGGATGCGCTGCGTCGTCGCCTGCAGGTCGAAGAGCGTGCGCCCGCAGCTGGGGCAGGCCACGAACTCCGTCTTCGAGCTGCGGGCGCCCGCGCCCTGCAGGAGATTGTAGGCCAGGCGGAGCGAGCGGGCCGGGTCCGGCTCGGTCTCGACGCTCAGGAGATCGCCCAGGCCGTCGCAGAGGAGCCCGCCCGTGAGGCAGCTGGCCTCGATCAGCCGCGAGAGAAAGCTGTTGTCGCCGCGGACGGCGGCCTCCGCCGTGTTCCGGATCCAGATCGGCGCGCGGCGCCCCAGCTGCTGCAACCGGCCGTGCAGCTGGCGGTAGGCGCCCAGCGCGTGGCCGGCGCCCGCCGGGCCGGACAGCGTGAAAAGCAGCCGGTCGTCGCCCACGCCCTCCAGGGCGGGCGCCAGGGCCGGGAGGTCGGCCGGGGCGATGTCGCAGGCCAGGAGGCAGCCGAGGCGCCGCGCGAGGCCGGCCCAGCGGTCCAGGGCCGCGGCCTCGCCGGGCCCAAAGCGGCGCAGCAGCACGAGGGGAGCCGGCAGGGCGGGGAAGGGGGTGGCCAGATCTTCGGCGGCCACCGCCGCGGCGCACTCGAGGACGATGAACTGCGCAAAATTTCCCAGGCGGCGGAGCGCGGCGGCAATCCCCTCCAGCGCCCCGGCGGAGGGGAGCGGGACGAGCACCCCCTCGAAGGGCGTGTCGGCGGAGCGCGGCTGGGTGACCTTGGCGGCGAGGCCGGCCAGGTCTTCCCCTGCGACCCGCACGATGATCCGCGGCGGCTGCTCGGGCCCGACCGCGCAGGCGGCGCCCAGGGCCATGGCCGCCGTCTCGCGGCGGGTGAAATGAAAGGGATCGACGCCATCGGGCTCCTCGTCGCCCGGGCCGGCCGGGGCACGGTCCCAAAGGCTCATGGCCTTGTCGGCGATCGCCCGGGCAACCGGAATCTCGTAGACGCTGTCCTCGGTCAGCGACACGCGGATCGTGTCCCCCAGGCCGTCGAGCAGGAGCGAGCCGATGCCGATCGCGCTCTTGATCCGGCCGTCCTCGCCGTCGCCCGCCTCGGTCACCCCGAGGTGGAGCGGATAGCTCATGTTTTCCTGCTGCATGCGCTCGACCAGGAGCCGGTAGGCCTGGATCATGACCTTCGGGTTCGAGGCTTTCATCGAGAGGATCGTCTGCCTGAAGCCGTGGGACTCTGCGATGCGGAGGAATTCCAGGGCGCTCTCGACCATGCCGAGCGGCGTGTCGCCGTAGCGGTTCATGATCCGGTCGCTGAGCGAGCCGTGGTTGG
>CAZKAH010000116.1:0-3137 GCA_964550715.1 uncultured Opitutaceae bacterium
GCCAATAAAATTGGCCTCCCGATTGGGAGGCCAAGTTGATCTGACGATTGTGTTCTGAAAAGTCGGACTTGGACGGCTCAGTTCCAATAGCCCTCGTGAAACCGGAAGGCGTTGCCTTCCTGTTCCCAGCGCGGCGTGACCCAGGTGGAACCTGAGGACGGGGGCAGTTCCCAATGGCCGGCCATCCACTCATACTGGTTGTTGCGCCACGTCCAGTAGCCGGCGAGCCACACGTGCTGGGACGAGGGCTGGGCGATCACCACGTCCTGCTGCATCGCGGGCGGAGCCTGGGTCACCACGGTGGTGCTCACGACGGGAGTCGCCGCGGTGGTCATGACGTAACCGGCGGGAGTCGCAACATAGCCCGCGGGGGTCGAGACGACCATCGCCGGAGTGGCGACGGCGACGGGAGCCGCGGTGGTCGTGGTCGTCGTCGACGACACGGTTTGCGTGGGGTTGGCGGGAGGCGGAGCGGAAACCAGATGTGAATCCGGCTCGGAGGCGCAGCCGGCGAGCAGGAGACTGATCGCGCCGCAGCAGGCGAGGACGGCGGCGGAAGGAAGATGGCGGACGGGTTTAATCATCCATCCATAGTACCGCGACGGCCTCAGGGGTACTATGGGGTGTTCACCTCGGTCCCGACCCGCCCGCCCGGTGCCGCTGCCGGAGTTGGGTAATGGCATGGACTTCGGTGGTCGCTCCGCTTCAGGCTCTGGCCACCCCACGTCCATGACTACCCCAAATCCCCCCCACGCATCCGGCGGCCTCCTGCTCGCCGTCCTCGCCCTCTCGGTTTCGGTGGCCGTCGCCGACTCACCGAAGGCACCCCCGGCATCCTGGATCGATCCGGACACCGGCCATCGTGTCATCCGGCTGACCCGCGAGCCCGACTCGGTCAGCTTCTATTTTCACGACAACGCCTATACGCCCGACGGGAAGGAGATGGTCTACACCACCCCGGCCGGAATCTCGGTCGTGAACCTCGCGACCCTCGAAGCCCGCCAGGTGGTCGCCGGGCCGGCCAAGGCCATCGTCGTGGGCCGGAAGACGCCGACCATCTATTACAGCAAGCCGAGCGGAAAACCGCGAGGCTCCCGGTTCTTTGCGACCAACGTGGACACGGGGGAGACGCGAGACCTCGGCGAGCTGCCGCGCCGCAGCGATATCTTCTCGGTGAACATGGATGAGACACTGGCCGCCGGCGTGGCCACGGAAGGCGACGGCATCGAATACGGCGAAGAGGCGCAAAATCGGAAGGTCGATCCGAGTTCGAGCCAGAACATCCCGCAGGCGACGAACAAGCGGCAGATGATGATCGACCGCCTGAACCGGCACCTGCCGGAGAATTTCTTCACGATGGATCTCCGCACGGGGGCGATCCGGGTCCTCTTCCACTCGACGGACTGGCTCGACCACGTCCAATTCTCGCCGACGGATCCCGCGCTCATCATGTACGCGCACGAGGGCCTCTGGCAGCTGGTGGACCGGATCTGGACCATCCGCGCCGACGGCAGCCAGAACACGCTTCGGCACAAGCGGATCATGGAGATGGAGCAGGTGGGCCACGAATGGTGGAGCCACGACGGCAAGACCATCTGGTACGACCTCGGCTTGCCCCGGGCGGCCTTCGCGGCCGGCTACAACGTCGGCGTCGTCTCCTATGTCGCGGGGCTGAATCTCGAGACCGGGGAGAGGACCTGGTACCACAAGGAGGTCAACGAGGCCTCCCTCCACTTCAACAGTTCGCCCGATGGGACGCTGTTCTGCGGGGACGGCAGCCGGGCGCCCGGCGCCCAGTGGATCTATCTCTTCCACCCGGAGCGGACCCCGGACGATCATACCCTGGGGACCGGATTGATCCATCCGGGCTTTCTCCGCTCCGAGCGCCTGGTCAACATGTCCAAACAGAACTACCTGCTCGAGCCCAATCCCTCGTTCACGCCGGATCAGAGGCTCATCGTCTACGCCTCGAATGAGTTCGGCCCTTCCTATGTCTTCGGCGTGGAAGTGGCCAAGGCGGGTGGGGCGAAGCCGTGATTCCCAAACGCCGCCGCCCTCCGCTATATCTGCGGGGGCAGGAACTCGCGTTCGGCTTCGAGCCAATGCGCCAAATCCCGCTCCTGCGGAGTCCGGGTCTTCTGGGAGATTTGGTCGGCCCGTTGGGCCACCTTGAGCTGCAACTGGGTCAGCTCGTCCGACGGCGGTGAAACTGAAGGAAATGGGCCTTCGTTGGGGGCATCGTTCATAGGGGTTGAGGAGTGATCTTAGGACCCCGGCGAGCCATTCGCAATTTTTCGCACGCCTTTTCCGGTGGGGAGTTGACCCCATATGGGCGATCGCTCGCGCGGTCCGTTCTGCGGGGGCCGGTTGTGTAATGACGTTTGCGCGTTATGTTGCGGCATGAACCCAACCTCATTGGTCAGTCACGAAAGCATCGCCCACCGGGCTCATCGGCTGTGGGAGGAAGCGGGTCGCCCGGATGGCGATGGGCTGGCGGATTGGCTGCAGGCCGAGCGCGAGCTGCATGCCCAGCAGCCAAAGGGCGGCGAAGGGGATCCCGTCCGCGTCAAATCGGCCGAACCGCCCGGCGCCGCCAAACACGCCCCGGAGAAGACTCCGCACAGCACCGATTACGTTCATCCCGGCGTCACGACCGATTCACTGCATCATCACCGTAATCGAGGGGGATCGTAAGCGCCGCGCGATAAGTTATTGGGCCGTTTCCTGATCCCAGGATATGGCTAAAGCGACTCCTGCTCGGCGTTCGCCAACTGCTGATCCGGAATGCTGGACGAATCTCCCACGGAGAAGTCGGTCACCTGGCGCAGGACGAAGCTGGGCGCGCCGCCGGCGCGCGGCATCTTCACGTTCTTGAATTCGGCGCCGGCGACGTCGTCGAGCACGATGACGGGCCGCCTATCGTCCTTCTCCAGGCTGAATTTGACGTCGCGGAAGGCGAGGTCCTTGGCGTGGCGGATGTACAGGCCCCAGGCGGGAAGCACCCCGAACATCGACGGCTCGGGATAGGCCTTTTCCTGCTCGGGCGGGTTATAGGGATCCCGGGGGGCGGCGAGGTCCGCCCCGCGGAGGAAGAACCGGTTGACGAGGTCGGCCGGCTGCCTGGCCGCGTCGTCCAG
>CAZKAH010000117.1:0-3106 GCA_964550715.1 uncultured Opitutaceae bacterium
CCTCCCGACCGGGTCTCCGGGAGAGATTGCTTGAGGTGGATCGCCACGGGGTCGATACTCAGGCACACCCGTGTCTGAAGTACCCCCCGCGCAATTGTCAGAGGTCCGGTGGCTGCGGCTGCTGGGAGGGGCGGTTGTCGTCCTCGCCTCGATGGTGGTGGTCGGCTGGATCTCCCATGCGACGATCCTCGTGACGCTGCTGCCGGGCGGGTCGCCGACGGTGATGAACACCGCCTTCTGCCTGCTGCTCTGCGGGTGCGGCTACCTCGCCCTGGCGGCGGGATTCGGCCGCGCGGCCGGATTGCTCGGCGCGGTGGTCGCCGCGTTCTGCGTCCTCGCGCTGGTGCAGACGCTCTCGGGCCGTTCGCTGGGGATCGACGAACTCCTCTGGAAGCACCATTACTCCCCCGACCTGAGCCTGCCGGGGCGGATGGGCCCCAACACGGCGGTCGCTCTCCTGCTGGTCGGCGTTTCGCTGGCCCTGCCTGCGACCGGATGGCTCCGGCAGTGGCTGCATCCGGTGATCGGCGGCCTGGTGCTCGCGTTTTCCCTGCTTCCGCTGATGACCTATATCTCGGAGCTGGTCCTGCTCTCGCTCGGGGGCGGCTTTCGCGGCATGGCGCTGCCGACCGGGATCAGCCTGGGACTGCTGGGCGTGGCCGTCCTCCGGCGGACCCGTACGGCCGACCGGGGACTGACGTCGCTCCCGCTCCTGGCCGCGGCGCTCGGGATGCTGATCTCGATCGCCCTGGGCCTGATCCAGAGCAACGCGGAACTGATCGAGGCCAACCGCTCGGTCACGCACACCTACGAGACCCGGGGCAACATCGACTACTTGGTCTCGGAGGTGGCGCGGATGGAATCCTCCGACCGGGCCTTCGCGCTGACGGGCATCGACTCCTTCCGGGTCCGGGATGACTTTCATCGGGCCGAGGTCAACCGCCAGATCCAGGCGCTGAAGCTCCTCTTCGCCGAAAGCCCGCTCCAGCTGGCCCGCGCCCAGACCCTGCAGGGCCTGGCCCAGCAGAAATTCCAGCTGGCCGACGCGGTCCTGCAGGCCCGGCAGACGGGCGGGCGCGAGGCGGCCGCCCGGGTCGTGGCCGAACAGCCCACCGCCGTCACGAGCGCGCTGGTCAACATGGCCGACGTCATGAAGGCCGAGGAGACCCGCCTCCTGGCCGAGCGCACGAAGGTGCGGACGACGGTGGAGCGCAACGCGCGGACGGTGGCCGTCCTGGGCAACCTCGTGGCCCTGGCGCTGATGGGAGCGGCCATGGGCATAGCCCGGCGCTCCTCGGCGGCGCGCCGCGCGGCCGAGGGGGACCTGATCCGGGTCAACGACCTCCTGGGCCAGCGGGTGGCCGAGCTGGCGGTCAGCGAGGAGCGCTTTCGAAACGCCTTCGATTTTGCGGGCACCGGCATGGCGCTGGTCGGGATCGACGGCTCCTGGCTGCGGGTCAACCGGGCGATCTGTGAGATCGTCGGCTACCCGGAGGCGGAGCTGCTGCGGACGAACTTCCAGGACATCACCCATCCCGACGACCTGGCCACCGACCTCTCGCACGTGCAGGAGCTGATCGACGGCCGGCGCCGGTTCTACCAGATGGAGAAGCGGTACCTCCACCGCGAGGGCCGGGTGGTGTGGATCCGCCTGACGGCCTCGCTGGTCCGCGACGCGGCCGGCGCGCCCCTGCACTTCGTCTCCCAGGTCGAGGACATCACCGAGCGCAAGCGCCTGGAGGAGGACCTCGCCCGGGCCCGGGACGAGGCGGTCGAGGCGTCGCGGTTCAAGTCCGAGTTCATGGCCACGATGAGCCACGAGATCCGCACGCCGATGAACGGGATCATCGGCATGTCCGGCCTCCTGATGGACACCCCGCTGGATCCGGAGCAGCGCGAGATGGGCCGCGTGATCCGGAGCAGCGCCGAAAGCCTGCTCTACATCATCAACGACATCCTCGACGTCTCCAAGATCGAGGCCGGGAAGCTCCGGCTGACGCCGGTGGCGTTCGAGCTGCGCGAGGTGATCGACGGCGCCCTCGCACTCCTCGCCCCGCAGGCGCAGGCCAAGCGCCTGGCGCTGAGCTGTGAATTCGATCCGAGGCTCGCGGTGCCGCTGCACGGCGACGCCGGCCGGATCCGGCAGGTGATCGTCAACCTGGTGGGCAACGCGATCAAGTTCACCGACTCCGGCTCCGTGGCTGTCGCCGTGACCTGCCGCCGCGAGAACCCCTCGCGGCGGGCCTTCCGCGTGACGGTGCGCGACACCGGCATCGGGATCCCGACCAAGGAGCACGGCCGGCTCTTCGAGGCGTTCACCCAGGTCGACGCCTCGACCACCCGGCGCTTCGGGGGCACGGGACTGGGCCTGGCCATCTGCCGCCAGCTGGTCGTCCTCATGGGCGGCGAGATCGGGTTCGAGAGCGAGGCCGGCCGCGGCTCGACCTTCTGGTTCGACCTCGAGCTCCCCGTTTCGCTGGCGCCGGAGGCCGCCGCCGCGCCCGACCCCGGTGGGAGCCCCGTCCCCGCCGGCCTGCGCCTGCTGGTGGCCGAGGACAATGCCTCCAACCAGCTCGTGACCCGGATGCAGCTGGCCAAGCTGGGGCACTTGGTGGACGTCGTCGGGAACGGCGAACTCGCGCTGGAACGCCTGCGGCACCACCATTACGACGCCATCCTGATGGACTGCCAGATGCCGGTGCTCGACGGCTACGAGACCGCGCGCCGGATCCGGGCGGGCCGGGTGCCCGGGCTCGATCCGGGCACGCCGATCATCGCCCTGACGGCTTCGGCGACGGCGGAGGACCGGCAGCGCTGCCTGCTGGCGGGGATGAACGAATATGTCACCAAGCCCGTCCGCCCGGAGGAGGTGAACGCGGCGCTGGGCCGGGTCACGCGGCCGCCCGCCTGACCCCCGTCACTTCCGCGCGGGCGCGGCGGGCTCGGGCGCCTGGCCGTCGACCCGCCGGTTGCGATATTCCGAATAGTCCGGGACCAGGCGCTCGTAGGACGAGTCCATCAGCGGCGAGGAGATGATGAAATCGGCGGAGGAGCGGTCGCAGGCGATCGGGATGTTCCAGACCACCGCCATGCGCAGGAGCGCCTT
>CAZKAH010000118.1:0-3068 GCA_964550715.1 uncultured Opitutaceae bacterium
GCAACATCACCGCCATCCGCCCGATGAAGGACGGCGTCATCGCCGACTTCGACGTCACGGAGGCGATGCTCCGCTACTTCATCCAGAAGGCCAGCCAGAGCTTCCGCGCGCCGCCCCGGGTCGTCATCGCCATCCCCTCGGGCATCACCGCCGTCGAGAAGCGCGCGGTGATGGACTCCGCCACGCACGCGGGCGCGCGCAAGGTCATCACGATCCCGGAGCCGATGGCCGCCGCGATCGGCGTCGGGCTGCCGATCGACGAGCCGGCCGCCAACATGATCGTCGACATCGGCGGCGGCACGACGGAGATCGCGATCATCTCCCTCAACGGCATCGTCTTTTCCAAGTCGATCCGCGTGGCCGGCGACGAGCTGGACACCGCCATCATCAACTACATGAAGCGGGCCTACAACCTGCTGGTCGGCGAGCGCACGGCGGAGGAGATCAAGATCCGCGTCGGCTCGGCCTTCCCGCTCGACGAGGAGCTCACGATGGAGGTGAAGGGCCGCGACTCCGTCGCCGGCCTGCCGAAGACGATCCACATCACCTCCCAGGAGATCCGCGAGGCCCTCGCCGACACCATCGCCGCGATCGTCGATGCCGTGCGCACCACGCTGGAGCGCTGCCCCCCTGAGCTCTCCGCCGACCTGGTCGACCGCGGCTTCGTCATGGCGGGCGGCGGCGCGATGATCCGCGGGATCGACCGCCTGCTGAGCGAGAAGACCGGCCTGCCGGTGATCGTCGCCAACGACCCGCTTTCCGCCGTGGCCAACGGCACGGGCGCCGTCCTCAACGACCTGTCCTGGCTGATGCAGAACGTCTGACGGGACGTGGGGACCGGCCGCCGTGCCCTCGCAACGCTTCGACCAGGCCCGGCCCTTTGCCACCCTCGGCGTGGTCCTCGCGCTCTGGCTGGTCCTGCCGACCGCGGTCAAGAGCCTGGCGCGGGCGACCTTCTTCGAGTTCACCGCGCCCATCGTGGCCGGCGCCTCCTACGTCCGGGACCTCCAGGAGTACTGGTCGCTGCGCGCCCACAGCAGGGGGCAGCTGATCGAGGCGGGCCGCGACCTGGCCCGGGTCAACGCCTCCTATGACCTGATCGTGCAGCGCAACGTCCAGCTGGCGGCGGAGCTTGGGCGGCTGGAGCCGATGCTGCGCCTGCCGCCCGTCCCCGGCTACCGCCTCGAGGTCGCCCGGGTGGCCGAGCGCGACCTGGCGTCGGGCTGGTGGCAGCGCCTCGTCATCCGCAAGGGCCGCAACTACGGGATCCCCGTCGGGGCCCCGGTCGTCTTCGGGGGCGGCGTCGTCGGCCGGATCGCGGAGGTGGGCGCCTACGCCTCCGTGGTCGAGCTGATCAGCAATCCGGGCGTGCGGCTGGCGGCGGTGATCGAGGGCGACACCCGGCCGATCAGCTACGCCGGCGGGGACAATCCGAGCTTCGGGCAGCCCCGCGGCCAGGTTGAGTTCCTGCCGCTCGATGTCTTCGCCCAGGCCTCGGCGCCGCACCGGGTCGTCACGTCCGGCCTGGGCGGCGAATTTCCTCCCGGGCTGACCATCGGCCAGCTCGTCAAGGTGGAGACAAGCAACGACGGCCTCTTCAACACCGGCATCGTGCAGCTCGACCCGCGGCTGTCGGACCTGACCGAGGTCACCGTGCTCGTGCCCGGGCCGCTGCCGGCGGAGCAGACGCCCGTCACGCCGCCGCCGTCCTGATGCGCCCGGCCCTCGCCAGTTTTCTCACCGTCGTCCTCCTCTGGGCCCTGGTGGCGCAGGCGAACCACTCCCTGGCCGCCTCGCACGTCTACCTCTTCGTCGGCGGGCTCCTCGTCGCCCATGCCGCGCTGGCCCTCCCGCTCCGGTCCGGCATGGCCGTGTCCTTCCTGGCCGGCTGCCTCTGCGACGCGAACGCCCTCATCCCCTTCGGCACCCACGCCCTGCTCTTCGCCAGCGCCCACGCCGTCCTCTTCAACCTGCGCGACCGGCTGCCCCACGACGAGGTGGCGGGCCGGGTGGTGATTGCGCTCTTCGCCAACCTGGCGCTCTTTCTGGCCCTGTCCTTTCTCGAGATCGACCGCTCCCCCTCGCCCGCCGCCAGCTGGCTCCGGCTCTTCGCCGACCTGGCCTGCTCCCAGGTCTTCCTCGCCCTGATCGCGCCGTGGTTCTTCGCGCTGCAGGCCCGCGCGGTCGCGTGGGCGCAGCCCGCGCCGGTCTGGCGCTGACCGGCCCGCCGACCCACCCATGCCCGCCCACGAACCCGATCCCGTCGACCGGTCCGGCCGGCTGGTCCATTCGCACAAGGGCTACGATCCGCGGATCGTCTACCTGTATTTCCTGATCGGCGGCCTGCTGCTCCTGCTCTTGGCCGACCTCGCGAAGCAGCAGCTGTTCAACGGCGGCGCCTACTTCGGGCAGGAGCGCCAGCAGAACGAGCGGCGCCTGGTCATGCCCGGGCCCCGCGGCACGATCTACGACCGGAACGGCGTCCCGCTCGTGACCAACCGGGCGATCTTCACCGTGGCCATCGACATGGCGCAGCTGCAGCCGGAGTTCCGCCTTGCGTTCATCCGCATCCGGACGAATTTCCGCGACCACGGGGACGGCGACCTCCCGACCTCGGACGACATGGAGCAGATCGCCCGCACCACCGTGGTGCAGAAGTACCTCGACCAGGTGAACGCCATCCTCGGGCGGGACCTCCGGGTGGATCCCACGGCGCTGAAGCTCCATTTCCAGCGCCAGCGGCTGCTCCCCTATCCCCTGATCAACGACCTCGACCCCAGCGAATTTGCCGAGCTGACCGAGCACCTGCCCGTCAGTTCGCCGCTCCAGGTGTTCGCCGCGAGCGCGCGCAAGTATCCGTACGATTCCGCCGCCTCCCACGTGCTCGGCTATGTGGGCGTGGACCCGGACGTGGATGCGGAGGACGTCGACAGCGAGGACCTGCGCACCTTCAAGCTGAAGGGATTCATCGGCCGGGATGGCCTGGAAAAGCGCTTCGACAACGAACTCCAGGGCAAGGCCGGCCTCGAGATATTCCGCGTCGATCCCGCCGGCTTCAAGGTCAACCC
>CAZKAH010000119.1:0-2923 GCA_964550715.1 uncultured Opitutaceae bacterium
CTCCTCGCCCTGCCGGATCCCTATGATCCCCGGGCCAATGCGGGGATCAGCGCCTTGGACACCTCGCTCTACGGGGGCCATTACTACGTTTATTTTGGCATAACGCCCTTCATCACCCTGCTGGTGCCCTGGTTCCTGCTCACGGGGCACCATCTCGCCGAGCCGCTGGCGGTGATGCTGTACGCCTCCGGGGGCTTTCTCCTGGCCTCGGCCACGATCTTGGCCGCGCGCCGCCGGTATTTTCCCGGCACCGGGCGGTTTGCCACGATCGCGGCCCTGCTCGTCCTGGGCGTGGCGAGTCCGGTCGAACTGGCCGTGCGCCGGCCCATGATCTATGAGCTGGTAATCGCGGGTGCCTGGTTTCACCTGGCCCTGGCGCTCTTCTGCGCCTTCCGAGCGCTGCACGCGGAACGCGGGCGCGGATGCTGGCTCCTTGCGGCCGCGGTCTCCATGGGACTGGCGGTGGGCAGCCGGGCCACGTACGCCCCGGCCTCCGTTTTCTTCCTGGCCTGGGTGGGGGCGCTCACCACCCGGCGATTTTCAACCGTGTTCACCCGCCGCCAATGGCTTTGGGCCGGCCTGCTCCCGCTCGCGGTCATCGGCGGGGGGGTGGCCGCCTTCAACTGGTCCCGCTTCGGCAACCCCCTGGAATTCGGATTCAGCTACCAGATCAACGAGCTGGACCGGTCCAAGGTCGTGGTCTGGGCCTGGCGCAACTTTCCCTTCAATCTCCGCCAGTATTTCCTACGCCCCTGGCGCCTGGGCGGCTATTTCCCATTTTTTCTCGGGGAACGCGCCGGCCCGATCAGCGCCCTGAAGGACTACGGTCGCACCGAGTTTCTCTATGGATCGCTGGCCACGACGCCCGTCCTTGCGCTGCTGGCGGCCGCCCCGTGGGCCCTGCGCCGGATGGGCCGTCTCGGCGCGCTTGCGGTCCTGGCAGCCGGGATTTCGCTGCTGAACCTGGTGGCGCTGCTCGGCCTGATCAACGGGTCCTTCCGCTACCAGATCGACGTGGTGCCTGGGTTGCTGGTCGTCCTCGGCTGGACGCTCCTGGCGATCTTCGGCTCGCCGCTCCTGGCCGGGCCCCGGCGGACCTGGGCCCGGGCGGCGACCGCGGTCCTGGTCGCCGGCTCCTGCCTCGTGATGTTCTTTGCGCAGTTTGCGCTGCTGGACGTCTTCCGGACCTTCCAGCCGCAGGAGTTCGCGCAGCTGGGCCGCCGCTTCAACGGGCCCGTCTTCCGGGCCGGGGCGCTGCTGCACCGCCAGCCCGAGGTCCCTGTAGTCACCCTGCGGCTGCCGACGGACAAATTCGGCAAGGTCGAGCCGCTGCTCGTCACCGGTGAATACACCCTGCAGGATTTTCTCTACGCCTACTATGCGGGCCCCGGGCTGCTGCAGGTGGGATTTGAATC
This sequence comes from uncultured Opitutaceae bacterium, assembly GCA_964550715.1. GTDB lineage: Bacteria > Verrucomicrobiota > Verrucomicrobiia > Opitutales > Opitutaceae > Palsa-1447. The sequence goes on from CAZKAH010000119.1 coordinate 1,416, forward strand.
GATGGGTCACGGAGGCCCGGTTTCCGCCCCGATCGCGCTCGATTACAGCCAGCCCCACCAGCTGGAGATCTTCTATGGGAGCATGGTTCCGCCCGCCGGGCACCCCCTGCTCGACAACCTCGCGCCCGGCGAAATCGCGGAGCTGCGGCGCACGGTGGTGGTGAAGGTCGACGGACGGCCCGTCCTGGATGGCTGGGCGGAATTCCACGACACCAAGGGCCTTTTTTATTGGGGGGAGAGCCCGGACGACCAGGCCTTCGGCCGGCGCTTTACCGGCGCGATCCTGGCCCGGGGTGCGGTGCCGCTTTCCACCGAGCCCTCGCCGGAACGCAACCAGCGCACGGCATACGGGGCGCTGCAGCTCGACGTCAACCTAGCGGCGGTGCCCGTGGGCGCCCGGGTGCCGTTGTTGGCGGCAGGCTATTCCAACCACGGAGCCGTGGTGTTCCTGGAGCGCCCGACGCGCGACTCGGCCCGGGTCGGGCTGAGCGAAAATGGCCGCGCAGCCGCGCTCGGCCCCGTCGTGCCCCTCGATCCTTCGCGGCCGCATGAGGTCCGGATTGTTCTCGGAAGCCTGTTGCCCCCGCTCGAAAGCCTGCTCTGGCCCGAGGCGCTCACCCCGGATCGGCGCCAGGAGCTCAAGCGGTCGGTGAGAGTCGGGCTCGATGGGCATTCGGTCCTCCTGCTCACGCAGGAAACCCCCGAGGCTGCCCCCTCGACCGTCGAGGTGGGACGCAACAGCGTCGGCTTTTCGGGCATTGCGCCGGGATTCGGGGACGGGATCGCCCTGCGGCAGCGGGAGCCCGTGGGCGAGACCATCGCGGAACTCAGCCGCGCCCCGGCGCCCTAGAACGGGCTCTATCCCTTTGCCATCCGGGCCGCGGTCTCGGGCCCGAGCGGAAGCCGCACGGTGAAGCGTGCCCCGCCGCCGGGGGCATCCTCCACCGTGACGAGGCCGTGGTGGGCCTCGACGATCGCCTTCACCACGCTCAGGCCGAGCCCGAAGCCGCGCAGCGAGCGGCTGGCGTCGCCGCGGTAGAGGCGGCGCCAGATCTTTTCCCGTTCGGCCGCGGGCACGCCGGGCCCGCTGTCGCTCACCTCGATCACCCCCTGGGTGCCGTCATTCCGGGCCGCCAGCGTGACCCGGCCGCCGGCGGGCGTGTACTTGAGCGCGTTGTCGAGGAGATTGGCCACGGCCTGGCCCAGCCGGAGGGCGTCGGCCTCGACGAGGACCGGATCGGGGGCTTCCACCTCGACCCGCAGGTTCCTTTCCTCCGCGACCTCGCGGTAGAGGCTCGCGGCGCCGGCCAGGACGGTGCGCAGGTCCACGCTGGCGCGGCGCAGCGGCAGGACGCCCGTCTCGGCGGCCGAGACGTCGAGCAGCGTCTCAAGGAGGAGGAGCACGCGCTCGGATTCCTCCAGGCAATCGGCCAGCGCCTCGCGCGCCGCCGCCGGATCGGCCTGGGCCTGGAGGGCGAGGTCGGCGGTGCCGCGCAGGCGGGCGAGGG
>CAZKAH010000120.1:0-2893 GCA_964550715.1 uncultured Opitutaceae bacterium
GGCCGAGGATCAGGGCCATGAGGACAATCGCGCCGGCCCAGGCCTGGCGGTGCCAGTCGTCATAGGGGGATATCGCGTAGTTGAAGATCTGAAGCGGGAGGGCCGCGATCGGCTCCTTCAGGCTGTGGTTCCAGCCGTTGTTGCCCAAGGCCGTGAAAAGGAGCGGAGCGGTCTCGCCGGCCACGCGGGCAAGCGCGATCAGGACGCCGGTCACGATCCCCTTGAGCGCGGTCTTGATCACGATGACGGTGATCACCTTCCAGCGCGCGATCCCGAGGGCCAGCGCGGCCTCGCGGTAGCTCTGCGGAACGAGGACGAGAACCTCCTCGGTCGTGCGGATGACGAGCGGTATCATCATGAGACCCAGCGCCACCCCGCCCGCGTAGGCCGAGAAGGTCTTGAAGGGCTTCACGATCATGATCCAGATGACCATGCCCCACACGATCGACGGAACGCCGTTCAGCACATCGGCCGCGAACCGGATCCAGGAGTTTGCCCACTCCGAGCCGTATTCGGCGAGATAGATCCCGCCCATGATGCCGATCGGCACGCCGACCACGGCCGCCATTCCCAGGAGCTCAAAGGTGCCGACGATCGCATTGGCCATGCCCCCGCCGACCTCGCCCGTGGGCTTTGGGATCTGCGTGAAGAAATTCCAGTCGAGCGCCCCGGCGCCGTTTGAGATTAGGAAGTATACGACCAGGAACAGGGGCGCCATCACCGCGACCGCGCAGAGGCAGAGGAGCACCGTGACGCCCCGGCTCTTGAGGTTGCGCCAGTGCTGCTGGGCCGCGCTCGGCTGCAGCGAAATCGTCCTGGCTTTGTTCGGGTCCATGGCGGGCTTACTGGACTTTTCCGCTGCCGCCGAGGGTCCGCAGCATGAGCTGGGCGATCACGTTCACGATGATGGTCACGGCAAGCAGGACAAGGCCGAGTTCGAAGAGCGCGCTCAGGTAAAGGTCGCTCGTCGCCTCCGCAAACTCGTTCGCGATCACGCTCGCAAGCGTGTATCCGGGGGCGAACAGCGAGGCGCTGATCTCAGGCCGATTCCCGATGACCATGGTGACCGCCATCGTCTCGCCGAGGGCGCGGCCCAGGCCGAGGATGGCCGCGCCGAAGAGCCCGCGGCGCGCGTAGCTGAGAACCGCGATCCGCGTGACCTCCCAGCGGGTTGCCCCGAGGGCGTAGGCCGCCTCGCGCTGGAGGCCCGGAACCGAGCGCAGGATCTCGCGGGAAATCGACGTGATGATCGGCAGGATCATGATCGCGACGATGATGCCACCCGCGAGCATGCTGACGCCGTAAATGGGACCCTGAAAAAGCGGCAGGAAGCCGAGGGTCGCCTTGAGCCACACAAAAAAATGGTCCCTGAGCCAGGGAATGAGGAGGAAAATGCCCCAGAGTCCGAAAATGACGCTGGGAACGGCCGCGAGCATCTCGATCACCATGACGATCGGCTGCCGCAACGCCTGGGGGGCCAGGTCCGTCAGGAACAGCGCGGTCGCGACGCCCAGCGGGACGGCGATCAGGAGCGCGATCAGGGACGAGACGAGCGTGCCGAATATGAACGGCAGCGCCCCCAGGTCGTCCGTCACCGGATTCCATTTCGTGCTGACCAAGAAACCCGGCCCGAACTTCGCGATGGCCTGCTGCGAGCCAGTGTAGAGCTGCCAGCCGACGAGAACGATCAGGAGCCCGATCGTGAGCGCGGCTCCGCAGGCGAGCCACTTGAACGCGCCATCGGGCAGTCGCGAGCTGGAGTGCGACATCGCGACGGGCGCGGTCGTTGGTGCGGTCGTCATGCTGAAAACAACGGAGGGCGGGCCGATCCCGCCCTCCGTGATTGTTAATATCCCTTTAAAGGATCTGGAAGCAACAAATCAGAACTTGATGCTGGCGACCCGGGCGAGTGCGCGCTGCTGGAGGCTGTCCGGCAGGGGCGCGTAATCGAGGTCGGAGGCCATCTTTTCGCCTTCGGTGTAAGCCCATTTGAGGAAGTCGACGAGTTTCGCACCCTTGGCCGCATCCTTCTGCTGCTCATAGACAAGCAGCCAAGTGGTGCCCGCGATCGGATAGGCCTGGTCGCCCGGGGCATTGACCATCGAGAAGCGGAAGTCGTCCGGGATGACCGCGGTGGCGAGGGCCGCCGTGACCGAGGCGATCGTCGGCGTGATGTAGTTGCCGGCCGCATTCTTCATATCGGCGTAGGGCAGGTGGTTCTGCTTCGCGTAGGCGAGCTCGACATAGCCGATCGCTCCGGGCGACTGCTTGATCTGGCCGGCGACGCCGGGGTTGCCCTTGGCGCCGAAGCCCACGGGCCAGCTGACGGAGTTTGCCTTGCCCACCCCGGACTTCCAGGCGGCGCTCACGCTGCTGAGGTAGTCCGTGAAGATGAAGCTCGTGCCGCTGCCGTCGGAACGGTGGACAACCACGATCTCCTGGTCAGGCAGGCTGACTCCCGCATTCTGGGCCGCGATCGCCTTGTCGTTCCACTTCGTGATATTCCCAAGGAAGATGTCGGCGAGGGTCGGACCATCGAGTTTGAGCGCCGGCGGGTTGCCGGGGATGTTGTAGCTGATCACGACCGCGCCGGCCACCGTCGGGATGTGCCAGAGCTTGCGGGGAGCCTTGGCGAGATTCTCGTCGGACATCGGTCCGTCCGAGGCGCCGAAATCAACCGTCTCCGCGAGGATCTGCTTCTGTCCGCCGCCGGACCCGATGCCCTGGTAGTTGAACTGGACCGAGGGATCCACCTTGGAGTACTCGGAGAACCATTTCGTGTAGATCGGCTGGGGAAACGTCGCGCCGGCGCCGTTGATCTGCATTTGCGCCTGGGCGGCGCCCGCGAGGGCGAGGCTGCACAGGGCGCTGAAGAGAAGCTTTTTCATGGAAT
>CAZKAH010000121.1:0-2818 GCA_964550715.1 uncultured Opitutaceae bacterium
CGGGGTTGTAGCCATTGGGCTCGATGATGACGATTTCCCGGGCGACGCGCAGGGCTTCCCGCACGGCGATCTCGGGGGTCTGCATGTGGTGCAGCACTCCCCGCAGGTACGCGCAGTCGAAGGAGCGGTCCGAAAACGGGAGTTCGTAGGCGGATCCAACCAGGAATGAGAGGCGGGAGTCACCGCTCCTGCCGGCGGCCACCTTGAGGGCCTCGCGGGCGGGATCGAGGCCCACCACGCGCACGGGCGGGGGATCCTTGGCCAGGAGCTCGACCGTGTAGGTTCCGTCCCCGCAGCCGATGTCCAGGATTTCCCGGGCCCTGATGTCGCGGCTTGCCAGGGAAAGGCGCTGGTTGGCGATCTGGCTGCTCAGCGGCGCATTTGTGGTATAAAGAAAGCCGCCGTTGAGGGCGGAATCCCGGTCGAAGGGCTTTTCCTCGGAGCGGGTCTGATTCTTGGTCATGGGCGGGCTATTTGACCGACACGAGGAAGAGCGACTGTGCCCAGGCCCGGACTACGGGGACCCGCTCCAGCCCATGCCCAAGCGAGATTGCTGTGCCGATCAGCCAGCCAGGGGTATTGGGCAGCAGAAAGTCCCGGGTTTGCACGGTCGTGCGGGCCATGCCGAGGGCGCCCAGGCGCCGCTTGATATCCCGGGGCGAGAAGGCCATTTCGCCGGGTTCGAGCTGGGCCATCCGCCGCAGCCAGCCAAAGGTGAATATGAGGTAGATGAAGGGATTGAGATAGTTCGGCTCCCAGAAGACCAGCTTGCCGCCGGGCTTGAGCATCCGCTTGAGATTGGGCAGCACGCGGTCGAAATCCCCCTGGACGTGATGCAAGACCCCGTTGCCCACGATGAAGTCGTAGGATTCGTCCGGATAGTCCGGCAGGTCGGCAACGATGTCCGCGGTCGTGAAGCGGAGGTTGGGCGCGCCATGGGTGGCGGCCGCCTGCCGGATGAAGCGGGCGGACCGATCGAGCCCGAGAACCTCCGTGTTCGGCGCCTGGGCCAGCTGGAGGGCCACCTCGCCCGTGCCGCAGCCGAGCTCCAGGATCTGAACAGGCTGCGGGAACGGCGCGCCCATGGCGGCCAGCATGGCCTCGGTCCTTCGGCCGAGCCGCCGCTGCTGGGCCCGGGTCAGGGCGTACCCCTGGTTGAATCCCTGCTCGTCGACCAGGCTCGTCATGACGGACTGCTGCGCCTCAGCGAATGGCGCTCGGCGGCGATCCGGTTGATTTCCCGCGGCGAGTTGACGACCTCGGTCCCGACCAGCAGCCGGGAGCGGATGAACTTCGGCCGGCCCTTCGCCTCCTCCAGGATCTTGCCGATGTAGTCCCCGATGATGCTGAGGGAAAAGATCTGGATGCCGCCGACGCCCAGGATCAGCAGGATGATGGTGGTGATGCCGGGGACGCGGCCCTCCGGCCGGAAGAAGTAGGTCAGGAGGTAAAACAGCGTCAGCAGCGCGCTCAGGCCGAAGATCGCGAGACCGATCGCCTGGATGTAGTACAGGGGCTTCAGGCTGAACGAGAAGATAGCCTTCTTGGCCCACCAGAGGTTTTTCAGCAGGTTGTTGGTGCTCTTGCCGAAGGGGCGCTCGGGGCGCACGTACTCGACGCCCGTCTGCCGGAAGCCGATCCAGGCCCGCAGGCCCCGCAGGAACGCGTCCCGCTCGGGGAAGCGCAGCATCTGGTCGACCGCCTTGCGGTTCATGAGGGAGAAATCGCCTGCGTCCCGCGGCATCTGGACGTCCGAGAGGTTCTTGAACAGACGGTAGAAGAGCTTGTACATCACCTGCATGTGCCAGGCTGCCTCCCTCTTGACGCGAACGCCGTACACGATGTCGAAGCCCTGCTCCCACTTCTCGACGAAGGCCTCGATGAGTTCCGGCGGATCCTGCAGGTCCCCGTCCAGCAGCACGGCGGCATCGCCCGTGGCGAGCTCCAGCCCGCTCGTGAAGGCGCCCTGCGAGCCGAAATTCCGCGAATGGGAGATGCCCAGCACGTTGCCGTCTCCGGCGCAGATCCGCCGGATGGCTTCCTCGTCGCCCGCGGGGCTGTTGTCGTTGACGAAGATGATCTCGTAGTCCGAGCCGATCCGGGTGAACACGCCCTTCAGGCGCTCATACATGAGCGGGATGGCGAGGTCGTCCTTGTAGCAGGCCACGACGGCGGAAATCTTCTGCCGGCGCAGGGGGCTATGATTGAAGCGGACCGCCCCGGCTGCCTGCCGCTCCCAGGCGATCGTGAGATCCAGGCCGGCCGGGAATGAAACCCGGGCCTCCCAGTCCAGCTCGGCCCGGGCCTTGGCGGGGTTGCCATACCAATTGGCGAGGTCCCACTTGCGGTTCGCCATCGCCCCGAAGCGCGGCTCGTCCCGCAGCTGCATCCGTTCGCGCGCGAGGGCCGCCACCTCGGCCAGCGAGGTCTTGGTCCCGGTGGCGATATTGTAGATGGAGCCGGGCCGGCTCCGGCAGGCGACCAGCGCAGCCCGGACGAACGCGCGGGTACAGTCGTCCACATAGACGAAATCGCGGGTGATCTCACCGGCCACGAACGGGATCAGCTGGCCCTGCAGGCCGAGGGTGACGAGGCGGGGAATGAGCCGGTCCCTTTCCTCCCAGGGGCCGTAGACCGAATAGAGCCGAAGGTGGGAGCACGGAAACGAGTCATATTTGCCGTAGAACTGGAGAAGCGATGAGCACGCGGCCTTGGACACGGCGTAGTCGCTATTCGGTTCAACCGGATCCGCCTCCGCCGGGCCGGCGCAGTTGCGGCCGTATTCCGACGAGCTGCCGGCCATGACGAACGCCTCGCA
>CAZKAH010000122.1:0-2726 GCA_964550715.1 uncultured Opitutaceae bacterium
AGATGACCCAGGACGTGATGGCCAACAGCCTCGTCTACTGGGTCCAGGACCTCTATCGCGCCGGCTTTCTTGAGCAGGGCTCGAAGATTTACGCCATGACCTCGGAGGGCTCGAGCCGGGTCGTCCCGAGTTACGGCGTCGTCTCCTCGGCCAAGGCGGCCCTCGAATCGCATGTCCGGCAGCTGGCGATGGAGCTCGCCCGGCGGGGCGACGGGATCACGGTCAACACGATCCGGGCCGGGGTGACCAAGACGCCGGCGTTGATGAAGATCCCCGAGCACGACATGATCATCGACGCCGCCACCCGGCGGAACCCGTCCGGCCGGATGACGACGCCGGAGGATGTCGCCAACGCGATCGTCGCCCTGAGCGGCGCCGGCACCGACTTCATCAACGGCGAGACGATCGGGGTCGACGGCGGCGAGTTCATCACCGGCTCGTAGGGCGGGGGATCGCGTGAGCGGTAGATCGCGTGAACGGCGGAACCGACCGATGAGTGTCGTCGCGCTCTGATGAGCGGCCGGGTCATCGTTATCGGCAGCGTCAACGTTGACCTGGTGGTGCGCTCCGCGCGCCTGCCATCTCCGGGCGAGACTGTCACCGGCGGCACCTTCGAGCAGCACCCGGGCGGCAAGGGCGGCAACCAGGCCGTGTCGGCTGCGCGGCTGGGGGCGTCGGTCCGGTTCCTTGGCGCCGTCGGCGCCGATTCGTTCGGGCTCGAGGCGCAGGCGGCGCTGGTCAAGGCCCACGTCGACACCAGCAGCCTGATCACCGATCCGCGCAACGCGACCGGGATCGCCCTGATCCTGGTCGATGACGGAGGCGAGAACGTGATCTCGGTCGCGTCCGGGGCGAATGCCGCGTTCACGCCCGAGTCGATCGAGCGCGAACTCTCGGGCCTCGGGTCGCTGGCCGGCGACGTCGTACTCGTCTCGAACGAGCTTGCGCCGGGGACCGTTTCTGCGGCGTTGCGCCTGGCGCGGGCCGCCGGTGCCCGGACGATCTTCAACCCGGCCCCGGCCGACGGGATCGAGGCATCGTGGCTGGAATTCGTCGACATCCTCACCCCGAACGAGGGTGAGCTGCGCCGGCTGGCAGGCTCCGGTTCTGCGGGGAGCCTGGTCGAGGCGGCCCGATCCCTAACCGTGCGCGAGGCCGTGATCGTGACCCGCGGTCCCGTCGGCGCTCTCATGGTGCCGCGCGAGGGGGCGGAGTCGACGGTGCCGGCGCTCGCCGTCCAGGCCGCCGATACGACCGGCGCCGGCGACGCGTTCAACGGTGCCCTGGCGGCGTCACTGGCGGCGGGGGACGCCCTCGACGTGGCGGTCCGGCGGGCCGTGGCCGCCGGCGGCCTGGCCACGACCCGTGTCGGCGCCCGCGAAGGGATGCCCACGTCCGACGAGCTCGAGGTCGCGCTCCGGCCCTGAGGCTGTGGCTTCGGCTCGTGCCCGGCGCGGGACCCGGTGGCTGGCCGACCCGGGTCTGCGGTGCTGGCCCCGCGCCGTTGCCGATGTCCCATGTGGCGTGACAAAACGAGGTTCTCGACCCCTCCGGGGCGCCCTCGGCGGCACCGCGGCCCCGAGCAGCGTCCTACTTATGCTCGGCTGAGCGTGGCGCGGGATGAAATTGGATGAGCTCCGTGCTCGGGCCGCCAGCCCAGGGCTGAAAAGCCGGGTTTGTCCTGCCGGGCGTGACATCGATGCGGCTATTGAAAACTGGACCGGAGCAGCTTGTCGTCAGATTCCGACAGGAGCCGCGCTAGGGTGGGATTCGCCGCGGAATCGGGCGCGGAACCAGATCCTCCGCGGCCGGCCACGCTCAGCTCGGCATCCGAGAGTGTGGCAAGTGGTCGGATCGGGTCGGGTTCTGGCCATACCGCGGCTCCGGGCGGAATTTGGCAAAGCGCAGGTCGTGGCGACGTCCCGCACGACGGGTGGCTCGTGCCCCAGACTTCAACGGTCATGAGCACCACCCTCCGGCGTGCGGTCATCGGGGACCTCCCGTTCATCGAAGCCATGCTCCTGGTCGCGGCCGAGTGGGACGAGACCCTGCCCAAGCGACCGCCCGAGGCCTGGTTGAACGACGACCACATGCGCCGCTACATCCAAGGCTGGGGTCGCCCCGGTGACGTTGGTTTCGTGGCCGAGGATGACGGCGCCCCGGTCGGCGCAGCCTGGCGCCGGCTCTACCCGGATGACGCACCCGGCTATGGCTTCATCTCGGAGGAGGTTCCCGAGGTCTCGATCGGGGTCCGTCGCGAATGGCGCGGCCGGGGCATCGGCGCGTCCCTGCTCCGGGCGATCGCCGCGGAAGCTCGCGCCAGCGGCCTCCGGGAGCTGTCGCTTGCCGTCGAGATCGCCAATCCTGCCCAGCGGCTCTACCTGCGCGAGGGCTTCCGGATCGTCCGGACCAACGACGAGGACCACTTGATGCGCCTCGACCTCACGGCGGATCCCGCCGATCCAGGTTCGGCGAGCTAGCCAGGCGCGTTCGCCCCGCGGCGTGGCCTGCGAGGCGCGACCGGCGGGAAAGCGCTCAGCCCGGCAGCGACGCCCTCGGCTGATCCGGCCGGCGCTGCTCGCGGCCGAGGAGCGTCGGGCCGGCGAGGAACCGCGACCCGAGGTAGAGCACGAAGCTCAGCGACGTGACGTACACGCTGACGGCCACGTTCGTGACCAGCGCCAGCAGGATCCCGCCCAGGACGCAGGTCAACGCGATCGCCACGC
>CAZKAH010000123.1:0-2619 GCA_964550715.1 uncultured Opitutaceae bacterium
GTGCCCGCGCCGGGCCGGCTCTCCACCCGGACCTCGCCGCCGTGGGCCTGGACCACGTGCTTGACGATGGCGAGGCCGAGCCCCGTCCCGCCCTGCTCGCGCGAGCGGGCCTTGTCCACCCGGTAGAACCGTTCGAAGATCCGCGGCTGCGCCTCGGCCGGCAGCCCGGGGCCGTTGTCGCTCACGCGGACCTCCACCCGTCCCTCCTCGCCCGCGGCGGCGTCGAGGACGACGCGGCCGTCGTCCCGCCCGTACTTGATCGCATTGTCGACCAGGTTAGCCAGGACTTGGCGGAGCCGGTCGGGATCGGCCCGGACGAGCAAATCCCCCAGGATCGCATTCTCGATGACCGTGCGGCGGTCGCGGGCCCGGCCCGAAAAATCCTCCGCCACCTCCTGCACCGCGGCCCGCAGCGACAGCGTCTGCAGCTCGAGCCGCACGTGGCCCGAGTCGAGGGTCGAGAGCAGGAGGAGGTCGTCGATCAGCCGCGTCAGCCGGTTGGCATGGCGGTCGATGATCTCCAGGAAGCGCACCCGCATGGCCGGGTCGTCCTGGCCGCTGTCGAGCATGGTCTCGGCCGCGCTCTTGATCAGGGAGAGGGGCGTGCGCAGCTCGTGGCTGACGTTCGCCACGAACTCCTGGCGCATGGCCTCGAGCTGCCGCAGCCGGGTGACGTCATGGAAGACCAGGAGCGCGCCGTCGCGCCCGCCGCCCGCGTCGCGGAGCGCCAGCGCGTTGACCTGCAGGAAGCGGTTCGAGCCCGCGCCCTCGAGCCGCAGCTCATGGCCGAGGACCTCGGCGACCCGGTCGAGCCGGGCGGCCACGTCGGCGATCTCGTGCCGCCGCGTCGCCTCGAGGAGGGTGCGGCCGACCGAGGGGGCGTCAAAGCCGAAGAAGGCCTTCGCGGCCCGGTTGGCCATGCGGATCCGGCCGGCCGCGTTGGTCACGATCACCCCTTCGACCATCCGGTCGAAGAGCGCCGCGCTCCGCTCCGCCTGCTCGGCGATTTCCACGGTGCCGCGCCGGTCCCACTCCGCCAGTTCGCCGCGGTGCCGGCCCTCGGCGGCCTGGCGCAGGCTCCGCTCCCGCGCCCAGGCGAGCGCGGCCACGACAAGCAGCGCGAGCAGCAGCGCCAGGAGAACCGCCAGGAAGGTCATTCCACCGCAAAGCGATAGCCGACCCCGCGAACGGTTTCAAGCTGCTCGGCGGCCCCGCCCAGCTTCTCCCGCAGGCGGCGCATGTGCGTGTCCACGGTCCGGCTGTCGATCGGGTTCTCATAGCCCCAGACGTCCTGCAGCAGCCGGTCGCGGGACTGCACGCGGCCCCGCCGGCGGGCGAGGATCTCCAGCAGGCGGAACTCGGTGGCGGTCAGGGTCAGCCGGCGCCCGCTGACCTGCACCTGGTGGCGGGGCACGTCGATCTCGATCTCGCCCAGCTTGAGCTGCGCGGTGGGCTCGTCGGCCGCCTGCATCCGCTGCAGGAGCTTGCGGATGCGCAGGACCAGCTCGCGCGGGCTGAAGGGCTTGGTCACGTAGTCGTCCGCCCCCAGCTCCAGGCCGAGGACCCGGTCCATCTCCGCGGCCCGCGCCGTCAGCATCAGGATCGGGATCGCCGCGGTCGCCGGGTCTCGCCGGAGGATCTTGCAGACCTCGAGGCCGTCGACCTCCGGCAGCATCAGGTCGAGGACGATCAGGTCGGGCCGCTCCTGGCGGGCGGTGGCCAGGGCGCGCGCGCCGTCGCGGGCGAAGATCGGGGCGAAGCCCGCCTCGCGCAGCTTGAAGCCCAGCACCTCGAGGGCGTCGGGCTCGTCGTCCACGAGGAGGATCTTCGGCTTCATGCGCCGTCGGCGGCCGCCACCTTCGAGGCGGTGTGCCGGATGTCGATCGCCTCGTAAAGGTACACCACCTCCTCGGCGATGTTGGTGGCATGGTCGGCGATGCGCTCCAGGCTCTTGGAAATCACCATCAGGTGCAGGCAGCGCGTGATGGTGGCCGGGCGCTCGACCATGAAGCTGGAGAGCTCGCGGTGCAGCTGGCGGTTCAGGTCGTCCACGTCCGAATCGCGCGGGATGACGGCGCGCGCCCGGTCCGGCTCGCGGTTGATGAAGGCCGTGATCGCGTCGCGCAGCATCTCCAGCGACATGGTCGCCATCCGCGGGATGTCGACGTAGGGCTTGAGCTGGGGCTCGGTGCCGAGGTCAATCGCGCGGCGCGCGATCGTGACGGCGGAGTCCCCCACCCGCTCGAGGTTCTGGGCGATCTTCATCGCCACCGCGGTCAGCCGCAGGTCGGTGGCCAGGGGGGCCTTGGCGAGGAGATGGATGGCGGTGTCGTCGATCGTGATCTCGAACTGGTCGAGGACGTTGTCGTCCTCCTGCACCTGGCGGGCCAGCGCGTCGTCGCGCTCGACCAGGGCCCGGATGCTGCGGGCCACCGCCGTCTCGGCATGGCTCGCCATCGCCAGGAGGCTGTCCTTCAGCTTGGTCATCTCTTCAGCGTAGTGTGTCATGGAGGGGGTGGCTCAGCCGAAGCGGCCGGAAACGTAGGCCTCGGTCTGGGGGTTCGAGGGCGTGGTGAAGATGCGCCGGGTGTCGTCGTACTCGATCAGCTTCCCGAGGTA
>CAZKAH010000124.1:0-2511 GCA_964550715.1 uncultured Opitutaceae bacterium
CTCCGGGTGAGCGTGCAGACCGCGTAGACGAGCCGGCCGCCGGGCTTGAGTGAGCCGCACACGTTGGTCAGCAGCACGCGCTGCATGCCGGCGAGTTCGCGGACATCGTCCGGCGTGGTCGTCCACCGCGCGTGCGGGTTGCGCTGCCAGGTGCCGACGCCGCTGCACGGGGCGTCGACGAGAATGCCATCAAATTTGGTCTTGGTCGGGAGCCGGGAACCGCCGTCCCAGAAGTCGGTGCGGTAGTTGAAGAGCTTCGCCCGGGCGGCGCGGCGCTTGAGGGTATCCAGGCGCCGGGCGTTCCGGTCGGTCGCCCAGACGACACCCTTGTTCTGCATGAGGTCGGCCAGGTGCAGCGTCTTGCCGCCCTCGCCGGCGCAGGCGTCCCACCAGGTTTCGCCCGGCTTGGGTGCGGCGGCGAGTCCCACCAGCTGGGAAGCGAGATCCTGGATCTCGAACTCGCCAGTCCGGAACTGCTCGGTCTTGAAAAGGTCCTGCAGGCCGGTGAAGCGGAGGGCGTCGGCGGAGCGGGGCGTGGGCTCGCACGCGAAGAGGGATTTCGCGAGGGCCGGACCCTGGCCGGGACGGGCGCGGATCCAGAGCGCGGGATCGCGCTGGATTTGACGAAGGTAATCGGCCTTCGCCGAATCGCCGGCGGTGGCGGGGAAACTGAGTTCGTCCCAGAGCCAGGCCGGGACGGCGCGCACGGCGAGGGCCTCCGGCTTGATCGACTTGGGATCGGCGGTGAAGCGCTCGTGAAGGGCGACGGCCTGCTCGAGGCGTTTTTGCGGAGAGGCCTTGGCGTCCAGCCAGGACAGCCAGCGGAAATAGACGAAGACCGTGTGGCTGATGACCCGCTTGGCGGGCGGCTGGAGGTAGCGGTGTTCCTCAAAATAGAAACGCAGCGCGGTGTCGGCGCGCTGGTCGGAGGAAATGGCCGCGAGGACGCCCGCGGCGTGGTTGAGCATGGCTTGGTCGGGCATCGGTCACCACGAAACACACGAAACACACGAAAAGGGGAAGCCGCGAATGGATGGGCCGGGGACCGCCGCGGAAAATCACCGGGCTGGTAGGGCGGGGACTCCGTCCGCGCCGGGCATAAGGAAAGACGCGTCGGACGGCAGCGCCTTCGTAAGGAGCCCGAAGGCATTCCCGGCGCGGACGGAGTCCGCGCCCTACCGGATGTTCAGCCCCGCCTCGCCCAGCGGCGGTCCTGCTTGAGCTCGAGGCGCTTGGTCTCGAACTGCACGCCGGCGACGGCGGGGTGGGCGCGGAGTCGTTGCAGGACGGGGGCGCTGAGCCGCCAGGCGAGGGCGTGGCTGGCCTCGGAGATGGACGCGACGCGATCCTCGAAGAGGAAGGCGAGTTCCACGCGGGTGTCGCCGGACTGCTGGTTGAGCGTCTCGCGCAGCAGGCGCAGGAAGGCGGGCAGCTCGGGATGCGCGGGGTGGAGGAGCCAGGTGACCTTGCGAACGAGGCTGCCGACCTGGGCGTCGAGGTGGTAGCACTCCTTCACGTTGATGCGCGGACCCTCGGTGCCGACGATGATGTTGCCCTGGACGAGGACGGTGGCGTTTTCGGCGAGGACGGTGCCGTAGCTGGCATAAGCGTCGGCGAACATGTTCAACGCGAGCGACGCGCGCTTGGTCGCGAGGGTGAATGCGGCCCAGGGGCGGTTGTCCTTTTTCGAGAGCTTTTTGGCGATGTTGGAAACGATGCCGCAGAGCCGGAACTCGGTGCGGTCGCCCTGCTGGAGGAGTTCATCGACGGTGAAAGTATCGATGGCGTCGGTCAGCCCGGCATAGACGTTCATCGGGTGCCCGGAGACGTAGAAGCCGAGGAGTTCCTTCTCGAAGGCGAGGCGATCGGCCGAGGAAAAATCGTCATCCACGGGAGCGCGGGAAACGCGATTTACGATTTCAGAATTACGCTCGGGGAGCGGCTCCTCGGCGAGGGCGTCGAGGAAGCTGTGCTGGCCGGCGGCCTTGTCGCGGGCGGCGGAGGCGGCGCCGGAAAGGGCGGCGTCGATGCTGTCGAAGAGCGGCTTGCGCGCGGCGCCGCTGAAGTCGAACGCGCCGGTCTTCACGAGGTGCTCGAGCACGCGCTTGTTGATCGCCCGCCCGTCGACCCGCGTCACGAAGTCGGCGAAGTCGCCGTAGGGGCCGTTCTTCTCGCGCTCCTCGAGGATTTTCCGGGCGGCGAGTTCGCCGACGCCTTTTATGCCGGCCAGCCCAAACCGGATGGCTCCGGTTTGGCTGGAGGACGAGGGGTCAAGGGCGAGGGGCGGGGGACCGGACAATCCAGGGGCCGATCGCCGGTTGTCTCCGGCCCCGGGCACTGCATCCGGTGTTACACGACGGACGACCGGCGTGAACATCTCCCGCGATTCGTTCACGTCGGGGCCGAGCACCTTCAGGCCCATCGCCTCGCACTCGGCGACGAAGTGGGAGACCTTCTCGGAGTTGCCGAGCTCGGAGCTGAGCATGGCGGCCATGAACTGCGCCGGGTAGT
>CAZKAH010000125.1:0-2499 GCA_964550715.1 uncultured Opitutaceae bacterium
CGCGAGGCGCCCTCGAGCTGGTAGGGGACCTTCGCCTTCTTGGCGGCGCGGATCAGCTTGTCGTAGACCTTGGGATTGATGTTCGGGCCGCGGCAGATGATCGGGCCGGCGCCGAGCTTGGTCTCGCCGTATTTCCGCTGGTCGCAGTCGGGATGGTCGGTGGCGTGGCCGACGTCCACGGCGATCGCGATGTGCGGGTCCGCCAGATAGGCCGAGGTGGTGGCGCCACGGACGCCGATCTCCTCCTGCACCGTGGCGACGGAGACGATCTTGGCGGCCAGCTTCTTCTGCTTCGCCAGCCGGATCAGGGTCTCGCCGACGATGTAGGCGCCGACCTTGTCGTCGAAGGCCCGGGCGGCGCCGACCGACCCGTGGATCAACTCGAACTCGTGGTCGTAGGTGGCGACATCGCCCATCGCGACGCGGGCCAGCGCCTCCTTCTTCGACTTGGCGCCGATATCGATCCAGATCTCGTGGATCTCCGGCACCTTCTTCCGGTCGGCCTCGTCCATCAGGTGCACCGCGCGCTTGCCGGTCACGCCCTTGACCGTGCCGTTCGCCGTCTGGATGATCACGCGGCGCCCGGAGATGACCGTGCGGTCGTGCCCGCCGATCGTCTCGAAATAGAGGAACCCGTCCTTGTTGACGTAGGTGACCATCAGGCCCAGCTCGTCCATGTGCCCCGCCAGCATCAGCACCGGGTCGCCCTTGGGGTTCAGCGTGGCAAGGCGGTTGCCCAGGGCGTCGTTGCGGTACTCGTCGGCGGACGGCTTCACATGCCGGTCCCAGACCGCCTGCGCCTCCGTCTCGAAGCCGGAGGGCGAGCGGGCGTGCAGCAGTTCGGTCAGGAATACGGGTACGTCCATGCCCCCATTTTCGGCAGGATTCCGCGGGCCGCGAGAGTTTTTTAAAACGGGCGCGCGGCCGCCCCGGCTGCGAGGGTTGACAGCCGAGTTGGGCGAGCCGTACGGTCCGGGCTCTGGCTGATCCAAGCCCATCTCCCGCCGGGCCGGGGCCCGGTTTCGCGGGCAGGGCACCTACGGGCCACCGGCTCTCGCGCCAGGTGGCGCTGCTCCTGGCCGTGGTGGCGGCGGCCGCCGTTTACGTCTGGTTCGGTCGGATGTCGGGGGAGGTGCCGGATACCGTGGCGGAGGACTACACCCACGCGTTGGCGGCCGGGCAGACCTTCCTGCGGATCGCCCCCGGGGCGCAGCTGCTCGCGCTCGCGGATCCCTTCGATCCCGCCAAGCGGGAGGGCGCGGTCGGGTTGCCGGGCGCCTCCCTCTATCATCGGCGCTATTACCTCTATTTTGGCATCACCCCCTTTGCCACGCTGCTCGTGCCGGTGCTGCGGGCGACGGGCCGGCAGATTTCCGATATCGATGCCATTGTCGGCTATGCCATCGGGGCGACGCTGGCCCTGGGCCTGATTTTCCGGGATGCGGCGCGAAGGTACTACCCCGGGGCCGGTCCGATCGCCCTTTTCGCGGTGGTGTTCGCCGGCTCCGTCGCCAGCGGGGGCCTGATGCTCGCGCGAATTCCCAACATCAACGAGCTGGTCACCGCGGCCGCGTGGTTTCACGGCGCGGCCGGGTTGCTTTGCGCCTACCTGGCCCTGCACCGGACCGGGCGCGGGCGCATTGCCTGGCTGGCCCTGGCCGGCCTCAACGCCGGGCTGGTCGTCGGAGCCCGCCCGGACCAGGTGGGCATCGCGGCCGCGACGGCTGTGTTCATCCTTTGCCAGACCCTGCGAGGGGCCGGACCCCGGGCGGACAGGTGGCGGCGGGCGGCGCTGGCCCTGTTGCCGCTAACCGCGGTCGCTTTGGCCCTGGCCTGGTTCAACTGGATCCGCTTCGGCAGTCCGCTGGAATTCGGATTCCGCTATCAACTCGTCCCGTTCGACCAGTCGCACGGTGGATTCCTCAGCATCCGGTACCTGCCCTACAATGCCTGGTACTATGTCCTGGGACGGTCGCTGTCCTCGGGCTGGTTTCCGTTTTTCGAATGGCCGGCCCCCGCGCCGTTTCCGCCGGCCCGGGCCTATTTCGACGTCGACCAGGTCTTCGGCCTGCTGGTCACCTGTCCGCTGGCCTTTTTCGGCGCGGTGATCCTCGCCCGGCGGCGGACGGCCGGGCGGGGGGAGGCGACTCCGTTTCTCCTGCTGGTCTGCGCCTTCGGCCTGCTGAACCTGGCGTTTCTCTCGATCCTCAATTCCGCGGTTTACCGCTACGCGGCCGACTTTCGGCCCTATGCGGCCCTGGCGGGGGGCTTGGGCCTGCTGGCCCTGGGGGGACGCGGAAACGGTTTCCGTCGCGGACTCTACGGCCTGGGAGTGGGAGTGGCCGTCTTTTCCGCGTTGGCCAGTTTCTGCGAGGCGATTTCACTTTTCGACCAGACCCGCGACTCGAATCCCGACACGTTTGCGCGGCTGTCCCGCATCTTCGACGCGCCCCGGCTCGAATTTGAGCGCTGGCGCCGGACGCCGCTGCAGGAATTCCG
>CAZKAH010000126.1:0-2369 GCA_964550715.1 uncultured Opitutaceae bacterium
CGATCAACACGGACGTGAACAAGCGGATCCGGTATCTGGGCGAGGGGTGAGGGTGAAGCGCATTGTCACCTTGATTCCCGTTCATATGGCCGGGCTGTAGCCGGCCTCGCCGAGGCCGGACCGGGGTCACCGACCCCGGCTACAACAGGACGCTCCGTTGCCTAGCATTTACTCCGGCAGCGGCTTGGTCAGCAGCTGCGTGCTGAGCCCGGGGAGCCTCTCGGAGAATTCCTCGTGGCCGGAAGCCTGGCGGAGGACGCGCTGGACCATGCCCATCTTGGCGTCGAGATCGTCGATCTTGGCGACAAAGACGGCCTCAGGCGTGGCGGCGTAGGCGGCGGCGCCCCACTCGAGTTCGCCTTGGTGGCTGAGGATGATGTGCTCGAGCCGCTCGAGGCGCTCGGGGTCGAGCTTGGCCTTGAGGCCGGCCTTGCGGACGAGCTGGTAGCCGAGGACGACGTGGCCCTGCAGGATGCCCTTGCGGCTGCGCTTGGTGGCGAGCGAACCCTCGTACTCGATGGTCTTGCCGGTGTCGTGCAGCAGCACGCCGGCCATGGCAAGGTCGGGGTCCACCTCCGGGTAGATCGGCAGCAGCGCCTTGCAGGCCCGGGCCATGTGCGTGGTGTGCTCGAGCAGGCCGTGACGGTAGGCGTGGTGCATCGAGACGGCGGCGGGCGACCAACGGAAGGCCTCGCCGATCTCCTCGAAGACGCCGCGCACGGTCATGCGGATCTCGTCATGTTTGATGCCATCGATGAAGGCGTTGAATTCGGTCCAGAGCGCCACCGGATCCTCGGGCGCGGTCTCGACGAGGTTGTCGATGAGACCCGGCGCGGTGAGCTGGTCATCGGTGAGGACCTCGGCCTTGCCGAGGCGCGGCGAAAGCCGGCCCTGGAAATAGTCGATCTTGCCCTCGACGCGCACGACACCGCCCTCGCCGGCGGCCTTGAACTGCTCGAAGAGCGGGTTGTCGTTGAACAGCGTGCAGGAGAAGGAGCCCCCGCGGTCGCCGAGTTCGGCGCTGAGAAAGGGATTCCCGTTGGAGGCGGTCTTCGCGATCAGCTTCTTGATGACCAGAACGCTGGCGAAGGGCCGGCCGGTGGCGTTCTCCAGCGCCTTGAGATCGCGGACGGAAGAAAGGGTGGCGGCGGGATCAGCCATATTTTTTCACCAGTTGGGTGTAGCCCTTGAAGAAGGGATGGCCGGCGTCGTGGAGGAGCGAATAAAAAACCGTCTCGGCCGGTAGCATGTGGACTCCCGCGCGGGCCAGAGCGGCGAGCGCGGATCGGGCGTCGTCGGGCCGGCGGGCGCCGACGGCATCGGTCAGGACGGTGACCTGCATCCCGCCATCCAGCGCGGCGAGGGCGGTCTGGTAGATGCAGACGGGACTCTCGAGGCCGCAGAGGATGAGATGCGCGGCGCCGCGACGGCGGAGGGTGTCGCGAATGCCATCGTCGGCGAGGGCGGAGAACGCGGTCTTGCCCCAGACGGTGGGCTTGGCAACGAGGGCGAGCAGCTCAGGCGCGGTGCCGCCGAGCTTCTGCGGGACCTGCTCGGTGAAGGCGACGGGCAGGCCGAGGCCGGTGGCGGCCTCGATGGCAAAGGCACAGCGACGCAGGACCCTCGCACCGTCGGCCATCGCGTTGACGAAGGCGGGCTGCACATCGATGCAGAGCAGGAGGGCGTCGGACAGCGGGGAGGAACTCATGGATAGTAGGCCTTGCGCGCCTTCACCTGGATGAAGCGTTTCTCGGGGAGCTCGTAGGCGGTGAGGTGGCCGCCGAACACGCAGGCGGTGTCAATGCCGACGGACCACTTCAGCTTGTAGATCTCGGGCCGCGGCGTGTGCCCGTAGACGACGTAAGGAGGGCCGTTCCAGAGATCGGCCCACGCGGGGGCGTCAGGCTCGTCGGCGCGCTTGCGGGGCTTGCCGTCGCGGTCGATCACCTGGATGCGGGTGACCACGTTCGCCGGCTGGCGCTGCCAGGGCTCGGTGGGAAGGAAACCGCCGTGGACGAAGACGATGTTCAGCTCGTCATCGTAGTGCGTGAGCGGCATGGCCTCGAGGTAGGACCAGTCTTCGGGCCGCAGTTTGGCGTGGGTGTCCTCGTCCTCGGACTTGAGAAACGCGGTGTCCTTGGAACGGCGGTAATTGAGCAGTCGGAGCTCGTGGTTGCCGAGGAGTGAGAGGCAGTTGTACTGCCGGGCGAGATCGATGACCTTGCAGCTGTCGGGGCCGCGGTTCACGAGGTCGCCGAGGAGAATAATCCGGTCGTCCTTGGTGGGTTTAAGCCGGTCGAGCAATTCGCCAAATTCGAGATGGCAACCGTGGATGTCGCCGATGGCGATAAGACGTCCGTTCATGTCTG
>CAZKAH010000127.1:0-2187 GCA_964550715.1 uncultured Opitutaceae bacterium
AGGCCGCCGCGCCGTCGGTCCCCAATCTCGGTTCCGCGCGGTCGCGCGCCGTCGTGTGGCTGACCCGCAGGAGGCTCCCGTCCCGCCAGCGCCAGCCGACGAAGCGCGGCTCGCGGCCCCCGAGCTCGATCCGGACCCCGCGGACCGCGGCTTCGATCGCCCGCCAGTCCTCCGGGGATTCGAAGACGTCCCCGGGGACAAGCCGGCCGGCGCGGGGATGGCCCTCCGGAAAATGCAGCCGCGGCAGGAATTCACCCGCGTCCGAGCCGCCCGCGCCGCCGCGCGCGCTCAGGAACCAGCAGCGACCCCGCTCGTCCCGGTAGCGCACGACCGGGATCCGGCAGGAGGGCGACAGGATGAGGACGTCCCGCGAGACGCAGCGGCCGGCCTCGTGGGCGAGGTAGATGCATCCGTCCACCAGGTCGCCCTTCACCTCGGGAATGAACGCGCCGATCTTCTGGAACTCGTTCCGCGAGAGCTCGTCCTCCGTCTCCTCCCGGTAGGTCTGGAACAGCTGTGCCACCGCCGGCATGAGGACACCGGCGGTTTTCGACGAGCCGGTCACCCCGGTGACGAGGATGGAGGTCCGCAGGTCGTCATAGTCGATCGCCATGCCTCCCAGGACGAGGCCGTGCCGCGCGGCCCGGAGCCTGGACGATGACTTGCCTGCGGGCGGGGCGGCGCGGCGCGGCGGCGGCTCCGCCGCGTCATAGGCGTCGGGAAAGCAAAGCTGCAGGCACCGCGCTTGAAAGATCCACGCCCCCACGCACGCGCCCGCCGTCATGGCCCCCTGGCAATAGCGCAGGTACCGCCAGCCGTCCGCCCAGCCATCGCCAACGGCAGCCAGCAGCGGAATCCCGCGGGCGCAGGACTCCAGCTCCGGCACCAGGCAGCAACCGGTCACCAGGAAAAGCGCGCTGCAGGCCATGCACAATCCGGGCGAACCGACCGGCAGGCAGCGAGCGCCGAGCAGGACACCCTGCCGCCAAAGCCGGAGCGCGAGGCAATTCAGGGGCATGCCCGGATGATAGCAACCGGCCGCACGGCGGCTCCCGCGTCATCGCTGGCCGCCTAAAACCCTGTTTTACAACCACTAGCGAGGATCGATCGGCGGCCCTATCGCCCGCACCAGCCGCCATCGATCGCCAGGACCTGCCCGGTCAGATAGTCCGAGGCGGCCGAAGCCAGAAAGACAATTGTGCCCTCGAGATCCGACGGTTCGCCCCAGCGGCCGGCGGGAATCCGGCCCAGGATCTCCTGCGCGCGGACGGGATCGTCCTGGAGCGCCGCGGTGTTGGCGGTGCGCATGTAGCCCGGCGCGATTGCGTTCACCTGCACACCCTTCCCCGCCCATTCATTGGAGAGGGCCTTGGTGAGCTGGGCCACGCCTCCCTTGCTCGCCGCATACCCGGCCACCGTGAGGCCGCCGGTAAAGGAGAGGAGCGAGGCGGTGTTGATGATCTTGCCCGACCCGCGGGCGAGCATGTGACGGCCGGCGGCGCGGCAGGCCGTGAAGACTCCGTCCAGGTTCACGCCGAGCACCTCGTCCCAGTCGGCGTCGGCGACGTCGACGGCGGGTGCCCGTCGGGTGATGCCGGCGTTGTTGACAAGGATGTCGAGGCGTCCCTGCCAGGCGATCGCGGCGGCGAGGAGCCGCTCAACGTCCCGGCGCTGGCCGAGGTCCGCCGCGATCGCGGTGACCTTCCCGCCCAGGCCCGCGAACTCCCGCGCGATCGGCTCCAGCTTGGCCGCGTGCCGGCCATTGATGATCACGTCCGCGCCCGCCTGCGCCAGCGCCCGCGCCATCGCCAGGCCCAGGCCCTGGCTCGAGCCGGTGACCAGCGCGACTTTCCCGCCCAGGCCGAACTTCCCCTCAAGGAAGGAGGGCATGCCTCACTTCAGGGCGGTCATCGGCACTGCGTCCATGTCGGCGAAGGTCTGGTTGTCGCCGCCCATGGCCCAGACAAACCGGTAGCTCCCGGTGCCTGCGCCGCAGTGGACCGACCACGCCGGGGAAAGGACGACCTCGCGGTCGCGCACGATGACGTGCCGGGTGGCCGTCGGCTCGCCGAGGAGGTGCACGACCACCTGGTCGTTCAGGTCAAAGTAGAGGTAGACCTCCGTGCGGCGGCTGTGCGTGTGCGGCGGCATCGTGTTCCAGACGCTGCCGGGCTCGAACTCGGTGAA
>CAZKAH010000128.1:0-2087 GCA_964550715.1 uncultured Opitutaceae bacterium
ACGTTGTTCACGATCGTCGGGCACTGGTAGAGCCCGAGGACCGCCGGGAAATACGGCGGCTTGATCCGGGGGTAGGGACGCTTGCCCTCGAGCGACTCGATCAGCCCGGTCTCCTCGCCGCAGATGTAGGCGCCGGCGCCGCGGTGGACGAAGATCTCGCAGCCGTAGGCCGTGCCGAGGATGGCCGGCCCGCAGAAATGGGCCGCCCGCGCCTCGG
Source organism: uncultured Opitutaceae bacterium (assembly GCA_964550715.1). Lineage (GTDB taxonomy): Bacteria > Verrucomicrobiota > Verrucomicrobiia > Opitutales > Opitutaceae > Palsa-1447. Next base: position 218 of record CAZKAH010000128.1, read on the forward strand.
CGATCGCCCGCTCGAGGATCCGCGCCCCCTCCGGGAACTCGCCGCGGATGTAGATGTAGGCCTGCTTCACGTTGTTGGCCCAGCAGCTGATCATGATCCCCTCGATCATCTGGTGGGGGTCCTGGTGCATGATGTAGCGGTCCTTGAAGGTCCCGGGCTCCGACTCGTCGGCGTTGACCACGAGGTAGATCGGCTTGCCGCTCTTGCGGTCGACCAGGCCCCACTTGACCCCGCAAGGGAAGCCCGCGCCGCCGCGGCCGCGCAGGCCCGACTTCTTGACCTCGTCGATCAGCTCCTGGGGCGGCCGCTGCACGGCCTTTTTCAGGACCTCGTAGCCGCCGTGCCGGACGTAGCAGGCCAGGTCGGGCGTGTAGCCCGGCTCGTCGATGTGCTGGAAAATGAGGCGGCGTTCGGCGGGCATGTTATTTCTTCGCCTCCGCCCGGATCTGGTCGCTCAGCTGCCGGGCCCGCGCGATGTCGACCTTCTCGTGCAGGACCTCGTCGATCATGACGACCGGCGCCGTCCCGCAGCTGGCCAGGCACTCGACGAATTCCACCGTGACCTCGCCGTCCGCCGAGGTCTCCCCGGGGTGCGTCCCGAACTGCCGCTCGAATTCCGCGCAGGTCTTGTAGCCGCCCAGCAGGGCGCAGGAGAGCGTGCGGCAGACCTTGATGTGGCGGCGGCCGATCGGCTTCTGCCGGAACATGGGATAGAAGGTCACCAGCTCGTAGATCGAGATCGGGGCGACCTCGAGCTTCGCGGCGATCCAGGCGATCGCCTCCTGGGAGATATGACCCTGCTCCTCCTGGACGAGGTGCAGGAGCGGCAGCGCCGCGCTCCGCTTCTGCGGGTAGTGCGGGATGACCTCGTCGATCCGGCGGAGGGTCTCGGGCGAGAGGTTCATCGGTCGCATTCCCCCATGACGAAGTCGAGGGAGCCCAGGATGGAGACGACGTCGGACACCATGGCGCCGACGCAGACCTTGGGCAGGATGGAAAGATTGCAGAAGGAGGGGGAGCGGATCTTCAGGCGCCAGGGCACCCCACCGCCCTTGCTCACGATGAAGAAGCCCAGGACGCCCTTGGGATTCTCGGCCTCGAAGTAGACCTCGCCGGCCGGCATCTGCGGCCCCTCGGTCACGAGCATGAAGTTCTGGATCAGCTCCTCCATCGAGGTCAGGATCTTCTCCTTCGGCGGCGCGAAGATCTTCCGCGCGTCCACGGCGTGCCAGGGGCCGCCGGGGAACTTGGCGATCGCCTGCCGGATGATGCGGACCGACTGGCGCATCTCCTCGGCGCGCACGAGATACCGGTCGTAGCAGTCGCCCTGCGTGCCCACCGCCACGTCGAAGTCATACTGCTCGTAGCCGCTGTAGGGCCGGTCCTTGCGCAGGTCCAGCGGGATGCCGGAGCCCCGGAGGTTCGGCCCGGTCAGCCCGTAGGCGATCGCGTCCTCCTTCGGGATGACGCCGATCCCGACGGAGCGGTCGAGGAAGATCTTGTTGCGGGTCAGCAGCTGCAGCATCTCCTCCAGGAGCGGCAGGAACTGCACGCAGAAGGCGTCCACCTTTTCGGTCCAGCCCGGGGGCACGTCGCGCTGCAGGCCGCCGATCCGGGTGTAGCTGGTCGTGAAGCGGGCGCCCGTCAGCTCCTCGAAGAGCCGGTAGAGCTTCTCGCGCTCGGTGAAGCTGTAGAGAAAGACCGTCCACGCCCCGACGTCGATGCCGTAGGCCCCGAGCCCCATCAGGTGCGCCGAGATGCGCGCCAGCTCGGCCGTGATGACGCGGATCGCCTGGCACCGCGCCGGGACCTCCAGCTTCGCCAGCCGCTCGACCGCGATGGCGTAGGCCATGTTGTTCGCCAGCGGCGC
>CAZKAH010000129.1:0-2045 GCA_964550715.1 uncultured Opitutaceae bacterium
AGGGACCAGAAGCAGCACCTGGAGATGGCCCGTGACATGGCGGTCAAGTTCAACGTCACCTACGGCGAGACCTTGGTCGTGCCCGAGCCGCAGATCCGGGAGGACACCGCGGCGGTGCCCGGCCTCGACGGGCAGAAGATGAGCAAGAGCTACGGCAACACGATCGAGCTCTTCGGCGACGAGAAGGTGCTCCGGAAAAAGATCATGGGGATCGTCATGGACAGCCGGACCCCGCAGGAGCCGAAGCCCGATGCCGAGAAGAACCTCGCGATCCAGCTCCTCAAGGTCCTGGCGCCGGCGGCGGGAGCCGACGCCGAGAACCGGCTGCGCGCGGGCGGGCTGGGCTACGGCGACCTGAAGAAGGCCCTCTTCGAGACCTACTGGAATTATTTCTCCGACGCGCGGAAGCGGCGGGCCGAGCTGGCCGCCGATCCCGCCCACGTCGAGGGCATCCTCCGCGACGGCGCCGGGCGCGCCCGCGCCGTGGCGAGCGTGGTGCTGAAGCGGGCCCGCCGGGCGTGCGGCCTGGAGTAACCCGAACGGGAGGGCCGGTGGCCGGCGCCGGGCGCCTCCGCCTCAGATCACCGCGACCCGCGGCGGTTCCAGCTCGGCGATGGCCTCCATGATTCGCTGCGCCGCGCGCGGATAGCGCTCCTTGCCGGCGGCCTGGTCATCGTAGTCGGAGGGCAGCAGCGGCTTCCCGTAGGTCACCGACACGGGCGTGCCCAGGCGCAGCCGGCCGCCTTTTCCAAAGGCCTCGAACGAGCCGAAGATCCGGGCGGGCACGACCGGCACCTGCGCGCGGCAGGCGAGCAGGCCCACGCCGGGCTTGGGCGGCTGGAGGACGCCCTCCGGCGAGCGCGTGCCCTCCGGAAACAGGATGATCACCTTCTCGTCCTTGAGCGCCTGCAGGACCCGCTTGATCGCCTCCAGGCTGACCCCGCCGTCGCGGTCCACCGGGATGCACCCGACGGCGTCAAGCCACCAGGCCGCGATCCCGGGCTTCCAGAGGGTCTTGCGGGCGAAGAAGCAGACCTGGCGGGGCAGGTGCAGCCCGACGATCGGCGGGTCGAGGTGGCTGGCGTGGTTCGCGGCGACGATGTAGCCCCCGTGCCGAGGGAAATTCTCGGTGCCGGCGGTGTCGCCCCGGAAGCAGGCGTCGTGGATCATCTCGATGATCGCATGGCAGACGCCGTAGACCGGCTCCATTTCGAGATGGGGATAGCCGCGGCTCATGGCAGGCGATCAGGCCCCGAGCCGGGCGGCGATCGGCGCGCCCAGGCGTTCGACCACCTGGGCGAGCGTGAGATGCGTGGTGTCGAGCGAGATGGCGCCGTCGGCGCAGGAGAGGGGGGCGGTCTTGCGGGACGAATCGATCCGGTCGCGCTCGGTCACGGAGTCGTGCTGGCCTTCGCTCGCGCGCCGCCGGGCGCGCTCGGCCGGGTCGGCGTGGAGGAAGAAGCGAAAATCGGCGTCCGGGAAGATCACCGATCCGATGTCCCGGCCCTCCATCACCAGCCCGCGGAAGCCGCGCGTGCGGGCGGCCTGCGCCTGCCCGCGCTGGTAGTCGAGCAGGGCGGCCCGCAGCTCGGGGATGGCGGAAAAGTGGGACACCGCCTCGTTGACCGGGGCGCTGCGGATCTCGTCCCCGGGCGGCTGGCCGTCGATTTCCATCCGGGCGGAGCGCCCCTCGACCCGCGTCCCGAGCTTCAGCTCAGCCAGCGCCGCCTTGACGGCCGGCACGTCCGTCGCCTTTACGCCGTGGCGGAGCATCCCGGCCGTGACCGCCCGGTAGTAGGAGCCGGTGTCCGCGTGCAGCAGGTTGAACCGGTCGCTCAGCGCGCGGGCCGCCGAGGACTTGCCGGCGGCCGCGCCGCCGTCGATGGCGACGATGAGGAAGGGGGAATGGGCCATCGTTACTCGGAGGATTTCCGGCGGAGCGACTCCAGCAATTCAAAGAAATTCGGGAAGGTCTTGGCGCAGCATTCGGGATTGCGGATGGCCAGCCACGGGCGGCCGTCGCCGTTGCGGTCGTGGCAGCCGAG
>CAZKAH010000130.1:0-2011 GCA_964550715.1 uncultured Opitutaceae bacterium
TGACCGAAACCTTTCCCCCCGAAGTTAATGGCGTCGCCATGACGTTCGGGGTGATCGCTCGGGAAATGGCTCGGCGGGGGCATACGGTGACGGTCTACCGCCCCTCCCGCGGCGACCGGCGACCGGCCGATCCCCGGGCCCCGTTTATCGAGATAGCGATGCTCGGATTGCCGGTTCCAGGCTACCCGGAGCTCCGGTTCGGGCTGCCCGCCAGCCGGCTCCTTCGCGCCCGCTGGCTTGCGGAACGCCCGGACCTGGTCCACGTGGTCACGGAAGGCCCGCTCGGGGCCTCGGCAGTGGCTGCGGCCCGCAACCTCCGTCTTCCGGTGACATCGAGCTTCCACACCAATTTCCACGCGTATGTCCGCCACTACCGCTGCCCGTGGCTGCGGCCGTTGACTCTCGCCTGGCTGAAGCGGGTCCACAACCGGACGCTCCGGACCTTCGTGCCCACCGCGGAGCTCAAGGGAGAATTGGAAGGCCTCGGGTTTCGCAACCTCGGGGTCCTGTCCCGCGGTGTCGACACGAGGCAGTTTCGGCCGGAGCGCCGTTCCCAGGCGCTGCGCGCCTCCTGGGATGCCGCTCCCGCGGATCCCGTGGTCATCCATGTCGGAAGGCTGGCCGCGGAGAAGAATTATCCCCTCGTATTCCGCGCGTTCGAGGCCATGCGCGCGGCCAATCCCCGCTGCAAGTTCGTGGTCGCCGGAGAAGGCCCGCTTCGGGACCGGCTCAGGCGCGACAACCCCGGCTGCGTGTTCGCCGGATTCTTTTCCCGGGACGAGATCGGGCGGCACTATGCCTCGGCCGACATCTACATACACGCGAGCACGACCGAAACCTTCGGAAACGTCCTGACGGAGGCCATGGCCAGCGGTCTCGCCGTCGCCGGCTTCGACTACGCCGCCGCGCGGCAGTTCGTGCGCCATGAGGAAAGCGGTCTCGTGGCCCCCTGCGGGAACCCGGATTCCCTGGTCGCTTCCGCCGTGCGCCTCGCCTCGGATCCGGATCTCCGCCGGCGCCTGGCCAGGAATGCGCGCGCCGCCGTCGAGGCCCAGGCCTGGGAAAAGGTCGTGGTCCACTTCGAGGCGGATCTCGAGCGCGTCATCCAGGAAACGCGCGGGCCGGCCGCGCCGTTTAACCCCCCAGCCCCATCCCATGCGGCCGCCTGATACAGACCAGCGCGCGCCCCGCGGTCCCATACTGGTCCTCACCGCCGGATACGGCGAAGGGCACAACGCCGCGGCCCGTGCCGTCGCGGCGGCGATCGACGATGCCGCCGGCCCCGGAACGGCCCGCGTCGTCGACCTCTTCGCCCTCGCGACTCCGCGGCTGAACGCCCTCGTGCGCCAAGCCTATTTCGGCGCCATCAACCGCGCCCCGAAAATGTGGGGCCGTCTCTATGCGTGGCTCGACGGAAGCGAAATGGTGCCGCGGAGCGTCCGGCTGATGCGCCCCGCCCTGCGCCACCTCGAGGCGCTGCTGGCCGCCGAGCGGCCCGCGGCCGTCTGCAGCACCTATCCCATGTACGGCATGCTGCTCGATCATCTGGCGCGGCAGGGCAAGTTCTCGGCGCCTCATTTTACGGTGGTGACCGATTCGATCAGCATCAACTCGCTGTGGTGGCGTGCGCCCTCGACCGGCTGGTTCCTCCCCAACGAGGAGTCGGCGGAAGTGCTCCGGCGCGCCGGCGTCGATTCCGGCCGGCTCCATGTCCATGGCTTCCCGGTGCCATCCTTCTTCGGCGACAACGCCGCGGCGCTTGAGCCGCCCGATCTGGCGGCGGGAGGCGCGCCCCGGATTCTTTACATCGTCCACTCCGGCACCCGGCATGCGAGGACGACCGCCCGGCTCCTCCTCGAGGAGACGGACTGGGAGGTGACCTGCGCGGTGGGCCGGGACCTCAAGCTTCGCGCGGAACTCACCGCCCTGATCGAGGGGCGGCCCCGGCGCGCGGAAATCCTCGGCTGGACCGACCGCATACCCGAGCTGCTGATGACCCACCACGCCGTCG
>CAZKAH010000131.1:0-2011 GCA_964550715.1 uncultured Opitutaceae bacterium
TGACCGAAACCTTTCCCCCCGAAGTTAATGGCGTCGCCATGACGTTCGGGGTGATTGCTCGGGAAATGGCTCGGCGGGGGCACCCGGTGACGGTCTATAGGCCGTCCCGGGCCGACAGGTCCGCGGCGAACACCCGGGCCCCGTTCGCTGAGGAAGCGATGCCGGGCCTGCCTGTTCCGGGCTATCCGGAGCTCCGTTTTGGGCTGCCCGCCGGCCGCTTCCTTCGCGCCCGCTGGCTTGCGGAACGCCCGGATCTGGTCCACGTGGTCACGGAAGGCCCGCTCGGGGCCTCCGCAGTGGCTGCGGCCCGCAGCCTCCGTCTTCCGGTGACATCGAGCTTCCACACCAATTTCCACGCGTATGTCCGCCACTACCGCTGCCCGTGGCTGCGGCCGTTGACTCTCGCCTGGCTGAAGCGGGTCCACAACCGGACGCTCCGGACCTTCGTGCCCACCGCGGAGCTCAAGGGAGAATTGGAAGGCCTCGGGTTTCGCAACCTCGGGGTCCTGTCCCGCGGTGTCGACACGAGGCAGTTTCGGCCGGAGCGCCGTTCCCAGGCGCTGCGCGCCTCCTGGGATGCCGCTCCCGCGGATCCCGTGGTCATCCATGTCGGAAGGCTGGCCGCGGAGAAGAATTATCCCCTCGTATTCCGCGCGTTCGAGGCCATGCGCGCGGCCAATCCCCGCTGCAAGTTCGTGGTCGCCGGAGAAGGCCCGCTTCGGGACCGGCTCAGGCGCGACAACCCCGGCTGCGTGTTCGCCGGATTCTTTTCCCGGGACGAGATCGGGCGGCACTATGCCTCGGCCGACATCTACATACACGCGAGCACGACCGAAACCTTCGGAAACGTCCTGACGGAGGCCATGGCCAGCGGTCTCGCCGTCGCCGGCTTCGACTACGCCGCCGCGCGGCAGTTCGTGCGCCATGAGGAAAGCGGTCTCGTGGCCCCCTGCGGGAACCCGGATTCCCTGGTCGCTTCCGCCGTGCGCCTCGCCTCGGATCCGGATCTCCGCCGGCGCCTGGCCAGGAATGCGCGCGCCGCCGTCGAGGCCCAGGCGTGGGAAAAGGTCGTGGTCCACTTCGAGGCGGATCTCGAGCGCGTCATTCAGGAGGCGCGCGGCCCGGCCGCGCCGTTCAACCCCCCAGCCCCATCCCATGCGGCCGCCTGAGGCAATCCGGCGCGCGGCCCGCGGCCCCATACTGGTCCTCACCGCCGGATACGGCGAGGGGCACAACGCCGCGGCCCGTGCCGTCGCGGCGGCGATCGACGATGCCGCCGGACCCGGAACGGCCCGCGTCGTCGACCTCTTCGCCCTCGCGACTCCGCGGCTGAACGCCCTCGTGCGCCAAGCCTATTTCGGCGCCATCAACCGCGCCCCGAAAATGTGGGGCCGTCTCTATGCGTGGCTCGACGGAAGCGAAATGGTGCCGCGGAGCGTCCGGCTGATGCGCCCCGCCCTGCGCCACCTCGAGGCGCTGCTGGCCGCCGAGCGGCCCGCGGCCGTCTGCAGCACCTATCCCATGTACGGCATGCTGCTCGATCATCTGGCGCGGCAGGGCAAGTTCTCGGCGCCTCATTTTACGGTGGTGACCGATTCGATCAGCATCAACTCGCTGTGGTGGCGGGCGCCCTCGACCGGCTGGTTCCTCCCCAACGAGGAGTCGGCGGAGGTGCTCCGCCGCGCCGGCGTCGATTCCGGCCGGCTCCATGTCCACGGCTTCCCGGTGCCGTCCTTCTTCGGCGACAACGCCGCGGCGCTGGAGCCGCCCGACCTGGCGGCGGGAGGCGCGCCCCGGATTCTCTACATCGTCCACTCCGGCACCCGGCATGCGAGAGCGACCGCCCGGCTCCTCCTTGAGGAGACGGACTGGGAGGTGACCTGCGCGGTTGGCCGGGACCTCAAGCTTCGCGCGGAGCTCACCGCCCTGATCGAGGGGCGGCCCCGGCGCGCGGAGATCCTCGGCTGGACCGACCGCATACCCGAGCTGCTGATGACCCACCACGCCGTCG
>CAZKAH010000132.1:0-2002 GCA_964550715.1 uncultured Opitutaceae bacterium
CCAACCGCACGCCGGCTTCGAGACAGACGGGCGAGTGGCTGGAGGTCACGGTGCCGTCGGTGCTCGACCACGAGGTGGTGGCGGTGGAGGTGTGAGGGGATTAGATCGTTCCTCGTTCTCATTCTCGTAATCGTTCTCGAATCGACTGCAGCCCGACCCCGAACCTGAGAACGAGAACGATTGCGAGAACGACTGGTTGAGGACGAACGGGTGCACGCGAGGTGCGCCCCTACATCAACCCCAGTTCCTTCAGCGCCGCGCCGGCACCTGAAAGGTTCGCGGGTTTCATCTCGGAGTAATTGCGCGAGAGCAGCACGCCGTCGGCGCCGCCCTTGAAGGCGCCGAGGACGGACTGCTTCACGCCCTCGGGAGTGCAGGGGCCGACGCCCTCCCATTGGACGTCGATGTCGATTCCCGGCCAGACGACGGTCGGCGTGCCGGCCACGGCATCGCGGGTCCGCTGGGTTTCACGCCGCACGTAGTCATCCGAGAAACCGGTCGCGGCGACGCGATCCCAGGGCGCCTCGTTGTAGTTCAGCACCCGGTAGCCGAAATCGAGCGCCTGCTGCTCGGTCAGGTCGCCGAAGACATTCTCGCGCGTGCTTTCGAGGAACTGCTGCATGCGCCGGCCGGCGCAGTTGCTGTAGAGGACCGGCTTGATGAAATCGGAGTAGGAGGTCATCACCGCGAAATCCTCCTCGGCGCGATGAAACGGGCTGAACGAAGCGTTGTGCCAGATGTGCCAGCCGACCTGCAGGGCGGGCTTGATGGACTTCACCTTGCGGTAGATCGCGACCTGCACCTCCTCGCGGCTACGGCTCCACAGGTTTTCCCACGCCAGGAGTTCGGGGTGGTTGAGCAGGATGCGCCAGAAGGCGACGAAGTAGCCGTCGGTCGGACGCTGGTGGGCCCGTCCCGCGCGCACGTAAGCCTCCAGGGCGGTGAAGCCGGCGCGAGCCCGCTCGACATCGATGCCTTGGGCCCGGCCCTTTTGCTGGCAGAACTCGCAGAAACAGGTGGCCTGGCTGGGATTTGCCGCCTGGCCGTTGTGGTAGGCACCGAGGGCATTGAACAGGCCGCCCTGTCGCTCGGATGCCCACATGACGCCGTCGATGTCGTACGACCGCACATAGTCCTCCACGAGGCCGAGCAGAAAGCCGCGGTAAAGCGGGTTGTTGTAGCACGGCCCGGAGGGATGGCGGTTTGTCCTTCGGCTGTGGAAGTCGATCTCATACATGGCCTCCCAACCCGCCACGGGCGGGCGCACGTTGTCCTCGAGAATCCAGGCGAAGGTCTTCATGCCTCGCTGCCGAGCGGCCGGAATCAGGCCGGCGAGCAGGTCGGCGTCGCCGAACTCGGGGGCGCGCATGTCGGCATAGGTCAGGTTCGTATCCTTGTAATACTCCATGTGGGGCACGGCGAAATTGCCCCCGCGGAAGCCCGCGGCGGGCAGGCCGGCCCAGGTGCTGACGTGGCTGTAAATGAAGGGAAACAACGTGTTGACCCCGGCCCGCTGGCGGACGTCGTCGAGCACCCGCCCGGGCTCCTTGGCGAGCGAGGCAGCGCCGAGCTGAATGCCGATCATGGGCGTCCGGGCGGGCGCCGGGGCGGGGGAAGACTGCGCCGCCGTGGATTGGGCGAGCAGGCCGAGGCTGGCGGCGCCGGCGGCGGCTTTGATGAATTCGCGACGGTTGAAGTCCGATGGGGGCATGGCGTCGGGGGTTGACCGGCTCCATCCCCTGATTTTCCCTCGGAAAAGGCACGAAAATTCATGTCGTTCCTGCTGGGAAAATAGGGGCAACTTTTCCGTGTGGCATCCGTTATCCTCCTTCTGTAGGTCTGCACGTCCGGTTTTGGTGTCTTTGACCCCCTTTGTGACGCCTTCTCCGTGCGCGCTTTTCCCCCTTTTACCGAGTCCGCAACTCCTCCCCATCATGCCCACCCTGTCTGGCGTTTCCGCCGTTTCCCTCCGTCCCACCGCCCTGTTGCTGGCCGCTTTCGG
>CAZKAH010000133.1:0-1990 GCA_964550715.1 uncultured Opitutaceae bacterium
CTGCCGACATGAAACTCACCATTTTCAGTTCCGACGGGACCACGAGCCGCGAGGAAGACTTCGCCGGGCTGCCCGTCTTCGAGGGCGACAAGGGCCGGCAGGCCCTCAAGGAGGTCATCGTGGCCATCCGCGCGAACAAGCGCCAGGGCACGCACTCGACCAAGACCCGCGGCGAGGTCCGCGGCGGCGGCAAGAAGCCCTGGAAGCAGAAGGGCACGGGCCGCGCCCGCGCCGGCTCCACCCGCTCCCCCCTGTGGGGCGGCGGCGGCGTCGTCTTCGGGCCCAAGCCCCGCGACTACTCCAAGAAGATCAACGACCGGGTGAAGTCGCTCGCCTTCCGGCGCGCCCTCTTCGAGCGGGCCTCGGCCGGCGAGATCGCGGTCATCGACGGCTTCACCGCCAGCCCGGTGAAGACGAAGGTCGTCAACACGGTCGTCGGCCGCATCGCCCCCAAGGGGCGCGTGCTCCTGGTCGACGCCCCGTTCACCGCCGACGCCACGCGCGCCACGCGCAACCTCAGCCGCGTTTTCATGCAGGACGCCACCCAGCTCAATCCCTGGGACCTGGCGCAGTACCGCAAGATCATCGTCAGCAGCAAGGCGCTCGTGACCATCCTGTCCCGCGCCCGGGAGGACAAAAACGGATGAACGCCGACCAGATTCTCAAAACCGTCCACCTGACGGAAAAATCCAACCGGCTCTCCGCCGAGCTGGGCCAGTACACCTTCGAGGTCTTCCCCAAGGCCAACAAGCATGCGATCGCCGAGGCGGTGGAGCAGGTCTTCAAGGTCACGGTCCGCCGCGTGAACATCCAGAACTACCGCGGCAAGAACAAGCGCGGCCGCAGCGGCCAGCCCGGCGTGACCTCCGACTACAAGAAGGCCATCGTGACGCTCAAGGCCGGCGACAAGATCGAGCTCGCCTGAACCGCGCCCGCCCCCTCCCGCCATGCCCATCAAGATCTTCCGTCCCCTGACGCCCTCCGGGCGCTTCACCTCGCTGAACAAGGTCACGTCCCTCCTGACGAAGAAGCGTCCGGAACGGAGCCTGACCGAGGCCAAGAACCGCACCGGCGGCCGCAACGCCTACGGGCGGCTGACCTCGCGCCATCGCGGCGGCGGCCACAAGCAGCGCTACCGGATCATCGACTTCAAGCGCGAGATCCTCGACATGCCGGCCAAGGTGCAGGCGATCGAGTACGATCCGAACCGCACCGCGCACATCGCCCTGCTGGCCTACAGCAACGGCGAAAAGCGCTACATCCTGGCGCCGGACGGCCTCCTGGTTGGCGCGACCATCGTGACTTCGAACCGGGCCACGACGAACGACTTCCTCGTCGGCAATAATTTTCCGCTCGAGCTCATCCCTCCGTCGACCAAGGTCCACGCCGTCGAGCTCGTCCCGGGCCGCGGCGCGCAGATCGCCCGCTCGGCCGGCACGTCCCTCGAGCTCGTCGGCGTCGAGCACGGCGCGGCCCAGCTCCGCATGCCCTCGGGCGAGCTGCGCGTGGTCCACGCCAAGTGCCGCGCCACGATCGGCATCGTCGGCAACGGCGACCACTCCAAGCAGTCCCTCGGCAAGGCGGGCCGCGCCCGCTGGCTGGGCCGGCGCCCGCACGTCCGCGGCGTCGCGATGAACCCGGTCGACCACCCGAACGGCGGCGGCCAGGGCAAGTCCAAGGGCGGCGGCGGCCGCCAGCAGCTCGTCTCCCCGTGGGGCCAGCTCGCCAAGGGCTTCCCGACCCGCCGGCGCTCCAAGCTCTCCAACAGCATGATCATCGTCCATCACAACGGCCGCAAGCCGCGCGGCCGGAAGAAGTAGCACCATGGCCCGCTCCATCAAGAAAGGTTTCTTCGTCGACTACCACCTGCTCGAGAAAATCGAGAAGGCGGTGAAGTCCGGTGCGAAGAAGCCCATCCAGACCTGGTCCCGCCGGTCGACCATCACGCCCGATTTCATCGGCCACACCTTCAACGTGCACAACGGCAAGC
>CAZKAH010000134.1:0-1722 GCA_964550715.1 uncultured Opitutaceae bacterium
GAAGACCGAGAAGTCCACGCTGCTGCCCTCCAGCCCGTTGGCGTAGTTGTCGATGATCGCGAAGCTGTTGTACTTCAGCCCGATTTCCCCGCAGAGGTCGGCCTCGTGCGCGGCGGTCATGCCGATGACGTCGCCCCACGCCTGGACGATCCGGACCTCCGCCTTCGTCTCGAAGCGGGGCCCCCGCATCTGGACGTAGACCTTGCCGGTAGGGATCGTGAACTCCGGGGCGAGCTTGCCCACGAGAAGCGGGACGAGGTTGTTGGCGATCCCCGGGGTGCCTCCCTTGAGCTCCGTGTCAAAATAGGTCGCCGGCCCCTGCTGGAGCCCGACGTAGTCCCCGCAGGAGACGATCGTGCCGGGCGGCAGCTCCCGCTTGAGCGAGCCGACCGAATTGAGCGACACGATGTCCTGGAAGCCGAGGTCCGCCAGCCCGCGGATGTTCGCGCGGTAGTTGATCGAGTGCGGCGGGAGCGGAAAGCCGTAGCCGTGCCGGTTGATCAGGACGTGGTCGCCCCGGCTCTTGTACCGCACCGGCCCGTGGGCCGTCTCGATCGTCTTCGTCTCCCAGGACGCGAAAAGGTCGGAATTGACGATACTGGTGCCCGAGATGAACGCTACTTTCATCCTACCCAGCTAAACTTCTGAATCCGGCGCGCAAGCTCGATGTCCTTGGCCGTCACCTTCGAGCCGGCGTCATGGCTGCTAAGCCGTATCGAAACCTTGTCGTAGGCGTTCGACCAGTCGGGGTGGTGATTCATCGCCTCGGCCTCGAAGGCGGCGTGGACCATGAAGGAGAACGCCTCCCGGAAGCTGTGGAACCGGAAAGTCTTGGCCAGCGCGTTGCCCCGCAGCTTCCAGCCGGGCAGGTTTTCCAGCGCCGCCGCAATCTTGGCCTTGGGGAGAGGTTTGCTCATGGGCCGAGCCTAGCCCAGCAATTCCGAAGCCGCAAGCGGCCCGGAGAGGTTCGCCCGGCCCAAGGGTCAGAGTTCGCCCTTGTCTAGCCGCACACTTGGCGCACAAATGGGCGCCTCTCCATGTCGTCGAAAATCGCACCGGCCGCGCCCGAACGGGCCCAGGTCCCAGGGCATATCGCCATCATCATGGACGGCAACGGCCGCTGGGCCAAGCAGCGCGGCCTGCCGCGGATCGAGGGGCACCGCCGCGGGGTCGAGACCGTGCGCACCGTCACGTTCGCGGCGCGCGACCTGGGCGTCCGGCAGCTCACGCTTTACGCCTTCTCGGCCGAAAACTGGAACCGCCCGGCCGACGAGGTGGGCGCCCTCATGGGCCTCCTGGAGTTCTACCTGAAGAAGGAGCTCGCCACCTTCGTGCGCGACCGGGTCCGCCTCCGCACGATCGGCCGGACCGAGGAGCTGCCGGCGGGGGTCCAGCGTCTGCTGCGGGACACGATTGAGAAAACGAAGGATTTCACCGACTACACGCTCGTCCTGGCGCTCAACTACGGCGCGCGGACGGAGGTCGTCGACGCCGCCCGCGCGTATGCGGCGGCCGTGGCCGCCGGCACCGAGAAGCTGAACGACGGGTCCTGGGACACCTTCCAGCGCTACCTCTACACCGCGGACATGCCGGATCCCGACCTCGTCATCCGCACCTCGGGGGAGACCCGCATCAGCAATTTCCTCCTCATGCAGGCCGCCTACGCGGAGCTCATCTTCACCCCCACCCTCTGGCCCGACTTCACGAAGGCCGACCTCGCCG
>CAZKAH010000135.1:0-1612 GCA_964550715.1 uncultured Opitutaceae bacterium
TCCCGGGCGGCTTCATCGGCGTCGACATCTTCTTCGTCATCTCCGGCTTCCTGATTTCGGGCATTCTCTATCGGGAATTTGGCGAGCCGCGGTCCCGGGGAGGCCGCGTGATCATGAATTTCTACGCCCGGCGGGTGCGGCGGATCTTTCCCGGGCTCATCCTCATCCTGCTCGCCGGCTATGCCCTCGGCTTCCTCCTCCTGCTCCCCGGCGAGTTCGAGAAGCTTTGCCAGGATCTCGTCGGCGGCGCCGGCTTTTGCCTCAACTTCCTCCTGGCCGGCGAAGCCGGGTATTTCAACCGGGCCTCGGCCGCGAATCCCCTGCTCCACCTCTGGTCCCTGGCCGTCGAGGAGCAGTTTTACCTCGTCTGGCCGCTGGTGATCTGGGTCGTGGCCCGCTGCCGGATCAGGTTCCTGCCCGTCGCGGTTTTCCTCGGCGGGCTCTCCTATTTTTGGAATGCGCACAAATCCGAGGCCGCGGTCGCTGCGGCCTTTTACCTGCCGCAGATGCGGCTGTGGGAGCTGCTCATCGGGGCCATCGTCGCCGCCCTCCTTCAGCCGGAAACCGGGGCTGGAACGGGCCGGCCCACCCGCGCCGCCGGGCTCACCGGCGGCCGCGGGGCGAACCTCCTCGCCCTGGCGGGCCTCGCCCTCGTCGGGGCCGGTATGCTGTTCATCACGGACCGGATGGGACTGCCCAACGCCTGGACGCTGCTGCCGACCCTGGGGACCGCGTGCCTCCTGGCGGCGGGAGAATCCGCCTGGGTCAATCGCCGGGTGCTCTCCCTGCCCCCTCTGGTCTGGGTCGGCCTGATCAGCTATCCGCTCTATCTCTGGCACTGGCCACTGCTGTCCTTTTCGCTGCTCGACCTGGACCATCCCGACTCGGTCTGGCTAAAGGCAGGCCTCGTGCTCGCCGCGGTGGCGCTCGCCTGGCTCACCACCGCGTTCATCGAGCAGCCCCTGCGCCACGGGGGCCGGGTGGCGGGGAAAGTCGCTGGCCTCCTCGTCGCCATGGCCGCGGTGGCCGGTCTAGGGGCCTATGCCCACTACCGGCACGGCTTCCCCTCGCGCTTTCCGCCCCTCATCCAGGAGCTCGCCCATCTCAGCTACGATCCCGCGACCGGGCAGCGGAGCGGCTATTTCCTTTCTGACGGGGAGGACGAGACCTATTTCCAAAGCGCGACGGACCCGGCTGCCCGCCGAAAGCCGAAGCTCTACCTTTGGGGGGATTCCCACGCCGCCGCACTTTATCCGGGGCTGCAGGAGGCATTCGGCGCCAAATATGACATCGTGCAGAGAACCGCCGGGAATCTCGCGCCCTTTACGGCGGCAGGCGGCGACGCCCAGGCCACACATGCACGCATCAACGCCTTCATCCTTGCTTCCATCAGGCAGGACCGGCCCGCCGGCGTGATCCTGGAAGCCAACTGGCCCGAATGGGGGTGGGCCGGCGTCGTCCAGACGATTGCGGACCTCAAGGCGGCCGGGGTCCCGCGGATCGTGCTCGTCGGGCCGGTGCCCCAGTGGGAGGTCAGCCTTCCGCAGCAGCTGGGCAACTATGCGAGAAGGCACCGGGACCAGCCCGTGCCTACCCGCCTTCAGACCGGCCT
>CAZKAH010000136.1:0-1562 GCA_964550715.1 uncultured Opitutaceae bacterium
CCTGGACCATGAGGAGCGGGCCGCCCTTCGTGACCTGGAGATCGCCAACCTGGCGATAGACCTGGGCGAGGTATTTGCGGCTCCACTCGACGTACTTGGGATCGTTGGTGCGGATTTTCACGTCCGGATACTTCAGCGTCCATGACGGGATGCCGCCGTACTCGATCTCGGCGCAGCAGTACGGACCCGGCCGGAGGATGGCCCACATGCCATTGTCCTGGCAGAGCTTCAGCACGCGGCGGACATCGGTCATGCCGGTGAAGTTGAACTTGCCCTCCTGGGTCTCGACCTGGTTCCAGAACAGATAAAAGCAGACCGTATTCAGGCCCATCGCCTTGGCCTGCTTGATGCGGAGGTCCCAGTCCTCGGGCTGGACGCGTCCGAAGTGCATCTCGCCGGACACGATCACCGTGGGCTGGCCGTCGATCAGGAACTGGTGGTTGCGGGCCTCGAACGTGTGCATCTTGGCTGGGGGCGGAGTGACGGTGCTGGTGCTGCAGGAAACAAGGGCGAAGGCCGAGGTGACGAGGGCGAGGGTCGAGACCGAACGGCGAAGACGGAGAATAGGACTCATGGGGATTGAAGGGGTTGAAAGACAGGATCCGCCGGGGCCCGCGACCGGATCACTGGCCGGGCAAACAGGCGGTGCGGACGGGGACGTGGTGATCGGCGAGATAGGTTTTCACCTGGGGAATGGTGAGCGTGCCGAAGTGAAAGAGACTGGCCGCGAGCACGGCGCTGGCGTGACCGGCCTCGAGAACCTCGGCGAAATGCTCCAGCTTGCCGGCGCCGCCGCTGGCGATGACTGGCACGCCGACGGCATCGCTGACCGCACGGGTGAGGGCGCAATCGTAGCCGGCTTGGGTGCCGTCGGCGTCCATGCTGGTGAGCAGGATCTCGCCCGCGCCAAGCTCAACGGCCTGCCGGGCCCAGGCGACCGCGTCGAGTTCCGTGGGATTGCGTCCGCCGTGGGTATAGACGCGCCAGGACTTGCCGTCGGGCTCGCGCTTGGCGTCGATGGCGAGGACGATGCACTGCGCGCCAAAGCGGTCGGACGCGGCCTGGATCAGGGCGGGATTCTTGATCGCGGCGGTGTTAAGGGAAACCTTGTCGGCGCCGGACTTGAGCATGGCCTCGATGTCCTCGACGGTCCGCAAGCCGCCGCCGACGGTGAGCGGCATGAAGCATTGCTCGGCGGTCGCGGCGACGACCTCGTGCATGATCTGGCGGCCGTCGCTGGAGGCGGTGATGTCGAGGAAGACAAGCTCATCGGCGCCCTGGGCATCGTAGGCGCGGGCGCACTGCACCGGGTCGCCGGCGTCCCTGAGCTCCTTGAAGCGCACGCCCTTGACCACGCGGCCGGCGTTGACGTCAAGGCAGGGGATGATGCGGCGGGAGAGCATGCGGGTTTAGCCTGAGTTTTGCGTTTTGGGTTTTGGGTTCGCAGGCGTGAAACCGGGTGTGAATTTGTGGCCGGCGATATCGGCTCGGCGGAGATAACTCATGTAACCACCGATGAGACGCGAAGTACGCTCGGCGAGTCGATAGATTTCATCGAATCG
>CAZKAH010000137.1:0-1542 GCA_964550715.1 uncultured Opitutaceae bacterium
GGTGACCGGCGAGGCCTCCGTAAGCCCGTAGCCCTCGATGATCTCGATTCCAAAGAGCTCGCGGAAATCCCGGTAGAGATCACAGGGCAGCTTCTCCGCCCCGGTGACCACTACGTGCAGGGAACCCAACTCCGCCGGCTGGGCCTTTTTCAGGAAGGGTCGCAGGAAGGTGGGCGCGCCCACGAAGGCGGTGACCCGTTCCTCCCGGATCGCGTCGATCAGCCGGCGGGTCTCGAGCGGACTCGGCACCGTCACCAGCCGGCTGCCGCGCAAAAGCGGATACCAAAGGGTCACGGTAAAGCCAAAGCTGTGAAAGATCGGCAGGCAGCCGAGGAGGACGCAGCTCTTGGGCAGGACCGAAAGCATCCCGAACTGGGCGCAGTTGGCCAGGAGGTTGCGGTGGGTGAGCACGACGCCGCGGGGCTCTCCCCCGCTCCCGCTGGTGAAAAGGAGCGCCGCCTCCTGGTCGCCCCCTTCGCGCGGCAGGCCGATCAGGCTGGCCAGCCAGGAGCCGGGAAGGATCCAGGCAGCCACGAGCCAGCCGAGCACGGCGCGCTTCCCCCCGGCCGCGGCCAGCTCGGCCGGAAGATCGAGCGCCCGCTCGGGCCATGGAAAATCCACCAGCCGCGCGCGCATCGCCTCCGCGGTCAGCACCGTGCGGATCCCGGCTGCGCGGAGGCTGGCGGTCATCGAGGCCCGGCTGGCGGTGAAGTTGAGGTTCACCGGCACTTTCCCGGCGAACACGACCGCCAGGTTGGCAATGGCCGCCCCCGCGCCTGGGGGAAGCACGATGCCCACGCGCCGGTCCCCGACCGTCGCCCGCAGCCGGCGGCTCAATGCCGCCGCCGCCGCCAGCAGCTTCCCCGCGCTCAATTCCCGGCGCTCGGCGGTCCGGTCGACCAGCGCGACCCGGCCGGGGTGTTTCGCCAGGGCCTGGACGACCTCGCGGCCCAGATGTCCCCGCAGCAGCTCGCGCCGGGCAAAGGCGTCCGCGCCCAGTTCCAGGAGGGCCCGGCGCGCCGCTTCAGCGCCCGCCTGGTCCGCGGGAATTGTCGGGCCGAAGGCCACCGTCACCTCGGTGCGGCGGAGCCGGGGGCGTTTCCAGAGATAGCGGTTGCCCGAAAATGAAAAGATCGATCCCCAAAGTCCGTCGATCGCCGCCGGGATCACCGGAACGCCCGCGCGGCGCGCGATGACGGCAAAACCCTCCTTGATCTCCATCAGCTGGCAGACGCGGGAAATGTGCCCCTCCGGAAAGATGCAGACCACCTCGCCTTCTCTCGCCGCCTCAATCGCGCGCCTCATGCCCTCGATCGGTTTCCGCGCCGAAATTGGGATCACCCCGGCCAGCCGGAAGATCAGCCTGAAAAACCAATGGCTGTCCTCCTCCTCGTAGCCCAGGAACCGCAGCGGCCGCGGGCAGGCCAGCTGGAGGACGACCACGTCGGCATACGACAGATGATTGGCAATCAGGACGGCGCCCCCTCGGGCCGGCACTTGCGCCGCTCCCAGCGTTCGCACGCGATAGAGCGGCCACGCCAG
>CAZKAH010000138.1:0-1534 GCA_964550715.1 uncultured Opitutaceae bacterium
GCGATGCCCGCGACGATGCAGCGGGCATTCAGGATGGCGCCCGCCCAGTCGGTGTGCTCGGTCTCCTTTTCCGGGAAATAGATCCGCGTCACGGCGTCCTGGCCGGCGCGGTCGTATTGCTCCGCCATCAATTCGCCGGCATCCACGAAGAGGGCGTTTTCCTGAACCGCGGCCGCCCGGGCCCATGCCGCAAAGTTTGCCGAGCGCACCATTTTGCCATCCTTCCAGGAATTCTTCGGGTCGGGGGAAAGGACGATTTCGCAGACAGCCCCCCCCGCCCTCGCTTCCGTGATGAACTTGCGGAGGTACCATCCGTAGGTGTGGACCACCTCGTGCTGCTTGGTCCGCAGGTTGTTGATCTCCTGCGTTTCCTCGCCATTGCCCGGCAGCGTGCCGCGGGCCCGGGCGAGGTCGTTGACCGGGCTGGCGTCATTGCTGCCAAACTGAATGAGCAGGAAATCGCCCGGCTTCAGGTCCCTGAGCAGGTGGTCCCACAGCCCCAGGGCCCGATAGGTGCGGGTGCTGGTGCCGCCGAGGGCAAAGTTGACGACGTTGATCCTGCTCCGGTCGAAGAAGGCTGCGATGGGGTTGCCCCATCCCCACTGCCCGTCATTCCCGAGGTCGTGGCCGTTGCGGACCGCGGAAGCGCCCACGATCCATAGGGTGGGCAGGCCCGGATTCAGCGTATAGTGGGCGGCCGCCGAAGGCAGCGCCGTCGGGACCGGCGGGGGCGTTTGCGCCCAAGCCATGGCGGGAAGCAGGCCGGCGATCGCCAGCAGAATTCGGGACTTATCGGACATGGCCGTCCCTCACTTGGTCAGGTAGCCATTCAACTTCAGCCACTCCTCCAGACGGTCCATGAAATGGTCGGCCCCGCCGCCCCGCGTGCGGAAGCCGTGCCGGCCGCTCTGAAAAATATGCAGTTCGGCGGGAATGTTGGCCCTGCGCCAGGCATCGAACATTTCGAGCGATCTCATATATCCTTCCGACTGGTCGTCGGCGGCGACCGCGATGAAAATGGGAGGAGCGCCGGCGGGGGGAGCTTCTCCGCTGGCCTCAGCCGCGTAAATGGCGGCGGCGAAATTGGGCCGGGTTTCAGCCGCGCCCCTGATCGTGCGCATAACCACCGCGCCGCCGGCCGAGAAGCCGATGATGCCGACGCGATCAGGCCTGACGCCGTAAGCGGCGGCGTCCTGGCGGATCAGGCGAATTGCCTCCTGGCCATCGGCGCCGGCCATAGCCCGGACATCCTGCCCGGCCTGCGGCCCGGTCGTCGGGAGGGACGGAGCGGGGCGATTGGCCGTGCCGGGCGCATTGATGGCTGCCATCGCAGCCGGAGCCGGGATGCGGGGAACGGCAGGGATCGGGTTACTGGGGTCATTGTACCGCAACCGGTATTTCAGCACGAACGCGTCCACGCCCATGGCATTCAAGCGCTTGGCGATATCCACCCCCTCGTAGGACATCATGAGGTTTCGGAACCCGCCGCCCGGCGCCACGATCATCGCGGTGCCGACCGCCTTGGCCTTGTCCG